>JAJDAQ010000050.1 GCA_029261815.1 Deltaproteobacteria bacterium
GGCCGCGGTTTCCCAGGCTTCTCGCGCCAGGATGGAGACCTGGCGCTTCTGTCCCGCCCGTTTCTCGCCCACGATGCCGGACTGGGAGATCTCGATCTCAGCGGTTTCCACCATGGCGTCGGCCGGGCGGGGCCGGGAGGCGATGCCGACGAGTCGGGGCGCGGACGCAGAATGCATGACGAGAGCCTAGGCCCCGTGGTGGTCGCTCCCCAGCGTTCCTGCTAGATCGAAGGCCGTGGAAGCCACTCTCGAACCCGATCGAAGCACCTGGACCGACGAGGAGCGGGCCGCGGCCGTGTTCCCCGGAGCCCGTCGACCCGACCGGCGGCGTTACGTCGACACGCATGGACTCCGACTTGCCGTCTCCGAATGGGGCGATGAGGGAGCGCAGGCCTTGCTCCTGGCCCATGGCGGCTTCGACTTTGCCGGTACCTATGACGGGTTGGCCGCACGGCTGGCCGATGCCGGGTACCGGGTGGTGTGCTGGGACCAGCGCGGCCACGGCGACTCCGACCACGCCGATCTCTACAGCTGGGACGCCGACGTGCGCGACGTGCTCGCCGTTCTCGACAGCCTTCAAGCCGAGCCGATCGCCGTCGTGGGGCACTCGAAGGGCGGTGCCGTCATGACGCATCTGATCCAGGCGATGCCGCATCGGGTGAAGGCGTTCGTGAACATCGACGGCATCCCGACGCATCGACCGCCGCCCGACGTTGCGGACCACGAGCGCACGCGGCTCCTGGCGCAGGAGTTGTCGGGCTGGCTCGATCACCGCCGAGGCGCGTCCGAGCGGGTTCGCAAGCCCGGTACGTTGGCCGAACTGGCACAACGCCGTCAGCGGATGAACCCGCGCCTGTCCCTCGACTGGCTGCGTTACCTCGCCACGATCGGGGCGCGCAAGGACGCCGAGGGGTGGCGCTGGAAGATCGATCCGGTCCTGCGGCCCGGCGGTTTCGGCCCGCATCGCGCGACCTGGGACCTGCGCCGCTTCGCGAGCCTGCCGGTCCCCTTGCTGGGCATCTTGGCGACCGAGCCGGAGCCGATGGGCTGGGGAACCGACCCTTCCGAAGTCGAACCCTACCTGCCGAAGTCTGCGCGCGTGGTGTCGGTCCAGGGAGCCGGCCACTTCGTCCACATCGAGCAGCCGGACGCGGTCGCGGAGATGATCGTGGACTTCGTTGGAGCGGCCCGGTGACGACCACGCGACTCCGCCATTCCCACATCGACCTCGCGCTCCACCAGGTCCGCGCCGGTACGGGGCGCGCACTCCTACTGCTTCACGGTCTGGGCGAGCGCTCACCCGAAGCCGTGCCGCACGAGGCGCGGAGCTGGCCCGGACCTGTCTTCGCGCTCGACTTCACCGGACACGGCGAAAGCACGATGCCGCGCGGCGGCGGTTACACCTGCGAACAGCTGATGGGCGACGCCGACACGGCATTGGGGCATCTGGGCAGCGCCACCGTGATGGGCCGTGGCCTCGGCGCCTACGTGGCGCTTCTCCTGGCTGGCGCGCGTCCGGCCGATGTCCGCGGCGCGATCCTGTGCGACGGCCTGGGCCTCGCTGGCGGTGGTCCCGCTCCGTTGACGCCCCAGATCATCTTCGCGAACCCCGATGGGACCGGGACGCCAGACGGCCACGCGTTGGCCGAGTTGGCCCGAGACGTTCGCCCACCGGACTACGCAACTGCGTTCCTGCGACAGGCCGCGCAGCTGTCGGGGCTCGATCAGCCCGTGATCGTCTGCGCCATGGAACGACCTGAATGGCTGCTCGCCGTACTCCAGGAGCTCGATCGGGAGCCGCAGACCCAGGAAGAAGCGATCGCGGCCTTCGCCGGGGCCGACTGACGTCGCCATCCGCAAAGCGCTTGCCAGAGGGGCCTCCGGGGTGTTTGCATGGTGGGATGACTGAATCCACCGTTGACGCCCAAGGACGAACCACCCTCGACGCAGCGCAGGCCGCGACCTGCGGGATGGGACTGGCCATTCATGCGCGGACAGCGCCGGATCGGATGGCGATCGAGGATCGCAACGGCGCGTTCACGTTCTCCGACGTCAACGCGCGCGCCAACCAGGTCGTGCGCGGGTTGCGTGCGCGGGGGCTGGCCACCGGGGACGCCGTCGCGTTGCTCTGCTCCAACCGCGTGGAGTTCGTCGAGGTCTACGCCGCGTGCCTTCGCGGCGGTCTTCGAATCACGCCGATCAACTGGCATCTGACCGGCGAGGAGGCCGGCTACATCGTCGACGACTGCGAGGCGAAGGCATTCGTGGGCGACGCTCGTTTCGCCGACGTCTGCCGAGAAGCCGCCGAGCAGTCTTCTGGGGCAACGGTGCGCCTAGCGGTCGGCGGCGAAATCGCGGGCTTCGATGACTACGACGCCGTCCGGGATGCCGAAGGGGGCGCCGATCTCACCGACCCGGTTCTCGGCGGCAGCATGCTCTACACGTCCGGAACGACGGGTCGCCCGAAGGGGGTCTATCGCAAGCAGACGCCACGCGGCGCCCTGACTGGCCCCTTGGTCGAGAGCGCGGCCTTCGCGCAGGACCGCGACGTTGCGCTTGTGACGGGTCCCCTCTACCACGCAGCACCCCTGGGGATCAATCTCGCCGTGCCGTTCGGAGCGGGCGTTGGCTGCGTGCTGATGGATCAATGGGACGCCGAGGACACGCTGCGCTTGATCGAGAAGCATCGCATCACGCATAGCCATCTGGTGCCGACGATGTTCCACCGGATGTTGCAGTTGCCCGAGACCGTGCGCGACCGGTACGACGTTTCGTCGATGCGTTGGGCCGTTCACGGGGCCGCTCCCTGTCCCGTGCACGTGAAGCAGGCGATGATCGAATGGTGGGGCCCCGTGCTCTACGAATACTACGCCGCGACCGAAGGCGGTGGTTTCTGGATCGACTCCCACGAATGGCTCGAGAAGCCGGGCAGCGTGGGGCACGTCGCGCCGGACCGCATGACGGTGCGGCTTCTCGACGACGAGGGGAAGGAAACCCCGACCGGCGACATCGGCACCGTCTACTTCGAAGCCCCGGCCGTCGGCCGCTTCGAGTACTTCAAGGCCAGGGCGAAGACCGACGACGCCTATCGGGGCGACTACTTCACCATGGGCGACCTCGGCCGCGTCGATGACGACGGCTACCTGTTCCTGACCGGGCGCAGTGCCGAGCTGATCATCTCGGGCGGGGTGAACATCTATCCCGCGGAAGTGGACGAAGTGCTGCTTCGCCACCCCGCCGTTGGCGATGTCGCCACGATTGGGATTCCCGATGATGAATGGGGCGAGCAGGTGAAATCCGTGGTGCAGCCCGCGGTCGGGGTGACCCCGGATGACGCGCTGGCAGACGAACTCATCGGCTTCTGCCGCGAACACCTCGCGCACTACAAATGCCCGCGTAGCGTCGATTTCAGCGCCGATCTGCCGCGACTCGACAGCGGCAAGATCCAGCGCCGGAAGGTGCGCGACCGCTACGTGTCGTGATCCTTTCAGGTCCGCATTGACCGCGGATAGTGGCAGCCTGACTGCCGCACCGACTAGACTCCCGGCCCGATCGGAGGACCCCCCATGGATCTGAGCTACGGACCCGAATACGAAACCTACCGCGCCGAGGTCAAGGCGTTCCTGGAAGCCAACTGGCCGCTCGAGGGCGAGGAAAAAGATCTCGGCCTCGCTGAGCAGTCTGTCCTGTTCCGCAAGCGCGCGATCGCGGCCGGCTACCTCGGCCGCTCGATCCCGAAGCAATTTGGCGGCTCCGAGCAGGAATCCGACCCGCTGAAGGGCCAGGTCATCCGCGAGGAGTTCGGCAAGAAGTGGGCGCCCATGGATGCCCCCGGGATCGGCACGATGATGCTGGTGCCAACGCTGCTCGAGCGGGGCGAGACGTGGATGAAGGAAAAGTGGGTCGAGAACACCATCCTCGGTCACACGCAGTGGTGTCAGGGCTATAGCGAGCCGGGTTCCGGATCCGACCTCGCTTCGCTCAAGACCAAGGGCGAGCTCGTCGGCGACGAGTGGGTGATCAACGGGCAGAAGATCTGGACTTCGGGCGCGCAGACGGCCGACTTCATGTTCTGCCTGTGTCGGACCGAGCCCGACGCGCAGAAGCACGCGGGGATTTCCTACCTGCTGATCGACATGAAGCAGCCCGGGATCGACATCCGTCCGCTGAAGCAGATGAACGGCCCCGCGCACTTCAACGAGGTCTTCTTCACCGACGTGAAGACGCCCAAGGACTGGATCGTGGGCAAGCGCGGGGAAGGCTGGCTGGTGTCCCGCACGACGCTCAAGCACGAGCGCAACTCCATCGGAAACGCGGCCGGCGCCGAGGCCATGTTCCGCGGTCTCGTGAAGCTCGCGAAGGAATCGAAGATCGACGGTGTGCCCGCCATCGACCACGCGAGCGTTCGGCAGCAGCTGGTCGAGATCGAAGGTTATGTGCAGGCCCACAAGTACTCGGGCTTCTTGCAGATGACGGCCGGACTCCGGGGCGAGAACCCCGGCACCATCGCGCTGATGAACAAGATCCATTCGACCAACATCGGCGACAAGGTGGCCAAGCTCTCGTTCGACCTGCTCGGTGACGAAGGACTCACCGACCCGGCGAACTCTGGAGGCGGGCTGCTCGGTGGCGGCGGCAGTGTCGCGGGTTGGGTGAGCCAGTACATGGGCTCGCTCGGCATCGCGATCGCCGGTGGCACCGCGAACGTCCAGCGCAACGTGATCGCCGAGCGCGGACTCGGCCTTCCCCGCGACTACTACGCCAGCTCGAAGAGCGCGGCGGGAAAGGCATAGGGAACGACCCATGGATTTCGGACTTTCGGAAGAACAGCAGCTGCTCCAGGAGACCATCGGTCAGTTCCTGGCGAACGAAAACGACCCGAACCAGCTCCGCGCGCGCTTCGACGCCGAGGACGCGTTCGACGAGGGGCTCTGGAAGGGCATGATGGAGCTCGGCATTGGCGGGCTCCTGGTCCCGGACGAGTTCGGAGGCGCCGGCGTCGACATGGTCGACGCCGCCATCGTCTCGGAGCAGATGGGCTTCGGCGCCGCGCCCGGACCGTTCCTCGGTCACACGTTGGCGGGTCTCGCGATCGCCCTGGGGGGCAGCGACGACCAGAAGAAGACCTGGCTCCCGAAGCTCGCCACGGGTGATGCACTGGCCACCGTGGCGTTCGGCGAAGAGGGCGGGAGCTGGCAGCCCGACCAGTGGTCGCCGAGCGGTGACCGGCTCACCGGCAAGAAGGTCTACGTCCCCTACGCGGCGCAGGCAGATCTCATCGTGGTGGGGACCGCCGGTGGCGGCCTGGCGCTCGTCGAGCCCGGCGACGGGACGACGATCGAACTGTTCGACAACGTCGATCGGAGTCGTCGCCTCTATACCGTCACGTTCGACGGCGCGGCAGCTTCGGCGCTGCCTTCTGGCGCGGACGTATCGGGTCAGGTGCGCGATGCCGCGCTCATCCTGCTCGCGGCGGATGCATTTGGTGGCGCCTCTCGTCTCGTCGAAATGTCCGTCGAGTACGCCAAGACGCGGGAACAGTTCGGGGTGACGATCGGTCACTTTCAGGCCTTGAAGCACCAGCTCGCAAACATGGCGCTCGATACCGAACCGTCGCGCGCGCTCTTCTGGTATGCGGCACACGCCTACGATGCGGTGCCCGAGGATCGCGAAAAGATGGCCGCGCTCGCGAAGTCGCACATCACGGACCGCTTCATGCAGGTCTCGCGCGATGCGACGGAGGCGCACGGTGGCATCGGCTACACCTGGGAGTGTGATGTCCAGATGTGGTTCAAGCGCGCCATGTTCGACCGCATCTGGATGGGCAGCCCGTCCTCGCACCGGGAACGCGTGGCACAGCTCTCGGCCTGGTAGGCGCCGGCCCGCTAGCGGGACTGTTCATCATCGATCGCGCGGAGTTCATCGACATCGCGCCGGATGGCCTCGCGTTCGTTGCGGAGCGCGGTCGTTTGCCGCTTCTGCAAGCGCATCCGGGCCCACGCGGTCGCGTCGTCGAAGAAGCGCTCGTAGCGTTCGTGGAAACGCATGGCGAACCAAGATGAGAACGGCGCCAGCACCGCCATGCCGACTGCACCCTGCCAGCCCCATGCAGAGCCGGCCAGGCCGCACCAGACCGCCCAGGTCAGCGGGAACAGGAAGAAGCCCCCGAATAGCTTCATGGTCGACGGCAGGTCGTCGGTCTTCATGAAGGAAGCGACGACCCCGAGGAGCCGGTAGGGGATGTAGCTGAGCGCCGTGCCAATCGTGGCCAGCGGGAGCCAGAAGAGCAGCAGCCACGCGGTTCCAAAGACCTGCGCCAGGACGGCGTCGCTCGGGAATCGCGCTGCCAGGTGTTCTTCGCGTACCTGCATTTCGCCGAGGGAATGCGCGTAGGCTTCGACTCGGCTCGCAACGGCGTCGACGCGCTCAGGGTCCGCCGCCCGAAGACGGGCATAGGTCTCGATGAACTGCTGCCGGATGGCGAATGCTTCGGCCAGGGCCATGCGGGCCGGGAGCTCCGGCGTCTGCATCGCATACAGGTCGGCCGCCTGCTCGATCAGCGTCGCTTCTTCGTGCGACGGGTAGTTGAGCGTCACGCCCCGCAGTCCTTCGAGGACCGCTTCGGTCAATCCGCGCGTGGCGGCGAATGCCTCGTCGTCACTTTCCGCCGCGTACGGTCGGGGATCGATGGGGGTGCCGATCCGAACCAGCGCCCGCGACCGGAAGGTGCCCTTGGCCTCGAACGTGAGGCCCACCGGGACGATCTGCAGGCGATCTGCGCCGTGGTCGTTCACGGCGCCGATGGCGATTCGAGCGGCCCCGGTCTTGATCTTGGCCAGGTGCGGCGCATCGTGGCTGATGCCTTCCGGGAAGAGGGCAATAGCCCCGCCTTCGCCTAGCACTTCGTGGCAGGCCGCGAAGGTCTGGAAATTCTGCTTCATGTCCGAGCCGTCCTGCGCCCGGTACACGGGAATCACGGCGGCGAGCTGCAAGAGCTGGCGCATGCCCGGAACCTTCCACAGGGTGCTCTTGGCCAGGAACCGCGCGCGGATCCGGGTGCTCGCAAGCACCAGCACCGGATCGACGAGGCTGTTGTGATGGTTCGCGACCAGCAGCACCGGCCCGGATGCCGGGAGGTTCTCCCGCCCCTCCACCTCGACGCGCCGGAAGAAGATCTTCACGCAGAGACGGGCGAGGCCGGAGACGACGTCGTCGAGAAAATTCCGCAAGTTCATGCTCCGGGGGTGGTCATCCGATGTATCGAAGGGTACATCGAATGTACGGTCGGTCATTGGAAAGGGCGCCCGAGGCGCTCCCTCAAACGTTCTGGAGGCGATTCGGCGAGTCATGGCACTTTTCAAAGGCAAGGAGCGTGCCATCGCCGGGGCCATGTCCCGGCTGACGGCCGTGAACCCGTTTTCACCCGAACGCATCGCTCTCGAGGCCGAGGTCCTGGGCGACACCTTCGTGGCAACGGGCCCTGTGTGGAGTGTCGACGCAGAGCTCGATGGGCTGAACCCGAATCTGGCGGCGCTCGATGCGGCGGGCACCGACCTGCTCGAGAAGGCGCGGGCCCGGCTCGCGGGCGGCGCCGCGGCGGGGGCGGAAGAACAGCAGCTCTATGAGGACCTCGTGCTCTACCGGCTCTACGGCGGGACCACTGAGGAGTGGCGCGCGATCCTCGACGCTGATCAGGCGACGCCACGAAAGGTCCGGAGTTATGAGGCCTTCGCACGGACGGCCGAACACTTCCTCGATGTTCGCGGCTTCGAGCGGCGGGGGCGTCTCGATCCGCCATTCCTGTTCGCCTACGGCTACCAGACCTATCGCGCCTTCCACCAGGTCCTGCGCCAGCTCTACGGCGCGTCGATGGCGGCGGCCTCGCTGCGCTCGGCGGTCTGGCAGTCGATCTTCACGGCAGATCGGGGTCGCTACCGACGCGCACTCGTCGACCGGATGCACGACTACACCACGCTCATCACGGGCCCGTCGGGCACGGGCAAGGAAATCGTGGCGCGCGCGATCGGACTCTCCCGGTTCATTCCGTTCGACGAAGCAACCGGGAAGTTCGCGAACTCGCCCAACGACGGGTTCTTTCCGCTCAATCTCTCCGCGCTCTCGCCAACGTTGATCGAGTCCGAGCTGTTCGGGCACGCGCGCGGCGCCTTCACGGGTGCGGTCGAAGAACGCGCGGGTTGGTTCGAGGCCTGCGGGGCCCAGGGCACGGTCTTCCTCGACGAAATCGGCGAGCTCGACACCGCGATCCAGGTCAAGCTGCTGCGCGTGCTCCAGTCGCGCAGTTTCCAGCGACTCGGGGAAACGCGCGAGCGTTCGTTCGACGGAAAGGTGATCGCGGCCACGAACCGCGATCTCGCCGCTGAAATCGAGGCCGGAAGTTTTCGCGAAGACCTCTACTACCGGCTTTGCTCGGACCGAATTCAAACGCCGAGCCTCGCGGAACAGCTCTCGAGCTACCCCGACGACCTCGGCAACCTGGTCCTCGTGATCTGCCGTCGCCTGTTTGGCGCCGAGGCGGACGGGATTGCCGCGATGGTCGAAGCCTGGATGGCCCGGCACCTGGGCGCCGATTACGCCTGGCCCGGGAACATCCGCGAACTCGAGCAGTGCGTGCGCAACGTCGTCATCCGCGGGACCTATCATCCGATTCCGGCGCGGTCGGGAGAGTCGGATCCCAAGGGTCCACGCGAGGCCTTTGCGCGCGACATCGTTTCTGGCGATCTCGACACCGACGAGTTGCTGACCCGGTACACGACACTGGTCTACCAGGATGCGGGGAGTTACGAGGAAGCCTCTCGCCGCCTCGGCGTCGATCGCCGAACCGTCAAGGCGCGCGTCGACCCCGAGTTCCTGGCGGCGCTCCGAGGGCCCTAACGTTCTGCGCCACTCTCGGTGAGTTGGCGCAAGTTCGTCAGCGTCTGGAAGGGGACATCATTGGCCACCTGGGCGACGAGCCAGCCGGGCAGCGATCCGCCCGGGTCGGAGTCGATGCGGTAGGTCACGTCGGTCCCACCGGCCGGGTTCGGCCGCAGGTCCCACTCACCGTCAATATGGTCCATCCGGACGACGCCGGACTTCGCCGGTGTCCCGAGGGCATTGGTGTTCTGGAAACGGACGCGATGGCCGCCGTCTTCCGAGACCAAGGTCGAACGCACAACGGAGTCGCGGTCGGAGACCGGCCAGGGCGCGCCCACGCGGTTGTACATGTAGTGGATGCCGTCCTCTTCCTTGATCAGCGCGGCTTCTTCGCAGTTCGCCATCCAGCGGGTGTGCGTGCTGGCATCCCGGATCCAGGCCAGGATCGCGTCCGGGGTCGCCCGGATCGTGGTCTTGGCGCGTAAGATCGGAAGGACGCGGCTCTCATCAGCCTGCTTCTCGACGCGGATGCCGTTCTCGTTGCGAACCTCGGTCCACACCTCTGCGGCGAGGGCCGAGCTGGCAATGAAGAGCGAGAGGGCGGCGAGGGAAAGGACGATTCGAATCACGGGTGCCTCCTGGGCGCTGCGGGTCGCGTCGCGACCGTTGGAATGTGACGAATTCGGCAACGGATGGGTTCAACTTTCGGTGCTTTTCTTCACCCGGAGGGAGCGCAGGCGGGACAGTGCAGCGGCGACTTCAAAGCGACGGGGCCGGGCAAGGTTGGCGCGCGGACCGAGAGCGCCGACGCCGTGCTCGTCGAGCCACGCCTCGAGGGCATCGAGAACGGCCGGAACCTCGACATCCTGGCCCATGAAGTCGCGACACTGCACCAGCGCGTAACCGATCGCACGCGCCTCGGACGCCTCGATGACAGGTTCGACCCCGCGCAGATCGATGTCTTCGGTTCCGAACCGGACGCCATCGGTTCCCCGCGCTTCGACATGGACCTCCCGGCGTCCCTTTCGCGGGTCGATGCTGGCCGCGATCGGGACCCGACCGAGCGGGGGCTCGAATGGCGTGGCTGGGGCGCGAGTGCGGCCGGTGGGGTGCTGAGCGGCGACCTCTCGGGCTGCCTGCGTCACGTCTGCTGCACCGAAGCCGCGCATCTCGATCACGGTGTCGGCAATGTCGAAGCCGTCTCCAGAGCCACCGACGACGAGCACCGTGGAAACGCCCAGGCGGTCGTAGAGCGCCCGCGCGCGATCGAGAAACGGCGTGATCGGTTCGTGCTCCTGCGCCACCAGCGCCTGCATCCGGGCATCTCGTACCAGGAAGTTCGTCGCCGAGGTGTCCTCGTCGAGCAATAGGACGCGGCTGCCGGCCTCGATCGCTTCCACGATCCCGGCCGCCTGACTGGTGCTGCCGCTGGCGTCCTGGGTCGTGAAGTGGCGGGTCGAGTGTCCACCGGGAAGGCCGTCAATGAAGGCGTGGATGTCGCAGCCCGTGACTGAGCGGCCGTCCTCGGCCCGGATCTTGGCCGCCGTCGGATGCATCACAACGCGCTCTCGGCCGTCTCCGGGCAAGTGCGGGTGAACGGTACGCTCGAGGGCCTGGAGCAGGGTGGATTTTCCATGGAATCCGCCACCCACGATGAGCGTGATCCCGCGCGGAATCCCGGTTCCCGAGAGCTGGAAAGCGCCCTCGACGGCGTGCGGTACTTCCAACGAAACCCGCAGTGACGGCGGCGCTGAAAACGGAACCGCACCACGCTCGAGTACCCGCTGGGAATTCCCACCCGCTCGCGGCAGGATGGCGTCGTCGGCGACGAATGCGACGAGGTCGTGGGCATCGAGCTGGTGCTGCAGGGCTGCGTGGTTCTCGGCCGTGTCCGCGGCCAGGGTCGCTTGCTCGATTGCTCGCGGATGCGCGTGGAGGGCCCGATCGGCGAGCTCTGCGAGATCGCCGCATAACAACTCTTCGGCTTCTCGCCCGAGGGCCCGCCGGCCAGCGGCCGGAAGTCCAACTTCGAGCCGCACCTCGACGAAGGCCTGGCAGGCCGTGGCGGCGGTGCGTTCAATAATCGCCTGCTGGCCAGCATCGATGAGGACGGCGCCGCTCTTGCCCGAGCCCCGCCGTCCGGAGACGACGTCGTCGATCGCGTCGTTCATTCGTCGCGCGACATGGTCTTCGAAGGCGATGCGGCGAACGCGCGTCGCGAGAAGGGACGCCGGCCACTGTGCTGCCGACTGCTCGACCCGCACCCGCATCCGCGACGGGGAAGCGAAGGGGTCGCCCTGAACGTGGTCGACGAATAGGGTCGCCCCAGGGATCGCCCAGGTGCCTTCCAGATCCCGGTAGGCCTTGTATCCGCGACCGTCGATCGCGCGCAATGTCGCACGCAGGGTTTCGCTCGGTGCCATGGCCACGGAGGCTACCAGGGCCCGCCTCGATGGACCCTGCCTCAGAAGAGTCCGAGTTGTTCGCCGGCTCCGGGGATTCGGAAGTGTGCGGCAGAGAGCTCGGGCCCCTGTTCCCGAAGTCCGTAGCGACGCTGATAGAGCGCGAAGACGTCTTCCAGGTGGTCGGCCTGCAGGCCGGTTCCGCGCTGACGCGTTCGCCAGTCGGCCTGGTAGAGCTTTCCGCCCCGCAAGCCCCGCATCTGGCGCAGTACCTTGTCCTTGCGGTCGGGCACGTTGTCTTCGAGCCATTGTTCGAAGAGTTCCTTCACACCATGAGGAAGCCGCAGGACGACGCGCCCCGCGTGTGTGGCACCTGCATTGGCGGCGGCCTCGAGGATGGCCGGCGTCTCGTGGTCGGTGAGCCCGGGAATGATCGGGGCGACCATCACGCCCACCGGGATTCCCGACCGCGCGAGCTTTTCGACTGCGGCCAGCCGCTTCGTGGGTCGTGCCGCGCGCGGCTCCATTCGATGTTGAAGCGAGGCATCGAGTGTCGTGATGGAAAGCATCACGGACACGGCGTGATGCTGCGCGAGGTCCTGGAGCAGGTCGATGTCGCGGGTGACCAGTGCGCTCTTGGTCAAGATCGCGACCGGGTTGCGGAACTCGGCCAGGACTTCCAGGCAACCGCGGGTGATGCGGAGTTTCCGTTCCGTCGGTTGGTAGGGGTCCGTGACGCCCGACATCGCGATCGGACGCGGTTGCCATGACTTTCCCGAGAGCTTCTGGCGCAAGAGTCTTGGCGCTTCGAGCTTGGCGAAGATCTTGGTCTCAAAGTCGAGCCCCGCAGACAGTCCCAGGTATTCGTGGGTGGGCCGCGCGAAGCAGTAGCTGCAGGCGTGCTCACAGCCCCGGTAGGGGTTCAAGCTCGCGTCGAAGCCGACGTCAGGGCTCTGGTTCGTGGCGATGATGGTCCGCGAGGGATCCGGTAGCACCTCGGTCGGGACATCGGCGTGGAGGTGATCCCAGGTCTCCTCCGCGGTCGTTTCGTAGTGCTGTCGGTCGAACCGGTTGGCCGGATTGGTCCACGTCGCGCGTCCTCGCATGGAAGCGAAAGTAACACGAAAGTTCGCAGTCGGGGGACTTTCCCGGTCAGTCGAGCCAGCGTTCGAGCGCAGTTCGGTTTCGCTCGTCGAAAGCGATCCCAATGTCGAAACGTTCGAGTGTCTGCCGCACGGTCCGCTGACCGGTGGCGACCGGGTGTTCGCGGAAGAAGCGCGCCACGTCCCGTCGCCAGGCCCGTGTCCCGAGGGCCGGAAGGGCTTCGATCGGCCGCGTGACCAACATCGGCGGCAGGCGCTTCTGCAAGGCCTTCCAACGCGTCTTGATGAATTCCCAGGTGGGCTCGCTCGCTGCCGGATTCCCCAGCAACTGCATCAGCACCATGGCGACGTCCTGGGTACCCACGGCGTCGGTCAGCACGCTGGCAAGCGTTCGTTCGATCAGGGCCGGGTCTCGGAAGGCGGCCGTGGCGAATTGAAGCCGGCGTTCTTCCTGCGGGGTCGTGGCTCGCGCGGCCTCGGAGAGGAACCATTCGTAGAGGCGTTCGTCACCGCTGCGTGCAGCCAGTGCGACGACGTCGCCGGCAAGATTGGGTTCGACCGCCGAGCGCTTCCGCAGGTAGGCGTCGCAGTGTCGGCGGGCGGCCGCGAGCACCTCGGGGTCTTCGCCGACGCGGCCCACGAGGGCCAGGAGCTGCGCGCGCCGCATCCGCGTGCGGTCGTCTTCGCCGCGCCGTGGCTTCCATCCCATTTCGGCGAACGCCGGCAGGAACGTCGATGCCACGCGTTCCCGCAGGCGGGCCTCGGCTTCCGGGCCGAGCGTTCGTCCCGCAGACCTTGCGCATGTGGCCAGGGCGCCCGGCAACGTCGCCAGGACGTCGGCTTCGGGTTCATCGCCGAATGCCAGCGCAAGGTCGAGAAAGCTCCCGACCGCCGCCTCGCCGGCACGCACGATGGCCCATTGATGTTCGAGCAGGCCCATGCGTTCGACCAACGTCAGTCGGTGGCGCCCGCGCGCGATCGCACCGAGCTCCGCCTCGGTGTGAAGGGGTCGGAAGAAGCCGCTCTCGTCCGCGTTGCCGAACACGAACGTCGGTGCACCGCGTCCGAGATCCACGGTGCCCGATCGTTTCGTGGCCAGCGCACGGACGCTCTTCTCCGTTGATCGGGTCGCGACGCGCGCGACGAAGGGGATGGGCCAGGGGGCTGCCGGCGCGGGCTTCTTGCCGGGCTTCGGCGCCGCCGCCGTGAAACGCTCCTGGCGGTAGTGGAGCTTCGTTCCTTCGCGGCGTAGCCGTACGAGCGGGAAGCCGGGCCGCTCGATCCAGGCCCGAACCACGGGCGCGACGTCCTGGCCCGATGCTTCACTGAGGGCGTTCCACAAGTCGGAGGCGACGGTGTTCGCCTCTGCGTGACGGCGGATGTATCGGCGCACGCCATCCCTGAATGTCTCCGCGCCCAGGTATCGCTCGATCATGCGCACGACCGAAGCGCCCTTTTCGTACGTGATCGCGTCGAAGTTCTCGGTGGCCTCTTCGGGCGAGCGGACTGGCGTGTAGATGGGGTGGGTTTCCTTGAGGGCATCGAGCCCGAATGCCATCGACTTGTAGTGCTGGAAGTCGGCCCACATCTCCCACTCGGGCTTCCAATCGTTCACGATGTGGAAGGCCATCCAGGTGGCGAACGCTTCGTTCAGCCACAGATCATCCCACCATGCCATCGTGACGAGGTCGCCGTACCACATGTGCGCAAGCTCGTGGCAGATGACCTCGGCCACGCGCTTCTTCTCGCCGAAGGTGATGGTCTTCGGGTCGGACAGCAGCAGTGTCTCGCGGAAGAAGACCGCGCCGGCATTCTCCATCGCGCCCGCTTCGAAGTCGGGTGCGGCGACGAGGTCGAGCTTCGAGTACGGGTAGGGAAGGTCGAAGTAGCGCTCGAGCCGAGCCAGGGTTTCCTTGGCGGCTTCGAGGCCGAAGGCGGTCAGCTTCTCCTTGCCGGGGACATGCCAGACCCGGATCTCGGTCTTTCCGCAACGCACTGGGCGAGAAGCGACGAGGTCTCCGACGGCGAGCGCGAGCAGATAGGTCGACAACAACGGCGTCCGCTCGAAGGCGACGCGTTTCTTTCCGCGCCCGGCGTTCTCTTCGGAGAGGACGCGGCCGTTCGAGATGACGGCGTTCTTGCGACCCGTCGTGACAGAAAGAGCGAACCGTGCCTTGAAGGAGGGCTCGTCGAAGCAGGGGAAGAAGCGGCGCGCATCCGTCGCCTCGAGTTGAGTGAAAGCATAACGTCGCTTGCCATCTCGAGCGGCGTAGAGGCCGCGAAGATCCGTGCGCAAACGCGCAGCGAAGCGGAGCGACAGTGTCGCTTCGCCGGATGGGATCGACTCGGCGAATTCGACCTCGATCGTTTCGCGCTCCGGGTGCCGGACGATGCGGCCCTTGATCGTGCGCTCGCCAACGGCGAGGCGCGCGTGACTCACCCGTAGATCGTCGGCGTGGAGTTCGATGCGCTTGCAGCGGCGCTCCAATGCCAGGCGGTGGATGACTTCACCTTCGTACTCGTCGCCGCGCGTCGGATCGAGCGCAATGTGGACATCGACGTCGAGCGGTCGCACATCGCGGCGCAGGCGGTGGGTGGTGCGTTTCGGCTTCGGATTGGAGGCCACGGGTTTCTCCGGTTGCGACAAGGGTCGGATTCGCAACATAGCGGCCCAAGTGTCCGCACTCCCTAGTGGAATGGAAAACCCGGTTCGACCCGCAGGGCTGCCTCGCCGACGAGCGGGTGCTCGGTGTGTTGGCCCAGAGGCCGCTAAGCGTTCTCTGCGTGGCCCTCGAGGCGTTCGATCATCGGGTCGGCGAACTGCAGGAACTGGGTCAGGTCGGCGACGGAAATGTCCTGCCAGACCGCCGCGAGGGCGTCCTGGCGCGCGGCACGAATCCTGTCCATGCGCCGGCGGCCGGCCGCCGTGAGGGTGTAGCGACGCTGGCGCGCGTCGCTGCGGTCGGTCGTCGCGCGGACGAGGCCGGCGTCCTGCAACTGCCGCAGGGTGCGCGATACCGCTGCAGCGGAGCAGTCGCGCGCGCGCGCGAACATTGATGGGAGGAAGTGCTCCGTTGCGATCTCTTCCAATGCGCGCCACTGGGTCTCGGTGAGGTCGGCGGCTGCCGCGAGCTGCTGCCGTCGCAGCGCGAAGAGGTCCGTCAGCCGGGTGAGTCGGTCGATCGCGGCGTGCGTCAGTTCGTCCTGCTGGCTCATGGACATAATAGTTAACTTAGGTTAAATAATGTGTCCATTCCCGAAGGAGCCCCGATGGAAATCAAGGAAAGTGTTCAGCACCAGTTCGGCTCGGTCGCGGAGCGTTACGCATCGAGCTTTACGCACGCGCAGGGCCCGGATCTCGATGCGCTCGTGGCACGCGCCGACGCGGTGGGGCCCGTTTCGATCCTGGACGCGGCTTGCGGGACGGGTCACACGGCGTTGGCGCTCGCGCATGCTGGATTCCGCACGACTGCGCTCGACCTGACCGAGCCCATGCTCGAGCAGGGGAGGCGGCTCGCGGCCGAGCGCAGCCTCGATGTGACGTTCGATCGTGGGGATGTCGAGAATCTGCCCTACGAGAGCGGGTCATTCGACGCCTTGTCGACGCGGCTCGCGGCTCACCACTTCCCGAATCCGACGCGCGCCATCGCCGAATGCCTCCGTGTCGTCCGGCCCGGTGGCACGGTGTGGCTGTCCGATGTCGTCTCCTACACGGACCCGACGGCCGACACCTTCCTGCAGGCGATCGAGCTGCTCCGGGATCCGTCCCACGTTCGAGATCATCGGGTCGACGAATGGGAGGCGATGTTCCGGGACGCGGGTGCCAGTCCTCGGCTGGTCGCGACGTGGCCGCTCTATCAGCCCTTCGATGCCTGGGTCGAACGGATGCAGACGCCGGCGCCCGAAGTCGCCGTGCTCCAGCGCCTGTTCGACCAGGGGCCGTCCGAGGCCCGGAAGGCGCTCGATCTCGATGCCACGGACGAGCGCAGTTTTACCCTTACTGTCGCGTTGCTGGAGGTGCGAAAAGAGTCCGCACCGAATTGAGTCGGGAGGCCGGAGCGCCGAAGCGACATCGAAGGCCCGCGTAACGCGGCCCGAGAGGTATGCTGCCGGCATGAGCGCGCCCCGCGAACACTGGTCCCGTGGTCTTGGCTTCACCCTGGCTGCCGTCGGTTCGGCAGTGGGTCTCGGAAACATGTGGAGGTTCTCCTACATGGCTTCCGAGAACGGCGGGGCTGCCTTCGTCATTCTCTACGTCTTGATGACCCTGGTCGTGGGTCTGCCCGTGATGCTGGCCGAGTTCACGCTTGGCCGGGGGTCGGCCAAGAGCCCGATCCAGGCCCTCTACCACTACGGGGGCTCGGCGTGGAGACCGCTGGGTGCATTCTTCGTGCTCACCGGCTTCACCATCCTGGCCTACTACAGCGTGATCGCCGGGTGGGCGGTGCGTTATGCGGTGGAAGGCATCGTGACCGGCTTCCCCGCGGACGCGGGTGCACGCTTCGGCGCGGTCTCGGAAGGCTGGGACGCCGTCGCGTGGCACCTCGGATTCATGGTGCTGACGACCACGGTCGTGGCCGGCGGAGTGCGCGCGGGAATTGAACGCGCATCGCTGATCCTCATGCCCGCCCTCGGGACGTTCATCGTGGGACTTGCGATCTACGCCGCCACCCTCGACGGCGCTTCCGGGGGCTACGCCTACTACTTCACGACGGACTTTGCCGAGATCTTCAGCTTTGATGTTGCGAAGGACGCGGCGGGCCAGGCGTTCTTCAGCCTGAGTCTCGGGATGGGCACGATGCTGACCTACGCGAGCTATCTGTCTCGAGACAGCGATCTCCCCGACGAGGCCGCGCTCATCGCGATCTCGGACTTCGGCGTCGCGCTGGTTGCCGGCCTCGTGATCTTTCCGCTCCTGTTCGCCCTCGGACTCCAGTCGGAGATCGTCGGCGGCGGAACGGGAACGTTGGGCGCACTGTTCGTCGTGCTTCCCAAGGCCTTCGCAAGCATGGGGGCGACTGGCACCGTGGTCGGCGGCCTCTTCATGGGGGCGCTCTCGATGGCGGCCCTGACGTCGGCAATCTCACTGCTGGAGCCGGTCGTGTCCTCTGCCGTCGACACCCTGGGCTGGACCCGGAAGCGGTCGGCTGTGGTGGCCGGCACCGCCATCGCGTTGGTGGGGCTCCCGGCCGCACTCGACGTCGGTCTGCTCGACATCATGGACTCCGTGGGGGGGCAGCTCTTCCTGCTGATGGGTGGGCTCGGACTGTCCTTGTTCGTGGGCTGGGCGATGGAGGATCCCATCGCCGCGGTCGGGGCGACGCGGCGCGGAGGCCTCGGGGTGTGGCGCTTCTTGCTGCGCTGGGTCGTGCCATCCATCTTGGCCTTGATGGCGTACTTCTCTGCGGTGGACAGCATCGACAAACTGCTGACCTGGCTCGGATAGACCGGCCCGGCTCGCGCGCTGTCGCCCGCCTGAAGAAAGCCCGCCCTCGATGTTGCGCCTCCTCGCCATTTGCCTCGCCGCGGTGTTGCTCGTGGGATGCCAGTCCCCCGCGACACCGGCACCGGCAACCGCGCTCGATGCACCGTGGCCCGAGGCGCCCGAGCGGCCGCGGCTCCGGCATCGTGCGCAGTTCCCGCCGGGTGAGCGCATCTTCATGAATCATCGAGGCGTCATCGTTCGGATCCAGGACCCGGATCTGCACATGAAGTTCGCGCGCAGGGCGTTTGTTCGTGGGCGCGCGACCCTGGCCGCGACCGAGGTCGAGAAGGTCCGCGCCGGCGTTCTCTGGTTCGGGAACCGGGCCGCCGGAGACCGGCGAAAGCAGCTGCACGAATCTGCCCGTAACTTGCGGATGCTCGAGCGGAAGCTGCGGCGCAGAGAGATCGACACGGTGCGCGCACTCGACGTCGCGTTCAGCGAGGCCCTCGATGCGCTCGAGGGTCGCAAGGCCACGGCCCCGATCAGTCCGTGATGCCCTGGTGCCGTGCGCGGACGATCGCCCCGATGACGTCGATGCGGTGGATCACGTCGCGGATCTCTTCGGCGAAGGCGGCGCGTTCCGTGTGAAGCTCCGCGCGTCCCGGTTCCCAGAGTTCCCGGTTGCGCGCCAGTTTGATCGCGGTGCCGAAGAGGACGTTGGAGACGGACTCGTTCTGCTTGAGGTGCCGTTGCCACAGGTACTGCTGACCGAGCGCAAGGCATTGGTCCTGGAAGTCGCTTTCTTCGAGCGCCTCGCCGACGGGTTGATTCTCGAGCACGTCGCCCACCACGCGGTAGGCCTCCAGGAACGGTCGCAGGATGCGGTGCGATTGGAGCGGGCGGAGCTGTCGGATCAGCTGTTGAAGTCGCTCGGGCCCTTCATCGAGGCGGTCCTGCCAGGCGGCGTCCTGCAGCGATAGCTCCTGGACGATCTCGCCCTGGAAGTGGTCGCGGTCCGGAAAGAAGAACTCGAACTTGAGCAGGTCGCGAAGGCGGAAGGCCTCGTTCCAGAAGGCTTCGGCGCGGTCATCGACCTGCGGCTCCGCTGCATGCAAGAGCGCGAGTTCGGCGATGGCGCCTGGGACGAAGTAGTGGATGACGGTATTGCGATAGTAGGCGGCGGCCAGATGTTGGTCGGGCGCGATCCGGTAGACGGGTTCGGGGCCGTCGCGGAAGGATTGAAGCAGGCCGCTCTCCGCGAGCTGTTCGACCACGCGGCCGACGCCTTCCGGCTGACCCAGGTCGAGCGGCTCGGTGGTGTGGAGGCCGCGCCGACCGACGTACTCGACGAGGTTTCGCAGCGCCTCGACCATTTCGGTGGTGGAGAGCGCTCGATCTCCGCGGCCTAGCAATGCCAGGCAGACGAGTGAAATCGGCGTGATCGGTGTGACGGCATTGATGCCGACACACACCTCGAACGCGAGCTTCTGCAGCGCGAGTTCCTCGTCGTCGGGATCCGGGGCCGCATCGGGGTTCTGCTCGCCGAGGCTCTTGGCCAGCGAAACCGGTTCTCCGAACCGCAGCACGATCTTGCCGTAGCGACGGCCGAGGCGCCGGATGAACCGCAAGAACCACCCGAGGCTCTCGGTTTCCTTGGCGGCGCCGCGCTGCTCTGCCGCGTAGTCGCCGACGTCCGAGATCTGGTCGTACACGATCGAGACCGGAATCAGCTGGACGTCTTCGCTGCGGCCGCGCCGGTAGGCGTCGACCACATACGCGAGCAGCCCGAACCGGGGAGGGAGGAGCTTGCCCGACCGTGACCGTCCGCCCTCGATGTACCACTCGAGCGGGAAGCGTTTTTCGATCAGGTAGTCGACGTAGTGCTGCAACACGAACTTGTAGATCGGGTCTTCCTTGAACGTGCGCCGGATGAAGAACGTTCCGCTGCGTCGCACCAACGGGCCCACGGGAAAGAAATTCATGTTGATGCCGCCCGCGGTGTGATTCGGCGGGTGGCCGTTCTCGTACAGCATGTACTGCAACACGAGGTGATCCAGATTCGACTTGTGGGATGGCAACATCACGACCGGGTGGCGCTCTGCCAATGCGCCGATGCGAGCGAGTTCTTCCCGATCGTATTTCAGGGCCTCGTCGTATCCGAGCGTGTAGAGCCTGCGGA
>JAJDAQ010000051.1 GCA_029261815.1 Deltaproteobacteria bacterium
CGCATCGGCGGTGCCGCTTCGGTGTCGATCGTCCAGTAGGTATCCGGAATCGGCAGCAGGTCGCTGGGCTTCGCGAACGAAACACACGAGGCGACGAAGAAGGCACCCGCAGCGGCCCAGCGAAGGAACGGCTTCGGCGGCACGACGAGCAGCGAAGAAACGCCCGCAGCCGCAGCGTGAATGACCGCCACCGCCAGCAGGAAGGTCGGGTACACGATGATGGGCAGACCCGAGAGCGCGAGCAGCCACTCGCCGATCGAAGCGACGTGGCCCGAGAACACCATCACCGGGAAATAGGACGCGCGCCAGGCGAACAACATCGCGAGAACGAGAAGACCCCGTTGGCGACCGGTCTTCGCCAGTGGGGAGGCAGCCGCGAGGCCAACCCCGGCACCGCCGAGTGACGCCAGATGCAGACCCAACCACAGGGCGGTCTGATTCAGGGCATCCATGCCGTCGAGGACGAAGCCGAGCAGGACGAGGCCCACGAGGAGCGGCGCGGCACCGAGGAGGAGCTTCTGGATCATGGCGCGAACCTAACGAGCGCGCAGCAGGATGCGAGAGCGCCCGCTACCAGACGTTCTTGCTGCGAAGCTCGGGCGCGACGCCGTCGAGGCGCTTCGAAAGCTCGGGCAGGTGACAGGTCGGCACGGCCGGGAAGAGGTGGTGCTCGACGTGATAGAACATGTTGTAGCTGACGAAGCTCTTCACCTCGTTGCGCAGCGTGCGCGCGATGAAGTGCGAGCGGTCGCAGTCGTGGTGCACGGTCCAGACCGCGAAGAAGGCCGAGAAGCACTGGCCCGTGGTCATCGCGATGACGTGGTAGCGGAGCCACGCTTCGTCGAGCACGCCAAAGGCCAACACGACCATGGCCACGATGGCGGCCAGTTCGAACCAGATGAACTTCCGGACGCGCGGCTTGCCCATCGTGAGCGCCGCGTGATGCAGCCGCACCGGAAACTGCGGCCCCGTAATGAGCGCCTTCCAACCCGGCATCCGCGCACTCATGGCTTCGACGTCTTCGTCATCCATGCAATGGCGATGGTGTCGCAGGTGGTTCCACTGCACCGCGTGCATGGCGCTCATCATGAGCGGCGACAGCACGAACATCAGCGCCTCGTGGACCTTGGGGGAGACACCGATCGCGTAGTGAAAAGCATTGTGCACCTGGCGGAGGCCAGCCAAGAAGAACATGAACGAGCACAGGAGCGCGGGGGCCAGCCAACCGATGTGCGACGCGAACGCGAAGTGCGCGAAAACGCAGGAGGCCACCAACCACGGCACGTAGATCGCGACTTCGTACGCCACTTCGAGCTTGCCCAGGTTGCACAGGTCGTGCCATTCCACGTCTTCCAGGCGGGGGTCGCTCAGGATCTCGAGTGCCACGGTGCGTCTCCTTCTACAGGTCTACAAGCGCTACCCGCGGGCTCCGGCTGCCCTGGAGGAGGAGCGGGCCGCGTCTCAGCGACGGAGAGTGAAGCAATCGAGGCGCCGCGGCGCCAGTCGCCCACGGCTTCAGCCACCGGTCAGCGCCGCCAGCATCGGCTCGAATGGGCTGGGGGGTTCCCACTCCCGGCGTGCGATGTCGGCGAGCGCCTCTGTCGTGCGCACCCCAGGCACTGCCTGCACGTCGCGGCAGTAGACGAAGGCCGTGGCGCAGACATCGTCCTGGCGCTCGCAGATGCCGAAGGCTTCCAGGGGACCCTTGGCCGGCAGGTCGATGAAGCCGCCTCCGGCGGCCCGGTCGGCCGCTTCGAGGCGCTGGCGGATGGCGCCCTGTCCGTTTGGAACCGCAACCGCGCCGATCTGCTGGAGCGTCACCCGCAACGAGTCGGCGAAGGTGACAGGGTCGGGCAGGTGCCAACGATAGAAGCCCACGAAGTCGGGCATGGCGGCGCCCGGCGCCTGGCAGACGAGCGGAGAACCCTGCAGCGGCGCCGCGTGGGCGCCCATGCCCCAGGCCGTGCCGACGTAGTCTTCGAGCCCGGTGCCACACCAGGTCGGGTGCGTCGTGTCGCCGTCGAGGTACATCTTCACCTCGCCTTCGCCGTACCAGGTGAATTCGGGCTCGTGCAGGACGCGGACACCGACGCTGCAGCCGAGGAAACGGCCGGGGCCGCGCAACCCATCGCAGATCGTGAAGTCCTGCTTCAAGGTGGTCGGGTTCTCGCGGCGGAACGACGCGTGCAGGAGGCCCACGTCATCGGCCTCGGGCCCTTCGGTGAAGTCGATCTGGTAGTAGAACGGGAAACGGCGACCCGTCGCGTTTTCGATCTCGACGCGCATGCGTCGGCGGAACGGCATCGGCGCATAGTGATTGAAGCCGCGGCCTTCCTGGGCTGTCGCCAGCGCCGAGGCGTATGCGACGGGTCGGCCATGCGGCAGGCCGAAGAAATCGAGCAGCGGAACCGAAACACTCGGTTCCGCTGCGTCGTCGTAGAACACTTCCAACTGGAGTCCGCGCATCGCCTCGGGCGGCATCGGCGGAAACGTGCACCAGAAGTGGCGGATGCGGCCCGGTCCTTCGAGGTCGGCCAGCACCACGCGCTCGTGGGGCTGCAACAGCCGGCTCGGAGCGCCCTTTCGGCCGTCGTGTGCCGTACCGGCTGCGCCGGCGCTGCCGGTCGGGTTCTCGAACGAAACGGTTCGAATCCGCTGCGTGAGGTCGATGCGGGCCGGGTCGTCGTCGAACACGTCAGTGCCTCCGCGAGTGCGTTCCCCCCATCGTTCCACAGCCGCGGCGCCGATGCGCGCGGCAGGGTTCAACCGGAGTCGTCGCGTCGCTCGTAGCGGTAGAAGACGTGGTCGAACGACGGGGTCGGGAAGACGACACGATCCGCAAGCACGAACTCGCGTTCCATCCGTGGTTCGAACCATTCCGAGTCAAACTGGAACAGATGGAATCGGTCCATCGGTTCGGTACAGGCCGGATCCCAAGCCGCCGAGCCCGGCACCGATGCGATCCAGAGGACGAAGCAGCCCCCGGGTGCGAGAACGCGGCGCACTTCGGCAAGCGCCGCGTCCAGATCGAGGACGTGATCGAGCGATGTGGCTGCGACGACGGTTTCAAACGAGGCATCGGGCCACGGCAGGAACTCGGCCGTCGTCTGGACGACCATGAAGTCCGGCGTCTCCGCGAGATCGAGGGGCTCGACCCCAGCGAGTCGCTCCGCCGCGAACCCCTCCAGGTAGGACGGCCGCCGGAAAATGCCGCTCCCGAGGTCGAGGATGCGACCTTCCGCGCTCAACGCGAGAAACCCGCGAAAGGCCTCGGCATAGTCGTTCGAGCGATCGCTGCAGGAGCCCGACCGTTCGCGCAGGTACTCGGCGGCGCCTTCGTCGAACAACCCCCGCCACACCGGATAAACCTCGGGCTGGAGGGCCTCAAGGCGTTCGAAGAACGAAGACGCGCTGGCCGTTTCGTCGGGCGGCACCAGTGCCGGGATCGCAGCGGCGGTTCGGGTCCGACTCGCGAGCTGGCCCGCCGCAATGAGCGGTTGCAGCTTCGCCGAGACGACTTCGCCGCGAAGGTCCTCCACCATGGCCCGCACGGCCCTCAGGTCGTCGCGCGCGGCCGCCAACTGCTGACGGAGCGTTTGCAACACCCGGAACGGATTCCCACGCCAGCCTTCGCTCACGGAACCTCCACCGTCACGTTCCACGAGACATGCGGGTAGAACACCGTGGGCTCGGGGAAGCCCGAACGCGTGACCCCGATGCGGTGCGCAAGGTGCCGATACTCGTAGAACTGACTTCCTTCGGGATGGTTCGGAAGGATGCCTAACGAGACCCGGTAGCTTCCGGGCGTGAGTTGGAGCGGGTCGATGCGCGCTTCGATCCTTCCGCGTCGGCCACGTGCCTGGCGATGCGGCGCCTCGTAGTAACCCTCGAGTTCGTTGTCCGTTCGCGCCTGGCAGGTGTTGAACATCATCACATTCTCGAAGTCGCTTTCGCGGTTGAACGCGACGGCGAGACCGAGCGTCTCGTCGTCGGGAATCTCGCAACCCGGGGTCAGCGCCCAGTCCACTTCGAGCGTCAGCGCGCTCCAGAACGGGAAGACCTCGCTCTCCTTCCCATCGGCATCGCGGAAGGCCACGTTCTCGATCTGGTACGGACCGCGGCGGAAGGACTCCTCGCCAGCGTCCCCCTCGTCGCCCGTGCCGCGAAGCGAACGCTCGTGCATTTCGTGCTCGTAGGCCTTCACCACGTCGACGGACGGGCCGTCCATGCGCACGCGGCCCTTGTCGATCCAGATGGCGCGCGTACACAGCCGCAGGATCTGGAAGGTCGAATGCGAGACGAAGAGCGCCGTGGTCCCGCCCTCACAGATCTCGCGAATCCGGGCGAGGCTCTTCTGCGCGAACCCTGCGTCGCCGGCCGCCAGTGCTTCATCGACGATGAAGATCTCGGGGTCCACGCTGGCCGCGGTCGCGAAGGTGAGCCGCGCCTTCATCCCGCTCGAGTACGTGAAGAAGGGCTGGTCGATCTCGTCGCGGAGCTCGGCGAAGTCAACGATCCAGTCGAACTTCGATTCGACCTCTTCGCGATCCATGCCGAGGCACAGACCGCCCATGTATACATTCTCGCGTCCCGTGTACTGCGGGTGAAAGCCGGTCCCGAGTTCAAGGATCGCGGATACGCGGCCACGAACGTCGACTTCGCCCTGGGTCGCGTCGAGAGTGCCAGCGAGGATCTTGAGCAACGTGCTCTTGCCCGCGCCGTTCGCGCCGATCACGCCGACGACCTCGCCGCGGGCAATGTCGAGCGAGACATCCTGGAGTGCCCACTTCACGCGATGGCGCGGCTTGCGCGTCACCCACTCAGCCACCAGGTCCATCGGCTTCGAGTAGACGCGGAAACGCTTGCCGAGATCGCGGACCCGGATCACGGGCGCCTCGTCGGTCACAACGCGTCTCCGAACATCGGTTGGCTCCATCGGAACATCCGCGCGCCCACCACCAACGTCAGCAGCGTGATCCCGGCCATCGCGAACCACGCCCCCGGGTGTTCAATGCGGCCGAAGTAGAAGACATCCTGATACACCCAGATCACGGCACTGACCGGATTGACGTAGAGCAGCGGTCGCACCGCCTCTGGCACCCACGCGGGCAGGTAGACGACAGGGATGATGAATACACCGACGGCCGAGAGCACCTGGACGATTTCGCGGAGGTCTCGGAGAAATACGCTCGCGGCCGAGAGCGCGAGTGCGATCCCGAGCAGCAGCATCCAGTGGAAGACCAGCACCAAGGGCAATAGCAGCATCGTCCATGGCAACGCGCCGTTGGTCACCAGGATATAGACGACTAACACCATCACACCGACGAGCTGTGCGAACGCGGTCGTGACCACGGCGGCGCCCGGCAGGATCTCGAGTGGGAAGACCACCTGCTTCACGAGGCTCTCGCGGGAAACGATCGCGCCGCAGGAGCGCAACGCCGCTTGCTGACTGGCCAGCCAGGGCACCATGCCGGACAAGATGTACGCGGTGTAGTCGAGCGGCATCTCGCGCGTCCCGCCAACCTTGGCCGAGAACACGACGCCGAAGATGAAGACGTAGATGCCGAGCAACACCAGCGGGTGGAGCACTGTCCACGCTGCGCCCAGGGCCTGCCCTGCGTGGGGGTCCGAGAACTCGCGACGCGTGATCTCCCAGAACAGGCGCCGGTGCCGGACGAGATCGCCGAGCACGCGCCGCGTATCCCGGAAGGCGATCTGGATGACGCCCGGCTCCGCGACCCGAGCGTCGCTCACCGCTGCGCCTCGGCGCGCTGTGCGTGCGAGTCGGCGCGACACTCGACGTCACCGGTGCAGCGATCCGCCATACGTCCTCCCTGGATGCCCGCGTGGGGGCGTGCCCACCGAGCGAGCCAGGCTCCGCACCGCTTCACCCGCCGACCCCCCAACCCCGCTTAACTGCGGGGAATTCCAGGCGATTCTGGTCACCCGCCGCAAGACTGTCAAGGCGCGCCGGCGGCATCGCGGGCCCCGCAGTGCTTGCGCGCGCGCACGGTTGCCGTATCAATGCCGCATGCTGCGACGAATCGCGAACGCGATCCGACTCCTGCTGACCTCGCCGTCCGCGTTCATCGAACGCACGAAGAAATTCCTCCAGACGGACGAAGCCCACTCCGACCACGAAGCCGTGCGCTTCCTCCTGGAGGAAGTCAGCGACCTTCGCGCGATCGTTCGGCACCTCGCGGCCGACAGCGCCACCTATGCCGCGCGTATCGACCAGACGTACCAGAGCTTCGACTACCAGTGGCGCGAACTCAACGAGAGCGTCGCCCTCTTGAGCGACGACGCTTTCAAGCGCACCGCCACCGAACTCGTGTGCGAACTCTCCGGGCGCCCCGCGGACTGGTTTCGTGGGCTGCGCGTACTCGACGCCGGTTGCGGCTCGGGACGCTTCAGCTGGACCCTGGCAAGCCTGGGTGCCACGGTGACCTCGATCGATCAATCGATCGGCGGCGTCGAGCAGACCCGCGTCGCCTGCAAGGAGTTCGGCGACCAGGTACGCGTGCTTCAGCATGATCTGCTGCAGCCGATTCCGCTCGATGAAGAGTTCGATCTGGTCTGGAGCTACGGTGTGCTCCACCACACGGGGGACACGTACCGCGCATTCCAGCACGTGGTGTCGCGTGTGCGGCCCGGCGGCCACCTCTTCATGATGATCTACGGCGAGCCGCGGCCCGGTGTCGCCGACGACTACCGCGGCCTCGCCGAATACCATCGGCTGCGTCGGCTCGCGTACGGGCTCCCGATGTCGGAACGCCTGGAGATGATCCGCCGGGAGAAACCAGGCGAAGACGTCCACGGATGGTTCGACGCGATCTCGCCGACAATCAACGACACCTACACCTTCGCCGAGCTACGCGGCTGGCTCGTCGCCGCCGGTTTCGACCAGGTCGAGCGAACCGTGGACCAGATCAACCACAATGTGATCGCTCGCCGACGCCCCGCCGCGGACGCCTGAGACGCGCCCCAGCGCTAGAGGTCGAACGCGAAGCGGAGCCCGAGCATCAGCACCGCCGCGAGCCAGAGTCCGGCATCGGCGCACCAGCGCCCCAGCGG
Source organism: Deltaproteobacteria bacterium (assembly GCA_029261815.1). Classification (GTDB taxonomy): domain Bacteria; phylum Myxococcota_A; class UBA9160; order UBA9160; family UBA6930; genus JAJDAP01. Next base: position 7,075 of record JAJDAQ010000051.1, read on the forward strand.
TGCATCGTCCCAATCGTTCCACAACCGCAGCGCTGCGGCCGCGGCTAACGCGAGGCCCAGGATCGGGACCCACAGCAGGACATGGGACCCGACCGGAAGGCCGACGACCGCGAGCAACGAATGGCGGGCGCCGACCCAGAACACGAGCGCCAGGAACGCGACCCAGAAAGCGACCGCGGTCCAGACCGTACCGAGGACGAGTCGGTGTGCCGAAAGCTGCGGGAGCGGAACGGCCTTCCCGGAAACGCGGTGTGAGACGCGACGGATTCCGAACCCGGCGACCCCGACTAGCAACAACAGCAGACCGCCGCCGAGCGCTGCCTGGATCTTGAGATCCGGCACCAGCGCGAGGCCTCGCAGCAGGGTCCACGTGTCGGGGCTGTGGCGCACCCGCGTCCAGTAGTCGGGCGGCGGCATACGATCGATGCAGCGCGCGTCGAGGATTGCGGCCGGGTCGTCGACGAAGTCTCCTGCAACCTGCCGCGCACAAGCATGGCTGCGGTACGCGCCGTGCCCCACTGGGAACTCGAGGAAGCGTGCATCCGGCAACGTCCGGCTCACGCGCTCGCCCCACTCGGGCGGCGTGATCGGGTCGAAGCGGCCGCCCATTACCAGGGTCGGCACGTCGACGCGCACCGGGCGTGCTTCGCGGTCGCGCGCGCGCTTGTCGGACCACGCAGCGCACACATCGTAGTCTGCGTCGAAGTAGGTGTGGACTTCGGCGATAAGCGGATCCGTCTCGTCGTAGCGCGCCTGCCGAACGCGCCGCTGGAAGGGCGCGCGTTCGTAGCACTCAACGATGAGGTTCACGCCGCGGGACAATGCTGTCCCGCGCAACGACATCACTTCCGCCACGTGGCTCGCGACCGACTCGTTCCGAGCGACGAACTCGTCGATCAGGAGTGGCAGCGCACCGTACGTGCGCGAGTCGTACAAGAGCTGGTGCAGCGTGATCGCCAGGTCCTGCGCGTTGTTGACGAGCACACCGTCCGGAAGTGCGGCGTTCGGCGGAATCCGGCTCGTGGCGGGCTCGTCGACCAGCCGCGCCAAGGCCTCGCGAAAGCGTCCACGCAGGTCGGGGTAGGCTTTGTCGCAGGCCTGATCCGCCTCGCACGCCTTGAAGAACTCGTTGAGTGCGCGCGCGAAATCGGGCGTCTTCGAATCCCACGCGGGCGCCCAGGGCGGGTAGGCGGAGTCCAGGATGACGCTTCGCAATCCTTCGCCGTTCGTCGCCCGCATGATGCCGAGCGCGAGTCGCGTACCGTAGGAAACGCCGAGCAGGTTCCACTCTTCGATACCCAACACCTGACGCAGGTCTTCGACATCGAGCCCACTCGTCGTGCTGTTCCAGGCACTGAGGTCGAACCCGTCAGCCAGCAGCTCATCCCGGCAGGCCTCGGCCACGGCAATGCGCTCCGGAATTTCATCGCCGGGCGCGTGGTCGCCGGCCATGACGCGGAAGTCCTGGACGGATAGGTCGGGGCATAGCTTCGGCTCGGAGAAACCCACGCCACGTTGGTCGAGCAGGATCAGCTCCCGGTCGTCGCGGAGTGGACTGGCGATCCAGCTGACCGGCGAGCCGATGGCAAAGCCACCGGGCCCACCGTGCAGGTAGAGCACCGGGTCAGGCAGGGGCTCCGCCGAGCGCGAAGGCAGGATGGCCACCGCCAGCCGGAGCAGACGTTCGTCAGGCGCCTCGCGCCGCTCTGGGACGACGAGGTAGCCGCAGCGGATACCGGGCAGATCGAGTGCAGGCGTCTGCTCGACCCAGCATTCCGTGTCTTCGAACCGGGGCACCGCCTGAGCCGGAGCCGGCTCGGAGGCATCGGGTGCCGGTTCCTGGGCCCACGCACCGGCCGCGCCCAGCAGAAGGGCCGCGCATAGAATCGCAGGCCGAACCACGCCTAACGAACCGTCCCGAAGAACTTTCGCAGGTCGCGACTCAACGCGACCGGCTGTTCCATGGCCGCGAAGTGGCCGCCCTCATCGAACGTCTCGTAGTGCGTGACGTTGTAATGCTGCTCGGCCCAGGCGCGGGGAGCATTGAAGAGTTCCTTGGGGAAGCTGGCGCATCCTGTCGGCACCTCTACACGACCCTGGGTGAAACCGGCGCGCCCGCTCTTGCGCATTTCGTAGTAGAGCCGCGTCGAAGAGTTGATCGTTCCCGTGACCCAATAGACCATGATGTTGGTCAGCAACTCGTCTTTGCTGAAGACGCTCTCGACGTCGCCGTGCGTGTCGCCCCAGGCTCGAAACTTCTCAACGATCCAACCGGCCAGCCCACTCGGCGAGTCGGTCAGGCCGTACGCCAGCGTTTGCGGCTTGGTTCCCTGAATCGCCTGGTAGCCGGTCCCCTCGGCCTGGAACGTGCTCGCATGATCGACGCGCGCCTGCTCCTTGGCATCGAGTTGGCCGGGTTTCTCCGGCGGCAACGCCATGATCATGTTGATGTGGATTCCGGCACAGTGGTCCGGATCGAGGCGACCCACCTGCACGGTGACGATGGCGCCCCAGTCTCCGCCCTGGGCGCCATAGCGTTCGTAGCCAACGCGCTTCATCAACTCGATCTCGGCTTCCGCGATGCGCTGCGGGTCCCACCCGCGTTCGTGGGTCGGGCCACTGAAGCCATACCCCGGCATCGACGGCGCAACGACATGGAAGGCATCGGCGGCCGTGCCGCCATGCGCCTCCGGATCGACCAACATCGGAAGGATCTTCTGGAACTCGACGATCGAACCCGGCCATCCGTGGGTGATCAGCAGCGGCAGCGCGTCTTCATGCTTCGAGCGCACGTGCAGGAAGTGGACGTTCTGCCCGTCGATCTCGGTCGTGAATTGGGGCCACTGGTTGAGCGCGGCTTCCTGCGCGCGCCAGTCGTAACCGTCCTGCCAGTAGGCGCAAAGCTCCTTCAGGTAGGCGAGGTCGGTCCCGTAGTCCCAACCGGTGTCGTCCATCTGGTCGGGCCAACGCGTTCGCGCCAGACGCGCCTGCAGATCGTCGAGGACGTCCTGGGGAACCTCGATGCGGAAGGGTTGGATCGCGTCACTCATGAAGACCTCCTGGGAAGCGTCGGAGTCTACTGCGTCAGCGCCGCCGGATCGTCAATGTCGCCCAATCATCAGCGCTGCCAGAAGGAACGCTGGGTCAGGGCCAGCACGACGAACAGTTCGAGGCGCCCCAACCACATCAAGAAGACCATCAACAACTTCTGCCACGCTGCGAACGCGTGGTAGTCGCCCGCCGGCCCCACGGCGCCCAGACCCGGCCCGATGTTCGACAGACTCGCGAGGGCGGCCGTCGCCCCCGTACCGAGGTCGGGCGTCCCGATCGACAGAAGCAGGGCGCCGATCGCCCAGCACAGGCCGTAGAGCACGAGAAAGCTCAGGATCGTCCGGACCGCGTCCTCGCCAACCGCGGTCTCACCCTGCATGATGGCCGAGACCCGGCTCGGGTGGAAGATCAGCCGGACCTCGCGAAGCGCCGCATGAAGGCCGACCTGCAGACGCACGATCTTGGCGCCGCCGGCCGTCGAGCCCGCGCATCCACCGCCGACCATCAACGCCACCAGACAGGCTTGGGAGAGCAGGGGCCAATGCGTGAAGTCCTGCGTCGCGTAGCCCGTGGTCGTCACGATCGAGGCCACCTGGAACGCCGCATCGAGGAAGTGTTCGGGGCTCGGACCAAGGTCGAGCAGGATCAGCAGGACGGTCGCACTCACGATCACGGCGTAGGCGCGCAGTTCTGTGTCGCGGAACGGTAACGTCGAACGGTCGCGGGCCGCGACGTAATAGAGCGAGAAATTCACGCCCGCGGCCAACATGAACACCGTGATGACGACCTGCACGGTCGGGGAGAAGTACGCCACGGACTCTGCGTGTGGCGAGAAACCGCCGGTCGATACCGTCGAGAACATGTGCGTGAAAGCGTCGAACGCCGACAGACCACATAACATCAGCAGGACCGTCAGAACGGCCGACATCCCGATGTACACCCAGGCCAGGGTCAGCGCAGTCTGGTGGACCCGCGGGTGGAGCACTTCCGCCGCTGGGCCGGGCACTTCGAGCTTGAACAAGAAGCGCGCGCCCGGGCCGAGTTCCGACAGCAGCGCCACGAACAGCACCACGATCCCGATCCCGCCGAGCCACTGCGTCATGCTCCGCCAGAACAGCATGCTCCGATCCATCGCCGGGATGTCCTGGAGGATCGACGCTCCGGTCGTCGTGAAGCCCGACGCCGATTCGAAGAAGGCGTCCACGGCGCTCGGGATCGCGCCACTCGCCACGAAGGGGATCGCACCACTGAGCGATGCCAACACCCAGGCCGACACCACGATCAAGACGCCCTCGCGGCGATACAGCTGCTGTGTCGGCAAGCCGGCGAAGCGGAACGCGACCGACATCGCCAAGGTCAACACGGCCCCGAGGGCGAAGCCCTGCGTCGCGGCTTGCTCGTCGAGGACCAGACTCAGCAGCAGCGGCACGACCTGGGCACCCGCCATCACCAGCAGCAGCAGCGAGAGGACGCGCAAGACGCCGCGAATGTTCATGACCGACTCTTCAGATCCGGTCCGGACCGGGGAATACGAGCTGGGTCATGGCCAGTTCGTCCCGGTGAACGAACAGGATCACCTCGTCTCCGATCTCCAAGCGCGTGTCGCCCTTCGGCACGAGGCTCTGGTCGCCGCGCAGGACCGCGGCCACGATCAGGCCCGGCGGCAGTCCGGCGTCCGCCAGCGTCACGCCAGCCGCCGGGCTCTCCGCCTCGACACGGCGCTGCACGAATTGGGCGGTCCCGTTTTCGACGGACATGATGCTGCGCTGGTAGCCGTTCGCGATGTAATCGCGAATCTGCGCCGCCGCGGTGATGCGCGGCGACACGACATGGATCAGGGCGACACGATTCCAGAGCGTAGAGGTGTCGCTCTTCTGGACCAGTGCCGTAATGCGCTGCGCGCCTTGTTCCTGCGCGAGCAGGCAGGCCATCAGGTTCGTCTCGTCGTTGCCCGTCAACGCGATGAAGTGATCCGCCTCCCCCGCGTGTTCGGCCGACAACACCGAGGGGTCGGTCACATCTCCCTGGAAGATCTGGTAGTTCGGATGCTCGGCGGCCAGTTCTTCGCAGCGCGCGCGGTGGCGTTCAATCAACTTGATCCGCCCCGCGAACGGTGCCAGGCGCTTGGCGACTTCGCGCGCGGTCGCGCCTCCGCCGCCGATCACGACGGTCCCGAGTCGCGCCACGCGGCCGTTGATGCGCTCTTCCAGTTCATCGATGCGCTGCGCGTCGGCGAAGATCAAGGCAGCATCCCCGGGTTCGGCGCGATCGTCGCCCGTCGGGACCCGGAGCCGGTCCCCGTTCACGAAGGCCAGCACCAGGGAGGACGGCGGCAGGCTCACTTCCGAAAGCGGACTCTCCCGCAGCACCGAGCCCTCTCCCACCTCGGTCTTGCGCACCTGGAGCTGACCGTTCGCCAGGTACTCGATTTCGTGCGTGTTGTAGCCAAGCACGTGGTTGACGATGCGCGTGGTTGCGAGCAACTGCGTCGACAACATCAAATCGATCGAGAAGGCTTCCTCGTAGGTCCGACCGTGCTGGGTGATTTCCTCGGTCGTTGTCACGCGCACGGCCGTACGCAGGGCCCCTTCGCGCTTCGCCAGGTGCGCGGCGACCAGGTTGGCTTCATCGGACGAACTCGCCGCAACGAAGAGATCGCAGCCCGCCACTCCGGCCAAACGGAGGGTCGGCAGGTGGCTGCCGTTGCCGTGGACGAACGCTACGTCCATCCGCTCTTCGATCTCTCCGCGTCGATGGTCATCGAGGTCGATGAGCGTGACCGAGTGCCCCTCTTCGGAGAGGCTTTCGGCCAGGAACGTGCCAACCGCGCCGGCCCCCATCACGATGTAGCGCTTGCGTTCCAACGCTTCTCCAAGCCACGGTCCGTGGCGGTCGGCTTCGACCGCTCACCTAACCGAGCGCTTCGATGATCTCCGGCGGTGCCTGGACCAACTCGATCAGCACGCCCTCGCCACCGATCGGCGATGCTTCGTTGCCCTTCGGATGAATGAACGTCACGTCGAAGCCAGCCGCGCCCTTCCGGATCCCGCCGGGCGTGAAGCGCACGCCTTGCTCCTCGAGCCACGCGACCGCGCCTGCCAGATCGTCGATCCAGAGCCCGACGTGGTTCAGCGCCGGGTCGTTCACCTTGGGCTTCTTCTCCGGGTCGATGGGCTGCATCAGGTCCACCTCTACCTCGAAGGCCCCCTTGCCCGCGGCGGTGATGTCCTCGTCGACGTTCTCGCTCTCGCTGCGGTAGGTGCTCTTGTAGGTCAGGCCCAACGTATCGACCCAGAGTTTGCGGAGCGGTCCCTTGTCGAGACCGCCGACGGCAATCTGCTGCAGACCAAGAACACGGAACGGACGATCGGACATGGGGCCTCCCACGGGAATTCGGAGGCTGACGATACCCGCTGGCCGCCAGAACCGCGTCCCCTACTCTCCGCCCGCTATGTCCTCCCCCAAGGCCACCGTCCACTTCCACTCCCTGGGCTGCCCCAAGAACCTCCTCGATACCGAGGTGATGCTGGGCTCCCTGGCACTCGCCGGCTACGCCATCGCCGAGAATCTGGAAGACGCCGATGTCGCGGTGGTGAATACCTGCTCCTTCATCGAGAGCGCGCGCGAGGAATCCGTCCAGGCGATTCTCGACGTGGCCGACCTCCGCGAAGATGGCCGGCTCCGCGCCCTGGTCGTCGCCGGTTGCCTGCCGCAACGCTACGGCGCGGCGCTCGCCAAGGAACTGCCCGAAGTCGACGCCTTCGTCGGCACCGGCGCCTACCAGGAGATCGCGCCGATCCTGGACGATGCCCTCGCCGGCCGTGGCCGCGGGGTCTACGTCGAGACCGGCAGCACCCATCTCTATGACGACGCGAGCCCTCGCATCCTGACGGGGGCCGGCCACTCGGCCTACATCAAGATCGCCGAGGGCTGCGACCGCGTATGCGCGTTCTGCGCGATCCCGGGCATCCGCGGCAAGTTCCAAAGCCGCAGCCTTGAGTCGCTGCTGCAGGAAGGCCACCAACTCGCCGAAGCCGGCGTGCGCGAAGTGAACCTGGTCGCCCAGGACTCGACCTCCTGGGGCAAGGATCTTCCGGCCCTGACCGAAGGCGCCGGCCGGCCGCGCCTGGAAGACATGGTGCGCGCGCTCGACCAGGTCGAAGGCCTCGACTGGGTGCGGCTGCTCTACCTCTACCCGTCTGCCGTCACCGACGGACTGATCGACGCCATCGCCTCCGCCGAACGCGTGCTGCCCTACGTCGATGTCCCGTTGCAACACGGCAGCGACGCCATGCTCGCGGCCATGAAACGCGGCACCACGGCCGACCGCCAACGCGCGTTGGTCGAGCGACTCCGCGCCGGCATCCCTGGGCTGACGCTGCGTACCACCGTCATCGTCGGCTTCCCGGGCGAAACGGACGAAGATTTCGAAGCCCTCTGCGAGTTCGCCCGCTGGGCACGCTTCGACCGGCTCGGCGTCTTCCGCTACTCCGACGAAGAAGACACGGCCGCGTTCGAACTCGAACCCAAGGTCCCGCGCGAAGTCGCACGCGAGCGCTACCGCGCGCTCACGGCGATCCAAGGCGAGATCATGGCCGAGCGCATGGAAGCCCAGGTCGGCAACGAGGTCGATGTCCTGGTCGACGCGCCGTTCGGCGGGACCCAGGTGTTGGGGCGCTTGCCGACGCAGGCCCCGGAGATCGACGGCGCCACCTTCTTGAAGGGCGCCAACCTGAAGGCCGGCGACCTGGTCCGTGCCCGGATCACGGGTGTCCGTGCCGGTGTCGACTTCGACGCCGAGGCGCTCGCCTGAGCTAGTGCGCCGTCGCCTGCCGTACGCGGTCGGGCGTCCACACCGCAGTCGGCCGCCGTCCCTCGAGCAGCGCCTTGTGTTCGTCGAAGGCCGCGTACAGCATGTCGAGTAGCGCCCGCACGCGCGCAGTCTGCCGCAAGTCCGGGTGGGTCAGGGCCCAGAGGTTCCAGCCGCGGTCGTTGCCAGGGCCCGCCGCCCGCACCAGCCCGGGTTCCAGGTCGCCCATGAAGCACGGGAGCATGGCAATCCCGAGGCCTTCGCGAACGGCCGCGAGCTGGGCGGCCCCGTCCTCGAACGAGCCGCGGGCCGGCAAGGTCGGGAAGGCACTGCCGAGCACCCAGGCCGGGAAGGCCTCTTCGTCCCCCCAGCCGATCCAGTGCGCGGTCGGCGGGTCGGCCGCGAGGCTGTGCCCTTCGAGGTAGGCCGGCGTCGCGTAGGGAGCCGAGACATAGTGAGCGACCTTGCGCCCAATGAGGCCGTCGGCTGCCGGCTGTTCGCGGACCAATCGCAGAGCCACATCGGCCTCTCGACGGGTCAGGCTCACCCGCTCGTAGGAGACGTGGAGCTGCAGGTCGATCTCGGGGTAGGCGTCCTGGAAACGCCCGAAGTGGGGCATCAGCAGCGTGACGAAATGGGCGGGTAGCGTCAGGCGAACCGGGCCCGCGAGGCGGTCATCCTCGCCGAGGAGCTGGCGGGCAAGATCGTCCACTTCTCCGCGCATCTTCTCGGCGGCCGCGAGGACGCGATCGCCCGACGGCGTGAGCACGAGGCCGCTCGGCATCCGGTCGAAGAGGCGCGCGCCAAGCTGCTCTTCGAGCGCCGCGATGCGCCGGGACGCCGTCGAATGGTTCATCCCGAGGCGCTGGCCGGCCCGACGCAGGGACCCCGCGCGAGCCACCTCGAGGAAGATGTGCAGGTCGTCCCAACTGATCTGGGCCAAGGAAACTCCGAACGGGCGGCGGAGGCAGGAACCGCCGCAGTATACCCGCCTGCGCCAGCCTGGGGTCTGACCATCGGTGCGCCCGAGCACCGCACGCTTGCACAGATGCTCCGCGTTGCGGAAAGCGGCCCGCCCCGTTGCACGCCTGCGGCTTCCGAGTTTGGGAACTCCGGCTTAGGGTGCGGGCCACGCCCGCGAAGGAAGAACCATGTCCATCCAGAACCTATTTCGCGTCGTGTGCATCTTGGGAGCCTTTTCGGCGCTGGGCTGCGCCGCGACCACGCCGCAGGTATCGGCAGCCGCCGCAGGGAGCGCCCAGACCCTGGCCTACGCCTCGCCGGCTTCGTTCTCGACCAAGGCCTCTGCCTGCAACTTCGCCGTCCAGAAAGCCCGCCGCCAGGCGGCCAACTCTTGCTCGGTGACGGCCCTGACGGTCGACCGCGCGCAGTGCGAATGCTCCCGGACGGGCGCCAAGCATGCGTGTGAAGTCGAGGCCGTCTTCACCTGCCAGTAGGCTCTTGCCCGGAGAGGTCCCGCGTGGGAGTACGCCGGAGTGCGGCGCTCACGCGGGGTCTTCCGGCCGGCGGTCAGCCGCCGAAGCCCTTGGCCAGCAGATAGCGTTCGGTCGAGCCCTTGCGGGTGGCCTTGGGTTTGAGGGCTCGCGTGTCGGCGAAGGCCTTCCGGATCCGGCGCTCGAACGACTGCGCCTCGGGGCACTCGAGTAGCTTCACGAGGATGTCGCCGCCGGGTGCCAAGAGGGTCGGGAGACTGGCTTCGACCGCTTCGAGACAGGCCTCTTCGCGTGCCCGGTCGGTCACGCGGATTCCCGTGAGCTTCGGCGCTGCGTCCGAGAGGACGACCTCGGCCTGACGGCCCAGCCGTTCCAAAACTGCTTGTAAAACGGCCGGTTCGGTGAAGTCACCTTCAATTGTGAACACGTTCTCATATTCGATCGCGCCGTCGATAGGCGTGATATCGACCCCGACCACACGGCCTTCGCGGCCCGCGATCTTGCCCGCCACCTGGAGCCAGCCGCCGGGCCAACAACCGAGATCGACGATGAAATGCCCGCGGCGGAGCAGTCGACTCCGCTGCTGGATCTCGTCCAGCTTGTAGGCCGCGCGCGAGCGAAAGCCCTCCCGCTTGGCCTTCTGGTGGAAGGGATCCTTGCGGTCGTAGCGCGCCATGGCGGGGGCCCGTGGGCGAAGTCGCGTCAGCGGCTCAGCCTGCTGGGCAGGCCCAGGCTACTTCGGCGAGGTCGCCGCGCGGAGCGTGACGAGGCCGTTGTTGTGGCCGGCAACGGCGCCGCGCACCAGCACCAGGTTCTGCTCGACGTCGATCTGGACGATCTCGAGGTTCCGAGACGTGTGCTTCTCGTTCCCCATCCGGCCGAACATGGGCTGGCCCTTAAAGACCTTGCCCGGATACGAGCCGGCGCCAATGGCGCCCGGGTTCCGGAAGCCCTCGTGGGTACCGTGGGTCTTCCGCTTGATCTTGAAGTTGTGGCGCTTGACCGTACCCATCGTGCCGCGGCCCTTGGAGGTGCCGATCGCGTCGACCTTCTGGCCCGCCTCGAAAATGCTGGCCGTGACCTCGCTCCCGACCGCGTGGGCCTCGAGCTCTTCGGCGGTCACGCGGCATTCGCGCACGTAGCGCTTCGGGCCCACACCGGCCTTCTCGAAGTGGCCGTTTGCGGCCTTGGAGACCGTCTTGCGGCGGCGGTCGGTGTAGCCGAGCTGGAGCGCGGTATAACCGTCGTTCGCGTCGGTCTTCTGCTGAAGCACCGCGTTGGGGCCGGCTTCGAGCACGGTGACAGGGATGCATTCTCCGCTCTCAGCGAAGATGCGGGTCATGCCGATCTTGCGGCACAGCAGTTCGATGGCCACGATGGTCTCTCCAGGCGGACCGGGTGCGGGGGAGGCTCCGGCCGACTTCGAATCGCAGCGCCGGAAGGGCGCTGCAGGAAGAATGATCACTCGTGCCGGGTCGACCCAAGGGGGTCAGCGGCGCGAAAGGCCGCGAAACATAGAAGGAAACCGGAACCATGTCTAGCCACAGCGTGACCCTGATCCCGGGGGACGGAATCGGCCCCGAAGTGACCGGCGCCGCCCTGTCCGTCATCGAGGCCGCCGGCGTCCAGATCGACTGGGAGCCCGTCGAAGCCGGTGCCGAGGTCGTCGCCAAGTACGGAACGCCGGTGCCCGACCACGTCCTGCACTCGATCCGGGGCAACAACGTCGCGCTCAAGGGCCCGATCGGGACCCCCGTGGGCGGGGGCTTCCGCAGTGCCAATGTGACCATGCGACAGGCGCTCGAACTCTACGCGTCGGTCCGGCCCGTGAAGAATGTGCCCGGCGTCGAAACCCGCTTCGACGGGGTCGACTTGATCGTCGTGCGGGAGAACACCGAAGGCTTGTACTCGGGCCTCGAGCACCGCGTTGCACCCGGAATCGTCGAGAGCCTCAAGATCGTGACCGAGGCAGCGTCGCTCCGGATCTCCGAATACGCCTTCTCGATGGCGCGGCGCGAAGGTCGCCACGAGGTCTGTGCCGTCCACAAGGCCAACATCATGAAGCTGTCCGACGGCCTCTTCCTCGAATGCGCGCGCAAGATCGCGAGCCGCTACCCGGACATCGAGTACCGCGAGATCATCATCGACAACTGCGCCATGCAGCTCGTGAAGGACCCGACGGCTTTCGACGTGCTGCTGCTCGAGAACCTGTACGGCGACATCCTGTCCGACCTGTGTGCCGGACTCGTCGGCGGGCTCGGGGTCGTGCCGGGCGCGAACATCGGTGCGGACTGCGCGCTATTCGAAGCCGTGCACGGGAGCGCGCCGGACATCGCCGGGAAACGCATCGCCAACCCGACCGCGATCATCCTGTCGGCGGTGATGATGCTGCGACACCTCGAAGAAGAAGCGGCGGCCGTGAAGATCGAGAACGCCATCTTTGCCACGCTCGCCGACCCGGCGAAGCGAACGGGCGACCTGGGTGGCCCTCTCGGCCTCGACGACTTCACCCAGGCCGTCGTCGACGCGCTCGCTTAGGTTCGACGTTGACGGAGCTGCAACCCGCGCTGGTCCTCGGGCTCGACGGCGCCACCTTCGATGTCATCCAGCCGTTGGTCGCGGCGGGTCGTTTGCCCACGCTCGCGCGCCTGCTCGAGAACGGCGCTGCGGTGCCACTGCCGAGCACCGTCCCGCCAATGACGTTTCCCTCCTGGAGCGCCTTCCTGACGGGCCTGACGCCGGGGGAGCACGGTCTATTCGACTTCACGCAGAAGGTGCCGGGTGCGTACCGCGTGCGCTTCGCGAATGCGACGGACCGCGCCGGCACAACGCTCTTCCGGCGGACCGCCAACGCCGGGGGTTCGATCCTGGCCCTCGGCATGCCAACGACGTTTCCGCCCGAGAAGCTGCGCGGACTCCAGGTCTGCGGCTTCGATGCACCCGTCTCGCGCGGCACCAACGACCGCAGTGTGAGTGACCCCGCTTGCTATGCGCGGGTCGCTGCGAAGGCCGGCCCGTGGATGGTGCCCGACCTCGACGAAGGCGCCTCGACCGATGCATGGCACGAACACGCGCTCGATGTCCTGCTCGCACGCATCGCGCGCAAGGAGGGCTTCGCGCTCGAAGCGCTCGCGCAGCTTCGGGCCGCGGACGATGACCCAGCGCTGATGTGTGTCGTCTTCAGTGAGAGTGACACCGTCTGCCATCACTTCTGGCGCGACCACGACCCGGCGTCGCCGCGACACGATGCGAGCGCGTCGGAACGTCGACGCGACGCCGTTGCCCTCGTCTACGAACGACTCGATGCAGCGTGCGGCCGGCTGATCGAAGCCTTCGGTCGCGACCGTCCGTGCATGGTCGTCTCGGACCATGGTGCCGGCGGTTCGGCCGCACGCGTCGTGCACCTCAATCGACGCCTGGAGGCCTGCGGCCTCCTCGCCCGCCGCGGATCCTCGGGGCTCGACACATGGGCGCGCCGGGCACGCGACCTGGCATTGCATTGGCTCCCGGCGAAGGCGGCAGAGGCCATCTTTCGCCGCGTCCGACCCGCGGCCGCACGACTCGAGAGCGCCGCACGTTTCGGGGGCATCGACTGGTCCGCGACCGCGGCATTCTCCGAAGAGGTGAACACGCAGCCGGGCGTCTGGATCAACGTTTCGGGGCGCGAGGCCGAGGGTGCCATCCCACTGGATGACTACGAAGCGACCCGCGACCGCGTCATTTCGTCGCTGACGGAGTGGCACCTTCCGAACGGGCAACCGGTCGTGGCGCGCGCCCGGCGCCGAGAGGATGTGTATCACGGGCCCCATGTGGACCGCGCGCCCGACATCGTCGTAGAACTCGGCGACGAAGACGGCTACCCGCTCACGTTGGTGACGACGCCGTGGAACGATTCGCCGGAAGCGCTGCGCACACTGCGTCCCGACGAGTGGGCCGGTGGGCGCGGCCGCGGAATGAACGGCACACACCGTCCAGACGGCATCTGGATCGAATCGGGCATCGATGGCTCGCCTGTGTTGCCAACGTCGGTGCCGGAAACCCACGGCCGGGTCCTCTCGGCGTTGCATCTTGGGTCGACTGACGCGTTGGCGCAGGGTCCGTCCGTAGGACCCAGCGATGGCTACTCGGCGGAAGAAGAGGCCGAGATCCGCGCGCGCCTTCAGCGACTCGGATACCTCGAATGAGATGCGCCGGCCGCGGCCGATCCCTACCGTAACGGCTTCGAGAGGGGGGCCATTGTGCGGCTCGCACTGCTAGCCGCGTTCCCGTTTCCGGCGCCACAGGGCTCCCAGTGGTTTGCCGCGGAACAAGCGCGCGCGCTGCAAGCCGCCGGCACCGACGTCACCCTCTTCTGCTACGGAACCAGCGACGGTCGCCCGCATGACGACCTCGAAGTCGTGCGCGTCCCGGCGGAGATCTCGCCGAAGCGGTTCCGAGCCGGATTCGACTCCGCCAAGTGGGGAGCCGATCGCGCGCTGGCACGAAACCTGGTCGACGCCCACCGCGCGGCACCGTTCGACGCCGTGCTCGCGCACAATGCGGAAGCGGGGTTGGTCGCGATCGCGGTTCGGCGACAGCTTCGGATCCCCGTGCTCTACGTCGCGCATACCCTCTGGCGCGAGGAGCTCGGCAGCTACCTGCCGCGAGCGGTCGGCAGGCCGTCGCGTTGGGTCGGCTCGTTGCTGGACGCGTTCCTGGCCTTCCGTGCAGATGCCATACTCACGCTTTCGGAGGTCGCCCGTTCGGAACTCGCGCGTTTTGCGCGTGGGCCAGTCGAGAGGATCGTCCCCGGCTTGCATCCAGGGCGTGTCCCCGACCGCGATGACGTGTCCGCCGTCTGTTTCCGCCATGGCCTGTCGCCCGATGGCTACGTCGTCTATGCCGGCAACCTCGACGCCTACCAGGACCTCCCGGACCTCGATGCGGCTGCACGGGATGGTGGCGGGATGCCCGTCGTCGCGGTGACCCACGACGCGAAGGGCGCCTCGTTGCCGAGCCTCGAACTCCTCCAGGTCGCGACCCCCGAAGAAGCGCGGCTGCTGATCTACGGTGCCCGGGCCGCCGTGGTCCCGCGGCGCCACACCGGCGGCTTCCCGATCAAGCTGCTCCAGTACATGGAAGCTGCCCGCCCGATCGTGGCGATGGCGCGTGTGGCCGATACGCTGGAGCACGAGGAATCCGGCTGGCTGCTGCCGGACGATGCGTCTCCGGACACACTGGCCGCAGCGCTACGGCGGTGCAGTCAAGACGAAGCACTGCGCTCGCGGCTCGGAGCGGGCGCACGGAAAGTGCTGGAGAACGAACATAGCTGGCCGGAACTGGCGGAAGCCACCTTGCGGCTGACGACGCGGGTCATCGAAGCCCATCGACGTTAGGCCACCGGCCAGCAGCGAATAACGCAAGAGGAACCGGTCCCGCAGGGACCCCTCTTCATGCCTACCCCGCCTCCGCGGGCGTGGGTCTGTGTTGGTTGGAGGAAGTGTGAGCGCCGAAGCGTCGGCAGAACGGCTGGATGCCCTGGCCCAGCGGCTCGTCCTGCGGAAGGGCCCGGTTCGCCTTCTGGGCCTGCGGGGCGATTCCCAGGCCGTTTCGGTCGCCCGACTCCTCGCGGCCCAGCCGGACGTCCCCGCGCTGGTCGTTGCAGCGACGGCCAAGGACGCCGACCACTGGGTCGCGGCCCTCTGCGCCGTCCTCGGTGAACCCGAGACCGAAGCCGGAGGGCGCGTTCGCGCCTATCCGCATCCGGACACGCCTCCCTACGACCGCTTTTCTCCCCAGCCGTTCGTCACTGCCCAGCGCATGGAAGTGCTGCATCGGCTTGCGACCTGGGTGCCAGGGACATCAGCACCTGTCGTGGTGGCACCGTGGACCGCGCTGGCCTGGCGCGTCCCCACCCGTGACGCGGTTCGGGCCGCGTCGATGCGCATCGCGCGCGGAGACGAGATTGACCGCGATGGTCTGGTCGCCACGTTGGTCGCCGCCGGCTACACGCGGCAGCCCGTCGTCGAAGAGCGCGGCGAAGTCGCCGTCCGTGGCGGCATCGTCGATGTGTTCCCACCGCACCGACCGCGCCCCGTCCGCATCGAGTTGTTCGGCGACGATGTCGAGTCGCTGCGCGAGTTCGATCCGGCGAGCCAGCGCTCGCAGGCCAAGATCGATGCCCTGATCGCGCCGCCGCCGCGCGAACTCCTCGGCAACCGGGAACTCATCGTCGAACGGGCCGACGAGATTCGCGCCCTCGGGGTTCGGCTGGGACTCGCTGGTCGCGTCGTCGACCCCTTCGTCGACAGTCTGCTGCGAGGCAGCTTGCCTCCGGGAGCCGAAGCGATCGCCCCGCTGCTGCAGCCCGCAACCGAGGGACTGTTCGCGTTTCTGCCTGACAACGCGCCGATCTTCCTGGCCGAACCCGCCGGCGGTCACGACCGGGTCCAGCGACTCGCCGAAGAAGCCATCCAGAACCATGAGGCACTGCTCGAGACCCGGGAACGGCTGGTGCTGCCGCCGAGCGACCTGCTCCTCGCACCCGAAGAAATCGACGCGCAGCTCACCCAACGGCGCGCGATTTCTCTGGAGCGACTCGAAGTGCATGAAGTGCGCGGCGAATCCCACGTCCTGAAGGCCACCGGACAAGACGCTCTGGTCAAATCGCTTCGCGACGCGCGCGGCTCTGAACAACCGCTCACACCCCTGGTCCAGGCCCTGCAAGGTTGGCAGCGCGAAGGGTTGCGCGTGGTCGTCGCCGCGGGGGTCCTGTCCAGCGCCGACCGTGTCGGCACCCTGCTCGAGGCGGCCGGTGTGACTTCCACGCTGGCGCGGGAGGCCGCGCCGGTCGAGGCATGGTCTTCGCCGGGCAAGGTCGAGATCCGTCTCGCGCACCTGGCTGAAGGCTTCGCGCTCCGAGACGTGGGGCTCGTCGTCGTCACGGACGAGGAGATCTTCGGCCCGCGGGAAAAACGGCGCAAAGCCCAGGGGTGGCGCGAGAGCGCCGCGATCGAGGCATTGGGGCAGCTCCAGGCCGGTGATCTCCTGGTGCACGCCGAACACGGCATCGGGATCTACCGAGGCCTCGTGCTGCTCGAAGTCGGACGTTTCAGCGACGAGTTCCTGCGGCTCGAGTACGACGGCGGCGACCGGCTCTTCGTTCCCGTTCATCGGCTCAGTCTGGTCCAACGTTATGTCGGTGCCGACGGTGGATCGCCCAAGATCGACAGGCTGGGAGGAACGACCTGGGAGAAGACCAAGCGATCCGTCCGAAAGTCGATGCGCGTGATGGCGCGCCAGCTACTCGATGTCCACGCCACCCGAGAGCTCCTTCCAGGCACCTCGTTCCCGGGTCGCGGCCCAGCTTTGGATGCCTTCGAAGCTGCCTTCCCCTACGAGGAGACGCCGGACCAGGCCGCTGCGATCGAGGATGTCCTGGTGGACATGACGCGGCCTCAGCCGATGGACCGACTCGTCTGTGGCGATGTCGGCTACGGGAAGACCGAAGTGGCTGCGCGTGCGGCGCACCAGGTTGTACAGGCCGGCAAGCAGGTGGCCATCCTGGTTCCGACGACCGTGCTCTGCCAGCAACACGCCGACACGTTCACCAAGCGCTTTGCCGACCTTCCGGTGAATGTCGCGTCGCTCTCGCGCTTCCAGACGCCGAAACAAACCCGCGAAGTGCTGGCCGGGCTCGCCGATGGCAGCGTCGACATCGTTGTCGGGACCCACAAACTCCTGAGCAAGAGCTTCCGTGCGCGCGACCTCGGCCTCCTGGTCGTGGACGAGGAACATCGCTTCGGCGTCGCCCACAAGGAACGGATCAAGCAACTCAAGCAGACGGTGGACGTCCTGACGCTGACGGCCACGCCGATTCCGCGAACGTTGCAGATGGCGTTCAGCGGCCTTCGGGACTTGTCCGTCATCGAGACCCCGCCGCCGGATCGCCTCGCGATTCGCACCCAGGTCTGTCGCTTCGAAGAAACGCTGATCCGGGAGGCGATCCTGCGTGAGGTGCGCCGCGGCGGGCAGGCCTATTTCGTGCACAACCGCGTGAAGACCATCCACGCGATCGCCGAGTTGCTCGAACGCATCGTGCCCGAAGTCAAGGTCCTCGTCGCCCATGGCCAGATGCCCGAACGTGAACTCGAAGACAAGATGCTGGCCTTCATGCGGGGCGACTTCGAGGTGCTGTTGTGCACGACCATCATCGAGAGCGGCATCGACAACCCCAGGGCGAATACGATGATCATCGACCGGGCCGACGCGCTGGGACTGGCGCAGCTGTACCAGCTCCGCGGCCGGGTCGGGCGCTCGAGCCACCGCGCCTATGCCTACCTGCTGATCCCGGGCGAAGCCGCGCTGTCAGCTGACGCGACCCGCCGACTGGAAGCGCTTCAGGATCTCTCGGAACTGGGCAGTGGCTTCCGCCTCGCCAACATGGACCTCGAAATTCGCGGCGCGGGGAACCTGGTCGGGGGGGAGCAGAGCGGGCACCTCGGATCCGTCGGCTTCGAGACCTACATGGAACTGCTGGAAGAGGCGATCGAAGAGCTTCGGGGCGGCGTGCGACCGATGGCCATCGACCCCGAGATCAAACTGCCGATTCCGGCACGGCTCCCGGAAAGCTATGTCGCCGACGTGAGCCAGCGACTCGTCCTCTACAAGCGCCTTGCCGGCGCTCCAAATGCGGAGGAAGCGGAAGGACTGCGGGACGAACTCCTGGACCGCTTCGGCCCGCTGCCGCCGGAGGCCGTCAATCTCGTGGACGTGATCCGACTCAAGATCGAAGCGCGCGACCTCGGCGTGATCGGCGTCGAAGTCACTCGGGACGAGATCGTGTTGACGTCCGCGCCCACGAGCCGCGTAGACCCCGCCACGCTCGTCGCGCTGGTCACCGGCCCTGGGGGCGAGATCCGTGTGGACCCGGATCAACGCATCTGCACGCGGCTCGACGGGGCGGAGCCGGCGCAGCTCTTCGCGCGCGCGCATTGGCTACTCGACCAGCTGCGGCCTCGTTAGTCGGCGTCGAGGACCGCTTCGAGACGCCGATGCGCTTCGTCGTCAGGCCACTGCTGCGGAGGGTGCTTCATGAAGGCGGCGGATGCTTCGACCACCGGCCCGGATTCCCCACGCCTCATTGCCCGCGCGCAGCAGCGGATCGCGTCGATCGCGACGCCGGCCGAGTTCGGCGAATCCTCGACCGAGAGACGCAGCTCGATGTTCATCGGAACGTCTCCGAAGAGCCGGCCCTCCATACGCAGGAAGCAGACCTTCTGGTCGTTCTGCCAGGCGACGTAATCCGACGGACCGACGTGGATGTCGGCGTCGGCGAGACGGGAGGCGGCAACCGATTGCACAGCCTCGGTCTTCGACTCCTTTTTCGATGCGAGCCGGTCGCGGTTCAGCATGTTCAAGAAGTCGGTGTTTCCGCCTGTGTTCAATTGATAGGTGCGGTCCAGCGTGACGCCGCGACGGCGAAAGAGGTCCGTCAGTGTGCGGTGGGTGATCGTGGCGCCAAGCTGGGCCTTGATGTCGTCGCCCACGATCGGCAGCCCTGCATCCCGAAACCGCTCCGCCCAGACCGGGTCGCTGGCGAGGAACACCGGGATGCAGTTGACGAAACCGCAGCCAGCATCGATGGCGCACTGGGCGTAGAAACGCGTGGCGTATTCCGAGCCGACCGGGAGGTAGTTCACGACGACGTCGGTACCCGCATCGCGAAGCACACGGACCACCTCGTCCGCATCCGCTTCCTGCGCATCCGACGGGACGAATCGTCGTTCCTCGGGATGGTCTGCGAGGTGTTCGGACACGCCGTCGAGCAGGCGCCCCATCTGAACCGCGACGCCCGTCTTCGGGATCTCGTCGGCGAAACGCTGTGTGCAGTTCGGGTCCGCGAACACCGCCTCGGCCACGTCACGCCCGACTTTCCGGGCATCGATGTCGAATGCCGCGACGACCTCGAGGTCGCTCGGGCTCCAGCAGCCGATCTCCCAGCGCGCGATTCCGCTCGCGTCCTCAGCGGATCTCTGGCGGTAGTACGTCAGCCCCTGGACGAGCGAACTCGCACAGTTGCCGACGCCGATGATCGCGAGACGAATCGGTTGCAAGGGTGACCTTCCGGGGCGCGCACGAAGGAGTCCCGAAGTGTCGGGGTCTCGCCAGTGTTTTCAAGCGGGCTCAGTCGCCCAGGTTCGGGGCCACCACGCGCTCCGCGAACTCGGAAAGGCGGTCGAGCCCCCCTTCTCCCGCGAAGAAGAAGGCCGGCACCATCACCCGGTCGACGCCGGCCTTGCGGAAGGCTTCGACGCCAGCCGCCGGGTCCGCCATCTGCGGACCGAAGATCGCGTGGATGGCGATCTCGGACGGGTCGCGGTCCTGCTTCGCGGCTTCTTCACCGAGCGCCTGGATCAAGCGTCCGAGCTCTTCCGGGTCCGTCGTGCCTGGGAAATAGCCCTGGGCCAATCGCGCTGCGCGCCGGATCGCGACAGGCGTGTCGCCGCCGACCAGGATCGGAATGTCACCGTTCGGCGGGCGCGGCGCGCACGTCACCGGCGGGAAGTCGACGAAATCGCCGTGATACTCGGCATGGGGGCCGGCCCAGAGCGCGCGCATGGCGGCGACGTACTCGTCGTTTCGCGCGCCGCGACGTTCCCACGGCACACCGAGCGCCTGGAACTCCTCCTCGAGCCATCCCACGCCAATACCGAGTTCCACCCGTCCACCCGACAACTGGTCGAGGGTCGCCAGCTCCTTCGCCAGCACGACCGGGTTGCGCTGGGGAAGGATCAGGATGCAGGTCCCGAGCTTCACCGTCGGCGCAGCGGCGGCGACATAGGCCAGCCAGATGAGCGGGTCGGGGATATGCGTCTCGGCCTCCCCCGGCATCTCTCCGTCGGCCGTATAGGGGTAGGACGACGAGATCGTGTCGGGCCGGATGACGTGCTCGCCACCCCACACCGAGTCGAAGCCCCCGGCTTCTGCCGTGCGGCAGATTTCGAGCGCGCTGACAGGATCCGTGCCGACACTGCTGGCAAAGGCGAGACCGAACTTCATGGGATTTCCTCCGCCCCGAACGATAGCGGGCCTGGGTTCAAGCGATCGGGAAATCTCGACTGTTAGTCGATCAGCTCTCTGACGGCCCGGACGATCCGGTCGGGAGCGGCCGGTGCGTCCTCGCCGAGCCCCTCTTCCCTGGAGTCGACCCATACGGCGCGGAGGCCGGCGGCCTGGGCACCCGCGATGTCGGCCGTCACGTTGTCACCCACCATCCAGGCGTCTTCCGGCCCGACTCCGAATGCCGCGAGCGCCCGTTCGTATGCGGCGGCATGGGGTTTTCCGATGCCCTGCTCGCCCTCGATCCGGATGTCCTCGAAGAACCCTTCTAGGTCGTAGCGATGGATCTTCCGCCGCTGGAACAGGCTCCCGCCATTGGTCACGAGGCCCAGGCGGTGCCCGCGGGAGCGCAGGGTTTCGAGCGTCTCGATCGCACCCGGAAGGGGTGCGACACGCTCCTCCCGGGCCCAGGTATAGGCGTCCGCGTAGGCTTCACCGATGTCCGCGCGGTCGCAGCCGAGTGCCGCGAGCGCGCGCGTCACGATCGTCCGGCGGGAGCCGAGCATGTCAAGACGGCCCAGGTCCTTCGTTTCTGGCGCCGACCAGAATGCGTCTGCGGCCGTTTGAATGCTGCCTAGCAACGGGTCGAGATCGAGGCCCAGCTGTGGCGCGAACCCAAGGCCGACTTCGCGCCACACGTCTTCCTTGCCCGAGCCAAAGACAAGCAGCGTGTCGTCCAGATCGAACAACAGGACCGGCGGTAGTCGTTTCATCCGTCGAGTTTATCCAGGGCGACGGGGGTCCAGGTAACGAGGGCATCGAGCAGGGCGGCGGGGTCGTCTTCGACCAGCAGCGCGCGGCGATGTGCCGGCTTCAGGAAACCATTGTCAACGATGCCGTCGAGGGCAGCGAGGAGCGGTGTAAAGAAGCCACCGACATTGAGCAACCCGCACGGCTTGGACAGGTACCCGAGCTGGTTCCAGGTAATGACCTCGAAGACCTCATCGAGCGTCCCGATCCCACCCGGCAGCGCCACGAACGCATCGGCCTCGGCCATCATCCGGCCCTTCCGCTCGAACATATCATCGGTCAGGACGAGCTCGGTCACGCCGTGATGCGCGACCTCCCGGTCGACCATGGCACGCGGGATGACGCCCTGGACCGTACCGCCCCCTTCCAGCACGGCGTCTGCGAGGACGCCCATCAAACCCTTGCGACCGCCGCCGTAGACCAGGCCCTGGCCGCGACGCGCCATTAGCGCGCCGAAGTCGCGCGCACATTCCATGAAATGGGGCGCGTTTCCGGGGCTCGACCCGCAGAAGACCCCGACCTGCGCGATGTGCCGTGCGGGGTCAGCCACGCTGGAAGCCGCCTTCCGAGTTCAGCACCTGACCCGTAACCCAACCGCCCTGCTCCGAGCACAAAAAGGACACGAGGTCGGCGGTGTCTTCGGGAGTCCCGATGCGCCCCAGCGGCGAGCGAGCGAGAAGCTCCGGCCGGAGTTCGTCGCTCACCCAACCGGTGTCATTGGGACCGGGATTCACGGCATTGACCGTGATCCCGCGAGCAATCAACTCGGCTGACAGCGACGGAACCGCCTGCACCAGGGCACCCTTGCTCGTCACATAACCGATCTCACCCGTCATCGGACCCAGGTGTTGGCCAGAGCTGAACAAGACGACCCGGCCACCCGGGCCTTCGGGGCGACGTTGCGCCATTTCCTTGACCAACAAGAGCGACCCGCGCACGATCACGGCGTAGTGCCGGTCGAGCGAGTCCAGCGCAAGGTCGAGGATGCCGCCTCCCCCCCAGTGCGTGTGGTTCGCGACCAACAGATCGAGGCCGCCGAAGCGCTCATGAGCGCGGGCGACCAGGGCGGCCGGCGAAGCCGGGTCTGCGAGGTCGGCCTCCATCAGTTCGACGTCGGCGCCCGCTGACGCGAGATCGGTGGCGCACGCTTCCGCGCCTCCCGGCTCGTGCCAGCGCTGCCCTTCGTCATAGCTGCTGAAGGCATGGAGCAGAAGCGATGCCCCGCCCGCGGCGAGGCGTTTCGCGATGGCGAAGCCGATGCCGCCACGGCGGGATGCGCCAGTAACCAATGCCACGCGACCTGCAAAGGGTCGTTTCGGAAAGGGATCCGTCATGGGCCTCGTTCCCGGCGGCCGGGTTCGCCATCTTCCCAATTCGCGGGACGGGCGGTCGGCGCCGTGGCCACCTTATAGCAGCCGCTCGCACTCCCGAGGAGAGCAAACACATGGATGTGTCAGGTCGCGTGGCCGTCATCACGGGTGCCAGCCGCGGCATCGGCGCGGGCCTCGCCGGCCGCTTCGCGGAGCGCGGGCTGCGCCTCGGTCTTTGCGCACGCAATCCGCCGGCGCTGCCCGACGGTCCGGAGGTCGTCTCTCGAACCTTCGACATCACCGACCTGGCCGCCACCGAAGCGTTTTGCGAAGCCGTGCACGACCGCTTCGGCAAGATCGACCTGTGGATCAACAATGCCGGAGTGCTCGACCCGATCGCGCCGCTGCGGGACATCTCACCCGATGCCTGGCAACGACACCTCGACATCAACATCGGCGGGGTGTTTTCAGGGTCGGGCGCGTTCGTGCGGTACCTCCGCCGTCAGGGTTCCCAAGGCGTCCTACTCAACGTCTCCTCCGGCGCATCCACCAAGGCCTACCACGGCTGGTCGGCCTATTGCGCGAGCAAAGCCGCGGTGGATCACCTGACGCGTTGTCTCGACCTCGAGGAGCGCGACCACGGCTTGCGAGCCCACGCGGTGGCGCCCGGGGTCGTTGACACCGACATGCAGGCGTCGATTCGGGAGTCCGCCGCCACAGACTTTCCGGAGCTCCCGCGATTCCAACGACGGAAGGCCGAGGGCGACTTCAATTCGACCCGCTTCGTCGCCGACGAAATGCTGAAGATCGCGTTCGACCCGGAGAGTCCGCCGGACGACGTCGCAGTTCGGCTCTCAGACGAACCCCGCTAGGCCGGCGGCGCTGCGCGCTCGGCGCGCCGGCGGGTGGCGACCAGGGCGGCGATCCCGACGGCGCCAAGGACGGCCGAGCTTGCGAGAACGAGTCGAAGCTCGGCCCCCGACATCACGTCGACGGGTCCGACAAGGGCGCCCAGGCCCAGAAGGACCGCCGCGTAGCCGGCGCGTCCCGCGAGGCTGTGGAGTGACAGATACGTGGCCCGCTCCGCTGCAGGAACCAACGGCGCCACGACCACGTCGACCACCACGCTGGCGATCGCCGGCTGTACGCTGCGGAACACGATCAGGACCGCCAGGACGGGATGGACGGCGGCCGCCAGTACCGCAATGACGGCCGTTTGACCGACCATGACACCCAGCAGTGTCGCTGCCGCGCCGAACCGGCGTAGGAGCGGCGGCGCCCAACTTGCCGCCCAGCCACCGACGACCGCAACGAACGCCATCATCACGCCGCTGGCGAGTGGCGCGTTCGCGACATCGATTCCGCGGCCGTCGAGCAGCACGGCCAGGTACGGCTGTACGAATTCGTGCGGGATGTGATCGAGCGTGGTCCGCAGGACGACGGTGGCAAAGATCCAGCCCAACCAGGGATGGCGCAGTCGGGTGAACGACCGCTTCAACGAGGCAACGGCCGATTCCGAGCGGACGGAGATGTCGCCGCCCTCGCGCGAAGCCACCAGCAGCGCGAGCACACCTGCTGCGGCGAGCGCCGAGAGCGCGTAGCTGGCGCCGAGGGAATAGACCCCGACCGCTCCTCCCACGAGCGCACAGACTGCGCGGACCCAGAAGCCGTTGCGCGCGAGCCTCGCCTCAGCGGCAGCGAACTCCCCGGCGCGGCCCTCCAGCTCCAGCTGTTCGTAGTGCCATGCGGCCGCGGTTCCTGAGCGGAACGCAAAGTGCGCCGCAAGGGATGCTTGTGCGATCGCGAAGCCCAGAAACCCGTCGGCCAGGAAGAAGAGCCCGTAGGCGAGAACGCCCAGAGCACCCGAGATCCGCAACGTCAGGAGACGGCCGAAGCGGTCCGAGAAGGCGCCGGACGGAACTTCGAACAAGACCACCGAGAAGTAGTAGATGGCCTCGAGCTGGAGAACCTGCACGACCGGCAAGTGCGCGTTCCAGTAGAGGAAGAACACGGGTGCCCAGAAAAACGCCTGGGAAAGCGGACTGACGACACGCCAATGCCGCAGGTTGCGCGCCGCCTGGCTCACGGCACCGACTCGAAAGATCGGCCCGCTGTCGGGGGGTTACGGCACGACATGCATCGCCGAGCATACACCGGGCCCTCCACGCGAAACCTTCCGATCGAGCCCGTGTTGAATCCTCCAACGACCCCAAACAAGGAGAAACTCCCCATGGGCCGATGGACACGCGCAGCACTACTGGCAACCGGTTTGGTCTTCGTCGCCGGTGGCGCCTTCGCCGACACTGGCGACAAGATCGATGATCGACTCGACCGGAAGGGGGATCGCATCGATCACCGCCTCGACAAGAAAGGCGATCGCATCGATCGAAGGCTCGACCGAAAGGGCGACCGCATCGATCGGAAACTCGACCGCGCCTCCGACCGCGCAGCCGCCAATGGCCACGAGCGCCGAGCCGAGCGACTGGATCGCAAGGGGGATCGGATCGACCGGAAGCTCGATCGTCGCGGCGACCGCATTGATCGGAAGCTCGACCGCAAGGGCGATCGCATCGATCGCCGGCTGGACCGGAAGGGAGACCGGATCGACCGCCGAGTCGACCGGCACCAGCGCCGCAATCGCTAACGCGACCGCGCCGGCGCCCCTCGCCTGCTCGTTTCGATCGCGGGCGAGGGGTCGGCGCGGCGTCAGTCGCGCCTGATCGCGTACTGCACGAGGCCGGGCCCCCCGTTCGTGAGGGTCCGTTCAAACACCATGCCGAGGCGTTCCATCACGCGCACTGACGCTTCGTTCGGCGTGTCCGCTTGCGCAATCACGCGCGGGAGTCCAACCACTTCGAAAGCGTGAGAGAGGACCGCCCGCCCGCATTCCGTCGCGTGTCCAGCTCCCCAGTGCTGGGGCGAAAGCAGGTAGAGCAGCTCGACATCGCCTTCGAGCGACCGGAGTGCAATGGAGCCGATGATCTCGGATTCGCCCTGCAGACGAATCGCCCAATGGCAGAGCCCAGCTCCCTGTTCGAGGTCACTTCGTTCGATGAACGAAGTAACCAGCGACACATCAGCAAGCTCGTCGTCAAAGAGCCAACGCCGAACGTCGGCGTGCCGGAACAGTGCGAGAAGCGGTTCAGTGTCGCCGGTGCGAATCGGCCGTAATTCGTGGCGTGTCGTTCGGAGTACGAAGTCCATGCGCACGAGCGGCGTTCACGCGTCTGCGTGGGTGGTCGAGACGAGGATGCGCCAGTCGTCTTCGTACTTCGTCAGCTGATAGGTGTTCGTGAAGCGCCAGAGCGGCTGGCCCTCCCGGTCATCGACTTCCCAGTCCACCTCAGCAAGGCGCACCTGCGGCGATGTCTCCCGGACACGCACGTCGGTGGGTCGCGCTCGGCCGTAGCCTTCGCGCGTGTGGTACGCACAGATGGCGCGCATGTTGGACAACACGGCCTCTGGCGTCATGAGGTGCGCCGCGTAGTCGTTGTTCACCATCGTGCAGGGCACCTGGAAGAACGCCGTGATCGCCTCCGCATCGAACGCGTCGATGGCGGCGGCATAACGTTCAAAGTAGGCAGTCACGGGGTCGCCAGCTTGCCGCCCGCGGCGATCCACGCCTGGATGACCTCCTGCCCTTCACGCGGGTTGTAGAGATCTTCCTGGTACGACCAGAGCCCGTCTCCGGCGTACTCCAGGATCGTCACGCAGCCGAAACGGTAGACGGCGTCGCCGCCGGCCGGGTCCGGCATGACCTGCCACGGGTAGTAGACGACCCGGTGGCCGTCGATCGCGTGCCAGCCCACCGGGAACGTCATCATCGGGACGGGCTTCATCACGTCGACGATGGCGGTGCGGATTGCCTCCCGGCCCTCGAAGGTGCCCAGGTGGTGCTCGACCCAGACGCCATCTTCGCTGTGGAGGTCCGCCCAGGCGTTCCAATCGCCGGAATCGCCGACAGAGACGAAATGACGCCAGGCTTCTTCCACTTCTGCACGTTTGAACTCAGACATCGGGTACTCCTCGGCCGTCCATCCTATCATCGCCGGCCACGGAGGATCCAAGCTTGGAGAATGTGCACGTCGAGCGAGAGGGCGGAATCGTCACCGTCACGCTGAACCGGCCCGAGAAGAAGAACGCGATCAGCTTCGACATGTGGGAGAAGCTGGTCCGGACCTTCCGGGAAGTGAGCCATAATCCTGACGACCGAGTGCTCGTCCTGACGGGAGCCGGGGGCAACTTCTGCTCCGGCGCCGACCTGACCGGCGGCGCCAAGGACTCGCGCCATCAACTCGACCAGATGCAGTACTTCAGTTCGGCCGGGATGGCGCTGCACGAAGTCCCGAAGCCCACGATCGCCAAGATCGACGGCGTAGCCATCGGCGCGGGGCTGAATCTCGCGCTCGGCTGCGACCTGATCGTCGCCAGTGATCGCTCGCGATTCAGCGAGATCTTCGCGCAGCGCGGCCTGTCGGTGGACCTGGGGGGCTCCTGGCTGTTGCCGCGGCTCGTCGGACTCCACAAGGCGAAGGAGCTACTGCTGCTCGCCGAGATCATCGACGCCAACGAAGCAGAGCGCATCGGGATCCTGAATCGCGTCCTGCCGCAGGCCGAGCTCGACGAGTTCGTTCACGGCTGGGCGATGCGTCTGGCCGACGGGCCGCCGCTCGCACTGCAGATGACCAAGCGAATGGCGAACAGCGGCCTGCAGATGAGCCTGTCGGAGATGCTCCACTGGGAGGGCATGGCGCAGACCGTGAACGGGTCGACGAAAGACGGCGTCGAAGCCATGAAGGCCTTCATCGAGAAGCGACCGCCGAAATTCCAGGGACGTTAGGCGTAACCGACATGTTGCGCGTCCCCACGAGGCTCGGCGCCGGGGTTGGCGCCACTTCGGAGGGGCGCGCCTGGATCGCGGCACTGCCCGACGCCATCGAGCGCGCCTGCATGCGCTTTCGCCTCAGCATCGGCGAGCCATTCGAACCGGGCGGAGTCTGTTCCTGGGTCGCCCCATGTACGACGGCGACGGGCGCGGATGCCGTCCTCAAACTCGGGTTTCCGCACATGGAGGCCCGCGACGAGATCGCGGGCTTGCGCTTCTGGGAGGGCGGTCCGGCGGTGTCAGTCCTCGACGCGGACCCGACGGCGCACGTCCTGGTCCTCGAACGTTGCGACCCCGGTGGTTCACTCCACCAGGTGGACGCGACCGAGCAAGACGTCGTGATCGCGGGCATCCTGTGCGAGCTCTGGCGGGCACCGCCTCCGGGCGCGCCGTTTCGGCCTCTTGCGTTCATGGTAGAAGATTGGGTCGCGCGCCTAACACACGACCCAGACTCCGACGCGGACCTCCAGCTTCAGGAGGATGGCGCCCGCGCGCTGGTCGAGCTGGCAGCTTCAAAGACCGATGGAGTCGTGCTCGCCACCGACCTGCACGCCGGAAACGTCTTGCAAAGCTGCCGTGCACCGTGGCTCGCGATCGACCCGAAGCCCTTCGCGGGTGACCGCGCCTACGATGCGACCCAGCACTTGATGAACGACCTCGACCGCATGGAGGACGCTCCCGACGCTCTCGTCCGTCGGATGGCCACGCTCCTCGACCTGGACCCGATTCGGCTGCGCGCCTGGACCTTTGCGCGTTTCGCCACCGCGCACCGGTCGTCCGATGACCGCTTCGCCCGGATCGCGCGGGCGCTCGCGTAGGGTTGCTCCGCCGCTATCAGCCAGGCGTCGCGGTGACGATCCGGTAGCCGAGGTCGACCGCGTCGAGCGACATGACGTCTCCGTAGCGCTCTTGCCACGCGCCCGACGCGAGGTCGGACGCCAATGCATCGAGTCCCGGCTGCGGATCTTCCAGCGCCGGGAACGTCGAGATCGAAGCGCGCACGTCTGCGTCGAGATACGCCTCCGGTCGTTTCCAGTACGCCCCCTGAAAGCCGTCGGTGCAGTCGGCCGGGATCTCCACCGTCGCGACTTCGATCTCGCCGAGCACATTCGCCAGGCGCTCCAGCGTCGGCATCCGGCCATTGTCCAAGGCGACCACCCCGGGGAAGTAGTCGTACAACCAGAAGCGCCGATAATCGGGGTCGAACGTGAACAGGACGATCCGGTCGCGGGTGACGCGGCGGACCTCCGTGAGACCGGCTTCCCAATCGGGCCAATGGTGGATTGTGAGGGAGGCCATTGCCGCGTCGAAGCTGTCATCGTCGAAGGGAAGCGCATCGGCGACGGCCCGTACGGCGGGCGCGGCTCCGCCGGGGCGCTGGGCCACCATGACCTGCGACGGCTCGACCGCCAGAACGTTGCGGTCCGCCGGCTCGTACGAACCCGCGCCAGCACCCACATTCAAGATGCGCCGCGAATCGCCCAGCGCCTCGTGAATCTGCGCGCCGATTCGTGCGTCCGGCTGACGGCGTGTTCGGTAACCCCGACCAATGGTGTCGTAGAGCATCTTCGTAGTCCCCGGCTGCAGCGAGGCTATCGGATATCGACTCCGGCCAGCTCATCTCGCGTCGGAGAGTCGACCACGATCGCGCGGCACGCGCTGAGCACGCGCACCGAGTGCAGCGTGGACGGTGGGACGACTGCAATCGCGCCAGGTCCCGCGTGTTGCGTCTCCCCAGCGATCGTCACTTCCAGCTCGCCTTCGAGGACATGCCAGATCTCCTCTTGCGGATGATCGTGTTCAGGCACGGGCGCAGCTCCCGCCGCGATCTCCCAGTAAGCGGTGGTCGTCTGCTCCGCGTGCACGAAGCGTCCCTTCCAACCCGGCATTATGTCCTTCTCGATGACAGCTGCGATGTCATGAAACGGCACTGGCAGTCCCTCCGGGTTCGACGCCGCCCGACGAAGTCCGCGGCTCGATGAAGATGGTACGCTCCCGCCGGGAGAATGCATGAGCGGACCGGATATTGTGCGGCGTTATTTCGCGGCGTTGGACGAAGGCGACACCAAGGCGATGCCGGACCTCTTTGCGCTGGATTCCAAGACCTACCGCCCCGAACTCCCTGAACCCCTGGTCGGCCCCGAAGCCATGAAACTCGTCGTCGCGATGGCCGGGAAGATCTTCTCGTCGTTCGAAACCACGCTGATCGAACTGATCGAAGACGGAGACGTCATCGTCGCACGCCTACGACACGATGCGGTGTACCGCGACAAGTGGCGTACCCGAGTCGGCACTTTCGACGTCGCCGGACGTCCGACAAGCTGGGAGGCCCTCGCGCTGTTCCGGCTTCGCGACGGAAAGATCATCGAAGAGCGCGTGTTCCGAGACGAGCTCGGCATGCTTCTCGATGTCGGCGCGCTCTCG
>JAJDAQ010000052.1 GCA_029261815.1 Deltaproteobacteria bacterium
TACGACGACGGGGATCTGCAGATGTACTTCGGCATCGCAGGCGTTTCACTCACGGCCGAGAACCTGAACGAGTGGAACAAGAACTATCGCCTGTCCCGCGCATACCTCGATGACGAGGGAGACCCGGTGCTCGAGGCTGACTTGCTCGCGAATGCGGGGATCAATCGCGAGATCATCATCGAGTTCGTGAAGGTCTTCATCGACTCGAGCGCCCAGTATCGATCCTTCGTGATCGAACACGAGCAGGCCCCGACGGCGCCGCCGGCTTCTCGTCGCGGCGGCGCTTCCTTCTAGGCGAAAGCGGGCGGGCAGCGCCCTACTCGGCGACCTTTCGGCGCAGCCAGTCGCCGATGTCGGGGTGCTCGAGCAGTCCGGCCTGTCGGATCCGATCCGCGCCGATTCGATGCACCTCGCTCGCGGTGCCGGCTTCGAGCGCTCGCCGAACATCGTCGGCGACCTCACCCCGGTCGAGGGCACGCACGATCTCCTTCACGACGGGCACCGCGCTCGCGACGCCAGAGAGTTCCGATAGCCCCATCGCCACCAGCAGGGGGACCGCCAGGGGATTGCTCGCCATTTCGCCGCAGAGGGAGACCGGAATCCCGGCCCGCTGCGCGGCGCTCACGGTGCGATCGATCAGCGAGAGCACGGCCGGATGCAACGAGTCGTAGAGGTGCGCCACGCGTTCGTTGCCACGGTCCACGGCCAACGTGTACTGCGTGAGGTCGTTGGTGCCGATCGAGAAGAAGTCCGCTTCGCGCGCGAGGACGTCGGCCAGCACCGCGGCCGACGGCACCTCGATCATGACGCCGACCGGGATATCGGGGTCGAAAGCGGAGCCCCGGCTTGTCAATTCGACCTTGGTTTCTTCGACGAGCTCACGGACGCGCCGAAGCTCCTCGATCGAAGAAACCATCGGCACCAACAGTCGGACGTTGCGTGCTGCGCTCGCGCGCAGGATCGCCCGGAGTTGCGCGCGGAAGGGACCGAGTTCATCCAGCGACAGCCGGATCGATCGCCATCCGAGTTGCGGATTCTCCTCGGCCTGGAAGTCGAGCTCGGGAATCGCCTTGTCGCCGCCCAGGTCGAGGGTCCGGATCGTGACCGGGCGCGGCGCCATCGCGCGCACCACTTCTTCGTAGAGCTGCTCCTGGTCTTCCTCGCTCGGGAAACCACGATGCACGAGTGCGAGCAGCTCTGTCCGGAAGAGCCCGACGCCCTCGGCGCCGTGGCGATCGACGAGTCGCAAATCGGACAACAGGCCGACGTTGGCCGTGAGCCGGACGCGGTGACCGTCGAGCGTTTCCGCCGGGCGCGCCGCCAGGGCATCGAGGTGTTCGACGGCCACGAGCGCACGGTGCTGTGCGCGCTCGTACTCCCTGAGCAAGTCATCGTTCGGCGAGAAGAAGACTGCGCCCGTCTCGCCATCGACGATCGCGGTCTCGCCAGCCTGCGCGGCTTCGAGAAGGCCGGGCACACCCGTCACCGCCGGGATCTCGAGAGCGCGGGCAAAGATCGCGCCGTGGGACGTGGCGCCACCGTGCTCCGAGACGATCGCGGCGATCTTCTCGGTCTCGAGCGTGGCGAAGTGTGCGGGCAAGAGATTCGAGGCCACGATGATGGCGCCCTCGGACATCGGCTGTGCATCGGCCCGGACGCCGAGCAGCCGCGCGACCACCCGCTGGCCGACGTCCTGCACGTCGATCCCGCGCTCGCGGAAATACGGGTCCTCGATCGACTGGAACATCTGGGCGTACTCGTCGAGGACGGCGCGAACGGCTTCGAGTGCGTTGCCCCCCTCGGCCGTCAGCGACTCGATCTTTCCGGAGAACCCCTTGTCTTCGAGGATCTGGATGTGGGTATTGAAGATCGCGGCGAAGTCCGGGCCGAAGCGGCCACCGACGTCATCGCGAAGGCTGTGAAGTTCGGACAGGGCGCGGTCCACCGCCCGTCGGATCGCGGCGAGTTCAGCCTTGGGATCTGGATCGGCCGTGTAGTCGATCCGGTCGAACTGGATGGCATCACCCAGGAAGTAGACACGCCCGATGGCAATTCCGCGCGAGGTCGGCGTGCCCTCGACTCGCAAGGCGCGGTCCTCGGTCACCTCGGTATCGGCCGAGAGGACGCCGGCGCGGCCGAGCTGGTCCAGCATCTGCGACCGACGCTCGTCGCTGCCAGAGACCACAGACAGCAGCTGCGAGTTCATGACCACGGGCGCCAGCAGATGCGCACAGGTCGCGAGGAGTTCAAGATCC
Source organism: Deltaproteobacteria bacterium (assembly GCA_029261815.1). Lineage (GTDB taxonomy): Bacteria > Myxococcota_A > UBA9160 > UBA9160 > UBA6930 > JAJDAP01. Next base: position 2,256 of record JAJDAQ010000052.1, read on the forward strand.
GAGTCGCCAAACGTCCGGGCCTGCCGGGTCTGGACGACGAGCACGCCGATGGAGAACCCGTCGACCGCGCCCAGGCTGTTGACCCGGAGCGGTGCCGCCATCAGCGATCGGAACTCCTCCTCGCGGGTCTCGGGGAAGTAGCGGTAGTGCGGGTCGGCCTGCGCATCCGCAAATGCCATGGCGCGGCCTTCTTCGGCCACGTGGCCCACCAGGCCTTCGCCGAAGCCAAGGCGCACCGTCCCGACGCCGCTGGCGTCAAGGCCCATCGTCGCCGCAAGCGCGAGGTGCGCGAGGTCGGGCTCCGTCAGGTAGACCGAGCAGACATCGGCGTCGAGACGCTTCGCAACGAGGTCGACGACGTTGTCCAACGTCTCGACGAGGTCGTGGGACCGGGAGACGATCCCGGCCACGTCCTCATACAGGGCACCGCGGTCCGGAATGACACATCCTCCCAAAGCAAGGCATGCGCCATGGTAACGGTCCGCAGCGGTCGCGGCCGGTCGTGAATCGGCGGGCGCTCAGGAGCGCCCTGATTCGCTCGCTAGTGCGAGGTGGGCCAGCCACCGCCGCCCATGCTGCCGCCGGAGCCGTTGTTCTCACCGGACGTTTCCGTCGGTGCGGACGGCGACATCGTCGGCGCGGGTGCGGGCATTCCGGGCAGCGTCATGCGGCTGCGCGCGGGGAAGACGAGGTCCTTCTCTTCGAAGGTCATGCCGAGCGCGAGGAGGATCTTGCGCTTCGTGTCCATGCGACAGTTCATGCCCTTTTCGACCGAATGGATCGTGCGGAGCGCGACCTTGGCCTTGCGGGCCAACTGGGCCTGGGTCATGAGCCGGTTCTCGCGAATCTCGCGTACGCGGTTGGGAAATCGATCGTTCGTGCTCACCGGACACACTCCTTGAATCCGTCCCCGTTTGGACCCATCTCGGGTCGCCGGGTCGGGCCAGGTTCCAGAACTGATTCGTCCCGCGAACCCGATTTCTTGAGTGAAAATCGGGGCTTGGAAGGAATTGGAGCGGCTTCCCCGCACCCTATTTCGGAAAGTGCATTGGGCCTGCAGGTTTCCCGGCGGAAGCGCCGGTGCACGAGGCTCCAAGCGCATGCAGGCGACCGGCAACTCTGCTGGAAGACGATGGTCCCCGAGGGGACAATCGTGGATCTCTACCCCGTTGTCCCCACTTCCTGGCGAATGAAGCGCCCGGGCCGGACCGTCGAAGAGGTCGACCATGAGGCGAAGAGGCAACGACGATGGCTGAGAATCGTTCCGCTACCGTCCTGAGCCTGGGGGGGTCATGAGGCGAGCGATCGTCATCGCCATGGCCGGCCTGGCCGTTTTCTTGTTGGCGGCACTGGCCGGCTTCGTCACAGCCGCGCGGATCGCGCCCGAGCGGCTCCAGGCGCAGGCCGAGCAGGTGCTCTCGGACGTGACGCACGCTCGGGTGACGCTCGGCGCCGTGCACCTCACCTGGGCCGACGAGTTGCCCTGGATCCAGCTCCGGGCAGTGGATGCCGTTCTCGACTGGGAAGACGGAGGATCCTTCCGCGCCCATCGTCTGAGCGCCGACCTGAATCCGCTGTCCTTTGCGATTGCGCGTCTGGATGTCCGGGACGTCACGCTGCAGGGGGCCCGCTGGGTTCTTCCCGCCTGGCCGGAGCCAGACGACAGCGGGGACACGGCGGATCTCGCAACGTCGATCCGCTGGCTCGACGATGTCGCCGAGTGGCTCCGCGCGAATCCGTGTCCGGGACCGTCTCTCGCCATACAACAGCTTTCGGTCTGGCAGCCCATCGATGGCACCCCGGTGCCCCTCGTGCTCGATGCCCAGGGCGGCCTCGATTGCTCGGCACTCGGGTTCCGCGGTCAGATCGATCTGCATGGCACGCTGGTATTCGATGACGTGAACGTGCCGCTACAACTCGAACTCAGTGCCGGCTCGGGCGAGACCGAGCTCGTGCTCTCGACCGGCGAAGCGCCGATCGAAAAATGGGCACGCGCCCTTCATCTCGAGAGCACACTGGCCGGGGACATCGGCGGAACGCTCCGCTGGCGGGTGCCTGAGGGAGGGCCACAGTTTCTCGACTTGAATCTGCGCGGCACCGACGTGGCGGGAACGATCGGCCCCGTGGACACCCCGGCACTCGACCTCGCGCTCGACCGACCCCGTCTGCGGCTCCACGCAAGTGGCGTCCCGCGCAAGCTCGACATCCGTTTCGCCGAGCTCACCGACGGAAACGTGGCCCTTCGAGGCGACGCCGCATTCCTGTTGCCGCATGCCGGCGCAGCGCCTTTTCGGGCGCGCATCGAAACGGGCGAACTCGAACCCGGGGACGTCGCACACCTGGTGAAGCAGCTTCCCGAAGGCTTGCGGATTGGCGCCGCCGACGCAGTCGCGCGATTCGAGAGCGGCACGATCGAGCGTATCGAAGTGGGCGTACAGAGTACGGCCGATGGCTTTCGATCGATCACGCAGCGCGGGATCCTTACGCGGCCGGGTGACCTGACCCTGGCCATGGGCTTTCGCGACGCCCAGATCCAGGTGGGTGAAGCCGACCGGGTCCGCAACCTCAATGGTCGCATGAACTTCGATGGCGACCGCCTCGAGGTGTCGGAACTCTCCGCTCACTTCGGTGGCCGACAACTCGCGCGGCTCGATGCTGCGTTGGTCGGACTCGGCCATCTCACGGACCCGGAGTCGATCCGATGCGACCCGCCGGCCGACATCGACACCCTGCCCGGCCTCGACTCTTTTTCGGAGTGGCAGAGTTCGCGACGCGAACCCGGCGCGATGCCCAACTGGCACAAGCTCCGGCTCGAACTCGACTTCGCGGACCACCCTCTTCTGCTCTGTCGGCTGGAGGACGTTGCCGCGGAAGTGACGCCAGACCTCCACGGGCTCGATGCCAGTATCGAGCGAGCCACGTGGGCGGGCCTTCCGATCGAGGCCAACGCCACGTATCGCGGCACCGACGGCAATGGGGATCGCGTGGTCCTGACAGCGACGATCGGGCCCCCGAATCCGGCGCGTCGTGAGGTGCCCGCAGTGAGCGACGCGGGTTCCCCGGACCGGTCTTGGGCACGCGGCCGCTTCACCATCCAGGCGAGCCGGTTGGGCTCCTTCCGGATCCGCAGTGCGCGGGGCGAGCTTGAAGCCAAGGCCACGCACCTGGCATTGACCGAGACTGCCCTCGAACTCGACCCGGGCGGTTCCATCGAGGGCGAGATCGAGATCGAATTGGGGGCTCCGGACGTGCCCGTCTACCGCGCCGCCGTCGAGCTCGCCGACGTCGCCTTGCTCGACCTCTGGACGGCGGCGGGTCTCGAGCGCGGACTGCTGTCCGGCCACCTCCACGGCGCGGCGGCGGTGGAGGGTCCGTTGCTGCCGAACCAGAACCCGTTGGCGCATGCGCGCGGTGCCATCGCCCTGCACGCGCGGTCAGGCGAGATCCATCAGAAGGTGCCCTTGTTGCTCGCGCTCGCGATCGCGGGCGAAGGAACGAGTCCACTCGGAGACCGGGACCGCATCACGTATGAGGCCATCGATCTCGTCGGCCGGGTCGAGGACGGCACACTCACCGCGACGAACATGACGTTGACCGCCAAGGACCTGCGCGGCGCCGCGTCAGGCACCCTGGACCTTGCGCAGGACAACGAACTCGAGATGGTGATCGGGGTGTTCTTCTTCCCGCGACTCGACGGCTTGATCCAGAAGATCCCGCTGCTCAACCGCGTGATGTTGGGCCGCGACCGCAATTTGGTAGGTGCCTACTTCGCGCTACGGGGACCGCTCGGCGAACCGTCGGCGCGCGTGCTGCCGTCGCAGTCCCTGGTCCAGGGCGCGGGAGGCGTCATCATGGCGTTACCGGCATTCGTCCTCGGCGGGATCCAGCAGATCCAGTCGATGGTCATCCCAAGCGCAAAGCCCCAGAAATCAGATGCGACTGCCGGTTCCTGACCGCCCCCACCCTGGGAGTCCCCGATGCCCCGATCCCACAACGTCCACGCGCGCAAGCGAGTCCTGACGCAAAAGGCGGCGGCGGTGGCCGTTCGTCAGGCCCAGCGACGCGGCGAACGGGTGGTCTTCACGAGCGGCTGCTTCGACCTGTTGCACGTCGGACACGTCCGCAGTCTCGAAGAAGCGGCGTCATACGGCGATCGCCTGGTCGTCGGGGTGAACGGCGATGCCACGGTTCGCCGCTTGAAGGGGAAGGGACGGCCGGTCGTTCCGGCACGCCAGCGGGCCGAGATGCTTGCAGCTCTTCACTGCGTGGATTGGGTCGTGGTCTTTGGCGGTGCCACACCGCGTGCCACCCTGGGCGTGCTTCGCCCCGACGTCTTCGCCAAGGGCGGCGATTGGCCGCTCGCCGTCTTGCGCGCCAATGATGTTCCGGCCGGACTCGACATCGAAATCCGTCGCCTCCGTCAGATTCCGGGGGTCCGAACCACCGAGATCGTGAAGCGCGCACGCCGTTGACCCGGGCCCGCGCTCTGCCACGCGCCGCGTAGTCGCTAGAATTCGCGGTCCCCAAGGAGGCCCCCCATGTCCGACTTCCACTTCCAGGAGATCTTCGAGCTCAGCGACGACGGGACCCCCTTTCGTCAGCTCGAAGCCGACGGACTCGTCTCCGTCGAAACCGTCGGCGACGACGAGATCGTGCGCGTGCAGCCAGAGGCGCTTCGCATGCTGGCGGCGGAAGCCATGCGCGACGTGTCCCACCTGTTGCGACCGGGCCATCTGAAGCAGGTCGCCGCGATCCTGGATGATCGAGACGCGTCCGAGAACGATCGGTTCGTTGCCATCGAGATGCTGAAGAACGCGAACGTGGCCGCAGGAATGGTCCTTCCCTCGTGCCAGGACACGGGCACCGCGATTGTCATTGCCAAGAAGGGGGAGCGCGTCTTCACCGGCGCCAATGACGAAGAAGCGCTCTCGCACGGCATCTTCGACACGTTCACCGGAACGAACCTTCGTTATTCGCAGATGGCGCCCATCACGACCTATGAGGAGAAGAACACGGGCAGCAATCTTCCGGCCCAGTTCGACCTCTACACCAAACCCGGCGACTCCTACGAGTTCCTGTTCATCACGAAGGGCGGCGGCTCCGCCAACAAGTCGTTCCTCTACCAGGAGACGCGCGCCGTCCTGGAACCGACGCGGTTGATGGAATTCCTCGACGAGAAGATTCGATCGCTCGGCACTGCCGCTTGCCCGCCGTACCACCTCGCGATCGTGCTCGGCGGCATGTCGGCCGAGTTCACGCTCAAGACCGTGAAGCTCGCCAGCACGCGCTACCTCGACACGCTTCCGACCTCGGGCAACGAACATGGCCGCGCCTTCCGCGATGTCGAACTGGAAGAGCAGGTCCACAAGCTCACGCAGCGCACCGGCATCGGGGCCCAGTTCGGCGGCAAGTATTTCTGCCATGACGTGCGGGTCATCCGCCTGCCGCGGCACGGCGCGTCGTTCCCCGTCGGCATCGGCGTGTCCTGCTCGGCCGATCGACAGATCAAGGCCAAGATCAATCGCGACGGCATCTTCCTCGAGCAACTCGAAACCAACCCCGCGCAGTACATGCCCGAGATTCCGGCCAGCGACCTCCCTCAGGAAGTCGTCGAGATCGACCTCAACCGACCGATGGCCGAGATCCGGGCTGAACTCTCCCAGCACCCGATCAAGACGCGGCTCTCTCTCTCGGGAACCCTCGTCGTTGCCCGCGACATCGCACACGCCAAGGTACGAGAGCGACTCGAGCGCGGCGAAGGCATGCCCCAGTACTTCAAGGACCACATGATCTACTACGCCGGTCCTGCGAAGACACCGGAAGGCATGGCGTCCGGGTCCTTTGGACCGACCACGGCCGGCCGCATGGACAGCTACGTGGCCGAGTTCATGGATGCCGGCGGGAGCTTCATCAGCCTGGCGAAGGGCAATCGCTCCAAGCAGGTCACCGAGGCCTGCAAGGAGTACGGCGGCTTCTACCTCGGGTCGATCGGCGG
>JAJDAQ010000053.1 GCA_029261815.1 Deltaproteobacteria bacterium
TCGAGTTCGCCGAGCTGCAGGTTCTCGAGATCGATCAGGTTGAGGTCTGCCCGCTTCCCAACCTCGAGCGTTCCGCGGTCGGTCAAGCCGTAGAGTTCGGCGTTCGTCTGCGTCTGCTTCCGGACGACCCATTCAATGGGGAGCCGCTCACCGCGCGTGCGGTCGCGGACCCAGTGGACGAGTTGATAGGTCGGCGCAACGGCGTCGAAGATCAGGTTCACGTGGGCACCGGCGTCCGAGAGGCCCGTCACCGTGTGGGGATCGCTGAGCATCTCGTGAATCGCGTCGTGGGTGAAATTCTGGTAGTTCGAGCCCAGCAGGATCGCGAAGGACTTTCCGCCGTCCTCGAGCAGGTAGTCATAGACGACTTCGTGGATCGGCTTGTCTTCGGCCGCCGCCCTGGCACCCAGCATCATTCCGGGCTCCGGCTCGTAGTCGATCGGCATCGTGATCGGGAACAGTGCAGGAGCGACCTGGCCGAGCAATTCGTGCACGTTGGCCATCGCGCCGACGTCTTCGACCGGCACGTTCTCGTCGCCCAGAATGGCCGCGCGGACCTCGGGCTTCTGCATCTCACTCACGCGCTCGGCGAGCGGGAGATCGGCGAGCGCCATGTACGTCTTGCGCCGTTGGAACATGTGATAGGTCTGCAGCCCGGTGACGAAACCGATCGGGCGCGATGCAACCTGCGGCCGGAGATTCGAACCCTTGGCGTTCTCTTCGGCCGAACCCTTGAGGTACTCCTTCCAGGTATCGGGGAAGTCCGGAATCTGCACCGTCGTAAACGTCACGGGCCGACCGACACGCCCGATCTTCTTGATCAACTCGAACTCTTCCTCCAGGGAGAACTTCTCACCGCCGAGCCCGTCGAGCTTGCCGACCGTGCTTGCCGGAATCAGTTCGAACACGCCTGAACCTACGCGCTCCATCGCTTCCGCAAGCGCGAGCAGTTCGTCAGCTTCGGCGAACGTTCCCGGAACCGGATCGCCCGCGATCGAACGATGTCCAATCGTTCGCGATGTCGAGAAACCAACCGCGCCCGCGCGCATCGCCTCTTCAACCAGGGTCGTCATCTCGGTCATGTCTTCCGCGGTGGGATCTTCGTTGTCTCGCCCACGTTGGCCCATCACGTAGTTCCGGAGGGCACCGTGTGCGAGCTGCGCCCCGACATCCACCGCGAACTCGCGGGTCGCCAGGAACTCGAGGTAGTCGGGGAAGCTCTCCCACGCACCCCACGGCATGCCTTCGTGCAGCGCCGTGCCCGGGATGTCCTCGACGCCTTCCATCAGCTCAATGAGCTCATTCTCTCCGCCGGGACGAACCGGCGCGAAACCGACGCCGCAGTTGCCCATCACGACCGTGGTCACGCCGTGCGAAGCGGACGGGTCGATCTGGTCGTCCCACGTCACCTGGCCGTCATAATGCGTATGCACGTCGACCCAGCCCGGCGTCGCCAGGGCGCCCTTCGCATCGATGACCTCGCGCGCATCTTCCGTGACATCGCCCACGGCGACGATCACGCCGTCGCGGATCCCGATCGAGCCGGTGCGCGCGGGCGCGCCGGTTCCATCGACGATGTTGGCGTTCTGGATCTTGATATCGAGCATGGGATTCTCCGAATCTGGGCACAGACGCGTGCGCCGGGGCGGGCTGATGGAGGGTAGCTGGATCGCGCCCGGTTGGGTCACGCTTCTGCCGGATCCGCCCTGGCGGATCTTCAGCGACCGAGCTGCTTGAGTGCGGACTGCGCGGCCCAGTATCCGCACTGCCCGTGGACGCCGCCGCCGGGCGGTGTCGAGGCGGAGCAGATGAACAGCCGCGGGTTCGGCGTCGAGTAGGGGTCGATCCGCGTCACGGGGCGATTGAACAGTTGGAGCGCGTCGGCCACTCCCCCGGTGATCGCCCCGCCGAGGTAGTTTGGATTGTGCGCTTCGAGGTCCGCCGGTGTCGTCACGTGCCGGGCCAGGATGCGGTCGCGAAAGCCGGGCGCGAAGCGCTCGATCTGGCTTTCGATGACTTCCGTCCGGTCCAGCGTTGAGCCTCCCGGGACGTGGCAGTACGCATAGCCGGTGCGCTTTCCGTCGGGCGCACGCGACGGATCGAAGTCGCTCTGTTGGCAGGCGATCAGGTACGGCTTGTCCGAATGCCGACCGCGGTACATGTCCCGCTCGGAGGCGCAGATCTCTTCGAGCGTCCCACCGACGTGGACCGTCGACGCCTCGAGGCAACGCGGGTCGCGCCACGGGATCGGGCCGTCCAGGGCCCAGTCGACCTTGAAGACGGCCGGACCGTAGCGGTAGCGACGCAGACGCTTCCGGTAACCCAACGGGAGGGCCTCGCCCGCGATCGTGTCCAGCTGTGCCGGAGAGGTATCGAAGAGCACGACCTTCGCATCGGGAAGATCTTCGAGCCGCTTTACGTCGACGCCCGTCTCGATCTGACCGCCTAACGACTTCAGGTAACTGGCCAATGCGGCCGGAATCGCACGCGAGCCTCCCCGTGCGACCGGCCAGTCCTCGAGATGCGCGGCGAGCAGGAACATCAGGCCGAGCGCGGCCGTCATCGGCTGTGTCAGTGGCAGGATCGAGTGGGCAGCACAGCCGGCGAGAAGCGCACGCGCGCGCTCGTCGCGGAAGCAGAGGCGAGCCAGCCGATTCGCCGAGAACACCGACCGCAGGCCGAACCGGATGAACGGCAGCGGGTGGCTTGGAATTCCCAGCGGGCCCATCGAGTCGGCCAGGAGCCCCTCGCCGTCGGGGACCAGCGAGCCGACGAGCCACTGGTAGGCCCGCGCGTCTCCGCCCAGGCCGGCGATGGTTTCTTCGACCGACTTCGAAAGCAGGACCGCATCCCCATCGTCGAGCGGATGGGCGACGGAAAGTGACGGCCGGATCCATTCGAGGCCGTGTTCCCCAAGCGGGAGTTCCTTGAGGAACGGCGACAGGATCCCCATCGGGTGGACGGCGGAGCAGAGGTCGTGCACAAAGCCGGGGAGCGTCAGCTCACCACTCCGCGTCCCGCCGCCGATCTCGGCCTCGCGCTCGAGGACGAGCACGCGCACCCCTTCGCGGGCGAGCGCGGCAGCGGCAGCAAGCCCATTCGGGCCTGAGCCGACGACGATCGCGTCCGGGTCGCCGCTGCTCAACCGAAGTTCCTGGTACACGGGGCCATCAATCGATCCTAGCCATGCGAGCCGTAACCGTCTCGGCCACCGGAACGTTCTAGGGGTGACCCCACGAATCCCGAACCCGAGGCTCCCATGATCCGAACCCGACCCATTGTCGCCCTCTCGCTCTTCGCCCTGCTCTTCGCTGCGCCCGCCAGTGCCGGTGCCGGAGGGACCTTTACCTCCGCCTTCTCTTCCTTCTTCGGTGGAGAAGCCCTCGTCGGGTCGTTTTCCATCGTCGAGGAAGATGGCCAGCGCTTCATCGAATTCGCGCCCGAGTTCAAGGCCCAGGGTGCGCCAGACCTCAAGGTCTTCCTCAGCACTCGCGCACCCGGCGCAGTCACGGGCGCCAACGCCACCGCGGAGGCCGTTCGACTCGGCGCTCTCGAGTCCTTCGAAGGACGGCAGCGCTACGCCGTGCCGGAGGGCACCGACCTCTCGAAGTTCTCGACCGTGATCGTGCACTGCGAGGAGTATTCGAAGCTCTGGGGCGCCGGCGCTCTCAAGTAGGCTCGCGCCGTAAGCGGCTGAAACGACAACGGGGTGGATCGCCGAACGCGACCCACCCCGTTTCTTGTCTTGAACTTCGACCCTAGTCGAAGACTTCTTCTTTGACGCTAGTCAAAGACGTCTGCTTTGACTTTAGTCAAAGACGATTCCTTTGACGCTAGTCAAAGACGATGACCTGGCGTGCGGCCTGGCCGGTGCGCATGAGGTCGAACGCGTCGTTGACTTCTTCGAGCGGGATGCGCGACGAGATCATCTCGTCGAGCTTCAGCCGGCCGTCGAGGTAGAAGTCGACGTACTTGGGCATGTCGAACCGGAAGCGGTTCGAACCCATGTAGGAACCCGTGACGTTCTTCTCCTGAAGCGTCAGGTCCGCGGCCGAGATCGGAACCATCTCGGTCACCGGAACGACGCCGACCAGCACGGTCGTTCCGCCGCGGCCGGTCATGGCGATCGCCTGCTGCACGGTGGGCACGAGGCCGATGCACTCGAACACGAAGTCGGCACCGCCGCCCGTGAGCTCCTGCACCTTGGCCACGGCGTCTTCCTTCGACGCATCGATGCAGTCGGTGGCACCCAGGTCGGTCGCCAGGTCGAACTTCCAGGCCTGTGCGTCGACGGCGATGATCTTGCCCGCGCCGGTGATGCGTGCGCCCTGGAGCGCCGAGAGGCCCACCCCACCGCAGCCGATGATCACGACGCTGGCGCCTGCCGGAATGCTCACGGTGTTGAGCGCTGCGCCCAGACCGGTGGTCACGCCACAGCCGATGAGCGATGCCCGGTCGAGCGGCATGTCGTCGCGAATCTTCACCAGCGAACGCTCGGGACAGAGCATCTTCTCCGCGAACGAAGAGAGGTTGGCGAACTGCGAGATCGCCTCGCCGCCCTTCGAAATCCGGGGCTTCGGGTTGTCGAGCGCGCGACCGGCGAACTGCGTGGGGCACAGGTACGGCTTTCCGCCCGTGCAGAACTTGCAGACGCCACACCACGACGTGATGCAGCCGATGACGTGGTCGCCGACAGCGACATCGGTCACGCCGGCGCCGATGGCTTCGACCACACCCGCGGGCTCATGGCCCAGGATGCACGGCGGCGGCATCGGCAGCCCGCCTTCGATCACGTGTAGGTCGCTGTGGCAGATGCCCGAGGCTGCCGTCTTCAGCAGCACCTCGCCCGGACCGGGATCGTCGATCTCGACCTCCTCGATCTCCAGGGGTGCGTTGTTCGCTCGCATCACGGCTGCTTTCATCGGGTCCTCCTCATTGGGCGCTGCTGGTTGGGGCCGGGATGCTACGGCGCCGGAGCGGATTCGGCCACGGAGAATCGACGATGGGGCGCCGGCTCGGCGGGGTCAGTCGGCAAAATCGTCCTGGCTCGACTTCGCCATCACCTCGAGGAACGAGGCAGGGTACTGGCTCACGAATTTCTGGACGTCCCAGTAGTCGCTCCACTTGTAGATCAGGCCGTCCTTCATCTCGTGCATGGTCGCGAACGTATGGCCGGCCTTCTCGCCGGTCTTGAAGATCCAGGTCTCGGTGTGGTCCAGGAAGACGACGTCCCCGTCGGCAGCGAGGTGGTGCAGGACCTGGTCCTGCGAGTCGAGGTGGTCGAACGCGATCCGCAGACGCTTCACGACGTTCTCGGGTCCACGCGCGCCCGGATCTTCCGTCGGAACGTCCTGGTAGTGGACTTCGGGGTGCAAGCAGCTCTTCAGCGTCTCCCAATCGAAACGGGACAACGCATGCCACATCTTCTCGACCGTCTGCTTGTTGGCTTCACTCGACATGTTGACTCCTGATGGTGCGCATTCAGCGCGGGCGGTGTTCGGTGCCCGGACAAGGGGTGAGATAGATCGCCCTGAGCGACTCTTCCACGTCCGCGGTGTGCCAGACGCCGCGCGGGTTGATGACCGTCGAACCCGGGCCCACGGAGATCTGGCGCTCTTCGCCGTCGATCTCCTGGCGGAAGGTGGCCTTGCCCTCCAGCACGATCACGACTTCGTCCCCGTCGTGATGACATTCCCATGCCCCCCAGTCGGTCGGCGTCGTCTCGATCATCAGGAGCCGGCCAGGGGCTTCGGGAGAGCAATGCTCGGCCACGTAGGCCCCAAAGGACTCTCCATCGAAGGCGAAGCCATCGAGCGGCACGACAGGGTCGGCCGCTGACACCTTGCTAGGCAGGTGAATCGGCGTTTCGTCTAGACGATAGGGCCCCGTTGAACGGGGCTCTTCATTGGACAAAGCCCTACGGCTCGCAGACGTATACGGGAATGTTCCGGTCCGTCCGCTTCTGGTAATCGTCGAACGGCGGGTAGTGCTCGACGCAGGTCGGCCAGACCGCGGCCTTCTCGGCGTCATCCACTTTCCGCGCCTTCAGCTTCATCTTCTTGCCCTGGTACTGGGCCGTGATCTCCGGGTACTTGTCGAGATTCTTGACCCAGACCGGCGACTTCGGCGCGCCGCCCTGCGAGCCCACGATGATGACACCGTCCTTGTACGGCACGTACATCAACGGAATGGTGCGCGGCTCTCCGGACTTGGCGCCCTTCATCGTAATGAGCACGACGGGTCGGCCGCCGAACGTTCCCATCAGCCGCCCGCTCGTCAGCTTGTAGACGAAGACGTTGAACTTCGAGAACGGCTTGATGAACTGGCGAGTCCGCTTGAACTCCTGCTCGGTCATCGGATTTTCGGCCATGTGTCCCTGCCTCCGGAGCGCTTGGATCAGCGCGTCCTGCAGAGCCTACCGCAACAAGAAACGCGACCCGTGTCGCGCCCGCTCAGCTGTTCCAGGGCTTGATCGCGGCCTTCAGCTGCTCGTATCCCTGCAGGAAGCCGGGGCGCTCACGGCCATAGACGGCATCGAACTTCTCGAGCGCGTCGTCCAGCCACTTGTGCAGTTCGCTGTTGTCGGGGTTGGCGTCCCGGTAGGCGTCGCGGATCAGGACGAAGTGGATGCGCGGGTCGTAGGGCTTCTTCTTGCCGCCCATCGACTCGTCGCCGTCGAGGAGCCGGAGGAGCATGGCGTCGGCCGAGCCCAGCGTCTGCTCGTGGATCGGCGGGCCTTCCATGCGGTACATAACCGAGGTCATGTCGCGGCCGTTTCCGGTCGTGTACCCCATGTCGGTCCACAGGTCGGCCGCCTTCTTGTCGACGCCGAGGTGGTCCATGATGCGCTGGCTGTAGGCGCGCAGCGGGTCCGAGACGTCGGCCATCAGGTCGGTGAGGCGGTCGCCGTCGAGGTCGGTCGCCAGCACGATGCAGTCCTGCTTCTCGATCAGGTCCCACAGCAGCAGGCCGTAGTTCGTGTCCGAGATGTGCTGCTCGATCTGGCCGCTCCAGTTCTCCATGCCGGCTTTGAAGTCTGCCGGGAGCAACGCGACGATGCGATCGACCAGTTCGCGGTGCTCGACATAACCATCGACCGCGTACTTGCGACCTACGTTGAACTTGGTGCCCTGCAGCAGCCAGGACATGATGCCCGCGTTGATGCCGTCTTCCTGGGCCTGCGTCGGCTTGAACGCGATGCGGCCGAGGCTGCCGCTCTCGTGGACCATCTGCAGGAAGCGGCGGCCGGCGTAGGCCATCTGGATGCCGGGTGTGTTCATCTCGGAGTGGACGACGCCGGTCTTCGCGTCGACGGTGAACTTCGCCTTGTCCTGCGAATAGGGCAGGCACGGCATGCAGCGCACGGCCGTGATGTTTCCGTACGGGCGCACGTTGCAGTAGACGCCGGCCTGGGTGCGCAGCGGCGCGTTGCCCGACTTGCCCTTCACCACGACACGGCCGCCCTTGCCGTCATTGACGTAGGCATCGCCGGCGGTGGACCACTTGACTGACGTGCAGGGCAGATTGCCGAACCAGGAGAGCGGTTCGAGATCGAGATCGTGGCGGTACTGCGACCACATCGGCACGGCGTAGTAGGGGAGGCCCAGCACGTCGACGGCCATGATCGTCCCGAGCAGCGCGTAGGCGTCGGTCAGGGAGTGGGCGACCGGGTTCACGCCGGCGCCGTGGTTGCCACCCTGCCAGATGACCGCGTCCGGGTAGCCGGTGGGCCGCATCTCGGTGGGCTCGAAGAGGTCGGCGAGGACGCCGAGCAGATCTCCGCCGTCCGCTTCGGTACGGGCAATTTTCATCAGATCGAGCATGGGGGTCTCCTGGATTTCGGGGGGCAGCCGCGTGGACCGCGGGGGATGCCGGGTGTTCTCGCCTGGCGGGTCCCCATGGGGAGCCCAGCGCCGGCGCGAAGTCGAGCGCGCAGGGTAGTGGGGGATCGGCTTCGGCGCAGCCATTTCGCGGATGAATCGTGGCGAGGCGGGTCATTGCCCGCGGACGGGGGCGCGCCCCTCCAGCGGGGCGGCGTTGGGTACGCTCGCGCGATGGAACTCGAAGAACGGATCGACCGGCTCGAATCGACGGACGAGATCCGCCAGCTCGTGGCCAAGTACGCGCTGTCCCTCGACATGCGGGACCTGGACGCGCACGTGAACCTGTTCGCGCCCGACATCCGCGTCAGTCGCGAGCGGACCGGGCGCGCGCACCTGAAGCGCTGGCTCGATGACACCCTTCGCCTCCAGTTCACCGGAACCTCTCACCACACCGGGAACCACATCATCGAGTTCCGCGACGCCGACCACGCGATCGGCGTCGTGTACTCCAAGAACGAACACGAGACCGGAGACAAGTGGGTCATCATGCAGATGATCTACTGGGACGAGTACGAACGCATCGAAGGTCGCTGGCTCTTCCGCCGCCGCCTGCCCTGTTACTGGTACGCGACCGACCTGAATGCACCCCCGGTCGGTGCCGAGAAGATGCGATGGCCCGACCGCGAACGGTACGACGGCGCGTACCACGAACTCTGGCCGTCGTGGAAGGCATTCTGGGCGAATCCGCCCGGACCCGACGAACCGGAAGTGGCGGCGCCGGCGCCCCTTGGCGAGTTCCTCGACACGATGCGCAGCGGGGCGCCCGAGCCGAAGATCCGCGTTCGTTAGTTCTCGGAGACCATGGCCGTGGCCGTCGATGTGCCGGTCCCGGTCACGAAGATCGGGCTCGACCAGGCGCGTTCCTGAACCGGCGCGAGGCAATCGTCGGATGGCACGAAGTCCCTGCCACTCGCAGGGCAACCGCGTGCTTCCAGGCAACGCCCCGCAGCGTCGCGCGTGCAGCGCATGGGGTCGCCATTCACGGCATCTGTCGGCACCTGGAGCGCCCGCACGTAGTAGACGTGTTCGCGGTCGGGTGACCAGTCCGCGTCCTCGAAGGTCGCACTGCAGCCGTCTCCGGAAGGCTCGCAGACGAAGGTCTTCCACGGGTCCTCGATCAGGTCTGCCATCGGTTCATCCGGCGCCTGCTGCGGCCGGATCCGGACGACTTCGATGCGCTCGATCTCGTGGCGCACATCGGACGGGTGGTAGCACTCGTTCATGCAGAGCCGGTCGAGGCGCGCAGGCGTCAGGCGATCGGACACGAACGCGGGACAGCCCGGTTTCTGCCGAAAGGAGCCGACGGCGCGGACACGGAATCGCGGTGCCTCTGCCGCTTCGACTTCGCTCCCCATCGGCGTCACGTCGTCCTCGGCGCCCAGGTGATCGAACCAGAGGAGAATGCGCGGACCGCTCGTGCCGTAGACGTTCCGGGCCTCGAGCGCATTCCAGATCGAATCGCGGTCACGGCCCTCGGCATGCACGGCCACCAGGCCGCTCGTGTAGTAGTAGGAACCGGAACGCTCGCTGCCGGGATCGAAACGATTCAATGGCGCATCGGGCAGCGCGTCGGGCGTGAAGGCCTCTTCGGGCTCGGCAAGGGGATCGCCTTCGACCAGGTCCTTCCAGTCCTGGCGAAAGCCGTAGGCGTCGCCGAACACCTTGCGCCCGACTTCCTTGTAGCCGGGCCCGGGGCGCGCCTTGTGGTTGTCCGACGACCCGATCAAGCCATAGCGGAAGGCGCCTTCGCTCCCCTCGGGACGAACGGCGAGACCGTACTGGGCGCTCATGCCCGGACGATATTGATAGGCGGGCAGGAAAGTGCCCGCGAGCTGGCCGCACTCACCCCAGGCTTCCGGCTTGGAGCCTCCGACGACCATGAAGCCACGGCCTGCGGGCGAATCGACGAACGCCTGACGCGCCTGGTCCACCCGCGCCTGGCAGACATCGCCCGGCGCCTCACCACAGCGCGCACGGATGATCTCCCCGGCGCGATGGCAGCACGGCTCGTAGTCGGCCGTCGGTGCCGCGCAGGTCTTCTGCCCCTCCGCATCGGTCACGACGTCCTGTAGGTCGCGCCACTGCTCACTGTTGCCGTGGCCCGAATACACTTCGAATAGCCGCTGCCGGGCGGGGTCATGCATTCCGGGCGCGAGCTGGATGCCGAGTTCGCCACCGACGGGCGCGTGGATGCCCCATGCCGTGCCGTGTGGAATCACCAGGCTGGGGAATCCCCAATCATCGAGCTTGCTGAAGAGCTCCGCCGGCGTCGCGGCGAGTTCGGTGCAGTCGGCCGGCAGGTCGCGCACGGGAACGCCCTTCGGGCAATTCGGCGTATCGATCACGCCGTGCATGTAGCGGTTGAAGTCGAGGTAGGGCCGCACGTTTCCGGGCATGTCGAGTACCGACACCAAGGTCAGGCCGGCGTCGACCGTCAAGCGGCCGGGGGCCGTCCCTTCTTCGATGGGGAGCGCCGCACCGATCGGGCGCGTCGGCACCCGGTCGTCTGCCGTTTCGCGGAAGATCACGTTCTTGTGCCCGAAGTGGTCGATCTTGCGCTCGGGGTCCGCGACATCGCCCGGAGACATCTGCGTCCACTCCCAGCCCAGGAAGGAAACCAGGTCCGGGTTCGTCTCGTTCCCCGCCACCGCATTGCACTCACGCACGGCTTCTCGCGTTTCGGCCCACTGCCAGGGCAAGATGCCGGCGGCGTGGTCGTTCAAGCTGAAGAAGTCGAGCTGCGCGCAGAAACGCGCGAAGTCACAGGCGTCTGCGGGCGGATGGACCCCCTCGCCCTGAAAGATCGGAAGGCTGAACGCGAAAGCATCGGTCGAGTACGTCGTGTGGACATGGAGATCGCCGAAGAGGATCTGGTCCCCAGCGCCCGCCGCTTCCTGGCGCGCAGCGCGTTCCCTCACGGCTTCTGCCGGGATCGGTTCCGCCGCCACTTCTCCGCGCGCGTGATCGACACCCGTCACCCCCTCACCGACGAACCAGATGGTTCCAGCGACGAGAAGAAGCAGCACCGCGATCGGTAGGATGATGAAGCGAAGCAGGATTCTCATGAGTCCCTCAGTACTGGATGATCGGCGCCTTCCGGAGCCAGGTGTCGTCCTCGAGCATGCCTAGCATCGCATGCGCGCAGTCCGGGAAGTAGATCTTCGACAGGCCACTGAACGCGTGGAACCCGACCCGATAGTCGCCCTTCATCGGGCCCGGATTCATCTGGAGTGGACGCAGGCCCAGCCAATCGATGTCGCGCGCCTCGTCGCCGGCGAGGAGTTCGAGCTGGGCCATCTTGTCGCGATGGCGGAGCCCCATGAACGTGCGGGCAAAGAACCCGACGAAGCGCGCGCCGAACGTGTCGACATCTTCCGGGAGAAGGTTGCTTCCGCCGCCGCACCAGACGAAGCGACGCGCACCGACCGCGCGCATGGCCTGGAAGATGTGCCGGGTCGCGTCCGTGCAGAGATTCTCGGGCGAATGTTTATCGACCCCGATGGCAAACAGGACGCCGTCGGTTCCTTCCGGAATGGCGCGCGCCACATCGTCAGACGACAAGGCGTTCCCGGCTTCGACCGTTGCTCTTTCCGCCATCTCGGGCGCGAGCTTCGCGGGCGTTCGCACGAGAACCGTCACGTCATGTCCTGCATCGAGCGCCTGACGCAGGCACTCATGACCCAGCGCGCCCGTCGCTCCGAATATCGTCAGCTTCATCGCCTAACTCCCCAAAATATCCATGACGTACCAACCGAGGAAGGCGATCAGGAACAGCGTGCTGCCCAACATCGCCGCGAACCAGAGTCCGGCCCCAATTCCGCTCGGCCGGTCGGCGCCAAGATACGCCTTGCTGCGCTGGAGTACGCAGAAGCCCAGGTAGGCCGCCGGCAGGAACAACCCGCAGATGATGTTCGTCGGAACCGCGACCCAGACCGCGATGTCGCTCCAGTACACACAACCCAACACACCGGGGACCGGCATCCACGTCGCCAGCCGGTGCTGGAAGCTCCCGACGGTGAGCCCGAACAGCTCCACTCCGACGAAACCGCACGTCAACATCTGGAGGGTAATGGAGGACAGTGCCATCCCGAGAATTCCCAACCCGAAGACCCAGCGGCCCGCGAGCGGCCCGATCCCCTGGGCAAACACCTGGGCCGCTTCCACTGGAGAGAGTCTGATGCCCTCGTAGGCGGGGTCGAGGTGCAACGTATTCGCGGTGGCAATGACGACCAGGCTGACGGCAATGACATAGGGGACGAACATCCCGGCGACGAGATCCAACTGTGCGAGTTCGCGGTGCGCGCGCCCCCAACCCTTGGCCAACAACGTGTAGGGGTAGAGGAACACCATGTTCACGCCGACGGCGGCGGAGAGCCCCGACAGGATGAGCGTGACCCCGGCGACGCCGTTGCGGTCGCCCGGCACTTCGAACGCCAGGAAGCCGCGTGCGAGTGCGCCCCAGTCCGACACACCCGTCTCGTAGACGACCCAGCCGAAGCAGAGCACGATCCCCCACACCATGACCAGGAGGAAACGCTCGTAGACGCGGACCCAGCGCGCACTGCGCCCGTAGAGGCTGGACACGGCCAATGCCCAGGCCAGCACGCACAGGCCGGCGACCAGCGGAGACGAACCCGGGTGACCGGCGGCATCGGCCAGGTCGACCAGGACGGCGGACGCCAGCGCGTACTGGGGGAACTGCCAGATCACCGACGAGAGCAGCGCACCTAGCGCCCACGCCCACGCAAAGAACGGCCCCGCGTGTGCGCGCATGGCCGGCCACGGGCGTTGCCCCGTCGAGAGCGTCTGCCACGACACGGCCGCCAGCATGCAGAGGCCCATGGCCATCGCGACCGGTGCGACCCAGAGCAGTTGGTACCCGAACAGGGCCCCGGCAAAGAGAGCCGACGATGCGGTCCCACCCCCCAGCGTCATTGCGCTCTGCAGGTAGCCGGGCCCGAGCATGCGCAGGTAACCGCGAACGCGGCGGATCGGGGGCTCGTCGGCCAGTGCCACCAACGTTTCGCGCTCGCTCGCCAGTGCTGCCAGGTCAGGGGCCGAGGCCATGCGCAAGCCGCGCCAGGCGTCGGCGGGCGGTTCGGTCTCGGGTGCGGTCAAGTCGGGCGGCTCCTGGCACGCAACGACGTGCCCACGGCACGGTATCCCAACCCGACGATCCCCGTTCGCACCCTCGGCGCCGATTCAGATCCGCAGCGTCCGCCGCTGCTCGAGACCGAAGCCGACGCCTCGGCTGATCTTGCCGAGCTTGAGTTCGGGGGGTTCTTCCTGGGGAGCGGCGGCCCGGTCGATGGCGACCTCCCACGCAAGCACCTCCGACCCGTCGGGCGTTGCCGGATGGCACCGTGCGTGCGCGTTCACCTGGCCCGCGATGGCGTCGAGCGCCGGATGGGCCTCGGCACCCAGCGTGGCGAACCACGAGTAGGCGTCGCCTTCGTCGAGTGCCGGACACGGCCCGATGGAGATCCGCGCGCGGTCGTCGCCCGTGATCGAGACCCGGAAGTCAATGTAGTCGCGAGGATGAAAGTGCGGATGGCATTGGAACAGCTTCGCGACCGCGTCGATGCCATCGCCTTCGAGGCCGAGCGCGCTGCGCAGGCGGAGCGCCGCAATCGCGGCTGCCCCGATCCACTGGCGCCGTCCGAGTTCGAGCGCCACCTCGTCACTCTCGCGCTGCCCCGCGCATAGCATGTAGGCGCGCGCGAGCAGGTGGATCTGCACAGGCACTTCCTGGCAGATCGCGATGAGCGCCCGGTGCGAGAGGTCTTCGAGCTGGAACCCGGGATCGAATTCTCCCGAGTAGTCGCGCCAACCACCGGTTTCGAGGCCCGCGTCGTTTTCTTCGGGAAGCGAGAGCTTCAACTGCGCCAGCTTCGTCGCGTGCATGCGCGGCAGGTTCTCGTGCTGCTCGTACGGTGTCGCCTCGCCGTCCTGGTCGATGAAGACCGACCAGCGGCAGTGCGGAAAGCGACCCGTCGGGATGCGCGGCGGGCGATGAATCGGCCGCATCTTCATCAACGGGTTCGTGGCCGCCGCGGTCGCGTCGAACGTCGGGTCTTCGATGTCGTGACACATCATCTTGACCTTGGCTTCGCCGAAGGGCTCGACGTCGAGCAGCGCGCCGCAATGCGAGAGCCAGAACTCCCCGTAATCGGGCGAGTCGAGCCGGAACTGGAAGTCCATGAACTGGGGCGGCGCCCCGATCTCGAGCTGGATGTTCTTGAAGACGGTGCCGACATCGTTCCCCTCGAAACCGAGGGCACGCTGCATTCGCAGCGAATAGACCGGGCTCGCGCACATCCACTCGTCGATCGAGAACTGGAGATAGGCGTCCTCGCCGAACTGCTGCATCACGAGCGGCAGCCCGACGCGGTCCTGCAGGTGACCGATCAGCAGGTATTCGCGGCCTAGCGTGCAGAGCGCCTGCCGCGAAAAATCCTGCAGGCGAAGGCCAGGAGCGAACGTTCCCCGATAGTCGGCGCGGTGCTCAGGCAATGCGGAAGTGACTCGCTTGCGTGTCTTCGGTGCCGAGGTCGGCATAGTTGTCGTCGATGCGGGCCTGGATGAACTCGCGCCAGGTAAACGCGCGGTAGCGCGCGTCGCCGTCGAGCCCTGCGATGGGCTCGATCACGGCGTCGATCGCTGGATTGAGGAAGTACGGGATGCTGTAGCGCGCCTTGCCCTGCATCGGTGTTACGCGATGCACCGCCGCGCGGTAGCGGTCGTTGCTCCAGACTTGCAGCGAGTCCGCCAGATTCACGACGATGGTGCCCGGAGACGGCGGCACATCGATCCAACCTTCCTTGCGCGAATGCGCCTGGAGGCCGCCGGTGTCGTCCTGCAGTAGCAGTGTGAGCACGCCGGGGTCGGTGTGGTGACCGAGGGCGACGTCGCCGAGGCCGACCAATCCCTCACGTTCCTCTCCCGGCACCGGGTCCGACGTGGGGTAGTGGTTCAACCGCACGGTGCTCGTCACGGGACTGCCGACGTGGGCACGCGCGACACCGTCCTCGACGCCGAGCGCCGCGTGCACGAGGGCCAGGGTTTCCTCCGCCAGCTTCGAGAACGCCGAAAAGAACTCCGTCTGCGCTTCGCGGAAGCCGGGCAGTTCCGCCGGCCAGCGATTCCGGCTCTCGCCGATGGCGCCGTCGGGCTCCATGAAGTCGAACACTTCCTTGCAGTCTCGGCGGCGCTTGGTGAGTTCGCGGTCGTAATAGCCGAGGGGCTGCTCCTCGGTGCGCCGGATGCCCTCCTTCACGGCCGCCGGAGCCGCGAACAAGCGGCGCGTCTCGGCCCAGGTCTGTTCGATCAGTTCGTCCTGGCCGTGGCCCTTGAGCAGGAAGAAGCCGTGGTCGCGGCAGGCCGCGTCGAGGGCGTGAAGGCCGACTTCACCCGGATTTCGTAGATCGACGGTGGGGACCTGCTCCAAGGGGGCTCCTTCTGTGCCGGGTTCGGCAGCTGCCGAGTGTCGCTCAGGTAGAGGATCTGATCACGACCCGCGGTATGCTGGAGCCGATCCGGATCCCCCTGGCGTTCGTCAGTGGGCATCTCTACCCCCGGGAGGACCCGATGTCCGAGAACCTGCTCAGCCAATACCGCGCGATCGATACCGACACGCACATTACGGAACCGCCCGGGGTCTGGACCGACCGCGTCGCCAGCAAGTGGGGCGACGCCATCCCCCACGTAAAGCGAATGGAAGGCCGAGACATCTGGTTCATCAAGGACCAGCCTGTCGGTGGGCCGGGCTGGACGACCATGGCGGGCTTCAACGGCTCCTACCCCGATAGCCCGATGGGCTACGAGGACATCCCGAAGAGTTCCTACGACGCGAAGGAACGCCTCGCGCACATGGACGCCGAAGGCATCCTGGCGCAGGTGCTCTACCCCAACGTCGGCGGCTTCGGCGGCGGCGGCTTCCTCAAGCTCGGCGAGCCGGAGCTGATGCTCGATTGCGTGCGCGCCTACAACGACTTCCTGGTCGACTGGTGCAGTGCCGACCCCAACCGGCTGATCGCCGTCGCTTCGATGCCCTTCTGGGATGTCGATGCCTGCGTCGAGGAAGTGCACCGCGCCGCCTCGATCGGCCACAAGGCCATCCTCGCCTGCTCCGACCCGCGCGCCTTCGACGAGCCCGGCCTGTGCGATCCGCATTGGGACAAGTTCTGGGCCGCCTGCAACGAAGTCGGCCTTCCGGTCAGCTTCCACATCGGTGCGGGCGACGTCTCCGACCTGATCAGCGACGTCTCGGGACTCGGCACCCGTCGCAACTTCGCGCGCGTGTCGTCCATGATCTTCATGCAGAACGTCACGTGCCTGGCCGACCTGATTTTCGGCGGCGTCTGCCACCGTTACCCCGACCTCAAGTTGGTCTCGGTCGAAAGCGGCGTGGGCTGGATTCCGTCCTACCTCGAAGCCGCCGACTGGCAGTGGACCGCGGCTGAGGGCCGCAAGGAACACCCGGAGATGGACCTGCTTCCGAGCGAGTACTTCCGGCGCCAGATCTACGGCTGCTTCTGGTTCGAGAAAGCCGGTATCGCTTCTGCCCTAGAGCAATACCCCGACAACATGCTGTGGGAGACCGACTACCCGCACCCGACCTGCCAGCACCCGGGCCTCGAAGAAGGCTGGGCCGAGCATCCGAGCGCCTACGCCGAGAAGGCGCTCCGCGGCATTTCCGAATCCACGCTCCAGAAGGTGCTCCATAGCAACGCGGCGGCGCTGTACGGGATTTCCTGATCCCCCTGGGACTAACTTGGGAATTCGGCACCGAACCTGACACCATTGCGCGTCAGGGGCTACTTTAGGAGTGTGGAGTTCTGCCAATCCCGCCGCTTTGCCGCGTACCTCATCCTCGCGATGAGCCTCGTCGGCGCACCCGCATTCGGGGCGGATGAGGCGCCTGCGGCCGAATCTGCGGAGCCCCCCGCCGAAGCGGCGACGGAAGAGGAAGAGCGGACGTACCTCCGGGTTTCGGAACCCATGGTCGGCGGCCTCGTCCTGATGGGCCTCGCCGGACTCGCGCACCGGACACGCCGCCAGCGGCTCCCGGCGTTCTACGACGAACGAATCGTTCGTTAGGCCACGGCGCGACCGCTCAGCCGCGGCCCGCTTCCTTCCGAAAGGCCTCGACCAACGGCGACAACAGGTCGAGCGTTGCCTGGTACTCATTCGGGAGTTGCAGCGTGACGCGCAGGTCGGTGATGCCGGCTTCGGTCATCGGCCCCACCGCGGCCACCGTCGCCGCGACGTCGATCCCACCGGTCGCGTCCTGCTGGACCGGCAGATAACTCGACACCTGGAAGCCCTTGGCATCTCGACCGCCCGCTTCGAGGGCTTCGCGGATCTTCGCGAGACCTCCGATGGGATCCATCGCGTCGGGCCCCCACGGAATCCAACCGCTTCCGAAACGCACGATGCGCCTCAGCACGTTCGGGTTCAGGGTCCCGCTGATCCAGAGCGGCACACCGCCCGGCTGCAGGGGCTTGGGCACGCAGTGGATCTTCTCGAACGAAACCTCGTCGGACTCGTGCGCGGCGCGCTGTTCGGTCCAGAACTTCTGGCAGAGTTCGAGCGTGGCATCGAGACGCGCGCCGCGGTGCGCGAAGGGGACGCCGTTGGCTTCGTACTCCTCGCGCTGCCAGCCGACGCCGACGCCGAGGTCGAGTCGCCCTTGCGAGAGCACGTCGATGGTCGCCGTCTGCTTGGCCAGGTTCGCCGGGCGGCGCAGGCCCGCGATCAGGATTCCGGTCATGAAGCGCGTGTGCTCGGTCGTCGCCGCCCACATCGAGATCACGGTCAGCGGATCGAGCCAGTGGCCGTCGGGGCCCGTCGGCTGCTGTCCGCCTTCGATGCCGCCGAGCGACGCGTCGCCGTACGCGTCCAGGTTCTCGCCGAACACGACGTGGTCGGACACCGCCAGCCGGTCGATCCCGGCGGCATCTGCCGCGCGGCCCTGGTCGAGCAGCGGCCGCCACCCGCCGACGCCGGGATCCTCCGCCGCAAAGTTCAGCGGTTGGATCGAGAGAGCGGGTGTGACGTCGGCAATCGAATGGGCGGTGGGCATGGAAGCCTTTCTGCGTGCGGGATGGCGACGCGCGATGGTACGGGAGACGCGGCCTGTCTGGCTACGGCCAGCGCAATGGCTCAGACAACGCCGTAGGCCAGCATGGCGTCGGCCACCTTCACGAAGCCGGCGATATTCGCGCCCCGCACGTAGTCGATGTGGCCGCCGTCGACCTCGCCGTACTCGACGCACTGCGTGTGGATGTCGCGCATAATCGAACGAAGCAGTTGCTGGAGTTCGTCCTCCTTCCACGAGATCTTGGCGCTGTTCTGGCTCATCTCGAGGCCGGAAACTGCGACGCCACCGGCGTTCGCGGCCTTTCCGGGCCCGTAGAGGGTCTTCGCTTCCTTGAAGAGCCGCACGCCGTCGAGGTCCGTCGGCATGTTCGCGCCTTCGGAAACTGAACGGCAGCCGTTGGCGATGAGCCGCTTCGCGTCCTCGCCGGACAGTTCGTTCTGGGTGGCACACGGAAACGCCAACTCGACCGGAACCGACCAGGGGCGTTCGCCCTCGTGGAACGTGCCGCCGAACTCTTTCGTGTACTCCGAGATCCGGCCGCGCCGCACGCCCTTGAGTTCCTTGACCCATTCGAGCTTCTCGGTGGTCAGCCCTTCCGGGTCATGCATGAAGCCTGAAGAGTCCGACAGCGTCACGACCTTGCCGCCGAGCTCGATCAGCTTTTCCGCCGCGTGCAGCGAGACGTTGCCGGAACCAGACACCGAGCAGGCGCGACCTTCGAAGTCCTCTCCCGCGCGTTCGAGCATTTCCTGCATGAAGTAGACGGCGCCGTAGCCAGTGGCTTCCGTGCGGATCAGGCTCCCGCCGTACTCGAGGCCCTTCCCGGTCAGCACGCCCGAGAAGCGGCGCGTCAGGCGTTTGTGCTGGCCGAAGAGGTACCCGATCTCCCGTGCCCCGACCCCGATGTCACCGGCCGGGATGTCGACGTCTTCGCCCACGTGGTGGTGGAGCTCGGTCATGAACGACTGGCAGAACCGCATGACCTCGTGGTCGCTCTTGCCGGCGGGGTTGAAGTTCGAGCCCCCCTTCGCACCGCCCATCGGGAGCCCGGTCAAGCTGTTCTTGAACGTCTGCTCGAACGCCAGGAACTTGAGGATGCTCTCGTTGACGCTCGGGTGAAAGCGCAGCCCGCCCTTATAGGGTCCGATGGCGTTGTTATTCTGGACTCGCCAGCCGCGTTGCACGCGGATCTCGCCCTTGTCGTCTTCCCAACACACGCGGAAGCTCACGACGCGGTCGGGCTCCGCGATGCGGCGCAGGATCTGGTACTCGTGGTACTCGACCTTGTCCGAGATGAAGTCGAACACGTCCTGCGCGACTTCGCGCACAGCCTGTTGGTATTCGAGCTGGCCCGGGTTCCGGCGCTC
>JAJDAQ010000054.1 GCA_029261815.1 Deltaproteobacteria bacterium
TGGAGCGTCGGCTCGGGGTTGTTCCGCGTCCAGATGTACCGGTACTGGAGGATGCCTTCGAGATGCCCCCCGGTATCGAGCCAGTTCGGGACGCCGGGGTCTTGCGCAGCAATGACGATGCGCGCCTTGCCGTCCGCATCGAGGTGCAGTTGCTGATGATTGAGGCTCGACATCCGATTCGCGTAGTCGTTGCTGCAAAACCACAGATCGACCAGTTGGAAATGCCAGTAACGGGCGTCCGGGACCTCGGCCTCGATCAGCCAGGCTTCGTCGGCATCCCCCAGCTTGTAGGCATCGTTGCCGTAGCGGATGTCGTCGGCCCCGCCGGCGAAGAGCTTGGCCGGCGCCAGCACGCCATCCTCGCGGCGCTCACGATAGTCGCGCACCCACTCGTTCCACATCCGTGCGGTGACATCGATCCACTCCGCGGCTTCATCGAGTGTTCGTGCGACACGTCGCGGTGTCAGGAGTTCCGGTGCGACGCCCTCCGAGTCGACGTCCCAGATCTCGAAGCGCGCCGCCTCGTCCTGTTCCCAGTCGACCAGGTACTGGCGGATCAGCACCTGGGTCGCCTCCGGATGAAGCGGAACCCAGTTCCCCTCGTGAGGCTCCACGGACAGCACGATCTCGAAGCTGCCATCGGCAGCGATCGTCATCTCCTCGGAATCGAGCGTTGCGTAGTTGGCCATGTCGCCAAGCTGCATGTAGCCCTGTTTGATCTCGAGCAGGAACGCGAATGCCGAGTTGCGTTCGCCCCGGATCCGATAGGTCCGGTCGCTTCGGATCTTGGCGAGGTGGTAGAGGTTGTCGGCGTTCTCGGCGCCGTACTTGGCCGTGCTGTCGGGATGCCGCAGGAACCTTGGATACAACGGATCCAGATTGAATGCGTGCCGGATGCCCGCTTGGGTCAGGTTCGCGAGGTAGCGATACCCCTCCGCCCGATCGAGCGGCGTAGAGGGTGCTGTGGGATCGAGCACATGGCGCCCCGCCCGCTTCAGTCGATCGCAGAACTCATCCCACGCGGCGCCCGACATCAGTCGCTCATCGTCAACAGGGTCGTCGTGGGTCGCGCGGCGTTCGAGATCGAACTCCGAGCCGAATCCGCCGACTTCCCGATCATCCGCGCTCATCATGCCCTCCTTCGATCGTCACTTCAGATGCCACGCCGTAACGCGATTGATAGGCCGAATAGCGCGCGCGTTCGGTTTCGAAATCGAGGCCCAGGTCGTGAAAGGAGTAGAAGTGCTTTCCGAACTTCCCTCGCGGCTTGTTCGCGAGGTAGGTGCGCATACGCCCTTCGGCATCCTCGCTGTAGGTCCAGCCGAAGCTCGCATACAGCCCTCGAATCGTTTCGAACGGGTCGGCCATGAGATCGTGGAAGCGAACGTCGTGGAAACGCTCGGCCGGGTACGCGCCACTGTCGCGAAGCCGCATCATGTTCGTGAGCTGCGGCTCATAGTACGCGGGGCCAAACGCGAGTTGGATCGGACCGGGATCCACTTCCGAGGCACGCATCCAGACGATGGCCGCGATCAAGCTGACCGTAGAGCCCATCACCTGCAGCGGGTCCCGGTGCGTCTGTACGACCCGCGCATCCGGATAGACGTCCATCAACGTATCAAGCCAGTTCATGTGCGCGGGCGCCTTCAGGACCCAGCGACGCTGGCCCGTCTTCCACTGCAGGATCTGGAGGACCTGCTTGTGGATTTCGTAGGCAGGCCGCATGTCGCGCGTCGCCAGGAAAGCCGCGTAGCTGGGTACTTGATGAAGAGCGACCAGGTGATCGCCGATGAACGCATTCGCCGTGATGTCTCCGCATTCGGCCTGGATGCGCCCGCCCATCTCGTGCATCGCCTCGAACGCCGGAACGATCGCGGGCCAGCGGCGCAGCTCGCGGTGCGCCTTCGCGATCCGGGGGTCGGTTTCGTAGCCCGCCGACTCGGGCGGCGGGCAGGGATAGCGCGCTTCCCAGCTCTCGATACTTCGGAGCGCTGGGTCCTGCGACATCAGCTCGTGCAGAATGGACGTGCCGGAACGCGCGAGGCCCATAATGAAGAGCGGCTCGCGGACTTCTTGCTCCGCGATCTCCGGATTCCGTTTCAGGACGTCGGCAATTTCCAGACGATTACAGAGCTTCACGAAGACGTCGCGACGTGCCATCCAGCGGCCGAGCGGTGTCAGATGCGCCTCGTCCTCGAGTGCGGTCAGGAAGACGCGAAGCGGCTCCCAGAAGTCGTCGCTCCCAAAGTCCGACAACCCGGTGTGCTTCCGCGCGACGCGGACGAGCGTGTCTTCGTCCAGTCGGATCGCGGACGCGAAGGGACGCAGAAACGCATTCGTCGCACGCGCCCAGAGCGCGCGCTTCGCCGAGAAGTCCGTCAGTGCAGCGATATCGGCTGTCGACATCGGCTCGCCTACGGCATGTACGCGCCACCGCTGACGCTCACGAGTTGTCCGGTCACGAAGCCGGCGCGATCCGAGGCAAAGAAGAGCGCGAGATCGGCAATGTCTTCGGGGCGACCGACGCGCCGGATCGGTTGGCTCTCGATATTGAAGAGGGTTCCCGCCTCCGCCTGCTCGGCCATCTGCTCCGGGGTTCCGAAGAACTCGTATCCGTACTTCTTCCAGAAGCTTCCTTCGCCGACATCTTCGGCCTTCCGCGGAACGATCCAACCCGGTGCAATGCAGTTGACGCGTACGCCGTGCGGGCCCCACTCCTGCGCGAGCCCCTTCGAGAGCGACATCACATAGCCCTTGGTCCCGCCGTAGTGGGCGACTTGCTCCGCGGCGGGACCGAGGAGTGCCGAGTTCGAGGTGATGTTGACGATCGCGCCCTGCTCTCTCTCGATCATCTCTCCGCCGACGGCGCGCGTGCAGTTCACGACACCCCAGATGTTGAGATCGAGCTCCCAGTCGAGTTCATCCGCGGGTTTCTCGAGGAAGGGTCGCGGATAGGCCACACCCCCGGAGTTGTTCACGAGGACATCGATGGGTCCAAAGCGTTTGCGGGTTTCGGCGACCAGCACCTCGACTTGTTCTCGATCGGTGATGTCGGTCTGGATCACGTCGACGGTTCCGGGTTTCCCGGCACAGGTCGCCGCAACCTCGTCGCCCTTGACCTTGTCGCGCCCCGCGATCACGACCCTGCAACCTTCGTCCGCGAAGCCCTGCACCAGACCGCGACCGATCCCTCCGCTTCCCCCGGTGATGATGACGGTCTTGTCTGCAAGTCCGAGATCCATGTCGCCTCCCTCGCAGGACCGTAACCCGGATTCTGCTGGCCCCGCCGCTGAATCGCCGGGCTACGCTTTCGCCTTGCAGGAGAACCGTATGCACGTCGCAATGGCCTCGATCTTCCAGAGTTCGGGGCAGCCCCAGAGCGACGGCCGCGTCTACCGGAATGAGGTGACGATGGCCGATCTGGCGGAGCCGCCGGGCTTCGATTCGGTCTTCAGCAACGCCGGAATGCCCTGTAAAGAAGCGGAGCGAAACCTCCGGCTCTTCGCCGCCGAGACCCTGTCGGTCCTCCAGAACTGGAAATGACCGCTCCAATGGCCCGTCGGCCGATTCGCGTGCAGTTCATCCACGGCCTCGAATCCAACCCGCAGAGTCGCAAGGCTCGGGTGCTGGACGATTCCTTCGTCGCGCTGACGCCGGCGATGGATACGCGCGATTTCGAAGCGTGCGTGCAGCTGCAGTCCGAGGTCGCGGCCATGTGGGGCCCCGTCGTGCTCATCGGGTCGTCGTTCGGAGGCGCCGTTGCCACCGCGATGCTGCAGCGTAGGCTGTGGCAGGGCACCACCCTCCTGCTTGCGTCGGCGAGTGTTCGCAAGGGACTCCCCGAATCGCTTCCAGGCGGCGTGCGCGTGCGACTTGTTCATGCGACCGCCGACGACATCGTGCCCGTGGACGATGCGCGCCGGATCCTCACCGCATCCCCGCAAGCGCTCGTCGACCTCGTGGAAGTCGATGACGATCACGCCCTCACCCATCATGTGCGTGACGGCGCACTGGCCCGATGGGTCCACACGCTTGCGGACGAGGCGCTCGCCTAACTCAGGTCCAGCACCGTCCGAATCCCACGACCGGCGCGCATGTCGTCGAAGCCCTGGTCGATCTCGGCGAGCGGTCGCCGGTGGCTGATCATCGTTTCGAGCTGGAGCAGGCCCTGCTGCCAGAGGGCCAGGAATCGCGGGATGTCGCGGTGGGCGTGGCAACTCCCGAGCAGCGAACCCCGGAGCACCTTCTCCTGGGAGAGGAACATCGCGACCACATCGATCGGAAGTGCGTCTGCGCCCATCGACGCACCGACCATCACCGTGGTCCCGCCGATGCGCGAGGCCGCGATGCAGTCGCGGATCAGCGGGACGTAGCCGGCTCCGTCGAAGGCATAGTCAACGCCGATTCCGTCGGTCAGTTCTCGCGCTCGTGCGGGGACGTCTTCTTCATTCGGGTCAAGGATGTGCGTGGCGCCGAAGTTTGCGGCGTGATCCCGACGCTCGGCCACCGGATCCGACACGATGATCTTTGTGGCACCAGCGATCCGGGCTCCCTGGACGATCGAGAGTCCGATGCCACCAAGGCCGGTGACGAGCACGGTGGCCCCTTCCTCGACCTCGGCCGTATTGAGCACGGCGCCGACGCCGGTCTGGATCGCGCATCCGATGACGCACGCGGTCTCGAGCGGGATCTCGGGGTCGATCCGCACCGCGGCCAATTCACTCACCATGGCGAATTCGCCGAAGCCACCGACACCGAAGCCGCGATAGACCGCCGCGCCATCTCGCGAGAAAGGTGTCGTGCCGTCGGGGAAAGTGCCGCTCATGAACGACTGGGCTTCGATGCACAGGGTCGGCTGATGGCGCACGCAGTAGTAGCAGTGGCCGCAGGGCGCGAGCGGCGTGAGGACGACGTGATCACCGCGCTGGAGACGGTTCACGTTCGAGCCGACGGCCTCGACGACGCCGGCGGCTTCGTGCCCGAGGATGATCGGCAGTTTGGCGCTGCCCATTTCGACCGACGTCAGGTCGGAGTGGCAGATCCCGCAGTGCGCGACCTTGACCAGCACCTGGTTCGGGCCGGGGTCTTCGACCTGGACATCGGAAACGATCGAAAGCGGTTTCCCGATCTCTTCGAGCAGTGCAGCGCGCATGGCGGACTCCTTCTTGAACATTGACGAGAGTGGAATGAAGCGGCGGCCGCCTAGGCCGTGACGCCGGTCCGGCCCTTCGCGATTTCTTCGTAACTGCGGCGATCCACGAAGATGTGGAGGCCGCCGGTAAAGATGTCGCGGAAGCAGCGCTGTACCGCACTCGGGTTGCGAAGGCCCTGGCTTCCGGCCGAACGATAGGCGAAGAGCGTGCAGTCCTCGGCGACCTCGGTCAGGTAGGCGGTTGACGCCATGACTTCCTGCTGGAGCGCCGGCGTCATCGCATCGCCCTTCGACAGATGCTCGATCACGCGACCAAATACATCGTGCGAGAGAAGCCGCACGCTTTGCAGCGCCATCTCACGCTTTCCCAACTCGCGTTGAAAGTACTGCTGGTCGCGCAGTGCAAGCCCGCCCATCCGAGCGCGACCGCCTTCCGCGATTTGTTCGATCTCATCGAGTGCGCGTCGCGCGACACCCAGACCCCACCCCGCGTGTCCCAGGCCCGCGAGCGGCGCTGGTCCCATGCCGAATAGCGGTCCGCCGGTCTTCACCTCGTAGTGGAAGAGCCCGAACGTCTGGCCCGGTGCGATGACCTGCTCCTTGATGTGATAGTCGTAGCTGCCGGTACCGCGCAGCCCCATCACGTCCCAGCCACCCTTCATCTCCACGCCGTCCTTGGGGACGAAGAAGCAACGGTAGTTGGGGAGGCCGTCTTCCATCATTTCGGGGTTGCCGTCGTCGCCGGTCACGAAACCGGCACCGCCGATGTAGCTCGCGTGGCCACTCCCGCTCCCGAACTGGAAATCGCCGGTTACGCGATAGCCTTCGCCATCTCGCTTCACGGTGCCGAACGGGCTGAACTGTCCAGCCGTCGTCGAGTCCGGGCGACCTTGAACCATCTCCGCAGCGACGGCGGGGTCCAGGAACGAGACGTAGGAAGTCGCGCTCGCGTTGGCCATCAGCGTCCAGCCGATCGATCCATCGGCGATGGCCATCTCCTCGAAGACATCGAGCAACGTCGAAGCGTCCGCTTCGATCCCGCCAAATTCCTTGGGAACCATCAGCTGGAAGAGCCCAGCATCGGCCGCAGCTTCGACGACCTTCGGTGTGAGCGTCAGTTTCTCGTCGACGGCGAGCGCTTCCGCCTCGAAGAGCGGACGCAATGCTCGGGTGGCGGCGACAGGATCAGGTGCGGCGGACATGGCGGCTCTCCTCGGTGAAGGCCGCATTCTACCAACTGACAGTCGTCAGCGGGAGGACGCCCCCGGGGTCCGGCCGGCAACCACGGTGCCGTCGAAGAACGCCGGATTCGTGTGCTCGAGCATGTTGGCCACGTTGTCGCAAACGAAGGCGCGGAACTCCGGCTCGCCCAGATGCCCGTCTTCCACCAGCTCCCAGGCTTCAGGAAGCACCCCACGAATGTCGGGCACGTCCCAGTGACTGATGTCGCTGGCGAAGATCGCCCGCAGCCGGGCTCCGTGTGGCGCCACCTTCGAATCGAAGGCGAGTGCATTCATGGGGTCGTCGGCTTCGCATCCGAAGAAGAACTGCTTTTCGAAGATGCGTTTGACCTCGGCCGCATCCTCGATGCCGCTTTCGGCAAACTCGTCACTCGTGGCGCGGTCTTCGCCCGGGTCACTCAACATCACCAGGCCCTGGTCGAGCGCACCCATGCGTTCCCGTACAGCGGCCGGTGCATACTCCTCGAAATACCTGGCCAGTGCGTCGCGGTCGAGGTTCTCGGGGTCGTAGTGGCCGATCTGGTGACGATTGCGCTTCTCGAAGTGGCCCAGGAAGTCGGCGTAGAGGTTCAAGCCCCACGCCACGCCGCCTTCGAGAAAGCCGAACGTGAGTTCGGGAAAGCGCATCGGCGCGCCGCCCATCAGCAGTGAACGGCAAGCCGCCTCTCCGGCCGCGGCAAAGTTCCCGATGTGATTGAAGACATAGTTGGTCCGTGACATCCGCGTGCCCCATCCCTGCCCGCCTGCATGGAACGTGGGCGTCACACCGAGTTCGACGCAACGCTTCCACACCGGGTCGTAGTCGTACTCGCTGTCGTGGCCGAGGCAATCGATCCACTGGGCTCCGCGCGTACCTTCGGCGCCGGGAACCGGCCGAGGCACGACGCCGGCCATCATCACGGCCTTGAGTCCCCGCTCGCCGACCGCGTGGTCGAGTTCGGCGATGGCCTCTTCAGGCGTGAACATCGGAATCGCGGCCACCGGTTCGAGCCGGTCTCGATGGCCGCCCCAGACTTCGGCGTAGTACCGGTTGAAGGCGCGCGCCATCGCGCAGCGCAGCTCGTCGTCGCCGAGCGCGGTCACCACGAGACCGTACGTCGGGTAGAGCAGCGCATAGTCCACACCGAGTTCGTCGAGCCGCGCGTACATCAGGTCCGGCAACATGGCGGTCGCGCGGTCCAGCGTGTTCCGCGTCGGGAGCGCCCACCAGGCCGTCCGACTCGAGCCGAACTCGCGCTTTTTCTCGTACGGAATCTGCCGTTGAAGTGCCGCGCCCTCGACGACCATGTCGAACCGCTTGGCGAGTTCCTCACCGGCCTCTTCGGCGATGAAGTCCCGGACGGTGGGGGTGAATTCGATCAGATGGCCGTCACCGTCGATCACGGGGTGATCGAGGCGCTTGCGAATCGCATCAACGGCACGGCTGGCTGTGAAGGGCATTCGGAACTCCTTGTTCGCGATGCTACTCCACGCCGCGTGGGCAGAGCTAGGATGCAGCACAGGCCGCACAGTGGGGGATGCCTTGGACTGGACCGGGAACGACTTCACGCGAAACGAACTCCGCGAGCGCGGCTTCACGCTCGACGTCGGGGGCCGAAGCGTCCCCGGTGTGTTGTGGACGCCGGAAACGCCGACGCCGGGGCGCCCGCTGCTCTTGCTCGCACATGGCGGAACCCACGACAAGCACGCCGACTACATCCAGATGATCGCGCGAAACGTCGTGCGCAAGCACGGGGGTTGCGCGGTTGCGATCGACGGCCCCGGCCACGGGGACCGCCTAGCGAATCGTCCCGAATCACCGGAGGAAGCACGCAGGGCATTCGAGGCTGCGTGGACAGACCCGGGCACGACCGACACGATCGTGGCCGATTGGAGAGCGACCCTCGATGCCGCGCTCGCCGAAACGGCGGCTGGCCCCGTTGGCCTGTTCGGATTCTCCATGGGCACGATGGTCGGCGCGCCAGTCTGTGCGGCAGAGCCGCGCGTGCGGGCCGCCGTCCTCGGATTGATGGGGTTCTGGGGACCCAACAGCCGACGCCTGCGAGACGACGCCGGCAAGATCGACCTCGACCAGCTGCGTTTCTATCTACAGTGGGACGACGAAGTGGTCCCGCGAGAACGAGGGCTGGCTCTGTTCGAAGCCTTTGGAACGAAGCGCAAGCAGCTCCGTGCACATCCCGGCGCCCATGCGGCGGTGCCTGTCGGCGAGATGCGCCAGATCGCCGACTTCCTCGTGGCCGCGCTCGAGAAAAGCGCTCCGGGCTGACCGCGCCGTCAGCGCGCCGAGAACTGGGGCGTCGGTGCCGGCACAGCCGAAATAACCCCTTCTGCGACAAGCCGTTCCGCGATCTTCCCCATGTTCTCGTTGAGGTAGGAGACGATCTGCGACTCGGTCGCCGAACGCGGCCCCCAGAGCCCGAGTGGGCCGACGAAGCGGTCGAGTTCCTCCTCGAAGATCCGGTCCGGATCTTCGCCCTGGACCAGGACCCGATAGAGAGCCGTCGCGCCCGCCGCACGTCGCACCCCGCTGGCGCAGTGCACCAGGGCTTGTCCGCCGGCCTCGCGGGTCTCGTGGACCGCCTTCAGCGCCGTCACGTAGTCCTCGGGGTCGCCGGTCCCGTTCCCGCGAAGGTTCACATTCACGAAGCGAAGCCCGCGTTGCTCGATCGCGGCCTTTTCGGCGACATGGTCGGGCCGTTCCGGGTCGAAGCCCACGAGTGAGATGACCGTGTCGATCCCCTTGTCATCGATCACGCCGCCGATCAGCCGCGCCGAGATCTGCCCGCTCCGGTAGAGAAAGCCCTCTTCCACGGCAACGAGGCGCTTGGGAAAGACGTCGTAGCGAAACCGGGTCCAGACCAGCGCGACAGCGGCCATGACGGCGACGGTGAGGCCCAGGAGCAAGATGCGATTCGGCATGCGGGAGAACATGGCCAATGGCGGCGGGGACGCAATCCGACAGCCCTACCGCGGCCGCGCCATCCGCGGAACCATGCCTGGATGATGCCCGACACCGCTTCCATCCGAGTGGGTGCGCTCGCCGACGAAACCATGCTGTACGGCGACCACGCCCTTCGCCGCGCGCTGTTCGACCGAGCGGCTGCAGGCGGCCTCGATCACGTCTTTGTCGCCGACCACGTGAGCTTTCACGCCGGCGTTGGCATGGACGGCCTGACCCAGGCCGCCATCGCCTCCACGCTCGAGCCTCGGCTCCCGGTGTACGTGGGCGTCTACCTCTTGGCTCTGCGCCGCATGGCCCCGGTGGCGCGACAGATCGAAACCCTCGTCCGCGCGCGGCCGGGCGGGCTCATCCTTGGCGTCGGCGTTGGCGGCGAAGACCGTCACGAGATGGAGGTCTGCGAGATCGACCCCGGCACCCGCGGCCGCCGCACCAACGAGTGCATCGAAGTCCTTCGCGGGCTCTTGTCCGGCGAGCCGGTGACGTACGCGGGCGAGTTCATCCAACTCGAAGAAGCCTGGATCCGACCCGCACCCGATCCTCCGCTCCCGATCATCGTCGGCGGCCGAAGCGAAGCCGCCGTCCGGCGTGCCGCACGCTTCGGAGACGGTTGGCTCGCAACGTGGTGCAGTCCGAAACGCTTCGCAGAGGTGACGGGCCAGATCGAACACCTTGCGGCAGAGGCTTCGCGCGGGAACGTTCCGTGGCGGCACGGTCTCCAGGTCTGGTGCGGGGTCGATCCAGACCGGGACCGCGCGCGGAACTTCGTCAAGCAGGGCATGGAACAGCTCTACCGGATCCCGTTCGAGCGCTTCGAGCGCTACACGCCATATGGGACGGCCGAGGACATCGCCGAGTTCTTGTGGCCCTACGTCGAAGCCGGCTCCAGCGATTTCAACGTCACCGCCCAGGCGGCAAGCGCCGAGGCCGCCATCGATGCCACGGCCGAGATCCGGGCGCGGCTTCACGAAAGATCGGCACGCCCGCCGGGTTGAGTGCCCTATTCTGCCGGTCGGGCTCGCAGCACCAGGCTCGCAGCACTCAGGAGGGCAAGATGGCTTCCCGCAAAGGCGTGGCGTTCGTGACGGGTGCCAGCCGTGGCATCGGTCGCGCGACCAGCATCCAACTCGCCGAGGCCGGGTACGACATCGTCGTCGCCGCCCGCACCGTGGCCGGAGGCGAGGTCCAGGACTATTCGCCGTCGGCCAAGCTCTCGGTGAAACAAGCGATGCCCGGCACGCTCGAAGAAACGGCCGCCCTCATCGAGGAACGCGGTCAACGGGCGGCCATCGTTCGCCTCGACCTGCTCGATCGTCAATCGGTGGAAAGCGCCGCCAAGGCGGCAACCGAAGCCTTCGGTGTCGTCGACGTCCTGGTCAACAACGCCGTCTACCAGGGACCCGGAACGATGGACGCGGTCGCCGACCTGACGCCCGAGATGGTCGAGACGGTATTTCGCGCGAACGTGGTCCATCAGCTCCTGCTGGTTCAGCGGCTGTTGCCGGCAATGCTCGAACGAGACCGTGGAGTCATCGTCAACGTGGTGTCCGCTGCCGGGATGAGCGACCCCACGCGACCGCCCGATCGCGGCGGCTGGGGCTTTGCGTACGGTTCGTCGAAGGCCGCACTCATCCGCCTGGCAGGGTCCCTGCGCGCCGAACACGGCAAGACCGCGGTCCGCTTCCACAACATGGAACCCGGATTGATCCTGACCGAGAGCATGAAGGCCCAGGGTCTCGATGATGCGCTGGTCGAACAGTTTGGGGGCGCCCCGTCAGTCGTGCCCGCGACCGTCGTCCGCTGGCTGGTGACCGACCCGGCCGCGGAAGCCTGGGACGCCAAGACGGTTCATGCGCAGGACTTGGCGGAAGAACTGGCACTCGTCCCCGGCTGGCCGCCCGAAAAACCTTGAAGGATCTCGTCGCCATGCCCCATCGATTCGGTGTCGTACTCGTACTCGCACTCACCGTCTCAGCCCTCGCTGCTTTCGCGGCCGGATGCGGAGAGCCCCAGGCCGCTCCCTCAGTGGGGAAGGAACCCGTCACCGAGGTCTCCGAGGCCGGCAGTTGTGAGAACCATCAACCCGATCGTCAGGTGCTCTGGGGCGATCTGCACGTCCACACCGGCGTCTCGATGGACGCGTACATGTTCGGCACCCGGCTGCGACCCAAAGACGCGTACGCGTTTGCTCGTGGCGAGACAGTGCGAACTCGGCCGTTCGACGAGAACGGCGAGCCGACGCGCGCCGTCACGCTAGACCGCCCGCTCGACTTCGCCGCCATCACCGACCATGCCTCGAACTTCGGGGCCGTCAGCCTTTGCAGCACGCCGGGATCGGCCTCCTACGACTCCGAGTTCTGTGCGACCTACCGGAGTCCCATTCAGCTCGAGGGACGCCCCCTCGGCGAGATCGTCGCAGACATCCAGAGCCGATCCGGAGCTGGGCTGAGCTCGGTTGAGGTTTGCGGGGAGAACGGCGAGCGCTGTCGCGACGCCGCCATCGATGTCTGGCAGGAAACCCAGGACGCAGCCGCCGCCTACGACGACGACACCGCATCCTGTCGCTTCACCACATTCGTGGCGTACGAGTACACCGCCACACCGAACCTCAGCAAGATCCACCGCAACGTGATCTTCCGGAACGATCAGGTCCCGGTGCTCCCCATTGCGTACGACGACCAACCCAGTGCCATCGGCCTCTGGCGCGACCTCAAGGAGCAGTGCCTCGACGCCGGCACCGGCTGCGACGTGCTCGCGATCCCGCACAACCCGAATCTCTCCAATGGCCTCATGTTCGCACTCGACTACGAGGGTGAGACCGACCCCGCGGCGCAGGCCGACATCGCGCGCTTGCGCGCCGCCATGGAGCCCGTCGTCGAGATGAGCCAGATGAAGGGCGACTCAGAGTGTCGCAACGGCATGTGGAACGTCCTGGGCGACACCGACGAGTTCTGTGACTTCGAGAAGATCCGCAAGCCCGAGAGCCCCGACTGCGAGGACGGAACCGGCCAGGGCGCGCTCGCCCAGACCGGCTGCGTGTCCCGCAGAGACTTTGTTCGCTATGCGCTGGTCGATGGCCTCCAGGAAGCCGACCGCATCGGCGTGAACCCGTATCCGTTCGGCTTCATCGCAGCGACCGATGGCCACGATGGGACCCCGGGCGCGGTGGAAGAGGATCGCGTCGATCTCCCGATGTCACCGGCGAACCCGTCGGTGGGGCGCAACCTGGGCGGACTTGCTGGCGTTTGGGCCGAGGAGAATTCGCGCGAGTCCATCTTCAACGCGATCCGGCGGCGTGAGACCTACGGCACGAGTGGCCCGCGCATCAGCGTCCGCTTCTTCGGCGGCTGGGACTACGACGCCGACCTCTGCAATGCCGACGACCTGGTGGGTCAGGGTTATGCGGGCGGTGTCGCGATGGGCGGCGAACTCGCAGCACCCGAAGGCGACGACACTGCTGCACCCACGTTCGTGGTTCACGCCATGCGGGACCCCGGTGCTGGCGATCAACCCGGCACTGCGCTCCAACGCGTCCAGATCATCAAAGGCTGGGCAGACGCCGAGGGTCGCGTCCATCAGTCCGTGGTCGATGTCGCCGGCGGCCCCAACGACGCATCGGTGGACCTCGCGACGTGTGCGCCGCAGGGCACCGGGCACAACGCCTTGTGTGGCGTTTGGAGCGACCCCGACTTCGACCCGGCCGATCGCGCCGTCTACTACGCGCGGGTGCTCGAGAACCCCACTTGTCGCCAGACCGGCTGGGCCTGTCTTGCCGGGCCCGGTCGACCCGCGTGGTGTGACTCCGCGCCTGTCCCGCTGACCCTGCAGGAGCGCGCCTGGACATCGCCCATCTGGTACCGGAGCGGCGCACCCGAGTGAACGACGATGACGCGGGTGAAGGCCTCGCTCTCAATCGCCGGTGGTGGGAAGAGCGCGCACCGCTCCATGTGAGCGGCGACTTCTACGACATCGACCGCTTCCTCGACGGCACGAACACGCTGCTGCCCTGGGAAACGGAAGAGCTACCGGACGTTTCTGGGCGCTCGCTCGTGCACCTACAGTGCCACTTCGGCCTCGACACGCTCTCGTGGGCAAGGCTAGGCGCGCAGGTCACCGGCCTC
The DNA here is from genome assembly GCA_029261815.1 of Deltaproteobacteria bacterium. Lineage (GTDB taxonomy): Bacteria > Myxococcota_A > UBA9160 > UBA9160 > UBA6930 > JAJDAP01. Next base: position 13,474 of record JAJDAQ010000054.1, read on the forward strand.
GACTTCTCAAAGAATGCGACCGCAGCCGCGTGCGATATCGCAGACCGTGCTGGCATCGACGCGCGCTTTGTCGCTGCCGATGTCTACGACGCGATCTCCGCACTGGGAGCTACCTACGACATCGTCTACACCGGCCACGGCGCCTTGAACTGGTTGCCCGACCTTGACCGCTGGGCCAGCATCGTTTCAGAGCTGCTGAATCCAGGCGGCGAGCTGTACCTCGCCGAGTTCCATCCCGGCATCGACGTGATGAGTCTGACCGAGCTCGAAGTCGACACCGATTTCTTCGACCTGGCTGCCGGGCTTCGCTTCGACGACGCGGCCGGAAGCTACGCCACTGCCAAGACCGACACCGCGAACAACTCGGTGATGGAGTGGACGCACGGCCTCGGGCGCGTTGTCACCGCGCTCGCGAGTACCGAACTCAGGATAGAGCGGCTCGTCGAGCACGATGCGATCGCCTACCCGCGCTTTCCGTTCCTCGAAAGAGGCGCCGACGGCGCCTATCGCATGCCAGCCGGCAAGCCGCGCATTCCGCTCAGCTACAGCCTCAAGGCTCGAAAGCCCGGCGACAGCGGACGCTAGGCCGCCGCTACGCGCATGCGTTCCATCTCTTCCCACCCGATGTAGTGGGTGAGCCCTTCACGATCGAAGAAGACGAGCGGTCCGTTGCAGATGAACAGGTATTCGGTGTCTTCGAGCGCCGCGGTCTTCTCGTGGATCATGCCGTTGGCTTCGTAGAGATAGTCGCCAGCTTCGAGGACCCCATCGCGCACCTGCAGGCGTCCCTTCAGGATGTAGGTGTGCGCGTCGCTCAGGTGCTTGTGCGCGTCGGCCTCGTAGCCCTTGCCCCAGCGGAAGAGCGCGGCCCAGCTGCCGCTCTCGGCCCCGGTCCAGAGCACCTTGATCGAGGCGTTCTCGCCGGTCGGGAGCCAGCCTCCGCCGGCCGCAGTGACGAGCGTATCAATGAGCTCCGGGTTCACCGGGCCGAGGTCTTGCAGGGCCATGGGGCCTCCTTGGGAATCGTTTCCTGAAAAGGTTTGAGAACGAACGAGCGGCCTCGCCTAGCGAGCCAAGTAGGCCTCGATTTCCGCTTCCCATTCGGCCGGCCGGAAAAACATCGGTCCCATGCCGCCCTTGTAGACGACCTCGCCGCCCTTGCCGATGAGGTACAGGCGCTCGGGCATGGCCGCGTAGTCCTTGGCCACGGCGTCGTCCATCTCGTCGACGAGCGCCGGCATCTCGAGCGCCAGTTTCAGCATGCAGGCCTGGCCTGTCTCGACACGCTCGTCCATGGATTGGTGCTGCTGGAAGAGCACGGCGTCCTGCTCGTTCTCCTTGACCTGCCAACCGTCGGTCGGATGGATCTCGCGCAGGTAGACGACGTAGAAATCGACCTGATCGTGGTACGCCTGATAGATGCGATTGAGGGTCCCAGCCTGGGCCCTGAAAGGCGGTCAGGTGTAGGAACCAAAGATCAGCGCCACCGGGCGCTCTGCAAAGCGCTCGGACAGGCACAGGCGCTCACCGTCGCCGCCGCCCTGGCCGGGCAGGAACGGAAGCTCGAAGTCCCGTGCCGGCTCGCCTTGCTGGACCGAGGTCGCTTCGAGCGGAATCAGCTCAGCCACTGTCTCGGCGGCCTTGGGATGAGACATTGCCGCCTCGAGATCCGCTTTGGAGAGGCCCTGCATTTCGCCGTCGGAGACCTGATCGAGGATTCCGGCCTTTCGAGCTTCGAAGTCATCGGTCGCCACGGCAGAGCCTCCTTGAGCGTGTGCCCTCAACGCTAGCGCGCCGCACCGCACCCCTCACGCCAGGGCTCCGGATGGTCGATGACGATCCTGCTGGGCCTGCCCGACCCCGCGCGCGTCGGCTCAGGCGGGAGAACACCACAGCGTGTCAAAACAGCAGCCCATCCTCGTCCACGGTGGACGTCCGATCGACAACATCGGGAACAAACTCCTGGTGTTGGGCTTTCGGCCGCACCGGGTCCGCACGCGAGACGAGGCCTTCGCGAAAGCCGACCAGCTGGGGTCGGAGCTCCGGGTCGCGCTCGTCGACGCGCTGGCACCTCCGGAGGATGTCCGGGCGCTCGCCATGCGTGGCCTTGCCGTTGTCGTCGCTGGCGAACGACCAAGCGATGCGACCCTCAAGCAGCTTCGCGAAGCCGGCGCCCAGGTCGCCCTATGGGAACCCGTGGACGATGCCGCCGTGCAGTTCGTGCTCGGCCAGGCGGGCCTCTCGGACCGCGGCGCCGAGGGCCGACGTCATGGACGCGTCCCCACCGATCTCAAGGCCCTGGTTCGCGCCAAAGCCGGAAACCGGACGGCATCGGTGCATGAGATGAGCGAGAGCGGCGCGTACCTGGCGACGCTTCGCCCCCTCATGAAGGGTGCTGTCGTGCCGATCGAACTGCGCTTGCCCGACACCGAGGTCGAAGTCGAGGCCCAGGTCGTCTGGTCGAACGTGATCGGCAACCTGAGAAAGGACGGCCACCCCACCGGCATGGCCGTCAAATTCCTGGACCTCCCGGGGGACGTCCGCGGCCAACTGCTGCGCTACCTCGGGTCCCAACTGGAGCGCTTTCAGATCTGAAGCAGCGTGGGGTTCCTAGTTGTGGCATTGTAACTGTCGTTACAATCTCCAACGCGGGAGGACCCGTCATGCGGATCTTCGTTTGGATCGTTTCGATCGTCCTGGTTGTGGCCGTTCTGGCCGTTGCCCTGCAGCACTTCCGGTACCTGCGGACGCGACGAAATGTCGTGGCCGACCGGCAGGCCGTGTTTCACTCCAACGCGGCATTCCACGTCGTCACCGTCGTCGCACTCGACTCCGATCAGGAACTGCTCTCGGCCACCCGGTCGTTCGTCTCCGCCAGCGAAGCCGCGGGCGGCAAGGCGATCTACGCGGGCAAGATGGCCGCGAACGCCCTCGTCTCGAACCAGATCCCGAAACACGACTGGGACGCGTTCGTGTTGGTGGAGTATCCCTCGCGCCAGGCATACGACGTCGCGGCACAGGACGCGGCGCTCGTCGCTGCCCGTGCGTCGTTCGCCAGCAGCTACGCCCTCGGTATGAAGCGCTCCCGCAACGCAAACCTGGCCATCCCGATCGTTTTGCTAGGCATCCGTGTCCGCGACATCCTGACCGGAACTCCTTCTCGCTACCCCTTCACGCCTGGAGAGATACCGGCTCACCTTCGCCCAGACCCGGACCCGCGAAAGCCCCTGGTCGACGGCCTCCTCGCGAACCGCGAATTCGGCGGCGAGGCCGTCGTCGTGCTCAACTTCATCAAGAACGGTTCCAAGGAAGAGAAGCAGGCCAATGCCGGCTACGGCGCTGCGATGTTCAGCCTGATGGCCGAGATGGGAAACGGACCCATGCACATGGGCCGCGCCGTCACCCTCGAGGGTGACGCCCACTTCGACAACGTCATCATCGTCTACTACCCCGGCGTCCAGTACTTCGCCGACATGGTCCGCAGCGAGTTCTTCGGCGGGATCGTGGGCGGGAAGCAGCTGGGGGACTCGCTCTCGTCGCCAAGCGTGCCGTTGTTGCCGCATCTGTAAGGCGCGATTCAATCGACTCCGGGTCGATACGAGCCAACCCCCGGCCGAGCGAACGGGAAGTCGTGGCTTCTGTTCGGTTGACGCCCGGTTCGCCTGGGGCATCCATCACGAGCTAGCATGCGTTTGGCGCTGTCGCCGAAGCCAGGAAAGAAAGACATGCGACGACCGCAAGGCCAGAATCGCCTCCGACAAGTTCTCTTCATGGGTTTCCAGATCCTGATCGCGACTGCACTGTCCGCATCTGTGGCGGTCAGTTCCCAAGCACAAGACGAGGAGGCCGAGGAGCCGGTCTTCTTTGAGTGTTCGCTGGAAACCGGTGACTGCACGTGCGAGATCAACTCGGTGGTCGGCGTCGGCGGCTGCGCGCAGCTCCAAGGCACGCAGTGCTGGGAGGAGCTGATCATGTGCGACTTCACGAAGCTCCCGACGACGTGCACGTGCACCCTCAAGGGAGAAGATGGCGAACCCTTCGAGCCGGACATGGAAGATCTAGACGACGAATAGCCGCCCCGATCGGCGCATCATGGTGTCGACTTCGAGCGGGTCTTTGACGGCAGCTGAATCGCCCGGACCGAGGGCGGAGTTCGTTCTTGGCGGCTGACAGACTGAGCCACCCGCATGTGGGAAAGGCTCAGCGCTCTCGACGCGGCAAGATGCTCGAGATCATCCAGCGATCGCCACCCTGATGGATCACGGTCGCCGTCATCTTCGATCGTTGTTCTCCGCTTCGCATCAGGCAGCTCGGCCCGGAGAAACGCAGACGCTGATCGAAATGGACGTAGACCATGCCGGGCGTCGTCTCGACACCCACTTCGGCGACCTGCAGATCGACCTCATTCGCGCACTCGAACAAGTCCTTCATCGAGTCGCGTTGTTGCGGGTTCATTGCCCAGACGCCTTCGAGTCGGCCGAAGTCTCGGCCGGAATAGGCTTCCTGGTAACGCTGCAGGATGGCGCGTCCCGCTTCGCCGGGATCGTTCAGGTCCGTCTCCGTACCGACGACGATCACAGGCCGCTTCGTATCCTTCTGGGCCTTCCAATGCGCCACTTGCCGAGTGGCCTTCTTGCGCCACTCATCGTCCTTGCGCGAGTGGGGATTGTCGGTGGAGTACGCGTCCAGGAACTGCTGCCAGATCCCGGCCTTCACGCTCGAGGGCAAACCGCGTCCCTCATGACTCTTTGCTTCCGCAAAGACCTCACCCATCTCCTTGTCCCGTTCTTCCCAATGCCGCAGTTCGAGCTGCACGATCTGTTGCCGGTCGAGGGCCGTCACACGTTCACCGTCGTCGGTGGTATTCCAGTGCGCCACTCGCTCGGCGGCCTTCCGGCGCATCACGTCATCGACGTCCGTTCCGAGGATGTCGTTGCTGAACGTGTCGATGAAGCGTTGCCACATGGACGCCTTCACCGCGGCCGGCAGATCCCGCGCCTCGGTCTTGCGGCCGTCGCTGAACGCGACCTCCATCCGCTCGACGCCTTGTTCGCGCCGCTGGCGCGAAGCGTCCAGCAGATCCTCGATGTCGAAGTTCGGGTCCTCCCATGACGAGGCCTTTCCCTGCCAGTGCTTGACCCTGGCCAGCGCCTCCTTGCGCAGGGTGTCGTCTTCCTTCGTATGCGGATTGTTCTGTTCGTAGAGATCGAGGAAGCGCTGCCAGGCGATCACCTTGAGGTCGGGCGGATTGTTCGCGGCCTCATAGCTACGGGCCTGGGCCGCTTGGTGCTTCATGTCCTCCAGGCGAGCGGTCCAACGTCGGCGTCCTTGCGCCGACAGATCATCGAGCTGCATCCCCGGAGCACTCACGACCCCACGGCGAAAATAGAACTCGCCAGTGACGGAGGTATCGAACGAAGGGCGTTGGTCTCCCGAAGTCGCGCGGCCAACGTCCTTCATGACGTCGAGGAAGACCTCGTGCAGTTCGAGGCCTGGCTCTGCCAGCGTCTTGAGCAGATGGGTCGTGTAGAGACCGTTCTTGCCGTCGCCGTCGGCGGCGACCGAACCCGGCGAAGTCGCGTAGGCCACCAGCGTACCGTGGGGAGCCGGCGTGGGCGCCAGGCCGTCGGAGGCCGTACTGCGCCAGAGGCTCCGAAACGGATTGTTCCGGCAGGCATCGAGAATGACGATGTTGAGCCGGTTGCGGGCCGACGCGAACTCGTCCAGCACGCGCCCGAGTTCCACCGCCTTGTAGCGGACGTCGTTCTTCGCCTTGATCTGCCGGTCCGCGGCGATCGGGATCAGGTAGTTGGTGTTCTCGACCTGGACGCCGTGCCCGGCATAGTAGAAGAGGCCGACGCCTCCCTTCTTGAGCTTCTTGCCGAACGCCCGGATCGCATTCTCCATGTCCTCCTGGTCGGCGTTCGTCGCGAGCACCACCTCGAAGTCCAGTTTGCGGAGAACTGCGGCGATGCTCTTGGCATCGTTGACCGGGTTCGCCAGCGGACTCGTCGCGTAGCGACCGTTGCCGATCACGAGTGCGACGCGCTGCTCATCCTCGGCGCCATCGGCGTCCGCGGTCACGCGCACACCCCGATCATCGCGATCGAGCCAGCTCTCGGCGTGGACCGCCCCGCTCGTCGTCCCCACCACGGGCGCCAGTGCGAGCACCAGCATGGTTGCCGCGATCCTCGGCAGCGCTCGGAGACATCGGCGAGGGTCCGGGACGTTCATGGCGTTCTTCCTGCGAGCCATTCTTGATCGGTCCAATGGCCGGGCTTCAGGATACCCAATCCTTCCCTGGGGGGATCAAGGTTCAGCGCAGAGCGATGCCATCGGGAAGGAGAGTCCGGCGCCCTCGCCGGCGGCCAACGAAGGCCGGCCGTCGGGTGCGGGGCCGTACAGGAGATCGAAGCCCTCTCCCTCGCCCGGATCGAGGTTCACCTGCACATGGGGCGCCAGCGGCATGGGACGATCGAAGCGCAGGACGGCCTGCCCCGTTTCGGCGTCGTAGACCACGAGATCGTGCAGGATGGGCTGATCGTCCCAATGCAGCACGAAGCGGCCGTAGCGCCCCGCCGTGGTCTGGATGACACCGATGGCGCCCCCTTCGCGCGGGCCCGTCAGGCGAATCCCGCCGAGCGCCAGGGATTCGAAAGCGCGTTGGCTCAGCTCACCGTCCAGGGTCGAAACGAAGCGCCCGGGCGAGCGGATCACGTCTCCGACGTAGAGCGCGAGTTCGTCGTCGACCGCGGCACAGTCCGGTTTCTCGATGCTGCGGCTCCCGAAGCCCTCCACACCCCGCCCACTCGTCGTCCAGGCTTGTCCCCAGCGATCTTCGGTTTCATAGGTGACGTAGTCCGCGAAGCCTTCCAGCGCACCTTCGCCGACTGCGCCGCCCAACTCCTTCGCGAAGTCGCCAGCTCCGGCGCAACCGAGTGCAGCGACGGCCAGGGCCGACGCCGCCACACGCGCCGCGTTTCGAAGAACTGCTCGTTGTGTCATCGACCTTCCTCCTGCGCGTCCGACGGGGCCACGATTTCCACGTGGGTGTCGGCCGCTTTGATGAGCCACTCGCCATCGGGCGTCTGGATCGCTTCTCCGGATCCAGCCGCGCTGAGGCGCGTCGCGCCGGCGAGCCGTTCCACCTGGCCTTGCGGCGCCCCGCGGCGCGATGCCAGCTGGGTATAGTCGGAGCGCCGTCCTGAATTGACCTCGTCGACCAGGGCGCGATCCGTCGGTGCGACTGATCGAGGCGTCACATCGAGATAGCCGTCGGCTCGCTCGCCCACCGCGCCCGCCTGCTTGGCGCGGGCGAGCCGCTGGGACAGCGTCGCGTCGACGCTGCGGGTCGACAACGCCGCCTCACCGCGTTCCGAAGCGAGGGTCTTCCCCAGGTCGCCCTCCAGGGTCACGCGCACTTCATGGTGGAGGTCGATCCGAATCTCGATCGGCTCCGTCGCGATCTTCACCGTCGGTCCCTGACACCCGCTCGATGCCAGGGACACCAGAGAAAGGCTCAGACACACCGATACCAGCGAGGGCTTCATCCGGAGGCCGCCTCGGCTTCGAGGTCGGCCGGCACTTCGTCGAAGAAGATCACGCCCGAGTCGTCGTTGCCTGACACCACGGCCGGTGGCTTTCCACGACGAATCCATGTGATGGTGTAGTCATAGTCGTCGGTGTCCAGAGGAAGCGTGATCTCGATTTCCTTACCGTCGATCTCGTCGTTCGTCCGCAAGGCGACCTCGCGACTCCGGCGTCCGTCGAAGAAGTCGTACTCGACGAGGACCGAGACCGCGCGAACGTCCTGCTCCTTGAGTAGCTCCGCATTGCCGACCAGCTCGACGGTGCTTCGTCGGTAGGGTGCAAAGAGATCGATCATGTTGGTTTCGGTCGTCGTCCAGTCCGTCTCGAGCAGCCCGCCGCCCTTGAAGCTCCAGCGCGTCCGATAGTCGTACTGGAGCCACGCGTCGCGGTCGGCGTCGCCGTTCCAGCCGTAGATCATCCGGAAATCACGGCTCTCCTGATTGAAGGTGTTTCGGTCAACGACCACTTCCTCGAGCGTTTGCGCGCCGTTCTCGTGGCGCTTGCGCATCGTCACCGTCACGCTGTTGATGTACTTGTCAAACTCGGGAAGGATCGCGCCGTCGATCCCCACGTGGACCTCGCGCTGTTGATAGGCAGGGCTCCCGATATTGACCGTGCGAAACCGGTTGCCATCCTCGCCATAGCGACGGTAGAGATCCCCGATGTTGGCGACCATTGTGACATAACGATCAGCGGGCTCCTGGTGGTTCAGGCTCATCGTGGTCGTGCCCGACTTCTTCAGTTCCTTCTTCTCGTAGTGAAAGGAAGCGCCGAGGTACATCGCGGAACCTCGCGCATCCCCGGTGGCGGCCTGCTTGACGAGCGGGTTGCCACTGGCCGCCATCACGCCCGCGATCATGCCCAGCCCTGCGTCGCTCGGCCCCTGCTTCGGCTTCGGCGGCGGCACCTTCTTGAACATCAGGTCCAGGATCTTCGTCATCGCCTTGTCGAGCAGCGCCTCGCTGCTGTCGTTGGCGCCACGGGTGACCAACTGGATGGCGTTGTTCTTGCGCAGCTCGTCGAGCGTCTTGCTCACGTCCGCGTTGATCATCCCGGACAACGCCGAAACGCCACCACCCATCGTCTCGTGTTTCTGCACCTCGTCCCAGTTGACGATCAGATCTGCTTGATAGGCGTCCGTCAGGCCTGTGAAGGTCATCTCGAACATGATCGAGACGTCGGGCGTCGTCATCTTGAAGCTCTCCAGCAGGAGCTTCGAAGACTGGGGATCGATGTCGAACGAGAACGCGACCTCGTTCCCTTCGAAGACCGGCGCGTTGCCCGTCGCTAGGACGCGGCGCCCGTCCTCTCCCTCGTCAGCCAGGACCGACGAGACCAGGACATAGCGGCCTTCTGTGAAGATGACAGGGCCCCGCAGGATCGCTTCTTCGTTCTCTGACGCCTGCTTGATTGCCCGCTGGGCCTTCTTGACGACCTCGGGGGGCGTGTCGTAGGTCGCCATCAGTGTGACGATGCCACCGCCCTCTGCGTCCGTGATCCCCTTGGTCGAGCCCGCGTCGCTAGGCGCATTCTTGACATAGCGGAGAAAGGAGAAGACCGGCTCGCCATTCTCGTCCTGAGCCAGCCGGGCGCTCTGCGGAATGTAGTACCAGGCATTGGGATCCGAGGCCGATGGGAACACCCAGAGATTCTCGACGTACGCACCACCTTCGAGACTGACCTGCTGCGCTTGCAAAGGAGCCGCGACCAGCAGCATGGCGACGAGCAACCAGGGGATTCTCTGCATCAGTTCTTCCCCAACGTGGCGCCAGCCACTTCTTCGCTCGGGGCCGGCTCCGGAAGCTCGTCGATGAAGATGATGCCGGTGCTGTCGTCGCCCTCTTCAATGACCTTGCCGCCGCGGGAGACGATCCAGGTGATCTTGTAGTGATAGGCGTTGGTGTCGTGTGGCAGGGTCAGCTCGAGGGTCTGGTCCTCGATCGGTCGGTCGGCTCGGATTCGTAGCTTGTCGGTCTTTCTGCCCTCGAAGAATGGATAGTCGACCTCGACCAGGACGGCGCGAACGCCCTGCTCTACCAAGGCTTCGTGATCGCCGTAGACCTTGACCACCTTTCGATGATATGGCGCATACAGATCGATCATGTTCGCTTCGGCGAGCGTCCAGCCGGTTTCGTACTTGCCGCCTCCCTTGAAACTCCAACGCGTCCGGAAGTCGTACTGGAGCCAGGCATCGCGGTCGTCGTCGCCCGACCAGCCGTAGATCATGCGGAAGTCGTTGCCCGCCGATTCCTTGAAGGTCTGGTGGTCAACGACCACTTCGCGGACCGTGACGTTGCCATCCTGGTGCTGTTTACGGAGCACCGTCGTCACACTGTTGATGTAGGCCTCGAACTCCGGAAGGATCGCGCCGTCGATCCCGACGTGAATCTCACGCTGCTTGAAGGCGTCGTCCGCGAGGTTGACGGTCTTGAAGATGTTCGGATCGTCCCCGTATTCCTCCCAGAGATTCCCGACGTTGAACCCGATCGTCGAAACGCGCGTTACCGAAGACATATGGTTCATGCTGAGCACCGTCTCGCCGCTGGAACGCGTCTCCTTCATCTTGTATCCGGCGCTCACACCCATTCCGGTGATCGGTTTGCGACCGTAGGCGTCGGTCTTCTTGTCTTTGCCGAAGTTCTGGATGGCGCCGAAGGCGCTGTTGTCACTCTCGTCGCTGCTCTGGTCGATCGGGATCGGTTCGAACATCAGCTCGAGGAGCTGGTTGTGGACCTTGTCCAGCAACGCCTCCATGTTGTCGTTCGCACCGCGCGTCTTGAGCTCGACCGACTTGTTCTGCATGAGCTCGTCGAACATCATGCCCATATCGCCGCTGAGGCCCGCGTAATAGACGTTGACCTCGGCCTTGACGCCCATCCGCTTGCTCTTGTGCACGTCGTCCCAGCGAATGATCAGGTCCGCCTCGAACGCATCGGTGACGCCTTCCACGGTCATCTCGAAGATGAGCGAGATATCGGGCGTCGCCATCTTCAGGCTCTCCATCAGGAGCGTGGCGCGGTCGGGTGGAAGGTCGAATGACAGCGCGATCTGGCTGCCCTCGAGCACGGGCGCGTTGCCGGTCGCAAGGAGATGCCCCTCTTCCTCCCCCGTCTCGGTATTCACGATCGACGAGATCAATGCGTAGCGGCCCTCCTTGAAGATCACGGGGCCCATGAGCTTCAGGTCCTCGTTCTCCGGATCGAGCCTTCGGACAGCCCGCTCGGCCCGCTTTCGCACCTCCTCGGGTACCCCGTACGTGACCAGGAAGTGGAGGATCCCGCCACCTTCCGCTTCGGTGATGCCCTGACTCGTCGCGCCTTCGCTTGGCTTGTTGATCACATAACGAAGGAACGAGAACTGGGGATCCCCGTTGTCGTCCGGCACGATCCAGGAGTCGTTCGGAAGGTAGTAGTAGTGGTTCGGATTGGCGGCGGCCGGAAAGACCCAAAGGCCTTCGATCCGAGCTCCCCGGTCGAGCATGATCTGCTGTGCAGACAACCCGGCCGGGGCGAACACCCATAGGAACAGGGTCGCGAGAATCGTGAAACGCATGAATCTGTCACCACCACGGTGTCCCTGCGGCTGCACAGGAGCACCGGAACATCAGTCCGCCGTAGCGAAGAGCTCCTTGAACTTGTCGAGCACCTTTTCTGCGCCGATCTTGCCCAGCTTGCGAGCCGCTGCCTTCGCCTGCTCGCGCGGATCACCGGCCACCAGGATATCCTCGGGGAGCGCCGCGTAGACGTAGCGATCGCCAACCCGCGTGGTCCAATCAGTGACCATCCGCCCCTCGGTCTTGTGGTGGGCGATGAGCCGATACGCGAAGCCTCGGGTTCCGCGATCGACGTAGATCTTCTGACCGACCAGGTCCTCACCTGCCCGCGGCGACAAGGGGATTACGGTGAATTCTTCCTGTCCGAATAGCGGGTAGTGGAGTTCGACCGTGATCCGGGCGATGTCGCTGTCCGTCATCTGGGCGAGGTCGCCTTCCACCTCGACGTACCACTCCTCGATCGGCGGTGAGAGGGTCACCCCCTCGTAAGTGCCTTTGATCCAGCGGGGCCGAGCTGGGAAGAGGTTCCCACCGCGAATGCTCCACTGGGTCTGGTACTGGTACATCTCCGGGTTCCGGTCGTCGCCTTGCGCATAGGTCAGCGACGCCATGATCCCGCGGTTGGCCAGGTGATCCGCATCGATCGTGACCGCGTCGGTGAAGTCATTGCCCTTGTTGCGTCGCTTCTTCACCTGGACGGTCACGTAGTTGACCATCTCGTCGAACATGTCCTTCGCATCGAGGTCCAGGATGAAGCGAAGCTCCCGTTGTTTGAAGAACGGATCGCTCAGGTTCACCGACTGGATACAGCAGGCTTTCCCGCGCACGCTGTTGTACCAGCTGGCCATGTTGCCCACGACCTGGAAGCGACGCTTGACGGCGAGGCCGGCATCGAGTCGGATCACCTGCTTCTTGGTCGCGTACTTCTCCGACCAGGCGCTGCGATCGATCGTGTAGTTGACGGTGCCACGTCGACCGAGTTGCTCGGGACGGTTGTCCTCGCCCCCCTCATCTTCGTCGTCACCCCCCATCAGCATCGAGACGTCTTCGGCCGGCTTCATCATGGAGTTCAGGAAGTACTCCATCATGGCGTCCATGATCTTGGCCGTGTACTCCGAATCCGGGTTGTATCCCTCGAAGACGAACTCGACCACGCTGTTCTCGACCATGTAGTCGAAGAACGCCTGCGTCTCTTCCTCGCTGACAACGAGTTCGTTGTCGTCGGCGTCCCACTTGCCGTGCTCGTCGTTCGTGCTCTCGAAGTTGGCCGAGTACTCCTCGGCCGTGATCTGCAGACGGTCCCAGTTGAAGATGATCTCGCCCTTGGCTGCGGGCAGTTGCACGTTGTATTTGAAGTCGAGCTCCACCGAGAGGTCGGCGATGGACGCGCCCTGCTCCAGGGACGCCAGGAACAGGGCGGCGCCCTTCGCGGTCATGTTGGCCGCGGCTGCGACCTTTCCGCCGGGCATCGTTGGCGCGTGCCCAGACTGAACCATCGAACGGGTAAAGCCTTCATCGGACAGCGTGGCCGAGATGATCCGGAACGAACCCTCATCCTCATCGGCCTCCGAGAGTTCAGCGGCACCAACGAGCACGCCATCGAACGTGCCTTCGGAGTTCGTGACCTTGCAGCTCTTCTTCACCTGGCGCCGCAGGTCGCGCTCCTGCGCCTGGGTGAGGCGCCACTCCATCAAGAAGTGGAGCAAACCGCCCTGCACACCGCCCTCTTCCTCGCTCTCGTCCGAGGTGTACTTCACGAACAGGAATTCGGGGTTCCCGTCCTTGCGCTTGGAGAGGCGAAGGCTGTTTCCGGGCGGCAGGTAATAGAAGCACGGTGTCTTCTTGTGCTCGCGGAAGTCCTTGGCGCCCTGGCTCGTGTACTGCTGGCGAGCTGAAGCTGCCGAATCGCGAAGGGAGCTGCCCATCGCCGCCGACTTCGTCTCGCCGCTCTCTGTGCCGCCGCTCCGCGTCGCGACCCCACCCTCGAGCGCATCGAGGAACCCCTTCTGGCGATAACCCGAGAGCGCCGACAGCCGAGGCGTCTCGTCGTCTTCCACGCCTCGTTGCGAGACACAGCTGGTGGTTCCACCGCCAAGCTTGCTCTTGAACTCGCCGTACAGCACGACGTCGGTTCCATCTCGCAGCTTGACCGTGCACTGATTCGCACCGTCCAGGATCACTGCCGCGGCCGGTGCGGCCGGCAGTGCCAGCAGCAGCCCAAGCACACAGAGAAGCGCTCGTCGCGCCGAGCTTCGGGAGTCACGGGTCATCGTTCTGCCTTTCATGTCGTCGGTCGTATTCACGAATCGTCCCCATCTGTCGGCGCAGGCTCCGGTATTGGCTCCGGTGCGAGTTCTTCGGGTGGGACGAGGTACAAGTAGGTCGAGTCGAGGCCGGCCGTCTCGGCGTGCTCAGCACCCTTTTTCGAGTGCCATGTGACACGCCAACCGACGTCCGTGCCGCGGTCATGATATACCGAGACGGTGGTCGTAGGTTCAGCATCTGCGACTCGGAGCGTCGCTTTCCGCTGGAGCTTGGGCTTTCCCCCGATCGGAACCGCAAAGTCCACGACTGCAGTGCGAATCCCATACTCGGCGAACTGATCGCGATCGGCGTCGATTTCGATGACTTCTTTCTGGAACGGCGGTGTCAGCGAAATCACCGGGTCTTCGCTCGGGATCCACTTTTCCTCGTCGCGGGGAATGTTCATGGTGGGGCGATCGCGAACGCTCCAGCGCACCTGGTACTCGTAGCCGAGCCAGCTGGCATCGTCTTCGCCCAACCGGGGATAGGTGATCGCCTGCATGATCCCACCGTTCTTCACCTCTTCGTGTGTGAAGACCAGCGATTCGGTCTTGGTCGCTTGCGACCTGTCGGCGTAGACCTTTCGGAAATTCACCGAGACGAAGTTGACGGTGTCCTGGAAGGCGTCGATGTAGTCGCCATCGACCTGGAAGTGCACATCGCGCTTCTGGAAGGTGGTGTCGTCGAGGTTCACGACGCGGAAGTAACGCTCATCCTCGCCGTACTCCGAGTAGATCCCGCCGAGGTTGCCCGACGTATCGAAGGGCACGCGGATGGTTGTTGAACGCGAAAGGTTGAGCGTGAACTCGTTGCGCGAAATGTCCTTGCGGTTCTTCAGGACGTACTGATTGTCGGAGATGTACTCCTGGTTCCCGGTCCCTGCGAAGAACTTCGCGAAGCCACCGCGTGACTGACGCCCCGCGAGCTGACCGCCCTCGACCGCCTGTTCCTTCGGCGGTGCCTTCGACCAGCCCATCTCGCTGTCGAACATCAGCGTGGTCAACTTCGTCGTGACGAGGTCCACGATGCCCTGCATGTCACCCGAGTCGATCCCGAGGCCCTGGCTTCGGTCCATCACCTCGATGGTGATGTCTCCAGTCTTGACGAGTTCGTCGGTGATGTCGCGGAGCTGGCGCTTCTTGAAGCCCTTCTGATACGAGAACACGCGGCTGAAGTGCTCGTAGACGACGTCCATCTTCGCATGGATGCGTGCGTTGTAGGCCTTCACCTTGGCTTCGTAGTAGGCGGTGATCGAAACCGAGACGTCGGACGTGGGCGCATGGAAGGTGTCGAACAAGAGCGTCGCCCCCTCCTGGGAGAGCCTCGCAGCGACGACGGCCTTCGAACCCGGCGTCAGCGGCGCGCGCCCCGACGTGATCAGGTTGCGCGTGAAACCACCCTCTTCCGTGTCGGTCAGGGTCGCAGAGACCACACGGAAACCACCAAGCCCCTTCTCACCGTCCTCGACCGACTCCATCAGGGGAACCGGGCCGGCGATCCGGGCGCCGCCAATCTCCTTCTGCAACGCCTTCTCGAGGGACGCCTCCTCTTCGGGGAGGAGGCTGAGCGTCACCAGCGCATGGAAGATTCCACCGCTTTCCGCGTTGCCCGCCCCCACGAACTTGACGCACAGGAACTCGAGCGTCTCGCCGCCGTCCTTCGTCGCCAGACGTGGGTAGGTCGGCAGGTACCAGTAGAGGTACTCGTCGTCCGCGTCCTGCAGGAGTTGGATGCCGTTGACGATCATCCGCCCCTCGTCGTACTTCACCAATGCTTCCGTACTGGTTGCACCGCCGGACACCCAGCAGATGGCCAATGCCGTCGCGATCCAGAACCTCGAGGGGCTCATCCTTCCTCCTCTTCGTCGTCCACTCGTTCGAGCGGTGCCGACGTGATGTCCAGAATCGGAGCCCAGCTACCACGCTCGGTCCAGGCTCCAGTCGTGGTGACGCCGTCGCGCGCCGCGGTCGTGACCCGGTACCGGTACGGCTTGTCCATTCGGATGGCGACCGGGAAACGGAGCGTTCGGGCATAAAGGTCCGGTTGGCTGAACAGGAACTTGGCGTCGATCGGAACGCGGCGTCCGCCGACGGCCTCCGCCTCCAACTCGATCTTCGTGTAGAACAGATCCGGGCGTTGGCGATTGGCGAAGTCGTAGCAATAGACCTTGACCGCCGCGTAGCCGGGCGGCGCCTTCTCGTTGAAGTCGACACGTTCAACGAGTTCCGGCCAACGTGCGACATCGATCGAGATCCCGGTCGCCCCCGCACGCACCATCTGGGATTCGACGGGCGCCTCGAAGGTCGCCTCGTCGAGCGAGAGATCGCCGGGCCGATCCTTGCCGCGCGCCTTGCGGTCGAGCTTGCGAAGTAGCTTGGCGGCGACGCCGGTGGGTCGATCGTCGGCGATCGGAACGCCCTGGGCCCGTAGGTTCTCGATCAGGTCTTCTTCGATCTCGGACTCCGTAGACATCGCCGAGACCTGGGCGTGCTCCGCGCTGTGGACACCCTTGCTGAAGAACGCGTACGAGACACTCAGCGCCACCTTCCCGCGGTTCATCATCTCGAGCAGGAGCGTAGCCGTGTGCGGGTCCATCGGAACCGTAAACACGCGCTCGCGCCAATAGGCATCTCGGCTCGTGCGGCCACCCTTCGAGCCGTCAGCTTCGAAATAGCCTTCCTCGACGACCTGGGGTTCGACGCCGCTCTCGCCGATGGGTGCGTAGGCCAGCAACGCCTCGAAGCGGCTGATCGGCAACGGGCGAAGCTCGGCGCGCCCGAGGTTCTCGTAGGCGAGCAGTGCGCGGCGGAGGAAGCGAAGCTCGGCCGGTCCCGGTGCATCCATCCGCATGTGGAAGGTCAGCGTGTTGAGCGCACCGAACTCTCCCTGGTTTCCATAGGCGGCCGTGCCCGTGTAACGCATCTGCAGGAACCGGACATCGGGGCGCCCCGTCAGGTCGCGCACGATCTCGAGCCCGCCGGGAGCGAAATAGAACAGACGGCTGTCGTCGAAGTCCGGATAGGTGACGAACTTCCCAATTTGGCGCGGTGCGCTCAGATCCGGCGCGGCCTCGAGCGCCAGTGGCGCCAGAAACAACGGGAGGAGCAAGAGCATCAGGACTGACCGCGGCATCAGGGTTCCGGCTCTCCCAGCGCGGATCTCAGGGAGGCGGAACCGAGCAGGTAGTCGAGCCTTCGTGACTCGAGCCACATCGACTCCCGGATACTCCCGTCACGCATCACGATGTCGAGCTTGTACTCGTAGAACGGCTCCTTGGCGTCTCCTCGGTTCATCTCGGCATCGGTCAGGAACAGACGCGCGATCGGAACCTCCTCGCCATCCTCCTCCAATACGACCGCGGGTCGGGTCAGCACACGCGTGCGCTGTGGGTCGAGGAACTGGGAGCGCACGTGGACCAGGATCTGATGGGCCCCCGTCGACTCGAAGACGTCGCCCGTGGTGAACACGAGCTGCCGCGTGGAAGGCGGCGGCGGAATGAACTTCTCGGTGAAGACGAGATCGTCGCAGGGCTCGCAGTCGCCTTCGACCGAATACCGCACCCAGAGCAGCTTGGCCGTTCTGTCGACCCAGCCCGGAACCTGCTCGGCTTGCCAGATCACTTTGTCGCCCGGTGCGGCGACGGGGTCGCCGAGATCCCATGTCAGGATGACGGGTTGATCCTTGCGCAGCCCGTTGCCATCACTCGGCGAAAGCAGCAGGGCATGCAGGCTGTGCAGCCGGATCGGATAACGCGAGCCGTTGGTCCAGCCTCCGCGACGATCGAACGGAATGCGACCGAAGGTCTCGGGTTCGGCGACCGCGATCTGCAACGGGATGGACCGCGAGAAGCGCGACTCCCCAGCCGCGTGCAACACGACGCTGCCATGGATTCCGGCGTCGGTGCGCAGGAGGCTCTCGACGTTGAGCAGGCGCTGGATGTCGGTGGCCCAGGAGACATCCATCGAACCGAGCAACCCGGAGATTCCCTGGACGCTGATCTTGTCGGGCGGAATCGTGAACTGGTTCTCGGCACCCCCAAAGAGTTCGACGTTCGAGCTCGAATCGAGCGGCAGCGGCCGCAGCTCGCGGAAGCGCATGCTGCCGTCGGGGTGGTTGCGACGCAGATACGCGCGCAAGAGATCCTCGGCGATCCGCAGTTCGGCGAGATTGACCCCGGCGCGCAGACGCGCCGCCATGAAGACTTCGCCGTCCGAGGATTGCTGTCCCGCCATCCCGTAGATGACCGTCATCGCGTACTGCTGCAGCGGATCCCACTGCAGGTCGTAGCGCTTGGGCGCGTAATAGAAGAGCCCGGTCTGCGGGTTCTCGTCCTGATAGACGTGGTGGTCGATCTGCAGGATCTGTCCCTGGTGCAGCTCGATCTGACGATCGACGCGCAACCCCTCGAACAGGTTGATCGCTTGCAGCTGGCTCGGCCCGCGGATGTCGCGCATCTCGGCCAGCTTTTCGGCCGTGCGTTGCTGGCGCTCCGCGCGCATCTCGCCGATCTCCTCGACCTTCTCGCGCAGGATGTCGTACACACGACCCTGTTGCTCGACCTCGAGTTGTCGGCGGCGCTCCATGATCTGCATGCGTTCCATGCTCTCGAGGTAGGTCGCAAGCGGATCCGCTGCAGGCTCGGCGGCCGGAGTGGGCGCCTGCGTCGGATTGGGCGGTACTGGATTGAGGGTCGGCCGGCCGGTGTTAGGCCGGGTGTTGACGTTGTACGCGCCCACGGCGGGTGCTGGTTTGTTGTACGTGGTGGTCGTCGGCGGTGGACTCGCCTGGACGGGCACGGCCACTCGCTGGGGAATGATCACGTTGGTCGTCGTGACCGCGGTCGAGGGCTTGGCCGACAGACTCTGCGTGTAGACCGTGGCGCTCGGTCGGTAGACCAGCATCCCGGCCGACTGGGTTCGGGAGAGCGAAGTCGTCGCTAGGAGCTCGGAAGTCGTCGCCCGGCTTCGCACGTCCGGATTTGGGGCTGCTGGAGCCCCGACGAGCAGCTCTGATGCCGTCGCCGGCAACTGGGCGCTCGCGTCCACGCTCCGCCCCGAGACCAGCTCCCGGGCCAGCCCCACGGCTTCGGGCACGATCACCACGGTCTCCGCGAGGGCGGCGCCCCCGGTGGTCAGAACCAGCGCAGTCACAGCCAACCACCAGACGGTTGTCAGACGGGCGTCCGGGCGCGCCGACGGGGCCTCCCCCTGGTGTCCGGCTGCGTGCTCGCCCTGTCGCTCCATCGAGGCCCTCCTCCTGCTCAGCTCGGCCGTGGTGCCAAGAGTGTCCAGATGTTGAAGCCCCGCTTCGATGGCAGCTTGCCGGACCCGAGGCGAAACCGAACGACGTCCAGGCTGCATGAAAGCGTTTTCCGTGCGCGGCCGCGAGCCCGGGCGAGTCTAATCGGAGGCATTGTCATCTCTGCGGTCTTCAACGTCCTGGCCCGCCCTCGCGGCCAGCCGGTCGAGCAGGTCCGAGAATACCGGCAACTGGCGGACGGCTTCTGCGAAGGCGCTGCTGATGTTCACAGTCAGGTGGACCGGCCTTCCGTCCTGAAAATTCGGATTGCGGCCCTTCAACAGCACCCTCATCTCGGCGCCCTCGTCGAGTTGTCCGGACGCCTGGACCTCGAGTGACTCGTAGTGGAAGTCCCTCAGTGCCTCCATCAGGATTTCGCCCTGCGACCCGGTGCCCGCAATGGCAGCCGCGGACCCGGTGGGCGCATAGCGCAGCCGTCCGCCTCCGGGTGCCTGGAACCGGGCACCCCGCAGCACCGGCCGGCCCGAGACCAGGGCCAGCTCAAATCTGCCGGTGAGCCAGCCGGAAATGTCGAGTCCCTCGACGGGGGCAAGCGCGAGAAGCGATGCGATATCGAGATCGTCCGCTTCGAACGTGAGACCCTGGTCTGCTCTTCCGGACAGATCCAGCGTCCCCTCGATCCGGACCTCCCCGCCGGCCAGACGGAAGCGCCCCTCCCGGATGACGAGATCATCCGGCCCCGCCAGTGCCCACTGCAGCGCGCCCTCCTCGAGCACGAGGTCGGGCGCCAACTCCACCCGCGAGAAGACGAGATCCTGATCGGGCGCGGTCTCCAGGGGATCGAAGCCGACCAGCCGTGCCGACGCCTGCAGCCCCTTCGCTCGGGTCGATCCGACGCCGACCGCGGCACGCCGGACGAATACCTGGATGTCGGGACGGAGCTGTTCGCCCCACTGCAGGGTTCCGGCGCCCTCGAGTTCGCCCGCCTCCACCTCGAGCACCTCGGCGAGGGCTGGAATCAGCGCTGCGAAGTCGACCCCGGTTTCGCCGAAGCGCACCGGAGCGAGTTCGAATGACACACTCCCTTTTCCATCGACGAGCGAGTGGGCCCCGCTCCCCCGAAGCCGAGCACCCTGTGGCGAGCGAGCGTCGAACCCGAAGGTCGCTGAATCTGGACCTCCGGAGATCTGCCCCTCCACCGCCAACTCGGCAACCACGGGGTTCTGACGGCCGATCCTCAACCGCGAGACCGAAAAGGGTCCGGAGAACTCGGAACCCGACGGCGTCCAACGCGCGGCAACGGGCGCCTCGATGCCGGCCAACGCCACGTCCGCGAAGGGGAGTGCGAACTCGCCTCCGCTCGCCACGACCTGCGCTCGGATCTCTTCCGCCTCGCGAACGGCCTCGACACGCACGGTAGGCGTCGTCCCGCTCCACCAGGCCTCGCCGCGCAGGGGTCCCACTTCGAGTTCGAACGGCTCGATCTCGATCGTCCCGGCGAGGCTTGTGTCCCCGTCCGCATCCGATTCAACCACGAGAGGACCCGCCGCGGGACTCTTCACGCATAACGATGCGTCTTCCCACAGCCGTGCCGCGCCGGCCAGGTCGCCGGCATCGACTTCGAGGGAGAGGCAGCGCCCCCCCGTATGGACGCCCAACCGCCGCCCGTCCCACTCGATTTCGAAGTCGCCCGCGATGCGCCCGGACGGGACCGCATCCGGTCGTCCGCTGCCCATGACCGCTCCCTCCAGGTGGACGTCCATTTGCGCAGCATCGGTGCTGATCGCGCCCTTCCCCTGGATCGCAATCGAACCGGTCCCGTCTGGAAACTCCCACGCATCCGCAAACATGGAAAACGCAGCCTGCGCAGCCGCTCCCGGCTCTGCGTCCCAGGCCATGTCAAGTCCGGCACGAAACGGAAGCGTGCTCTGGTCGGCACGAACCAGGGCCGCCTGCCCCACATCGACACTCAACGCACCGTCTCGATAGGTGGCGTCGACGACGGCTCGGGCACGCTCGATCTCGAGGACGGGATCGATTACGGCGACGACGGTTGCGTGGAGCTCCGCGAACGCGACCGAGTCAACAAGCGGGGTCTGGTTGAAGATCGGACCGCCGAGTTCGGCATGCGCGCGCAGCTCGGCGTCGACCGAGTCCACACCGGCCATCCCGAACAGTTCGAGGAGTTCGCGCGGGAACCTGCCGACCAGGTGGGCATCGACGCGGGGCGATGCCAACTCGAGGGAGCCCCGCAGCCCGGGGTCCGAGGAAGCCTCGGGGGCATCTCGCAACGGACCCACCGGCCCGGCCTGGAACTCGAGATCTCCCTGCCAGTCGTTCGTGAGATCGGCGGCGCCGTGCGCCTCGATCCGCCATGGATCCCCTCCCACTGTGGTCACGAAGACCAGGTCCTCCGCATGGATCGCACGCGGCAACCAGGAGTCGCGCAGGGAAAAACCCCTACCGACCTCGTCCGACTCCTCGCCCATGTCGAGTTCGTTCCCACACACGGACCAGCCCGCGGGAATTCGTTCGACGCGGCATCGAATACCGCGGACCGTTGCGCGGTCCAATCGGCGCGCCAGCAGGCCGCGGGCGCTCCACTGGAGACTCGCATGCTCGATCTCAAGGTCGCCGATCGAGGTGCGCGCCAGAGCAACGCCACTCCAGCCGATCTCTTCGACCTCCACTCGCGTGGGGCCGAAGCCGTTTTGCTCCAACAACCCCGGGCCCCAGCGCTCGAGCGCGACTGCGATCATTCCAGGGAGACCGAGCACCAGGAGCATGAGTACCGCGAGCGCAGCCGTGAGTCCTTTCACAGCACGCCACATCGATTCGATGCTACACCCTGATGCGATTGCAGGTAAACCACGCTGGAGGACCGTAACGGATGCGGTCGAGGCTCACTTTCCTACCGCTCATCCCGTGGCTCGCCGTCTGTGCCGCTCTGACAGTCGCACTCGCGCCGCTGAGTGCGCGCGCGGAGTCGCGCGCGCTGTTGATCGGCATCAACGAGTACGTTGCCGTGCCGGATCTGCGCGGTGCGCTCAACGACATCGAACTCGTGCGCGGCATCCTGATCGATCGCTTCGGTTTCGCCGCATCCGACATCGAGATGATTGTCGACGATGACGCCACGCGAGAAGGAATCCTGCTCGGCCTCGATCGACTCGCCGAGCGGACGAACCCGGGCGATATCGTCTACCTCCACTACTCGGGCCACGGCTCACAGGTCGCCGACTTCGACGGCGACGAGGCCGATGGCCGTGACGAGACGCTGATCGCCCAAGATGGTCGGACCCCGGGTGTTCCCGACATCACCGATGACGAACTGGGCGACAAGCTGGCCGCCATCCCCGCCGAGACGCTGGTCGTCGTCCTCGACTCCTGCCATTCCGGGACCGCGACCCGCAGCCTCGGCGCACTTAGCGTCGGCACGGACCTCCTCGGCGGTTTGCGGCCACGCTTCGTTCCCGCCGACGACCGACTCGATCTCTACCGTGGGCTCCGCCGCGACGGCACCCGGACCCGATCCGTCGTGCCTCTTGCCACGAGTGGACATGTCCTATTGACGGGCGCGGCCTTCAACGAGGAAGCACTGGACGGCCCGGTGGATTCCAAACTCCACGGCCTGTTCTCGTACGCGCTCGCCCAGACCCTGCGCCGTTCCGCGCCGGACGCGACGCCGTCTCAGGTGTTCAGCCAGGTCGGACGCGAGTTCGAGCGCATCCGGGCGCAGTTGAGCCTGCGCAAGATGCCGAACCCCCAGCTCGAGGCCGAGGCCGACCGGCTCGAAGCCCCGCTCTTCCCCGCCCCGTCGACCCCCGCGCCCGGCGCCCCGCCCGCCGATTTGGCGCGCCTCGCCTGGGTCGGCGCCTCGCCGTCAGGCGCCGGACGCGCCCGACTCGCGCGCGGCTTTGCCGAAGGGGCGACGTTGGGTGCCCTCTGGGCCATCTACCCTCCAGGCGAAACCCGCTTCGAGCCTGGCGCTGCACTCGCAGAGGCCGAGATCATCGAACGCGACGGCGCCGACGCCATCGCCCAGCTCGACCCGCTAGACGCCGAGGTGCCGAACGGTGCGCGCGCCGTCGTGATCGCGCCGCCGCCCGCGGCCGGCGACATCCCCATCGTGATTGCCGGCGGGGAAGCATCGCGCGTCGAGGCGTTGCGGACGGCCCTTCAAACGCGACTGGAGACGCTCCGTTTCGTCGACTCCGATGAGTTCGCGCGCTTCGTCATCCGACTCGACGGCGACGAGTGGACGGTGACGGGTGCGGACGGATTGTTCGAAATCGCGCGCGTCGACGCGTCGGACGTGGCTGGTGCTGCCGATCGCCTCGCCCAACGCCTGGCCCGCTCGTTGACGGCCTCCGAACTGCTCGCACTCGACAATCCATCCACCACGATCGACCTCGAACTAACCGTCGTGGCCGAGGAGCCGGCGACGCTTTCGCAAGGCGACGAGCGCGGAATGGTCCTGGTTGGCTCGAACGATTCCGCGCTGTTCCGCATCCGTCGCGATGGCGAGCCTCGATCGCGGCGCAACAGTCTCCAGTTGCGCGTTCGATCCTCTGTGGAGTGCTACCTGACCGTGGCCGATGTCGATTCGGAGGGCGGCGTCCACGTCCTGTTCCCCAATCGCTTCTCCGACGCGAAGGGATATTTCGAAGGCGGCCGACTCCCCGCCGAGCAGGAGTTGCTGATTCCCGACTCGCTCCAGTCCGGCAACGCAGCCGGATTCCACGTCGACTACGCACCGCCGGCTGGAACCGACACGGTCCGCGCCTTCTGTTCCGAAGACGCGCGCGCCGCGGACGCGCTTCGCAGCGCGTTGGCGAGCCTCGACCCTTCTGGCAACACCGGCTCTCCGGCCGCTCGCGGAACTGGCTTCGATCGATTGCGACGTCAACTCGCCCGCCTGGCATCGCGCGGAATGAAGCTGGTACCGGACGAAGTCGCGGAACCGGTGCTCGCCGAAGCGACCCCAGAGGACGAAGCCGCCGCCCCGATTCCGGAGCCGCCGGTCACGGTCCCCGACGCCCCGGATGCGAGTCCCGACTCCCAGCGTTGGTTCGCGGACTGGACCGCTTCGTCGGTCACGATCGAGGTGCGGGAATGACTCCCGCTCGAGAGGTTCATGCAATGCATCGAAGACACTCCCTGCACGCGATCCTGGGCTGCGCCTTGCTCATGGCGAGCAGCTTCGCAGTCGGCTGCTCGTCGGGTGGCGGCGTTCAACCGGTCAGCCAGATGCGCTACGTCGACTCGCAGATCTGGGAGAAACAGCTCCAGGCATCGCTAGGCGCCGGGTTGCCGACGGTCAACGTCGCCTTCGCGGGCAAGGATGCCACGATGAGCAACATGCCCGAACGACTCGAGAAATGGTTGTTCGTGATCAACGAACGCGACGATGGCAACGTCCGCTTCGAGCCGGACCCCGGCTTCGCGGCACCAAAGAGCCCGATCGGCCTCGTGTTCACCGTCGGCATGCAGGCGTGGCGGCTGTTCTCGGAGTACGCGCACTACGCGCCGGCCGCGAATTACAATGCGCTGGTCTTCTACCACCCGACCGAGGCCTATCTGACCAAGGTCGTGTTCGTCCGCAAGGCCGGCGCGGATTCCTAGCAGGAGATTCCCATGCTTCGCGCATCCACCGATCCGACTCGTTCGCCCGCGGGACCCACCGGGCCGCGATCCAGTTTCTTTCGCCGAGCCGCGATCGTGACCATCGTCGCCCTATCCGTCGGCGCCGTTTCGTGCAGGAGCATCGAGAAATCGCTGCCGTACCTCGTCGTGGCAGGCGGTGCAATCGCATCGGTCGTGGCGCTCAACTACCTGTCCGACTGCACGAGCGAATGGGCAGTATGCAGCGCCGACCCCTTCACCGGCGAAGAAGTGCGCGACCTCGGGTACACCGAACAGGTCCTGATGATGATCGGGACGATCACCACCGTCGGGGGTGCTGCGGCCGATTACTGGGTGGAGGCTCGCGAGAAGCAGCGCGAACTCGCGCGCCTCGACGAAGTCGAGCAGCGGGTCGAACAGGAGTACGCCCAACTACAGGGTGGACCGCCGGTTTCGGCGTGGGGTGCGCCGCCGCAGGCGTCGCCCGGCGCGACCCGCTGGGGCCAGGCGCCGAGCCAGAACCCGGGTTACGGATGGGCCCAGGCCCAGCCGAACCCGCAGGGAGCACCGCCCTACGGAGGTCCGCCCGGCAGCGGCGCACCGGGCGCGGGTGCGCAGGCAATGCCACCGCAAGCCGGCGGACCGCCGCACGGAATGCCCAAGGGCGTCCAGCCGCGGAGCTTCTCGGAACCGATGGCCATCGACACCGCGCTACTCAAACGCGCCGGGAACCAGGCCATTCCGGTTCCGGACAACGACATCCTGTTCGATGGCATTGGCGAGTCGATCCGGGACGAATTCCGCGTGCTCTTCAGCCCCAACCAGGAAGCCTGGGTCTACGTCGTCGGAATCGACGCGGTCGGACGTGCGCAGCCGCTCTACCCCCAACGCTTCCCGGACGACAGCAATCCGATCCGCCCGGGTGAAAAGGTCCTGCTGCCCAGCGGCGACGACTGGTACGGGCTCGATCAGTACACGGGGCTCCAGCACGTCTACTTCTATGTCAGCCCGGAACGGGACGAGAACCTGGAGAAGCAATTCGCGGTGCTCGCGTCGAAGCCGCCGCCCGAACCCTCGCGCGTCAACGGACAGGTGTTCTACGTCGATACGCCGACGGTGCTCCAGTACGGCCGCACGCGAACCAAGGGACTGGTCCTGCCGACCGCGGGCTCGGCCCTGCGAATTCCCGGCGACGCGGCCATCGAGATTCCGACGGCCCGGGTCACGGGTACGGTGCCGGGTGAACCCATCGTCGCGACCCGGGTCTTCCAGCACCAATAGGTTCGTCGGCCGTGTCCAATGGAGTCGCCAGCGGCCGCGGTCGGATCATCGCAGAGACCCTGCTCTATGTGACCGCTGGGATTCTCGCCGTCGTCATGCTTCGTGCACTCGACGATTGGCCGTGGTTCCAAACCCAGCAAGATCGCGTCATGGACTGGATGATCTCGATTCACGCGGGAACGGACCCACTCGGCTACGAAGGCCCGCCGTTCGTGTTCATCGACATCGACGAACGCACGCACCGTGAGTGGGGAGAGCCGCATCGGGTTCCGCGACTTCCGCTCGCCGACATGATCCAACAGGCCAGCGCAGCGAACGCGGCCGCGATCCTCGTGGACATCGACCTGAGCGGCGCGCGCACCCCCGCAGACGTGCCGCTCGAACGAGCGCTCGAGCAGGTCGGCAACGGACCGGTTCACGTCCTGCTGGCCCGCACCTTCCGATTGCCCCTCGGCGCGGGGAAGAGCAACTCCCTCGAAGAACGCGCCTCGTTCCTGGATCCACTCGCGGCATCGGCGCCGTTCGTGAGTTTCGCGTCGACCCTTTTCGGACGGGAAGACGATTGGATGATCCGGCGCTATCGGTCCTTCGAGCCGACGTGCACGGCTGGCGTGCCCAATGTCATACCGGCCATGCATCTCGTGGCCGCCGCGATCCTGCTGGAACCGGCCGAGGGTCAGGACCGCGTAACGGAACTGCTGAAAGGCCAGCTTCCGGTGTGCGACGGCAGCATGCGGGCGGCACCTCCGCGCGCATCCGCCACCTTCGGCGATGTCGAAGTCACCGTGCCGAGCGACCGCATGTCGCGCCGCATCCTTTATGGGGCCATGCTCTCCAGCCCCGCCGGGGGCTTTCGAGCGCCCGACATACGGTTCCGCGGTGCGCAGGTGCCGCTGTTTACACGTGTCTCGGCTGGCGCCCTCTTCGGCGCTTCGCGCATCGACCCGGCGATGCTCGAGGGTCGGATCGTCATGATCGGCGCGAGCCACGCCGACAGCCGAGATGTCCACCGGACCCCGGTCGGCGATCTGCCCGGCGCCGTGGTCCTGATGAACGCGACCTACTCATTGATGCGTTTCGGCGGGCTCCGCGTCCCACCAGGCTGGCTGTTCCTTGCGGCCCAGGTCATCGTGATCGCGGCCCTGAGTTTTCTCTTCGCTCGCTTCAGTCTCTACTGGGCGGCCCTGCTCGGCCCGGTGATCATTGCGGTACTCATGGTCCCGCTGTCATTGTGGTTGTTCCGGCGCGGCCTCTGGCTCGACGTCGCGATCCCGTTGGTGATCGTGCAGAGTTTTACGCTGCTCCAGAAACACTCCGCCCAGTTCCGACGCATGCGCGATGCGGCACGACAGGCCAACGAGAAGGAGGCGCAGTGAAGTTTCTCCTTCCGTTTCTTGCCCTGGCATTGCTCGGCGCGACGGCCGCCAGCGCCGAACGCGTGCAGACGGGCTTCGTAGAGGGCTTCGACGGTTCGGCCGACGGGTATGCGATCGAACGCGGAACGGAATCGATCCGGGTTTCGGTGCTGACGCCGGTCGAGGTCGGCGACCAGATCAGGGTGCACGAGGACGACGGCGCGATCCGGCTGATGCTCGGCGGGACGCGCTCAACGCTGATTCAACACGCCCAGGACGGCTTCGTGGTGCGCGGGGGCGAGCGTGGCGCGACCGTACTGGGCAACCTCGCCGACTGGTTGTTCGCGTGGGCGGTCCCGTCCAACGCCCCGGGGTCAAACATGCGTGTGTCGTTGACGACGCGGGGCCTCCAGGAACTCGAGAGCCAACTCTGTGACCCAGAGGTGATCCAACAAATTCGCGCCGGCCGCGACACCATGCGAGTCGCCTGGTCCGGTGGCGTCCTCCCGATCCGCGTCGAGTTGTGGGAGGGCGAAACCCTTCGCTCACTCACGACGTCGTTCGACGCCGCCCGCGCACTCCTGGCCTTTCCTCGCGCCCAGGTCTCCGGGCCGAGAGAAATCCGGATCGTCGACGCGAGCGGCCAGCAGATCTCCTGGCAAGTGGCCGAAGTC
This sequence comes from Deltaproteobacteria bacterium, assembly GCA_029261815.1. Classification (GTDB taxonomy): domain Bacteria; phylum Myxococcota_A; class UBA9160; order UBA9160; family UBA6930; genus JAJDAP01. The sequence continues at coordinate 41,115 of JAJDAQ010000054.1, forward strand.
GCCGCCGGTGTCCAAAGGCCGCTTGCGCTCGAGTCCAATGGGCTCCCCCCAGTCGAACGAATCATGGGGGCGCTCGAACGCCTGGCGGAAGGTGGTGCTGCCGCCCGACTCGAGGCGTATCAGGAGTTCTCCGAGATGTCCGGATCCTACCCGCCCGCAGCGGTCCTCCTCGATGCGCTCGAGGCGGGCCGAAGCCCGAACCGACCTCCCCCTTGGGCCAACGGCGAGGAACGGTCCCTCAATCGAGAGACGTCTCCCAGACCGTGAAGAAGGACTCTTCGTGCACGGGCGCCACGGTCTGTCCGTCCCGGTCCACGAGGAACGCACCGTGGGTGCCCGCAAATAGCAATGGCATCCGAAGCCGCGTGGCGTGCAGGATCGCGGCCCTGCGGAATTGCTCGATCGCGACGGTGGAGGCGCCGAAACCATCCAGGTCCGATGGAACGACGAGCAAGTCGGCATCGCCGCGTGAGATACCGCGGCGCTGAAAGATGCCGGGGACCAGGATCTCCCAGCACAGCGCGGATCCCGCACGTCGTCCGGCATCCAACGAGATCGTGCCCTGGGTCCGCTCTGCGACGAGTTGGGTATAGGAACGGCCCATGACCCGCTCCGAGATCCAATGGCCCAGGCCAGCAAGACCGGCTTGATCCTGGAACAACGCCGACTCACCGAGCGGCGCGAAGACCAGTTTGTCGACCGGGTCGGCGCAGGTCAGGCGCCGACCCGCATCCACCGACAGACGGCACGCGACGTTGCGCATCTCGCGAACCCACACCCGTTCCCGAACCAGCGCGAAGGCACCAGCGACGACGGACATCGATCCGGGCCGGAAGGGCGGCGCGGAATCGAGTTCGCGCGGCCCGAGTTTGACGCTGTACTCCGGCAGAACGACGATCTCGCAATCGAGGCCATGCTCGGCTCGTTGCAGGAGCGCCGAGACGGCGACGTGCCCGCCCCCATCGAATGCCGCACTCCCTTGCTCGACCCGGAATGGATCCGATACCGCACACACGCGGACCTCACCCGGCGCGCGGGCCGACGCATCGGCGCCCGGCCGGACGCCGGCCGCCCGAGGAGCGAACCACGCGAGGACCATGCCCAACGCGAAGACGCCGGCGAGGCTGCGCACGAGCCCCCATCCTGCCGCGTGTCTCAGGAGCAGCGCAGTCACCAGCCCAATCGTCGCGACGGCGAGGCCCTGCAACCATTCGCCCCCCGCGCCGTCGAAGAGCGCGGCCAGCGGAAGGAGTCCACTCTCGGCGGTGGCGTGGGCAAGGAAAAGTCCTGGCAGGGGCGGATCCATCCAACCGCCGCGCACCCAATCGATGAAGGCCCAGAGCACGGGCGCCGCCCCTAGTGCGGCACCGCGTTGCGCCAGGCTACGCGTCGCACCTCCTGCAAACGCCCATAGGACGGCCGCGATCAGTCCCGTTGCCAGGGCCGGAAAAGCCGGCCGATCGAAGTAGTGGAAGATCCAAGCCGCGGAGCCCAGGATCTGGCCGGCTCCGGCGAGGCCCGCGAGCAGCGCCGCATCGCGGATTCGCCGAGCGCCCAGGATCGCCATGAACAGCGGCGCGATCATGAATGGAGTGAGCAGTGCAGGAGCGAGCGGCAGCTGTGCCCAGGCCGGAATCGAGACCGCCAGCCACTCCAGCAAGGCACGCAACGTCGCCCCGCGGAGCGCGAAGAGCACGGCCAGCGAAGCGAACTGGATCGACACCATCCGCTGCGCGAGCGTCACGTCGCCGGCGGCGAGGCCGACCATTCCGCCGTCAGCTCGGGGAAAGCCCAGCGCCGCCGCGAAACCGAGAACCGCGGCTCCGACGCAAACGAACCGAAGCGCCCGGCCGCGAGAGCCCGGACCGGGCGCGATGGATTCGGAGCCCTCTACTGGCTGCACACACGGGTGCAGGGCGGGCAGAGTTCCCCCGCTGCACTGTTCATCGCAGTCGCGCAGGCGGCCCCGATCCCGGTGCCCCCGCCCCAACCGCTGCTCCAGGACTTCCCGGCGCCCGCCGTCACCGACGCTCCTACCTTGACCTCGCCCTCGGCAACGAACGGAACGCCCGCCTTCCCGCTGACCTCGGTCGAGATCGTTGCGGAGCCCGAGATGCTCTTCTGTACCGATTCGTTCGGATGGCTCACGATGTAGCCCTCGACGCACGAATCTACCTGAGGTCCGCTGCAGACAGATCGAACCACGCGCATCTGGCCCGTCACCGGGTCTTGCCGTGTGACGTCACTGCACTCGAGATCGGCGCGCGTGTAGTTCAGACGCCGACCGGCCCAGTCGAACACACCCACGTCTTGGAAGGGGGTGCAGGAAGTCCTGGCGGCTGCTCGACCATTTTCAACGCAGTCCCGACGCGCTCGCTGCAGGATGTCGCTGCACTGTGCGCGTCGTTCCTCACAGATCTCGCACTCGGATCCGCAGTACCAATTGCCGGTGTCCGGATCCTGGTGGATCACACCCGCCGGGCAGCTGAGGTCGGGACCCGTCGGCGTGGGCTCGGCCGCCGGCTCAGGGCAGTACCAGCCGTCGCTGTGAAAGTACGGCTCCTCCATCCCGCAAGAGATGTTGACCGGCGGCGCACACACCCAACTCTCGCTGGCCTCGTCGTACGCCTCCGGGTAGTCGGGAGAACACGTCTGCTGCGCGAGCGCACCACTGGCACCCACCATGCACATGAACAAGGCCGCGGTCACGGCCATCAACAATCGAGTCATCGGTTCTCCCATTCTTCGTTTCTTTGTGGGCTGGCCACGCGTATCGGTCTAAGGCCATCCGGCGATGGCCTGTTTCTAATCGTCGGACGCCTCGAGTTCGTCCGTCAGCAGATCGCTTACGAATAGCAGCGGGAAGTTCGAGGTGCGCCTTCCGGTCTGGTACCCGCGACCTCCCGAGGCCATCCATCTCACTTCGTAGTCGAAATCAGAGGCCCCTTTGGGCAACATGAAATGGACGCGACTGGCAAGGTCGGGACTGCGCAACGTGGTCCGCTTCCGGTTCGTCTTCCCTGCGAGGTCGTAGTAGACGTCCACGACGGCCGCCCGCACGCCGCGTTCGTCCCAGCTGTCCGGGTCCGCATCGACATCGACGTAGGTGCGCTCGTAGGGTGGAAGCACCGCGATCGCACTCGCGGTGGCCGGTTGCCATTCCCCTTCGACCGAATTGCCGCCGAAGAAACTCCAGAGCGCACGCCACTCGTAGCCCTGCCAGGCATCGCGATCGTCGTCGCCCTTCCAGCCGTACAAGAGGCTGAACTGGTTGTCGGATGCCTCTGCATTGGTCCGATCGATGCGGATTTCGTCCCGCGTGACCTCACCACTCTCGTGGGTCTTTCGCAGCTGTACGGTGACAAAGTTGATGTATTCCTTGAAGTCGTCGAGTTGCTTCATGTCGACGAAGACAGCGAGTTCGCGCTGCTTCAGGAATGCGTCATCCAGATTGACGCTCCGGAACACGCGATCGTCATCGAGATAGCGCCGGAGGCTCCCGATGTTCACTCCGAAGTCCACCGGAATCCGGGTTTCGCGGGACTTGTTGAAGTCGAGCTGGAACTTGAACTGGTGGCGCTGCTTTTTCATCTCGAACTTGGCAACGACGGCGGTTGCATCCTCGACCGACGCCGCGCTTTCCCGAGCGTCATCGGCCTCCTCTTGCAACGAGTTGGCCCTGGCGCGCTGCTCGCTCGCGATCGTCTCGTAGCGCGTCCCCTCGCCCTGCACGTAACTCACCCAGCTGGCCAATTCGGCCGCGGGCGTATCCGCCAATTGCGTTTGCGTCGGGCAGGAAAAGGCACCGATGGTTGTCGCAGCACTCGGTCGCGTCGAGGCCGAACTCGTCGTCGGGCGTCGCCCGGGGGTGGTCGCCGTCGGCCGGGTGCTCGTGGGGCGCGTAGGGGTCGGGCGGGTGCTCGTAGTCGCAGGACGCTGACGGGTCGTGCCGGTCGCCGTCGTGTTGCGGCGCGTGCCGCTGGTACTCGCCGTCTGACTGGTCCGGGAACCGCTGTTAGGCCCCGTTGTGTTGCCAGCCGGAGGTGATGCCTGACGCCGCGTCCGGCGAGGCGGCGTACGCGTGGCGACATCGGTCGAGAGATCCGCTGACTCGTCGTCGATGCCACGCGGAGCCGGTGTCCCATCGGCGTTGCGGGGGGGCGAGGTCGAATTGCCACTCGGCGGTGTGCCACCACTTCCGCTCGAAGGAGACGGCGGCGCTGCCCCTGCGGGTCCGTTGGCCGGCGGATTCGCGGAAATCCGGACCGGCGGCAATGTCACAACGTCGTCGGGCCCTGACCCGCCAGCCGGAGGAGTCGCGTCTCCGGCCGGCCCCGATCCACTCCCATTCGTGGCAGGCGTCGGAGGCTTCACGCCGGCCGGTGTCGGGCTAGCGGCTCGCTGCGGCGGCGTCGGCGCGGGCGGTGTCGGGCTGGCGGTTCGCTGCGGCGGCGCCGGAGTGGGCGGTGTCGGGCTGGCGGTTCGCTGCGGCGGCGTCGGAGTGGGCGGTGTCGGGCTGGCGGTTCGCTGCGGCGGCGTCGGAGTGGGCGGTGTCGGACTAGCGGTCCGCTGCGGCGGCGTCGGAGTGGGCGGTGTCGGACTAGCGGTCCGCTGCGGCGGTGTCGGGCTGGCAGTCAATCCCGGCGCCGGAGGAGACGGCGGTGCGGTGGGGCTGGCACTCAACAAGGACGGCGTCTGGGTGACGGTCCCGCCCTGCGTTCGGATCTGCGCCGCGACGGCCGCGATCTGGCGCAGCTTTTGTTCCGACGCTGCCGAATCGAGTGTGCTCTTCGTCGCTTCGTAGTCCTCGACGAGCCTCCGGTGGCGTTCCGTAAGCTGCTCGAGATCGGCCTTCTCCCGTTCCTCGCCCGCCTGGCGATTCGCAAAGGCCGTCACGGTCTGGATGCAAGATCGAGCAGCCTGCGCGTTCTGCTCGGCCTGGGTCGCGAGGTTGCGGGCTTCGGTTGCCTCGGTCTTGGCACGGGTGGCGGCGGCGAGGCGCTCACTACGCCGGTCATCGCGAAGTTTCTCGGCCGCAGTCATCAGGTCGTCCCCGCCGGTCGAAGCAGCCGCCATCTGTGTTCGGCCCGCGGCGACCAACCCGGTCGAGGGGTTGAACATCAGGTCTCGCAACTTGTCGTAGGTCTCGTCGATCAGCTCCTCGACTTTCGCATCCGTCCCGACCTGGGTGATCTGGATGGCGCCCGATTGCTTCAGCTCATCGAAGGCGACATCGATCTGGGCCTGGGTCATCGGAGCCGAGATCCCCGCCTGGAACCGTTGGTGGTCGTAGATCTGGTCCCAATCGGCGACAAGCTTGGCGCGCACGGGCGTGCGGAAGCCATCGAGCTTCATCTTGAACGAGAAGCTCAGATCGGCGGTATCGGTATTGAAGCTCTCCCAGAGCCTCTCCACGCCGGCCTCGGTCAGCCGGATCGAGATCGGTGCGCGCGCGCCCTCCAATACCGGCGCCGTGCCCGTCCCGACGACGGCTGTGGCGAGCGCGGGAAGCTCTCCTTCTCCGCTCCCCGTCGGCCCTTCCTGGGGTTGGAATTGGGTCACGAGCGCCAGCTCTCCTTCGCTGAAGGTCGCCGCGGCCACGATCTTGCCGGCGGGATTGAAATCCTTCAGTGCGCGCTCAGCCTCGCGGAGCGCTTCCTCCCGTTGGCTCTCCGGCACGCCGAGTTGGACCACCGCGTGCACGATGCCGTCGACCAGGGGCTGCGCCGCTTCCTCGGCGCCGGCCTCGGTCTTGCGGTTCTTCACGTAACGCACGAACGAGAACTTGGGCCGGCCGTTCTCGATGGCCAGGCTCGCGGTCCGGGGCACGTAGTAATATTCGTTCGGATCGTCCACCGTCGGAAACAGGGTGTAGGCACCCGCGGTCACCGCGCGGTCGATGAAGATCGCCTGGGTCGCACCGCCATCGGCTCCCCGGGTCACCACGATCAGCTGCGCGCCGACCGGGTTCGCAGAAAGTCCCACGCAGATCGACAGCAGGACACCGATGGCTTGTCGCGTGCCAGAACGCATTCAGTTTCTCCCACGGGACAGCGGCCGCATCAACGGCACCGCACCCGAAACCACACCGAACAACGGTCGGCGAAACGCCGATCCCCGCAGTGACGCATTTCACCACATCCTGAGGCGCAGCGAAATCGTGTCAAAAGACACCCGGCCAAATAAATCCCTCAGCTCGCATCCGTTGGATTCGATGTTGACCTCCCGCAGGCTGCGGGGTTGAATGACTTCTGGGTGAACGGAGGCCAGCCTCGAAATGCAGTTCCTGAGAACCCGACGTGTCGCTGCGCTGTTTCATTCAGCGCTGTGGGGGGCCATCTCCGCTGGGGCCCGGATCTCGGCGCTGCTCGCCGCCGGAATCCTCCTGGGCTCCGCGTCTGCAAGCGCCCAACTCGAGGACGACTTCGAAGCGGCCGCCCCGGAAGGCGAGGTCACGCGACCGACCGAGGCTGTGCGCGGGCAAGGGATCCGTCGCCGCAGCGTGGGTTGCTCGATCCTCGATCAGACCGCATTCACCCCGGTCGAGAAGCGAAAGGCCGAGCGTCCGCTCTCGGCGATCCAAGGCATCGTGCTCCACCAGACCGGCTTCCGGCGCGGAAGCGACGCGGACCGCTATCGCCGGGTCACCTCCCACTTCGTGATCCTGCCGGATGGCCAGATCGTGAAGAACCACCCTGAAACGTCAGTCGTCTGGGCATCGAACGGTTTCAACGCGTACACCGTGGCCATCGAGTTCGCCGGAAACTTTCCCAGTGCGCGGGGGCGATGGTGGAAGCCGGATGACTACGGGCGACATCGCCCGACGAGCGCCCAGATCGCCTCGGGACAATGCCTCGTCCACAAGCTCTACTTCGACATCGAGTCCATCGTCTGGATCCTTGCGCACCGGCAGGCGAGTCCACGGCGCGGGAACGACCCCGGACCCGATATCTGGTACGAGGTCGGTGACTGGGCCGTTGCCGAACTCGAGATGAACGACGGCGGACTCGGCTTCTCGATCAACGGGGGCCGATCGATTCCGGACAGTTGGAGAACCCCGCCGGGTGAGCGCTGAAGCGCACCCAACGTCCTCGTGCCCACCAAGGAGTCCGACCATGCGTATCGAGATCCTCCACCGCTCACTCGCGGTCCTGTTCGCTGCAACGCTGTTGCTTCCGATCGCGGGCGCAGCCCAGGAAGAAGAGGAAGAGCTGACTTTGGCTGTGCGGGTCGAGAAGCGCACCAGCGACGAATTCGTGCGGACCGTCAAGGATCCCGAGGTCCGCTCCCGGGTGGCCGCACAGTCTTGTAGCGCCGCGAACACCACCAAGGCCGAGGAAGCGCGCCGGGCCGGCGCCATCCGCGCTCAGGTCGCGACGGATCGCGCCCGCGGAATCCATCCCACAACGGGCCAAAGTGATCGCATGCGGACACGGAGTCTGGCAGCGGAACTGATTGGATGGGACGTCAACTACGACCAGGTCATCGAGATCACCGAGGAGATCCGCGACAAGCTCACCAATCACAACCTCCAGGTGGCCTGCACGACCGCGCGCGATCCCTATTGCTCTGGACGCAACGCCTATGTGGTCGACTACTCGCGGCCGATTCATCTCTGCCCGTCCTACTTCAAGTCGAGCGCCGAGGAGCGCATCCGCACGATCATCCACGAGACCGCCCATCTGGCCGGCATCGGTGAGGAAGGTGGCGAGAGCTACTGCGGCCTTTTCGACTGTCAGATCAACTGCGGTGGCTTCTACGCAGCGGACTCGTGGGCCCACTTCATCCACTGCGCGAGTGGCCGACCCGCCGACAATCCGTAGGCCGACGGGCATGCGCGAGGCGCGGGAGAAACGCTCGGTGTGGAATCGACGAGCACACTCCGCCCTTGCGGATAGAACGCAGCCGTTTCGAAAAGGAGTTCGATCATGAAGTTCATCGCAGTGCTAGTCGCAGCGGGGCTGGCGGTGACGGCGACTGCCGCATTGCACGCCGACCCCGCCGAAGACGCCATCGATGGGCCGCGCGAAGTCTACGAATCTCGCGCCACGATCGATCTCCCGGCGGACCCCGATCCCGAACTCGCCGAACGCTGCTACGAGCATGGCGTCACGGTTCCAGCCGAGTGGAGTGACTTCCGATCCACGATCGAACGCTGGATCGCGACCTGCGTCTCGTCGCGAACGGTCGTCAATGGAAAGCCCATCCGCCGCGAGCGACAGCTCGTTCGCGGCAATGCATCGCTCACCGACGTCTGGAACCTCCTGCAGGACGACGGTGTCACCGGCGAGCCGGTCCAGATCTTCGCGGACTACGAGTTCGAGGGACGTCGCGTGGTCGACATCTTCTTCTTCCTCTACGAAGCACCGGATCCGGAGGACGCGGGCACAACGAACCCATAAGACCCGCCCTGCTCCTCGCCGCGATCGTGTGCGGCGGCGCGCTAGGCTGGGCGGATGATGCCGTCCCTCCGCACAGCGATCGCGACTGGGTCGCTCCTGCTGGGCCTCGGCGTGCTGCCGGCGTTCGGCGACGGTTTCGACTCGAGTGAGGCGCGTGCCAAGGCGATCGAGGCGTTGCGCCACGCCACGCCCGCCGACGCGACGCGGCTCGACTTCGTGATGGAGGCACCGTCGGGTGCGGCGCTCGATCGCGGCGCCAACGAACGAAGGATCGGAGATGGCGTCCGCTACCACCTACGGACCGATGGCCGCCGCCACCTCCTCGTCGTACAGGTGGACGCCCAGGGCGTCGTCACCGTCCTCGCGCGAACAACGACCGCGGCGGGCGAGAAGGTCAGCAAGCTTCCGCCGGCCGGAGAAAAGGAGTGGGTCGCCCTGCCCCCAGTTGGCCCTGTTGAGGTATTCGCCTGGGCCACGTTCGCGCCGATCGAAGTACCTGACCTGCCGGACGATCCCACAATCGCGTTCTTCGAAGGCAAAGCGGCCGTCGCGTTCGCGAACGGAATCAGTGAGGCCCTCGATCGGTTGGGACCGGATCAGGTCGCTTCCGCGGAGCTGCAGACGACCACCCTTGGACGAGCCGGTAGACGCGGTGTCCAACTGGTGGGGAGTAGCAACGCCCCGATCCCCGACTACCTCGCGAGCGACGTCGTCGCCTATTTCACCTCCGAGCGCGCGCAGCGTGTCCAGGCGGCAAGGCTTGACCTGCAGGTCCGCTTCGCCTCGGGTTCGGACCAGCTGGGTGCCGAGACACGGGCCAACCTGGAGATCATCGCCGTCGCGCTGCTGGCAGAGCGGCTGCGCGATCGTGGGTTCGTGGTCGGCGGCCACACGGATGACACCGGCCCGGCCGCCTTCAACCTGGAGCTTTCCAGGAGGCGTGCGGAGGCCGCCCGCGACTACCTCATCGAACGCGGGGTAGCGGAGAGCCGGTTGCGGGTTCAAGGATATGGGGAGACACGCCCCTTGCAGGCGGACGCGAGCGCACAAGCACGAGCCTTGAATCGGCGCGTGGAGTTCGAGATGCAGGCGGACGGCGGCTAGACGCCCAACGCCAAGGGAAATCACCGGTTGACATTGCGAATGGCCCAGACATAACATGCCTACCCTTGGGGGGCTTTGCGGAGTCCAGTCGATGCGGATTGCTGCCGCTGTTGCAGCTTGCCTGCTTGCGTTTCCAGCCGTTGCACAAGAGTTGCCGCCCGCTGCGGATCCGGGCGTCGTCCAGCGACGTTTCGAGATTCCCCGCCCGTCCGTCCCGGACACAGACGGGCTGGCACCGGCTGCACCTCGGCTCGTGCCTCCGCCCGGCGCCGAGTCCGTGCAGTTCATCCTTCGCGAGGTCATCGTCGAGGGGAGCCAGGTCTACGACGCGGAGCAGCTCGCGCGCGCCTGGGCACCGCATCTTTCGAAGCAGGTCTCACTGGCCACGGTCTTCGAGATCGCTGGCCGGCTGACCGCCCGCTACCGCAATGATGGCTTCGTTCTTTCCCAGGTAATCGTGCCTCCGCAGGAGGTCGATGACGGCCGCATCCGTCTACGGGCCATTGAGGGCTTCGTGGAAGAGGTCCTGATCGAGGGCGAGGCACACCTTCCCGCCCTCTGGGAGGCGCACGCGGAGAGAATCCGCACGGCCCGCCCTTTGGACGCGAACACCCTGGAACGGGCGGTGTTGCTTCTCAATGACCTGCCCGGCGCCGGCGTGCGCGCCGTGCTGCGGCCGTCCGGCAAGACCGTGGGCGCTTCGCACCTCGTCCTGCTCGCGGCCCAGGAACCCGCCCTCGCCTATCTCGACACGAACAATCGTGGCACGCGCTTTCTCGGTCGCTATCAGGGCGAAATCGGTGTGACGTTGAACTCGTGGCTCGACCGCTATGAGGAGACCCAACTTCGCTTCACCCACACCTTCGACAATGAGCTCGCCTTGCTCAGTCTCGATCACAGCGAACAGATCGGCACGAACGGCACCCTGCTCACGCTCTCCTTCTCCTACGCCGACACGGAGCCGGGCGGGACACTGCGCGCGTTCGATGTCGAGGGCGAAGCCGTCTCGGGTGCGATCAGCCTGCGCCATCCCTTCATCCGCTCGCGCACACAAAACCTGGTCGGCTGGGCACGATTCGACTACCTCGACTCCAGCAACGACATCCTGCGTCGCTCCCTGTCCGAGGATCGCATCCGAGCCCTGCGGATTGGCGCATCCTACGACATCGTCGATCGCTTCGAAGGAATCAATCTGCTCGTCGCGGAGCTAAGCCGCGGCGTGGACGTGCTGAACGCGACCGATTTCGGGGACGCGAACAATTCGCGACTGGGTGCCAAAGGTTCGTTCGCGAAGGTCCACGTGAGTGCCTCCAGGCTCCAACGGCTCGGCGGCGGATTCAACGTGCTGGGCACCCTGTCCGGCCAGTACGCGTTCGACCTCCTGCTCTCGGCCGAACAGTTCACGTTCGGTGGGGCCGATCTCGGACGGGGTTACGACGCGGCCGAGATCATCGGGGATCACGGCCTCGCGAGCTCGATCGAACTGCAGTGGGGCCGCGCGCTCGGTTTCGCAGCGCTCGAGGGAATCCAGTTGTTCGCCTCATACGACTTCGGGGTCGTCTGGCAACGTGACGAGCGCCTGCCCGTTCGGCGCAGTACGGCCTCCTCGGTGGCCGTTGGCGCCCGCCTCAATCTGACGCCTTGGCTTTCCGCACGGGTGTCCGTTGCGTTGCCACTGACCCGACCCGCCACCGTCGACCGCGACGACGGTGCACACAAGCCCCGCCTCTTCTTCGGCCTAACGGCCCGCTACTGATCGGATTCTCGACCGCCTCCAAAGGAGCCACCCCCATGTTGCCTCTTCCGCGCTGCTACCGGGCTCTCAAGCGCACCTCGAGTGCCGCTCTCGTCACACTGTTGATATGTCAGATGATGACGCTGCCCGCCTGGGCCAACCCCCAGGGCGGAAGCGTCGTCGCGGGCGATGCGCAGATCCAGCAGCGTTCGCCGTCGCGTCTCGATGTCATCCAGGGCAGCCAGCGGGCCATCATCGACTGGCGATCCTTCTCGATCGGCGCGGGCGAGCACACGCACTTCGACCAACCTTCCGCTAGTGCAGTGGTCCTGAATCGCGTTCCCAACGGTGACGTCTCGCGCATCTTCGGAACCCTGACCGCCAACGGAAAGGTCATCCTGGTCAACCCGCGCGGTATCCACTTCGGAGCCTCCTCAAACGTCGACGTCGCCGGAATGCTTGCAACGACGGCCGACATCGCCAACGACGACTTCATGGCGGGCAAGCTGAACTTCGCAATCCCGGGCAACCCCGACGCGCGGATCCTGAACGAGGGCACGATCACCGCGCGCAATGGCGGCCTCGTCGCACTCGTGGCGCCCTGGGTGGAGAATCGCGGCGCGATTCACGCGACGCTGGGACGCGCGACCCTGGCCTCCGGCGACACCTTCACGCTGGACCTCTATGGCGACGGCCTGATCGAGTTGGCGGTATCCGATGACACCGCGCAACGCCTCGTCGGTACCGCATCGAACACGGGCCTGATCGAAGCCGACGGCGGAGTCGTCTCCATGCTCGCGGCCGACGCCGCGAACGCGGTCGACAATGTCATCAATCTGGATGGCGTTGCCCTCGCGCGCTCGTTCGCCCAGATCGACGGACGGATCGCCTTGCTAGGCGGTGACACCTCAGCCGTCACCGTCGCCGGGACCCTGGACGCATCCGGCTCGCATGGCGGCGCGATCGACGTCGCCGGCGGCGATCTCCACCTCACCTCCACAGCGCGACTCGACGCCTCCGGCGATTCAGGCGGCGGGAACATTCGCGTCGGTGGCGAACTGCAAGGCGGCCCCGGCCTGCTCGCGGCGCAGCGGGTCCGGATCGACGCCGGTGCAGAACTCCTCGCCGACGCGCGGGAGTCCGGCGATGGTGGCACGATCATCGCGTGGTCGGACGGCACGATGGACTACGAGGGCGCGCTCTCTGCTCGCGGCGCTGCTGGCGGCTCGGGCGGGTTCGCCGAGATCTCGGGGCTACAAGGGCTTCGCTATCGCGGGACCGCCCAGCTCGGGGCCGGTGGCCGCCTGTTGCTTGACCCCCACGACATGGTCGTCGGCGTCGGACTCGACGCCACCATCGGCGTCGATGCGATCCGACGCCAGATGATCGCGGGAACCACCGTCGAACTCGTCACGACCGACGATCTGACGGTGACCAGCACGATCGACGGTCGGGTTTCGACAGGGGGCACCTCCGGTGGCGGACTCGTACTTCACTCCCTGACCGGCAACGTGTTCATCGACGCGGACATCATCACCCATGATGGGGCGATCGGCGTCGAGGCGCTGCAGCAGGTCGTCATGTCACCGACGTTGGGAGGCCTCAGCGGAGACGGGGTCGCCCTCGTCGTAACGGACGGAGCGGGCGCGCTCGGGAACGCGCCCATCTCGATCACCTCGGGCGGAACCGCGGACCTCCAGTATCTCGCGACACTGGGCGATGTCAGCGTCGATGCCGGCGGCCAGGCGATCCTGAATCGCGACCTCGGAACCCTCAACAACCCGCTCGGATCCCTGAGCGTCCAGGGCAACGGCGTGACGCTGCCGGCCAATGTGATCACGGCCAACGGCAACATCAGCGTCATGTCCACCGGGGCCCTCCAGATGGCCCAGCACATGCTCGTGTCCGATGGATCCGGAACGGCCGCTGCGGGAGTCGGCGATGTCTTCCTTTCCTTCGGCAGTGGCGACCTCGACCTCGGCGACCTCGAGACCCGGGGGTTGATCGATGTCGACTTCACGGGTTCCGCTGGCGGGAAGGTGACGATCTCCGAGGCACTGGGCGGCAGCGGCAGCCCGATCGGCGGGCTCGACATCGACGCCCCCGACGTCGACCAGCGAGCCGAGATCGTGGCGCTCGGCGATGTCCGCCTCGGCCGCGTCGCCGGCGACGTGACCCTGCGGCGCGACATCTTCACCGGTGGCGGCGACTTCGAATCCCGCGGCCACACGATCATCGATCCGCGACGGCCGCTACTCGACGCGATGGGCAACCCGATCATGGTCACCAAGGTCTTTGGCATCACCGACGCGGGCGAACTCATCTATGGCTTCGATCCGATGACCGGTGCCCCGATCGTCGACCCGACGCACCTGGAGCCGGCACTTGGTGTCCAAGACCTGGCCGACTACCGATACCGGCTGATCCAGGGGCAAGGTGACTTCACGATGACCCCGTTTACGGCAGCCGAGCAGTTCGTCCTGAACCTCGCCCAGGACAAGCCGGCAATCGCGGCGTTGATCCCAAACCTCTATCAGGCCAGCGAGACTGCGAACACCTTCAACGGCAACATCGGAAAGATCGTCACGACGACGTGGACGCTCACGATCGACACGATCGGCGCGTTGGGAAGCGGCGACGTCAATTTCAACGGCACGGTCGGTCCGCCCGACATGTGGGGTGGCGCCATTTCTCTTTCCCAGGCCCCATTCCAGAGCACCGGACACCTGCCGCCCGGAATCACCGGCGAGGTCTTCTCGTCACCCGCGTTCACGGACCCGTTCGATGGGACGCCCGTCAGCGCCAAATTCTTTGCCCATGGCGACGGCTGGGTCGCTGGACCTGTCTTCCCCGGCCCGACGAACGGGTGGGACGCAGGCGCGCAGGGAACCTTCGAGCGCGTCGAACTCGCAATCAACGCAGGCACCGGCAACATCGACTTCGGCGGCGAACTCGCATCGATCCAGCGCAGCATCCAGGGCATCAGCTACGACGCCCTGCATCTGAACATCGAGAGCGCGGGTGGGTTGAGCTTCAACGCGGATCCTCTGTTGAACAACCGGCTGAACAGCCTGCGGATTCCGGACACGTTGGTGGCGTTGCCACTAACGTTCCCGACGACGGGCTTCCCGCGGGTCGATACCAGTCAGACCGGTTACTACCGGTTGATCACGGGCGGATTCATGATCCCGGACACCTTCCAGCTCGTGCAGGACAGCTCGGGCCTCTCGCTCGTGGACGCCACCAGCTCCGTCCCAAACGCCGTGGTCGTCCTGACCATCCCTTCCGCGTTGAATCCCAAGCCGACTACGAGCACGATCGCCTCATCCACCAACCCGGGTGCCAGCGGCACCGGATCGGCGGGCGGGTACATGTTCACAGGAGGCGGAACCGGCCTGTTCGGCGGGACCACCACGCTCCCCGGAGCGCCGGGCGCTCCGCCAACACTCCTGGGCGCGGGACCGGAAACCGGCATCACCTTTGCGCTGGAACAGAGCCTGGGCGAGTCGCACGCAACCGGCGAAGAGGATCCGGTCGAAACCACCGAAGAGCAGTTCGCCGATGGCCGGGACTGCCCGACCACGGCGCCCTCCGCCTATCAAGCCACACCGGGCGACGCGGCCTTCGCGGGCGACCCGCGCGGCAATCCCTACTCGGTCGACGCGTTCTGCGGGAGCTATGACCTCGTTGACACCCAGGACCCGCGCGGCGAACACTACGGCGATCTGACATTCGCGACCCGCGACTTCTGGACCGACGCAGAGCAGGCGCGTAGCCCACTTCCGATCGAAGCCGTCAACGTGGCCGCACCGCCGCCCACGGAGGAGAAGCGCTGACACCGGACCGCTCCAAAGCGAGGTGGCACTGCGCCTTCGCGACCTTCTTCGCATCGGTACTGGCCATCCCCGCCCTGGCCACAGACCCACCGCCTGGCCCATTCATCCAGGTCGAAACCGGCATGCACGCGTCGAGCATTCGCGCCTCCGCCCTGGCGCCCTCCGGCGAGTACGTCGTTACCGGCTCGGCCGACAAGACCGTGCGCCTCTGGGAGCTTCCGTCGCTGCGCCTTCGACGCGTGTTCCGACTCCCCATCGGGAGCGGCAACGAGGGCCGCGTGCACGATGTCGCGGTTTCCGCCGACAGCCGGGTGGTCGCGGCGGCCGGTTGGACGGGTTGGGAATGGGATGGCAGCGCATCGATCTACTTCTTCGACGTCGCCACCGGCGAGATCGCGGCGCGTCTCTCGGGGCTCCCGGCGGCCGTGCGAAACCTGGCCTTCTCCCCCGACGGTCGTCATCTGGCCGTCGGGTTGATGGGTCGCGCGGGCCTCCGCATCTACCGCACGTCTGATTTCACGCTCGTGCACGAAGACGCGGGGTATCGCGAACGAATTGTCTCTCTCGATTTCGCCCGCGATGGCCGACTGGCCACGGCCTCCGTGGACGGCCGCATCCGTATCTACTCAAAGGCGTTCGACCTCACGGTCGCGGCCGACGTCCCCGCTGGATCGACGCCGCTCGAAGTGCGGTTTTCCCCGGACGGGAGCCGTGTGGCGATTGGCTACCACGACCTCCCCCGCGTCGATGTCCTCGACGCCGAGGATCTCTCCCTCCGCTTCTCGCCGAAGGTTCCGGCGGCCGGACTGGAAGCCCTCTACGCGGTCGAGTGGTCCGAAGACGGCAAAACGCTCTATGCCGGAGGCCGCCACGACGGCAAGGGACGCAATCCGATCCTCGCGTGGCCGCAGGCCGGCCGCGGCAAGCCACTGCGGCTGCCCGCCTCGCGTGCGCGAATGGGCCGCCTTCTGCCGCTTCGCGACGGCGGTCTCTTCTGGGGAGCAGAGGATCCTGCGATCGGGTTGTTCGCACGCGACGGGAGCCTGCTCGAAAGAATCGAACCCCAGACGCTGGACTTTCAGGACCTGGGTGACGAATTGAGGCTCTCGGCCGATGGGTCGGCCGTCGGGTTCCTGACGAGCGACGTGCCTCGCAAGCGCGCCCACTACTCCTTTCCACGCCGGGGCATCGTCGCGGGCCCGCCCTCCTCGTTCAGGCTGCACGAACCCCGGCGCATCGGCCCCGCCCCTGTGGAGGTCGGACTCGACCGCCGCAGCCTCACGATCGGGGGGCGACCGGTGCCGCTCGAACCGTTCGAAGACGTTCGACACTGGGCGTGGTCGGCCGATGGTCAACGTCTCGCGGTAGCCACCGAATGGGCGGTGCGTGTCTTTGACGCGAACGGCTCGGAGCTCTGGCGACACGCGATGCCCGTGGTGGTGCACGCCGTCAACATCAGCCGTGATGGCGCGTTCGTCGTGGCCGCGATCTCTGACGGGACACTGCGCTGGTTCCGGCTCGATGACGGCACGCCTGCTGTCTCACTCTTCCCGCACGCCAATGGAGAGGACTGGGCCGCGTGGCTTCCATCGGGCCACTACGCGGCCTCCCCTCGCGGCGACCGCTACGTGGGCTGGGCGCTGAACCAGGGCGCGAACCGGGAAGCCCTCTTCTTTCGCGCCGTCCAATTCGAGCGTGTCTTCTACGAACCGCGTCGCATCGAACGTTTCCCGCGGCTCGCCAGTGCCCGAGGGTCGGTCCCATTGCAGGCGAAGCGGCTGATGGAACTCGCGCCGCCCCAGGTCGAGATCGAGGTCGCACGCCAGATTCACCCGCGCGCAAGTGGGCCGCTCACGCGGATTCGCGTGCGGGCAAAGCGGCGCAGCGCCGAGATGGAGCGATTCACCGTCTACGTCAACAAGATCCCGCTCACCCCATTCTCGGATCGGGAACTTCTCGCCGGGGAGCGTGAATGGGTCGACCGGGAAGTCGAGATCCCGCTACAGGCTCAAATGAATGACATCCGCGTCGAGGTCGACACCGCGCACTCGAGGGCGATCGCCCGGGTCGCGGTCGAAAACGTCGGCGAGCCGATGACCCAGCAGCAGGGGGATCTCTACGTGCTCGCGGTCGGCGTGAACTTCCTGCGAAACCTCCCGGACAAGAGTCTTTCCTACGCCGCGCGGGATGCGCGCCGGGTCGGCGCGCTCCTGCAATCGCAGGAGGGCCGCGTCTTCCGCAACGTCCATCTGGAACTGGTCGTCGACCGTTTGCGCGAACCCGACAAGCGCGGAATCGAAGACGCGCTCGGGTTCCTGCGTCGCGCACGCCCCATCGACACGGTCGTCCTGTTCCTGGCGGGCCACGGTATCCGCGATGTCAGCGGCAACTACTACTTCGTGCCGTCCGATGCCTCGCGCGAGGAGATCGTTGCACTGGAGACCGGTGCGACGAAGGCTCCCAGCCTCGTGCGCTGGAACGCCTTCCTGGACGGGCTTCAATCTGCGGTCGGGCGGCGGGTATTGATCGTCGATACCTGCCATGCGCAGCAAATTCGCGGACGCCTGGAACTTGACTGGCTGGCCAAGCACTCGGCATCGGCCATGTTCGCGATGCTGGCCGCTTCGGCCCCGCAAGAACGATCGGAGGAGAACGCGCGCTTCGGTGCCGGCCTCTACACGCAGGGGCTACTCAGCGCTCTCTCGGGAAGCGGCGACGCCAACCAGGATGGCGTGGTCACGATCGTCGAAGCGCATCGCGCCGCTGGCGATTTCGTCAAGACCCACCGCAAGGGGGACCAGGAACCGCGATTCTTCGCGCCGCCCGAATTCTCCTCGATGGCGCTGACCGCCACGCCCGATGGAACCAGCGGCGACTGAGTCCGTCGGCGGTGCTAGGCGCTCAGGGAACGGCGCCGATGCGATACGACCGCGACGAACGGGGCCAGCATCGCGAACAGGAGCCATCGTCGCGGTTCAGGAACCGACACCGTGGTCGCGCCAGCGAAGAGCGCGTGGCGGGTGCTCGACCAACGCGCGGCCGCGTATGCCGCCACACCATCGCTGGTGGAACCCAAGAAGTCCTGCTTGTCACAGGTCTGTCCCGGCTCACAATCGACCGTGAACGCGAATACATAGGTCGAGCCCGGCGCGATTGGGGTGTGGTTCCATTGCCAGACCGAATAGTCGAAATCGCCAAAGGCCAAGGCGCTCACGTAGTAGCCGCTGTCGTAGCTGACCCATCCGCTTGGACTCGAGTACCCCTGGCTGACACCCTGGAGCGTGAGATTGCGAACGTCGCTACTCGCGTTGAAGAGCACCGCGTAGATGGAGTACGGGTCCGCGTGCGACTCGTTACGGACGGTCACGAGAAGATTCGATCCGTTGACGTCGAATTCGACGCTGCCCACGAAGCCGGGAGCCGTCCCGTCGGCAGTGGCCTCCGTCAGATCGAGCGGCGTTGCCGAGGCCGCAGAGGCCAGACCGAGCGTCAAGGAGAGCAGCAGGACCGCAATTCCCAGGCGGTCACAAGTCCCAATCCGCTTCCACTTCCACAAAGACATCCGCATCCGATTCCTCCGTCTCGGGAAGCGTGGTCCCGCGGGATCGGATGTGGCAGAAGAATTCCTGGTGGGCGTGGTACCCCACGCCCCGGCTTGCCGTGGCCTAGAACGTGTACTCGACGGCCACCGTCGGAATCACGTCTGCGCGGAGGCCCTCATCGTTCAGCCGCCAGAGCGCGTTGAGCGAGACCACGAAGCGATCGAAGGGGTTGAACTTGATGCCGGTCGCTGCCGAGGTCAGCTTGTCACCGATGCCGTTGTCGTTGAACTTTCGCGATTCGAGGAAGTCGACCGACAACGTCACGCGCTCGTGCACGGCCCAGGAAGCGCCGATGTTGTACCGGAAGCTGCTTTCGGTGTGTTCGTTCACGCGGTAGGAGAATGCTGCGTTCGAGTGGACCTCGAACCGGCCGAAGTCCTTCGAGAGGATCACCATCCCACCGAGCGCCGGATCGCCGAAGCCGCGGAAGTTGTCTTCGTCGCCGGTCGGCAGCGTCAGGTCGCCTCGGACGGCCAGGTCGAACCACTCGGTCTCAAGGACGCGGGCCTTGGCGCGCACGATCACGTCGCCGAGGCCGGTGCTCGAGTCGCTCTCCGAGACACGGCGCACAGACTGCGCGGCACCCGTCGCCCCGTCGCGCAGGCCGCTGACCTCGACGGCCGCGTCGACATCAACCCGCAGCACCGGAATCACGACACCGACGTCGATGCGCTCGGTCACGCCATAGTTCAGGAAGAGTGCAAAGGCATCGACCTCGACGTTCAGGTCGAGTCGCGTCACCGGATCCTGGAGGGAAAGGGAGCCGGAAGTGAACGGCGCGTTGTGGACGCCCGTGATCCCGTTGCCGTTCCAGACGCCGCCGCCGCCATCGGTGAACGGGATGCTGGCGCCGCCGCCGAGGCTGAAGCTCGATGTCGGATTGGCCAAGCCCGCGCCACCGAGGTAGGCGGCATTCCCAGGGCTCAGGTTGGACGGATTCGTGCCACCGAGCTGCACCGGAATATCGTCGATGTCCTCACCCTCGAAGACATCGAAGTCCACGTGGGTCACTGCGAACGCGACGTTCAACTGCCCTTTACCCGTGGTATCCGCGCGCTCCGAGAGCAGCGGCCCAAGGCCTTCCGTGGAGCGCTCGACCACGTTGAGCGTGGGGTCGAATTCGAACGTGAAGGCCGCCACGGTCGAGCCGAGCGGTGTCTTCTGGAACTGGCTGGCGATCTGGCTATTCAGCCCACCGAGTGCGCCGCTCGGGTTGAAGCTCCCGGAGAGCCCTGCACCCGCGTCGGAAATGAAGGTGCCCGGATTCCCGCCGCCCTCGATCGTGACGACCGCAACGAAGCCGGTGTTCACCTGGCCGAACAGGTCGGGAATGATCTGGTCAAGGTCGCCGCCGGATGCCGGCACCGACAACAAGAGCAGCGTCAGAACGGTCGTCGTGATTCTCGCAAGCTTCATGGAGCCCTCCGCGAGGCCACTCTAAGACGGGAGACGGCGACGCGCCACGCTTCTTCCAGCCGACCGAAACGTTCAGGGCGCACCTACTTCAGAATTGACAAGCGTCGGCGGCCAAGGACAACATGGAGGCCCGCAGACAAGGAGACCCAATGTCATCTGGACGTCCCTACGCCGCGATGGTGCGCCGCGCCGCTTTGGCGACTCTCCTGTCAGGGTTTCTCCTAGGGGTCTGGGCTTGCGCGCAGTCTCCGCCGACGTCGAACGCCGTGCCGGTGACCGGCGAACCTGCCCCGGCCGCCGGAGAAGCGCCGGCCCTCCTGTCGCCTGCGGCCACCGAGATCCTTCTGGCGACACGGAGCGTCGCGAGTTTCGACCCGAACGGGTGGTACCGGATCTCTCCGTATTGGCCGGGCGAGAACTACTCCCTCGATGTCATCGGCCAAGGAAATCACACCAACTGGCTCAAGTTGGGCGACACGGGCAACTACTCCGGCCAGGCGTGGCAGATCACGCCGATCGGCGACGGCTACCACCGCCTGACCACCGAGTACGGGGGACCCGGTCTCTCGGCGGACATCCTCAACGACGGTGCCGGCAACCAGCCCTTCCTGTCCGCGACAGGCGAGTACTCGGGACAGCAATGGTGGATCGCGCCGCTCGGCGAGGGCTACTACCGCCTGACAACGGCGTGGCAGGGCCCCGGTCGTTCCCTCGACGTTGTGAATGACGGAATGAATCGAAAGGTGACCTTGGCCGACACCGGAGATTTCACCGGCCAGTACTGGCGCATCACGCCATGGGAGGCGGGCCCCGGCTTCTGTGAATGGCGCACCTCGGACATCATCGATCCGCGCATCTCGATCGGCGCGCAGACGAGCCTCATGCGAAAGATGGCCGACGGCCCGCCGACGAGCCTGTCGGCGTCCGCCATGATCGGTGCGATCAAGCGCGGCCACCTCGCCGGGATCCTGCTCCCCCCGACACAAGCGGTTTCCGACCGCGGCGCGCGGATGCAACCGCCTCGAGGCCACTGGGACCTGATCCCGGCGGGCCAGAACTCGATCTGCCTGCAGGAGCCCGCCGGCGAGTCGCCCATGATCGTCTACCGCACGGAGTTGGAACCGTGGGCCATCGATGCAGCGCTCGACGACGCCTGGGCCCAATGCGGGCTCCAGACGCCGAACCCTCCCTGTGACTACGTCGTCGACCGTCACCGACCGCCGCCCGGAACCCCCGACCTGCCCGCACTGGATGCCGCGCTCGTGGTCCAGGTGTTGATTGGCGGCGCCGGCGCCGATGGTGCCGAGGTCGCCATCCACGTGGAGGGGACGGACTTCCAGGCCACGCAGACCACATCGGGTGGAGGGTTCGCGTTCTTCGATCCGCCTCCCGGCGTGGGAATCGTCGCCGTGCTGCCGCCGACCGCGGCGCACAAGATGGCGACCCGGAATCGTCAGATCGACCCGGGGATGACCAACGTGCTGACGATCGAGTTGGAGCCCCAGGACCAGCCGACTCCGCAACCGACGCCCGGACCCGTGTGCGACGAAGACCGCTGGCACGAATCGTTCAACGCATGCGGCGAGCAGGTCATCTACGGCGCGGGCGGCTGCATCCTGCAGGCATGGGAGGACTTCGCGAAATGCCGCACGAGCCCCAAGTCCTGTCTACTCGGCAAGTTCTGGGATTGCCGGCGAGAACTCGAGCACAAGAAGAAGATCCAGCAGTGCGTCGACAAGGCAAACGCCGAGTCCGGCTGCTCGTTCGCGGGGGCGCCGGCCGGGTGACCGGACGCAGGAGTCGCTGACGTCCGCCTGCATCGGATGGAGCGAAAGAGCCTCCGGACCGCGACTAGCAGTTCGGAGGTTCGTAGGCCCCAGGCTGCGCGACCGATGGGCGGGCCGGCATATGGAGTTCGGGACGATCGCCGGGTGAAGGCAACGATGGATCGAGCAGGAACTGGTCCATCGCCGCGCGCCACACTTGCAACTCCGCCTCGTGGGCCACATTCATCGCGCAGACCAGGTAGTAGTAGGCGTCCCACTGGGCAACTGCGACCGCGTAGGCTTGGTTCCGCGCTTCTCGCGCCTCCCATTCATCGTCCGTCATGTCCTCGAAGGGCACGCTGATCGATTCGTCATCTTCGGAAGTCGCCGGCGCGGCGAGTCCGATCGAGAGCAAGAGGACCGGGGCGACGATTCGGATCCAGGGGCGCATGGCACTTCTCCTCGGTTGCTGGCCGAAACTCTAGACCGGGCAGGCGGCCGCCGCGATCAATCGTCATAGGGGTGATTGGTTCCGAACTCCGGCGGATCGGGCGTTCCTCTCCCCGAGATCGCGGCCAGCACGAGCGAGATCCAGTGCCACGCCAGCGAGAACACGAGCGCCATGGGCGCCTCCCATGGTCCCTCATGTTTGCGCCGCCCGCTCAGCAGCCGGCGCAACTCCGTCGCTAGTTCGAGGGGATAGACGACCGCAACATGGAGCACGAGCAGCGCCGGCCCGACCCGCGAGACGAAGGCTTCCATCGGGCTCTCGGGCGCTTCGACCCGTGACTGATCGCCCGGTAGCTCGTTCCACCAGGGAAACGGAAAGATCGGCTCGCCGCCGGCACCGCTCGCATCGCTGGCGAGCGCGAAGCCAGCGGCCGCGACCAGGAACACCGCGGTCCACCACCGGGCCAGGGGTTGAAGCAACCGGAGCAGGAGCCCCGCGCAGGCGATCACAAGGATCAGGACCGGGACCGTCGCGCCCACCGATGCCTGGCGCGGATCCAAGCCCAGCGCCGCGAGGCCGGCGACCAGCGCAGCAAGCAGCCCCCCCGCGCTAAGTGCGAAACCCACCACACAGAGCGCGGCAACGCCCGGACGCGGAACCCGTCTGACCGCAAAGCGGAGAGCCAATGTGGCCCCGAGCAGAAGGCCAATCGAGACCACAAGCGGCCAGGGCTCGAGTTCGAGCAATACCCCCCAAGAAATCCACGCCGCCCCGACCGCCACGCCTAACAGCGGAATCGTCAGGAGGATCTCTCGCCGGAACTGCCGCGCCCGCTCGCTCTGACTCACCGCTCCCGCCTCCGGCTCCGCTCCCAGCCACGGATGATACGAAACCCGATGTCGACTTCCCCTCCTCCGAGTCGCGTTGCCCACGCACAGATCGGCTCGGCCAGAACTGCGTGGCCCCGAAAGTGGCAGAGCCAGGTTGTCTGTGTCGATCTTCCGGGTTGGGGGTTCACCCTGCGGGCCAGCCCTCTATCCTGGACCTATCAAAGGAGTTGCCGTGCAGATCGAAGTCAACGGGACCGTGCTCTTCTTCGACTCAGTGGGTTCCCAATTCGAACCGATCGGCCGAGAGATGCGCGAAAAGCCGACGCTGCTCATGCTGCACGGAGGCCCCGGTGCTGACCATTCGATCTACCGGCCGTTCTTCGACCAACTCGCCGATGTGGCATGCATCATCTACCTCGACCACCGCGGCCAGGGACGGAGCGCGCCCAGTTCGCAGGAACACTGGAATCTCACCCAGTGGGGCGATGACGTTCACGCATTCTGCGAGGCGCTCGGGATCCTCGCGCCGGTCGTCTTCGGCCACTCGTTTGGCGGAATGGTGGCGCTCGCCTACGCCACCCGTCACCCAGGGCATCCGAGCGGCCTGGTATTGTCAGGCACGTACGCGCACCAGGACCTCGGACAGATCGCGCGGCGATTTGAAGAAGTGGGCGGCTCTGAGGTCCGGGACGCAGCCGAGGCATTCTGGACCACGCCCACCGAACAGACCGTCAGGGTCTACGACCGCACCGCGGTCCACCACTACATGTTGCGGGCACCCAAGGTCGAGGACCTGGACTCGGTGTTTCGAATGGTCCAAAGGCCGGACGTCGGGCTTCATTTCATGGCAGATGAAATGCAGCGGTTCGACTTCCGCGGAGATCTTCACCGCATCGAATGCCCGACACTCGTGCTCGGTGGCGATCTCGATCCCGTATGCCCGATCGAGGGCCTTGAAGAGATCGCCGGCGGCATCCGGACCGACCTCGTCCGGTTCGAGCGTCTGGACAACTGCAGTCACATCTTCTGGGAGGATGCGGGGGACCGATTGATCCGGGTAATGCGTGAGTTCCTCTCCGACGGGGACACCCCAGCACCCGGCTAGGCGCAGCGAGGTTTAGCTTGGCTGCTGCTAGTTCGTACGCGAGCCGTGATGTACCCTCACCTTCAAGGAGTGCGAGCATGGTTCGAACGGCTCATGCAATCTGGCTGAGTTGCCTGCTCGTTTCCCCGCTCGGCGCAGCCGCCGACATTCCCGAGGCCGTCGCAGGTCTGGACGCATTGTATTTCGGCCCAGTGGGCGAACTCGTAGCTGAACGCAAGGCCCGTGCTCGCGCATCCATCGCGACGGGTGCGGAAGAGCACCCCGACACGCGCAGGACCTTCGGCGTGATCTTCAACGCCGCTGCGCCCGCGGCGAGAATCGAAGCGCTTACGAGGTCGTATGGCCTTGACCTCGTCGCCACTCGATTCCTGCTTCCGATGCCCGATGGACGGGTCACGACGGTGGAGAACCGCAACTACGTCGGCGTCGAAGGAACGGTGCAAGAGAGAATCGCCCACCGGCTCGAGATAGGGGCCATACTCACCGACGGCTTTGGACAACTCCACTCTGCGAAGCAACGGGCGACTGCGCACGCTCTGCGCCAGCGGCCTGGCGTCTGGGCTGCGGAGTTCATAGGGACGTACCGCGACGTTTGGGACATGGCGGCTAACGAACCCGATATCGGATCCGTCACAGATGGAATCCGGGACACCTCCGGACTCCTAGATCAACTCAAGCAACTGCCAATGCGCAAGCTGGAAGACCTCTCAGCAATCCGCGAACTCGGCCGGTAGGAACTCAGACCGCCACGTACCGGCACCAACGTCTCGACCAGGTTGTCACGGGGTGCCATCAGCACGAACCAGTGGGTCGATTCCAGATTCCGTTGCGCTGCTAGCGAGCTACGGAGACGCACGATCGGTGCGAAGTGGTCGGGCCGGCGAGATTCGAACTCGCGGCCTCCTGACCCCCAGTCAGGCGCGCTACCAAGCTGCGCCACGGCCCGACGAAGGGAGAGGATTAGCCGGCCGCCGATGCCTTGTCGAGCCGATCGTCAGCTTTCGTACGGCGCCCGGCCCGACAGGTTGATGTGCGCCGTCAGGCCCCCATCGATGACCATGGCGTGCCCCGTGACGGCGCTGGCGTCCTCGCTGCACAGGAAGGCCGCGACGCTGGCGATCTCGCTGGGCTGGATCAAGCGGCCGATCGCGTGGAGGTTGGCGAGTTCTTCCGGCGAGCGGACGGACGCCTTCTTGAAGGCGTCGGCCAGCGGCGTTTCGACGATCCCGGGGCAGATCGCGTTGGCCCGGATGCCCTTGCGGCCGTACTCGATCGCCACGTTCTTCGTGAAGTTCACTACGCCGGCCTTGGCCGTCGCGTAGGGGCTCGCCAGCATCTCGCCGCCGAAGGCCTCGATCGACGCCGTATTCACGATGGAGCCGCCGCCCCGTTCGAGGAGCGCCGGGATCGCAGCGCGGCAACCGTAGAAGACCGCGGTCAACATGATCTTGAGGCTGCGGTCCCAGCCTTCGGGGTCGATCGTGTGGACCCAGCCTCCGGCAGCCCAGAACGCGTTGTTCATCATGATGTCGAGGCCGCCGCACTCGCCTTGGGCGAAGGCCACGCAGGCTTCCAGGTCGGCGAGTTCGCCGACATCACAATGCAGGTGGTGCGCGGTGGCGCCCTGCCCATTCAACTCGCGCACGAGCGCTTCGCCGGCTTCATCGTTGATGTCCGCACAGATGACGGCAGCGCCTTCGCTCGCCAACCGGCGCAGCGTCGCCGCACCGATCCCTGACGCGCCACCGGTGACGATGGCGACCTGTCCGTCGAAGCGTCCCACGCAACCCCCCTCGCTCGTTAGTGGTCCGAGGGCGGGGCTTCCTGGCCCTTCGATTCGTAGAGCGCCTTGCGCAGGTTCGGGCTGGTGACGCCTTCGGGAATCTCGGTGATCGGCTTCGCCACGTCCTTGGGCATGACCCCCACGCGCGCCGCATGGCCCTTCAGCTTCTCCAGGTCGAACTTGTACAGCTCGGCACTGTTCTCGCCGAGCATCATGCGAACCTCGCTCTCGGGCAAGCCGCAGAACGCGAGCTGCATCGCTTCGCGCGAGTACGGGAAACAGCCCTCGTAGTGCGGGTAGTCGGCGCCCCAGCAGATCTTGTTGATGCCGACCTTATCCCGGCCGTCGATCTCCCGCTTGCCCGGGAAAGACGCGCCATACCAGCAGTTCCGCTTCGCGTAGAAGCTCGGCGGCTCGGGCGTCGAAGACACTTCCGAGTAGTCCATCTCACCCATCATCCCGGCCTGGATGCCCTTGTGGATGCCGTCCATGCGCTCCAGCAACTCCGGCACCCAGGAACAGCCGGCTTCGGTCAGGATGAAGCGCAGGTTCGGGAACCGCTCGAAGACGCCGCCGAAGATCATGCTCTTGAAGCCGCGTTGCGAGAAGATGCCGACTTCGCTGATCCACATCTGGTGTGCGGTCGGGTATGCGCCGTAGTCGGGCGTCCCCACGCCCGAGTGCTGGTTCATCGTCAGGTCGAGGTCCTGGATCGCGGCCCAGAGCCGATCGTACTCGGGCGCATAGAGCGGCAGGAGGTGCTTCATGTCATCGGGCGGCTGGGGCAAGAGCACGCCGCCACGCAGGCCGGAT
>JAJDAQ010000055.1 GCA_029261815.1 Deltaproteobacteria bacterium
CCCGTTGCCCGCGTGCATTCGAGCCGTGCGCAGGGACGGTGCCCGAAGACCGAACCCAAGGTGAAGGCCATACCGCGGCTTGCTTCGCACTCGACGGCGAGGAGGCCTCGTGAGCGAAGCCCCGCTCCTCGAGGTCCGCGGCCTTCGGACCTGGTTCCCGATCAAGCGCGGTCTCCTGCGCCGTACGGTCGGTCATGTCCGCGCTGTGGATGATGTCGACCTCACCATCCACGCCGGCGAGACGCTGGCGTTGGTCGGCGAGAGCGGTTGTGGAAAAACGACGGTGGGACGGTCCATCCTGCGGCTCGAAGAACCGCAGGCGGGCGAAATCCGATTCCGCGGGACGGATCTCCGCACATTGGACCGGGACGAGATGCGGCCCCTGCGGCAGAAGCTGCAGATCGTATTCCAGGATCCGATGGCGTCGCTGAACCCACGTCTCCGCGTGCACGACATCCTTGCCGAGGGGCTTCACTCCTTCGGGATGGGCGCCGCCGGAAGTGAACGGACCGACCGCGTCGCCGCCGCGCTCACTCGCGTACGGCTCGACCCTGATTCGATGTGGCGTTATCCGCACGAGTTCTCGGGCGGCCAGCGTCAACGGATCGGAATCGCGCGGGCACTCGCCGTGGAGCCCGAGCTCTTGATCTGCGACGAATCGGTTTCGGCACTCGATGTTTCGATTCAGGCCCAGATCCTGAATCTCCTGGGCGATCTCCAGGAAGAGATGGGTCTGGCCTACCTCTTCATCACCCATGACCTATCCGTCGTGAAGTATCTGGCCGACCAGGTGGCCGTGATGTACCTCGGCCAGATCGTCGAGCAGGGCCCGACCGCGCGAATCTTCGAGGCTCCCGAGCACCCTTACACCCGCGGGCTGCTTCAGGCGGTGCCGTCGGTCGACCCGGATCGGCGCAGCGCTCGCCCGGCCGTTCTCGGAGACGTGCCGTCACCGGCGAACCCGCCGCCCGGTTGCCGCTTCCATACGCGATGCCCGGAGCGTTTCGACCGCTGTAGCGTCGATGCACCATCGCTGGTGCCGGTGCCAGAGGGAAAGAGCCGCTGCTTCCTCGCGGAGGCGTCTGCCGAGTCGCCTCAACCCGGAGCCCCGTAGAGCCGAAGGGGACCGGGTCGGGGAGGGCATCATCGTGGAACGAGCAGGGCTCGCGGAACGGCTCCGCTCGGCGGGCCTGATCGACGCGTCGCAGGTGCGTCTCGCTGAGCTCGAACAGCATCGCTTCGGCAGCCTGGCCGAGGCGTTGGTGCGGCTCGGCTTCCTGACCGAGGCGGACCTCGTCCGCGCCGTGTGTCGCTTCACCCAGACGCCGGCGATCGACCTGGCTGCCAAGCGCATCGAGCCCGAGGTGCTCTCGCTGGTCTCCGCCGAGGCGGCCCACAAACATCGCTGCCTCCCGCTCTTCGTGAGTATGGGTCCTTCGCGGCGCGTGCTTTTCCTGGGCATCGAGAACCCCGCGCACAGCACGGCGCCCGAGGAGATCGCGCGATCCACGGGCCTTGAACAGCGCGTCGTCGTGGTGGGACCCGTTCAGCTCACGATGGCACTGGAGCGCTTCTATCCGACATCGATGTGGGGCGGCGTCGGGACCCATGAATCCGTGGTCGCAACCGACACGCTTCCGCTCGCGGATAGTACGCCCCGACCCGAAGCCGCGATGGCTATGGAGGTGCCGGCCGTCGACAATGACGCCGACAGCGACGAAGGCCACGAGGTCCCGACGCGGGTGATCCTCCAAGCGCTGACAAAGTTGTTGACGGCTCGCGGGGTTATCGACCGTGCGGACCTTGTTGCCGAGATTCGCGCGCTCTCGGAAGGCGTCGCCGACTGACATGCCGTCGCCGCGCGTGCTTGACACCCCATCGGCCCACAGTCACCCTGCGAACGCTTCCAAAGGAGATGTTGTGCGCCTCGAGTACAGTTTCGAGATCGGTCAGATCGAAGTTCCGCGCTTCTCGGTCGAAGCCGTGGAGGGGATTGGCAAGGTCTTTACCCTCGCCACCCTCGTGATGAACGTGTTGGAAGTGAAGGCCAAGGTCGAGCTCGTCTTCCACGGCCTCAATCCCGAGGATCCGGGCCGCAAGATCGAGGCGTTTCGCCGGATCATCGATGGCGCGACCTCGAAGCCCCAGCTTGTGTTCGAGGAAGGCGAGGGCGGCGCCGTGCCCGGCTCATCGTCGTACTACCAGTGGGTGATCGTCCGGAAGATCACGGCCTAGCGGCGACCGTCTTTCGCGCAGGCGCAATCGGCGCCGGTCCAACGGTGCTGCCGTTCGAGGCTCAGCTCCACGACCTGCTGTAGCGCGACGTTCGTCGGGAGATCGAGTCCGGTCTCGGCAAGGTAGCGTCCGAGGGCGGCCCGGCGGGTACTCGCTCGCACGCGATCGGGTAGCGACGCATTCCATTCCGCCAGGCCACGCAGGCGTTCGGGAATCGTTAGGCGACGGGGAAAGCGAACGCCCTCCAGGTCGACGAGAACGGCCCGGCCGTCGCTCTGGCGGTGGATCCAGTTCGTGGCCTTCAGGTCGCCATGGTCTACCTGGCGCCGGTGAAGTGCGACGACGAGGTCGCATTGGGCATCGATGGCACCGGCCCTGTCGCATGCGGCGACACCATCAGGGCCGTCCACATTCTCGAGAACCACGAGACTCTGCGTCGGAATCCCGAAGACACGACGTTCGAGGAACGCGATTGGCAGCGCGGCAGCGATGTCTCGAGCCAGCAGACCATGGCCGTTGCGCCAGGCACGTGCGCCGGCTGAACCTCGGACCGCATCGGCGAGCGCGCGAAGCACGGAGGTCTTGTGCTCCTTCACCACGAGTGAACGGTCCCGATGGACGACCCGGGTGATCTTGACGCGGCCTTCGGCCTTGAGGATCTCGGCCGCGCTCGATTCCGTCTCGGCCGCATCATGCGTGGCGACCAGCGCCGCGAGCTCTGGGGCTGGGACGGAACGGAGATGGAGGCCGGAGCGATGGCCGATGCGGAAGCGTTCGAAACGTCGGCCCGGGCGCATGGCGCGCCGTGTGCGACTGCGTGCGTGCGCATCGGCGCGACGCGCGATTGCACGGACCAGCCTCTCATGGCCCTCCGTCCTGTTTCCGACGTCGCTGCTGAGCGCATTGATGCCGAAACGAAGGACGTCGTCGTCGCTCAAGTGCTCGCGCAACGAGTAGAGCAGCGCCGCGGCATCGGCCATGCGCGCGCTGGGGTCTGTACTGCGGCGCGCGCTCTGGAGATCGAGGAGCCACGCTTTGCCGTCGGCCACCCGTACATTTCCGTGGTGAAGGTCGCCGTGGACGAAGCCGCATGCATGAAGGGCGTGGATTGCGTGAGCGGTGAGGTCGAGCGCCGTCACGGGATCCGACGTCTTCGCTTCGAAGGAGTGGATGAGGTCGTGGCCGGGCAGTGCGGGGAGGACCAGGAGTGGATCGCCGTTCGGGAACGTGCCGAGTCCCACGGGAGCCGGCACGGGTGCGCCGGCTTCGTGCGCCACTTGAAGTGCGCGCGCCTCCTTTTCGGCCGGACTCCGCCGGAGCCAGGCCTTGAGGCGTTCGCGCGCCGGGTGTCGGCCCGAGTGGGTGCGAAAATGCTTGCCAACGATGGCGTCTTCGCCCGCGCCTATGCGAACGATCCGCCTCCGCACGTTGTCGCGTAGGACCTCGGCCGTGCCGGGGTCCGCGAGCCAGCGCTCGACCGCCTCACGCACTCCGGCATCGGCGAAGCGCCAGTGGAGGGTCATGACGCCACCTCTTCGTAGAGGGAGCGCAGCGCGCGAATGTGGTGGTCCCACGTCGAGGATTCCGCGCGCCTGCGCGCCGCGAGGCCCATCGACGCGGCGATCGCATCGGGTCGAACGCGATCCAGCGCGCTGGCGAATCCCTCGACGTCTTCCGGGTCATCGACGACATCGCCGCCTTCGCCGATCCAGCGGGCTGCGCCGTTGGCCCCACTCGTGACCACGGGAATTCCGGACGCGGCCGCTTCGAGGCAAACGTTCGCGAACGCGTCAT
Organism: Deltaproteobacteria bacterium; assembly: GCA_029261815.1. Lineage (GTDB taxonomy): Bacteria > Myxococcota_A > UBA9160 > UBA9160 > UBA6930 > JAJDAP01. The sequence goes on from JAJDAQ010000055.1 coordinate 4,030, forward strand.
AGCGGGTCGGGAGCAGGAGTGCGTCGGCTTCCCGGTAGAGGGCCGGGAGGTCGTCGCGGGGGCCCAGGAACGCGACACGATCGGCCACTCCCAGCGCGCGCGCGCGGGTGATCCAAGGGTCCGTCGGATCCTTGCCGACCACGGTGAGGTGCTCGTCCGGCGGCCGCAGCGCGAGCGCAGCCAGCGCCGTGTCGACGCCCTTGCGATGGAAGCCGCTTCCGACGAGGAGCCAGGTACGCTCCGCGTTCGTGCGGCGGCGTGGCTTCTCTGTTCCCCGGGGATGGAACCGCACGGTATCGACCCCGTTGACGATGACCCGGAGCCGATCCTCGGCGACCCCGAACCGTTCCGCGATCTCATCGCGCACCATCTCCGAGTTGCACAGGATCGTTTGCCGCTCGTCGCCGAACACTGCGCGGTCCATTGCCAGCGCGAGCGCATGACGCGGCGATGCGCGCCGCAGCGTGAGACCGAGTCCGTGGTAGGTGCGTTCCATGTAGCTCGCATGGCAGCCACCGCCCGCGCGAAAGATGTCCTGGTGACGGGTTCGCGAGAACGACTGTACGCAGTCGGTATCGATCCGCGCGTTCGCGGCCGCGGCACCCTCCGAGAAGCGCCACACGCGCCAAGGCTGCCAGGTCGAGCTGACCGGGACGAGGTGGACCTCGACGCCGTTCGGCGCCGCAGCGTCGGCCGTGCGCGCGCACACGTGGACGTCGTCCCCGGCGGCGACCAGGCCGCGGGCCACCCTCCAAGCCACGGCTTCGACGCCTCCGCCGTGGGGCTCGAACCGTTCGATCACGAGTGCGATTCGCATGATGATTGCCGGCCGAGGGGGTCCAGGGGCCGGGGCCGCAGGGTACACTATTGCTTCGCCCGGGGTGCGCGCTCCTGGCCTTGCCACCTGCCTGCTGCAAAGTCCCTTCCATGCCCCGCCCCGTCTCGCCCGTCCCGGAAGTCGAACCTACTGCCAAGCCGACGAAGCCGGGCGCCACACGCGTTCGCCGCGGCCAGGACAAGCGCGACCTGATTCTCCAGGCAGCGATCAAGGTGTTCGCGCGCGCCGGCGTCCATGGGGCGCGGGTGTCCGATATCGCGAAGGAAGCCGGTATCGCCTACGGGCTCGTCTACCACTACTTCAAGAACAAGGACGAGATCCTCGTCACGATCTTCGAGGAGCAGTGGCTGGGTTTCCTGGCTGCGGTTCGCGACATCGGCAACAACGGGCAACCCTTGCGAGACCGGCTGGTCTCGATCGCGGCGTTGATCCTCAACGCGTACCGGCTCCGACCGGATTGGGTCAAGGTGTTGGTGTTCGAGATCCAGCGGTCCGCGCGCTTCGCCCAGCCCGGTCAGGTTCAAGCGATGCGCCGGCTGTTCGACGAATTCGAGGACCTGTTCGAGCGGGCCCAGGTCGACGGCGAGATGCGTACGGATATCCGGCCCGCCGTGTCGGCGACGATGTTCATCGGTGCGCTGGAGATCGTGATCACGAGCCTGGTTCTCGAGACCGCTGCACTGCCAGCAGACGAAACCGAGGAACGTGCCTACTATCTCGCATTCGCGAATGAGACCGTGGAGATATTCCTGAACGGGTGTGCGCGTGGGGGGAGCACTCGTTGATCGAGGTCAACGGAATCCGAAAACGATACGGCGACTTCGTCGCCGTGGACGATGTGTCCTTCTCTGCCGGCGCGGGCGAGGTGATCGGCTTCCTGGGACCCAATGGCGCTGGGAAGACCACGACGATGCGGATCCTGACCGGCTTCCTGCCGGCCACGGACGGCACTGCCAGCATCGCGGGGCACGACATCCACAAGGCGCCGCTCGAAGCACGTCGCGCCACGGGGTATCTGCCGGAGTCTCCGCCCGTCTATCCCGAGATGGAGGTCCGCAGCTACCTCACGTACGTCTCGAAGCTGAAGGATGTCCCGCGCGCAAAGCGCCGCGAAGCCGTCGACCGGGCTCTCGAACGTTGCGGCTTGACCGATGTGGACCGCCGTCCGATTGGCCAGCTCTCGAAGGGTTACCGCCAGCGTGTGGGGATCGCCCAGGCGATCGTGCATGAGCCCCAGGTCTTGATCCTGGATGAACCGACCGTGGGGCTCGACCCGAACCAGATCCTGGAGATCCGCGAGCTACTGGCGAGCCTCGCGGCTTCGAAGGATGGCGAGACGGGTCACACGATCGTCCTGTCGACCCACATCCTGGCCGAGGTCGAAGCGCTGTGTCGCCGCGTGATCTTGATCCGCCAGGGCAAGAAGGTGCTCGACCAGCCGCTCGACGAGATCACGCGCGACGGCGGCAGCCTCGAAGCGGTGTTCGCTCGCTTGACCTTGCGGGGCGACGTTGGCGACGAGGTCGCCAGCGGGTCCGACGCGGAAACAGGAGCCGAAGGATGAGGCATACGGCGGCCATCGCGGGGCGCGAACTGCGCTCGTACTTCACGTCGCCCGTTGCCTACGCGGTGCTGGTCCTGTTCTCGTTGTTGGGCGGCTTCTTCTTCGTCCTCCAGCTTTCCTCGTTCAATGCCGCCGTAGCGTTCTATCAGCAGACCCAGCAACTGCAGGCGCTCGAGTCGGTCAACCTCAACGACTACCTGATCTTTGGTTTCTATCAGCTGATGTGGCTCGTGTTGCTGATCCTGGTTCCCGGCCTCACCATGGGCCTGTTCAGCAGCGAGAAGGCCAATGGGACCGAAGAGCTCTTGCTCACAAGTCCCGTGACGATCTGGGAGATCGTGCTCGGCAAGTACCTGGCGGCCGCTGCCATGGTCACGATCCTGACGGCCGTGCTGGCTGCGCTCACGGGGATCGTGTTCTTCTATGGAGACCCGGAGCCGCTGCAGACCGCGGCCGGCCTCGCCGGGGTCTGGCTCGTGGGTCTCGCTTATGCCGCGGTCGGATCGTTCACCTCGTCGGTGACCCGCAGCCCGCTGATCGCGTTCTTCTTCTCCGTCTTCTTGTTGTTCATACTCTTCATGCTCGGGCCTGCGGCCGACATGGGCATGGCGGGCGCGACGGGCTCCGAAGCGGACGGCGTTCTGCGCGTCCTGCGGTGGTTGTCTTCCGAAGGCCACTTCAACGAGCTCACGACCGGTCTCGTGGACACCCGTGCACTCGCCTACTTCGGATTCATCATCGGCGTTTTCCTGCTGCTGACAAAGGCCTCGTTCGAGTCCGTGAGGTGGCGCTGATGCAGCGACGCAGTGGGCTTCTCGGTGTCCTCGCCATCATCGCGCTCGTCTTCGCGGTGGTGTCGTTCGTGATGCACTACCTGACCGCGGTCCGACTGTTCCAGGGCGGCGACTTCATGTTCGCAGTCGGGAATGCGGTCGTCGGCCTCGGTCTCGGCGTGGCCGCACTCGCCACGAACTTCGAGGCCACCCGTGAGCGCTTCCGGTCCAGCGGCGCGCGACGCGCACGCCGGGAGGGGACGAACGCGATCATCCAGACCGCGGTCTGGATCGGCGTGCTGGTGGTATTGGCGTTCCTGTCGACAGAATTCCACAAGCGTTGGGATTGGACCGAAGCCCAAAGCCACTCGTTGACTGGGCAGACACTCAAGGTGCTCGAAACGCTCGAGCAAGACGTCGAAGTCACGGGGGTCTTCCAGGGAGCGGTTGCCGAGCCCGCGCGCGCATTCATCGAGCGATATGAACTCGCCGCGCCCGAGCGTTTCAAGGTCGAGTTCGTGGACCCGAATGCGCAACCCGCCCGCCTGGCTGCGCTCGGCATCGACCCGGCGGCCGTGGGCGAGGGTGTCCTGCACGTCCAGATCGGCGAAGAGTCGGTCGATGTCGCCGAACTCACCGAAGAGGCGGTGACGAACGCCATGGTGCAGTTGACGCGGCTCGAGCGGAAGAAGGTCTACTTCCTCGACGGGCACAACGAACGTGCCATCCAGGACGACGGGGCCGACGAAGCCGATGGCTTCTCGGGCGCCGCCGATGCGCTGCGGAACGAGAACTACGGCGTCGAGCCGCTGCTCCTTGCCGCCATGGACGACGTGCCCGCGGACGCCGATGTCGTGATCGCAGCGGGTCCGACACGGCCCTATCACCAGACCGAGCATGAAGCGCTTGCGCGCTACATGGAACGCGGCGGCGCATTGCTGGTCATGCTCGATCCGCGCGCGAACACCGATCTCTACGATGACCTGGCCGCTTTCGGGGCCGCGGTGGGTGACGACGTCGTCGTCGACCTCGTCCAGAGTCTGCCGGGGCGACCGTACGCGCCCTTTGCGGTCGAGTACGCCGACCATCCGATCACGGCCGAACTCGGTGACACCGTGTTGTTCAACACCGCTCGTAGCGTCTCGCCGGTGGGCGAGGGCGGTGCAATGTCGCCCCTGGTCCGTACTGGGCCGAACTCGTGGGCCGAGCGTGACATGGCGCGCTTGCTCGCCACGAACGAGGCGGAACCGGACCCCGAAACCGACATCGTGGGTGGCGTCACAATCGTCCTGGCCGGTGAAGTCGGTGAGGGCGAGACGCCGGGGCGGCTGGTCGTCATGGGCGACTCGGACTTCGCGACGAACCAGCTCATCCGCGAGTTCCGTAACCGCGACCTGTTCGTGAATTCAGTGAACTGGTTGATGGGCGATATCGAGGCGATTTCGATCCGCCCGGGTCAGCCGCGCGCCAGTCGCCTGCAACTGAGTCAGGCGCAGTTCGAAACCGTGCGCATCGCGGCGCTATTTGTCGCGCCCGAGCTGATTGCGATTGCCGGTGCCTGCGTGTGGTGGACCCGGCGCCGCGCGCCGGGACGCTAGGCGGCGACGGTGGGTTCGCGCACAACGTGGGTCGGTGTGTTGTTGCTCGCCGGACTTCTGGGCTTCCTCTGGTATCGCGCGTCGATCGGTGCCGACGTCGAGGACGAGACGCGGGCCGATCGTGTCTTCGTCGGCCTGTCATCGAGCGACATCGACCAGATCTCGATGGACACGCAGGACGCGGGCCAGGCCGTGCTTGAGCGCGATGGCGGGAATTGGCGCCTGACGGCACCCGTGTCTTTCCCGGCCGATGCGATGGCGGCGGATGGCCTCGCCTCTGCACTGGCGAGCCTCGACACTGACTCCGTCTACGACGACCTGGAACCGCTCGCCGCTTACGGCCTCGATGTCGAACCGACGGTTCTCTTTGAGGCCGGAGAGAGGGCGTTCGGGCTTCGCATCGGAGGCGCGACGCCGGTGGGCGCAGGGACCTACGTGACCGATCTGGCCGGAGAGCGCGTCTGGGTGGTGCCGTCGTGGCGCGCGCAGACCTTCGAGAAGGCGCTCTCCGCGTTGCGGGATGCCGACATCGTTTCGTTCTCGGCGGACGAGGTGACCGCGTTCGATGTTGCTTGGGTCGCCAATAATGTCGCGGTGATGCGGACCGAGGCGGGATGGCGCCTGACGGAGCCCCTCGAAGCCGCGGCTCGGACGCAGACGGTGGACGATTTCCTGGGCGACCTGCAGTTCCTGCGCGCCGACGGTTATCCAGATTCGAACGCGGCGGATGCCGGCGTGGCGTTGGCCGCACCGACGATCGAGATCACGCTCAGGCTCGAGGGGAACGAGATGCCGCTCGTGGTGAAGGTCGCGCCGGGCGACGGCGCCGACCGTAGCTGGGTAGAAGGGCCCAATGGCGACCTCTACGAGGTGGCGAACGAGTCCATCGCGGACTGGCCCGATGGCGTCGAAGAATTCCGGTTCCGCGAACTCGCGCGTTTCGCTCCTTCCGCGGCGGAGAACGTTCGGCTCACCTTCGTTTCGGGCCCCGCAGCTGTCTCGATGGAACGCGATGCCGAGCGCAATTGGGTCGCAGCGGCCGGCAGTGCCGCCCTGGCCGACGGCGCAACGACGGCGCTGCTCGCGTCGCTTTCCCGCCTCGAGGGAATCGAGATCGCGGCAGAAGCGATGGGCGACGCCGAGCGCACGGGGCTCGGCCTTGCGCCGCCGGCCGCGCACATTCAAGCGTTCGACTCGGAAGGCGGCGTTCTGGCCGATGTGGCCTTCGGCATCGCGCGTGCCGACGGCGCGATCGCGGCGAAACGCGCTGACGCGGAACCCGTCTACTGGGTGGATGTGGCGGCACTAGAAGACGTGCCGCTGTCGCACGCCGTCTTTGAGGCCAGGTTCCGCGCGACCGCCCCGGCCGTTGCGCCTACTGAGTGAAGAGCCGCGCCCGCGCGAGTTCGAGGCGTTGTCGGAGCGTTCCCACGGCATTGCGCGCGATCGCGCTGCGGCGGCGCTCTGCGTGGCCGCCCTCGACCCAGAAGCGCGGACTCCCCGCGCCAACCTCGACGCCGACGGTGAAGCCCTCGATCGTCGCGTAGTCGGCCGTCGATACGAAGCCGGCCTTCGAATCACCGGCGACCTGGTCCAGCAGGAACAGGGCTTTCAACAGCGCCTCGATCTCATGGACGTCGAGGTAGTGTCGGCCCTCGGCTGGACTGAGATCCGGGAGCGTCAAATCGATCTGTACGCCCAGGATGCGCTGGGCTTCCGCGCCCGGCTCAAAAGCCCCGAGTGCGCTGATCTGGAGCGAGCCGCCGACCACCGGGATCGGATCCAGGGGGCTGCGCCGCGCGACCACGACGGCGCCCGGCTGTTCGATCAGGACGCGGATTGCGCTCTGGGTAGGCGCCGGGACGGCGATCGGCGCGACGAGTTCCTGGGCATGAACGCCGGCCGACACCCCGAGCATGAGCGCGAAACCGAGCGATGCGATGCGCCGCATCACGAGGCGACTCTCGCGAGGACCTCGAGCATCGGCTCGTGCAGGTGTCCGTTGCTCGCGACAACGTGTTTTCCGCTCCAATGGTCGTTCCCTCCCGCGGTGTCGCTGGTCTTGCCACCGGCTTCTTCAACGATCAACAGACCCGCCGCGACATCCCAAGGCGACAGCTTGAGCTCCCAGTAGCCGTCGAGTCGTCCGGCGGCGACATAACAAAGGTCGAGCGCCGCGCTGCCGTCGCGGCGCATCGCGCCCGCGGTCTTGAGGAACTCCTTGAATTGCTCGACGTTGTCGCGTTCGCTCTTGCGCCGGTCGTAGGCGAAGCCCGTGGCCATCAGACCGCGCGACAGGTCGGTTTCCATCGATACCGAGATCGCCTTGCCGTTACGGTAGGCGCCCTTGCCGCGAATGGCCGTGAACAGCTCGTCCAGCAGTGGGTCGTAGACGACGCCGACGGCGGCTTCGCCCGCTTCCTGGATGCCGATCGAGACACAGAAGCGTGGGTAGCCGTGCGCGAAGTTGGTCGTTCCGTCGAGCGGGTCGATGATCCAGCGCCATGCCGCGTCCGCGTGGTCGGTGCCTCCGCCTTCCTCGGCCACGATCGCGTCAGCGGGGCGGTCTCGCTCGATCGCGGACACGATCAAGGCCTCGCAGGCCTTGTCGACCTCGGTCACCAGATCGACGGGTGCACTCTTCGTTTCGATCGTGAGCGCAGTCTCGTAGCGATCTCGCTGGATGGCCCCGGCCTCGTGGGCGAGGCCGATGGCCATTTCAAGGATTTCGTCGTGTTCGGACACGGGGTCTCCAGACTAATCCGGCAGCCGGAAGAGGGCGCGGGCGTTGGCAGAAGTGACGGCCGCGACCTCGTCGATGGGTCTTGATTGCGCCTGGGCCAGCATGGCACCGACGAGCGCGACCCGTGCGGGCTCATTTCGTTCGCCACGGTGGCCCTGGGGCGCCAGCAGCGGCGCGTCGGTTTCGACGAGCACCCGATCAAGGGGGAGGCCGGCAGCGATGTCGCGTAGCCCACGGTCTTTCTTGAATGTGAGGATCCCCGAGAACGAAACCTCGAGGCCCTGGTCGAGCGCACGCGCCGCGAACGGTCCGTCGTGCGTATAACAGTGGAGGACGCCGCGGACGCTGCCGCCGCCTTCTTGGCTCCAGATGTCGAGGAGTTCCTCGTAGGCGTCGGATTCGCGGTCGCGCACGTGGATCGTCACGGGAAGGTCGAGTTCGCGCGCAAGTGCCACATGCCAGGCGAAGACGTCGCGCTGGATCTGGCGCGGAGAGTGCTCGTACCAATAGTCGAGCCCGCATTCCCCGACGGCGACGACACGTGGCTCCGCCAGCCAGGAGCGAATGCGTCGCTTGCCGTCGTCGTCGAGCGCTTCGGCATCGTGAGGATGTACGCCGACGGCGGCGTAGATGCGGTCATCCGTGGCCGCGAGCGCAACTGCCTTCGCGTTGTGGTCAACACCGTATCCGGCGCCGATTGCGATCATTCGCTCGACGCCGTCCAAAGTCGCCGCGGCGAGGACGGCGTCCCGGTCGGAAGCGAACTCGTCCGCTGTGACGTGGCAATGGGAATCGATCCACATCGCTTCAAGCGTCTTCGATGAGTTCGAGCCGCGGAAAGAGTGCGTCGCCCTTGGTCGTCGGCGTTCCCGGCAAGAGTGCGTCCCAGCGCTCACCATCGGCCGGGAGCACGACGGTATCGAGGGCGTCGGGTATGCCAAGCCGTTCGAGCATGGTGACTGCAGCGTCCGGCAGGAAGGGCGCGAGAAGCAGGGCGATGGCGCGAAGGGCCTGGCAGCAGGTGTAGAGGGTGGTGCGGACCTCTTCCTCTCTCTCGGGGTCCTTTGCTGCCTTCCAGGGTTCGCGGTGGTCGACATAGCGGTTCGCGGCGTCGACGAGACGGAACAGTGCTTCGAGCGCCAGATGGGTTTCGAACGCCCGCAGATGTTTGTCGACCGCGGTCGCGGCGTCGGCTGCGGCCTGACGGACGCGCGCCTCTTCGTCCCCGGTGGGGCCGGGTGTCGGGACCGTCGCATCGCTGTACCGCGCGGTCATGTTCAGGGTTCGAGAGAACAGGTTGCCGAGCGCATTGGCCAGGTGCGCGTTCGTGCGCTCGATCATGGCGTCTTCGGCGAAGCTGCTATCGAGCCCGAACGACATCTCCCGCAGCATGAAGTAGCGGAAGGGCGAGAACCCATAGCGTTCCTTCATCACCAGCGGGTCGATCAGGTTGCCGAGGCTCTTCGAGACCTTCCGGTCCTCGATCTGCCAATGGCCGTGCACGCGGATGCCCTTCGGCAAGGGGAGGCCGGCGGCGTGAAGCATCGTCGGCCAGTAGATCCCGTGAGGCTTCAGGATGTCCTTGCCGATGAGATGTGTGCACTCGCGCCAACGCTCTTCCCAGCCGGGCTCATTCGGCCAGCCACAGCCGGTCAGGTAATTGACGAGCGCGTCGAACCACACATAACAAACATAGTCTTCGTCGAACGGAAGGGGGACGCCCCACGACAGGCGTTCCTTGGGTCGGGAGATGCAGAGGTCTTCGAGGCCGCTGCCCTCGCGAATCATCGCGAGGACTTCGTTGCGGTATCGCGTCGGCTGCAGGAAGTCCGGATTCTCTTCAAGCGTTTCCGCGAGCCATGAGAAGTGCTCGCTCATCTTGAAGAAGTAGTTGGCTTCGCGTCGCGGTTCCGGCGCCTTCTCGTGGTCTTTGCACAGGCCGCCTTCCATGTCGCGGTCCGTGAGGAAGCGCTCGCAACCGACGCAGTAGAGGCCTTCGTATTCGCGAAACTCGATCTGGCCGGCGTCCCATACGCGTTGCGCCATCACCTGGACCGCGGCCTTTGACTCGGCTTCGGTGGTGCGGAAGAACCGATCGTGCGACAGGTTGAGGGCGTCCCAGGTGGCCTGCCATTGGCCCGAAATGCGGTCTGTGTAGGCCTGGGGCGTCTCTCCAGCGGCATCGGCGGCGGCTTGTACTTTCTCGCCATGTTCATCGACGCCGGTCTGGAAGTAGACGTCCTCCCCGGCTAGCCGGTGGTATCGGGCGAGCGTGTCGGCCACGACGGTCGAGTACGTATGGCCGATATGCGGCAAACCGTTCACGTAGTAGATGGGTGTCGTCAGGACGAACGGCCGGCTCACGAGAGCGCCTCCTGGAATGCGAACAGTGCGCGCTCAGCCACCATCTGGGGGTTCGCGTTTCGCTGGACCACGGACTTGCGACACTGCTGGAGCGTGGTCCAGGCGGCGAGTCGACGGTCGACCGGATCTCCGGCACACGCGGCTTCGCACGTTGTCGAGTGCAACCACTGCGTCCCGACACCGATCAGTTCGACCACGGCCGCGGCTGCGATGGCGCGGGGTCCGCGGTACTCCTCGGCCCAGTCGAGAATGTCGGGAACGCCCATCCGCCCGACGGAGGCGAGGCGAGCGACGATCTCGAGGGCCTCGTCGGATTGCATGTCGGCGGGGCCATTGCGGTCGACCGGGAATCGCACGCGTTGGCATCGGGAACGGACCGTTGCGAGCAACCCGGCCGGCTGCGGTGTGACGAGGACCAGTGTGGTGCGAGCCGGCGGCTCTTCCAGGATGCGGAGCAGGGCGTTTTGCGACTCGTGGTTCAGCCATTCGGCATCCGCGATCACGGCGGCACGACGTCCGCCTTCCACGCCGCGGAGACGGAAGGCTTCCTGGAGAGCGCGGACCTGGCCGATGCGCACGCGCGTGTCGCCGGCGCCACGTTCGACCCAGACGAGGTCCGGGTGGTCGCCAACGTGACGATAGAGCGGCCCCGACTTGCCCGAGCCGTCGATCTCGACCGGGTCCCCGGGTGTCGAGCGCCGGCAGGCCGGACACGCCTCGCATGGGGTTCCGAGGCCGGAGGAACAAGCGAGTGCCCGGACGAAAGAGAGGGCGGTATCGCGCGGTTCGTCGCCGCCGCCGGCAAACAAGTAGGCCGAGTGGACGCGGTCTGCTGCGATCGCTTCAGCGAGCCCATGGGCCGGGTCGCCCTGTCCAGAAGCCGTCTTCGCCATGGCTGCGCAGTCTAATGGAGAACCGCTTCGGGGGCGATTCACGGCCTCGCGCTCGTCTCCCGCAAGCGCCTGATTCAGCTTGGATTTTCGACACGATACGAGTGAGTCGGGCGGCACGCCGGAACGCGGCTCAAGTTTCCGCCCGCATCGCCGATCCGCACTCAAGGACGGCCACCAAAGGAGGACCCGATGGCTTTCGGACGACGCAGCGACGAGGACTACGAGACGACGGGGAGCGCTCCGGCACCGAGCACGTCGAGTGCCGCCGGAGGACTGACCGCGTTCATCGACCAGGGTTCGTCGTTCGAGGGCAAGCTCTCCTTCAAGGACACGGTTCGCATCGACGGTCACTTCTCGGGCGAGATCTCGAGCGAGAACACTCTCGTTGTGGGTGAGACGGGCGAGATCGAGGCCAATATCGACTCCCAGGCCGTGATCGTCAGCGGCTCGATCGCCGGAGACGTGGTGGCGGGCCGCAAGGTCGTGCTTCACAAGACGGCGCGAGTGACGGGGAACATCACGACGCCGTCCATCGTCATCGAGGAGGGTGCCCTGCTGAATGGTCAGATCTCGATGAAGGGCGACGCGAAGGCAGGCGCGGCTTCGAAGGCGCCGCTGAAGGCGGTCGAAAGCGACGAGCCCAAGAAGAGCTAGCGCCCTGGCGTCGTTCTCGGCGCCCTACGCCTAGCTTCCGACAGGTGGCCGTTTCTGGAACCACCATTCGCGGCGTTGCCAGACGACCTTCAGCGCGTCCGGGCTTCCGCTCGTGGTGAGGTCTGCCTGCGCGATGCGTGTTTCGGGCCGAAACATTCTCGGCGTCGTTTCGGACAGGCTCCCGATTGCGGCATGTCCGGGTTTGACCTCCAATTGGAGGTCAGTGCGGCAGCGAGGGCAATCGACCGGGACCGTTCCGTGCTCGAGAACTTTCGTGCGCGCGTGGTCGAGCCAGGTGGGCAGGTCAGAGGGGCCGCCGCAGCGAGGACAGCGCAGCGGCTTCAGCTGCTCCAGGCTCATGGGTCAAGGCGCTCGACGTGGTCTCCGGGTCGCGTCCCCGCACCGATCGACACGCTGACGATCTGACCCTCTCGGCCCTCCTTCACGCGTCGGTCATTGCGCCGGATCCCTTTCACGGGAACAACGAGGTCGGAAGTGGGGCCGCGGACCGCGATCCAGTCTCCTTCGCGCAGCGTGTCTCCGAGTGTCAGCACGAGTACGCCCTTGCGGGGGAACGCGCGTTCGACCCGGCCAAGTGAAACCGGAAGCGTCGCGACGATCCGGAGGCTAGCGGGCGGCCGTTGGGCTTTGGCGGAAGCTCCGCGCTGCATCGGGGAGGCGCTGCCTTTCTTCTGGGTCGTCTTCTTGCGCGTGGACGGCGACGAAGACTTCGGGGCCGGCGTCTTCTTCGCTGCTCGCTTCGTCGTGCTTTCCGGTTTCGGGGCCTTCTTGCCCGTCTTCTTCTGAGAAGACGCCGCCTTGGCCGCCTTTGCCTTGGTGGCGCGTGCGGCTTTGCGTGCCGGCGGACCCGTGCGACGTGCAGTCATGCGCTTCCGATGCGTGCGATCCCGTCCGCCGACGAGTCTAGCCCTTTCATCTTGCTGACGGCCGGCCCCGATGAGGCGAACGCCTCGCCCTGCGCGAGGCTGCGGGGTAGCTTTCGACGATGCAGGTCACCGTCCGGCTGTTTGGTTCCGTTCGCGAAGCGACCGGGGAGAAGGAACGCACCGTCCGATTGGAGGACGGCGCCAGCGTTGCGGATCTTCGCGCGCTGCTGGCGCGCGAGCACGCCATCTTCGAGGAGATGGGCGAGCGTCTGCGCGTGAGCGTGAACATGGAGATCCGACCCGGTTCGCCTGTACTCGCGGACGGGGACGAGGTGGCCTTCCTGCCCCCCGTGTCGGGTGGGCAGGATCCCCAGTGCACCCTGTCGGACCAACCCCTCGATGTTGGTGCCGTGGTGAAACGCGTATCGGGCCCTGACGCGGGTGGCATCGTCACGTTCATTGGCGCGGTCAGGAATGCCTCTCGCGGCCACGACATCGAGCATCTCGAGTACGAGGCCTATGCCGGAATGGCCGAACAGGAGATGGACAAGATCTGCCAGGAGGCGGCCGAGAAGTGGCCGGGCAGCCGAGTGGCGGTCGCACACCGCGTCGGACACCTCGAAATCGGTGATCTCGCCGTCGTCGTCGTCGCTGCCGCCAAACATCGGGCGGAAGCGTTCGATGCGTGTCGCTACACGATCGATACGCTCAAGGATCGCGTGCCGATCTGGAAGAAGGAAGTCGCGACCGACGGCGAATACTGGGTCGAGGACACTCCCTAGGTGGCGGGTTCTTCTCGGAACGATGAGAGCGCGAGTGTCCATCACCACCGCGCGAACGCCCCGGCTCGGTTGGATTGCGCCGTCATTACCGTCAGCGACAGTCGTACCGAAGAAACGGATACCGGAGGCGCGCTGATGATCGATTTGCTCGAGGCGGCCGGACACCGTGTGGTGTCGCGAAGCATCGTTCCCGACGATGTGGATGCGATTCGCGGTGCAGTGAGGGCAGGCCTCGCCGTCGCGGGGTGCCGAGCCGTACTCCTCACCGGCGGCACCGGCGTTGCACCGCGGGATGTCACGCCCGAGGCCGTGCGCCCGTTGTTCGATCGCGAACTTCCTGGCTTTGGGGAGCTCTTTCGCATGCTCTCCTACGAGGAGATCGGAGCGGCCGCGATGGTCTCGCGCGCAGTGGCTGGCCTTGTGGGCGACCAGGCAATCGTGGCACTGCCGGGCTCACGCGGAGCCATCCGCACGGCGCTCGAGAAGTTGCTGCTTCCGGAACTGGGCCATCTGGTAGGCGAGGGCGGCAAGGTCACCTGACCGCGTGCGCGTGGCACTCCCGGGCATCCCCCGGAGTGCCCCCCCCGTGCGCCGTATCGTCCTTACCTTCGTCCTTCTGCCGCTCGCCTTCTTGTCGACTGCGGCAGATCTGCACGTCTGGGTCGATGGTGACGGCACGACGCATGTCACCGACGATCCGGAGTCGATTCCCGGAGCGGCCGATGCGCTGATCCTGGGCGATCCGCGCCTCGATCAAGTCTGGGCGGGAGGCTTTTCGGGCGTTCCGTTGTTGCCGGAGTCCGGATCCACCAGCAGCGAACTCGATCGGCAGGTGCGGGCACTGCGCACGGCTGTGGCCGACCTCGAACGGGGCGAGACGCTGCGCGCGGCGGCTGCACTCCGTCAGGTCCTGCTCGAAGACCCCACCCGGCCGGAAGCGCATTTCTACCTTGGCCTGTTGGAAGACCGGCGCGGAAACTGGGATGAAGCCGAGGTTCATTGGAAGGAGTTCCTGACCGTCGAAGCGGGGCGCTTCGCGCCCTGGCGCCGTTCGGCGGTGCGTCGGCTGACGCAGTTCGACGCGGAGCGAGGGCTTGCCGACCCCGCCCAACATGGCGATCTCGAACTGGTCGAGGTGGCCCATCCGGCATTCCATGTCGAAGTGGACCGGGCGCTACTCGATGCCGGCGGTGCTGCGTTTGCCCAGACCGTCGTGCGCTACCTGGGCGATGTTCGCGATCTGGTCGATTCCGATCTAGGAGCGACCGAAGGCAAGCTTGGCGTCGTCCTGTACGGGCGTGCGAACTACGCGCGCGCCCACGCCCATCGCTTCAGCTTCCAGACGGTGGGCTTTTTCGACGGCCGCGTGCACGTCGTCTCCGGCGCCTATCCTGCCGGCGAATTGCGAACCCTGCTGGTCCACGAGGTGACCCACGCCGTCTTTCGCGAGCGGACGGGCGGTGACCGACCGTACTGGTTGAACGAAGGGCTGGCAGAGTGGATGGAGCGACGCTCCCAGGCGCGCCCCGTCCTCAGTCGGAGCGAGCGGTCCCGGCTGCGAACGGCGATCGACAGCGGGCGTTGGATCACGCTCGAGCGGCTCGCGCCGAGTTTCTCCGGCCTCGATGATGAGGAAGCCCGGCTTGCGTACGCGATTTCAACGGCTGCCGCCGACTGGATCGACCGGCATACCACCGCTCGGCAGCGCGCGGTCCTCCTGACGCGACTCGGCGAGGGCGCGTCCTCGGACGATGCCTTGTTCGAAGCGACGGGACGCAGCACAGCTGCGATCGATGCGGCCCTTCGGACCGAGATCAGGGCCCAGTTTGCGGGTCCTCGCGGCGGCCCGGTTGCGGGGCCAGTCGCAGCGAGTCGCTAGGCGTTCGCCTCGTCGAAGAGCCGGCTGGACTCGAGGATGATTTCGGTGACCGAAGCCTCGAATGAATTTTCCGGCGGCGTCTCGTCCGGCGAGAACGCGAAGCGGCCATCCGTGGCCAGCGCCATCTCGAGGGCGGCATCGAGGCCGCGGTGCTTCTCGGTTTCCGCGTGCACGACACGACCGCCCTGGATCCAGGCGGCGAGGCTGGCACCGCTTTCGACGCGAAGGCAGCCGTTTTGGCCCCCCATCTCGAGCATCTGCAAGACCGCGAAGATCGGAATCTTGGCGAGGTCGCCTTCCAACGCCTGACTCGGGGCGGCGGCAGCCTCGGGACCGTCAAGCGCGATGATCGTCTGGTCTCCCGCGTGGGTGGCGGTTGCCGGAGCGGACTCCACCAGGCAGTACGTCACCTGGACATCGCCGACTTCGATCCGATCTCCGGGTGAAAGCGTGACGCGGCCGGAGACGGCGTCGCCATTCCGGAAGGTGCCGTTCGTGCTGCCGAGGTCTTCCACCGAAACGCTGTCGCCATCGAGACGGAAGATCGCATGACGCCGAGACGCCTTGGCGGACGAGACCGTGATGTCGCATTCGGGGAGTCGGCCCACCACGATCTCTTCCCCGGCATCGAGTCGGAGCGGCGCTCGCGGCGGCGCGAAGAGCATCGGCGTGGAATCGGCCATGCCCAGTTCGTCGGCCGATCGGGCCGTTCGCTTGACCTCGGTGCTAGGGCGAGGCCGGCTCGAGCGGCGTGATGCGGACGGCGTCGCCCACCTTCCACCCCCAGCGCGCGATCGTTCCGGCTGGGACTTCGAGCGCACCGGTGGCGGCGACACGAGGTCGGACCAGCGTCCGGGTCCCGCCATCGGGCGATATGTTGGGCGTCAGGTCGACGATACGGCCATTGCGGATCCACACGAAGTCGAGCGCGATCCGCATATCCTTCATCCAGAAAGACGGGCGCCCGGCTACCTCGTACGGGAACCACATGCCGTGACCGGCCCCGAGGTGTGCGCGACCCGACAGGCCCTGGCGTTTGCGCGCTTCGGTATCAGCGACTTCGGCCTCGACGACTTGCAGGCCAATCGTGATCGCGACGCGGGGCGCAGCCTGGGGCGCGGCCGGCGACTTGCGTCCGGCGGCTGCAGGAACGGCGAAGCTCACCGCCAGGATCGTCGCCAGGATCATCGCAGGGGGGGCGGTCGCCGAGCGCGCGATTGAGTTCATCGGATCTCGAACCCGGCGAGGTCGGAAGCGGTCGCCGGCCGCGGCACGATCCCATCGACGCGGGCCCAGCCGGGCCCGGTTCCGCACCATTCGACGAGTGCGGCCACGCTGGGTGCAGCGCCCTCGAAGTGGGCTTCGACCTGGCCGTCCGGCAGGTTGCGGACCCAGCCCGAAACGCCGAGGCGGAGTGCTTCGGCCCGAGTGGACGCCCGGAACGCGACGCCCTGGACGCGCCCGGATACAGTGACCTCGACGGCCACTTGCTCGGTCATCTCTTCTCCCACGCTCGCTAGGATGCCGCAGGCGCCCCGAAAGCGCCTCGGAAATTGACTCGCGCGCCACATTCGGAACCGGCTCCAAGTCACTGATATGAATCATCATTCTCGAAACCGTTGGCAGGGATGGGAAGCCGGTCTCCACTGGACATCAGCGCGCACCCTCTACAACCTCGCCGATGCTTGCTGGTTCGACCACGTCGATGGAGCGGCTGAGCGTGTGGCGCGGGCGGTCCGCCACGAAGGGCCGGTCACCGCGCGCTGGGTCTGGCTTTCGCTCCTTTGGCTCGACTGGGCGCCGCTTCTGCGCGGCGAGGGCGCTCGCTTCTGGCGCCTCGATCGTTCCGGTCGTGCGCGGTGCGCGGCGCGTTGGGCCAACAGTCGGCTTCGCAAGCGGCGCGAGCTTCATGACTGGGTGAAGTCCGCCGTGGTCGCGTCATCGACCGATGCGCATCAGTCGTCGTCTGGTGCGTAGAACTCGAAGTCGACCACGTTCTCTCGTAGGTACTCCCGCAGATCGTCGATCAACTTCTTTTCGAGCTGACGGATGCGCTCGCGGGTGAGGTCCATTTCCTCTCCGAGTTCGCGCAGCGTCAGCGGCTCTTCGGACAAGATGCGGGCTTCGAGGATCCGCTGTTCGCGGTCCGCGAGTCCCTCCTGGAAGCGCGCGACGTGCCCGAGGAATGCTGCGCGCAGGTCGTCGTCGGCCACGGTGTCTTCCGCGGTCGGGTTGCTGCTCGCGAGGAAGTCGCCGTAGCTGGCGCTGCCTTCCTCGTCGCGTATCGGCGCGTCGATCGAGAGGTCGCTCTGTCCGAGTCGGGTTTCCATCTCGACGACTTCGGACTCGTCCACATCGAGACGTTCCGCGATGAGTTTGGTGGAAGGCTTGTAGCCCTGCCGCTCGAGTTCCCGCTTCTCCTTGTTGAGGCGGAAGAAGAGCTTTCGTTGTGCGCGGCCCTGGCTCAGTTTGACGAGTCGAATGTTGTCGATCAGGTACTTCAGGATGTACGCGCGGATCCAGTAGGCGGCGTAGGACGACAGCTTCGTGCCCTGGTAGGGATCGAAGCGTTGCACGGCTTCGAGTAGGCCGACGTTGCCTTCCTGGATCAGGTCGAGCGTGTTGGTCCAGGCGCGCTTGTATTCCATGGCGATCTTCACGACGAGGCGCAGGTTGGAGAGCACGAGGAGTCGCCCCGCTTCGGTGTCGCCTTCGTCCCGCCATCGCACCGCGAGGGCGTGCTCTTCCTCACGCGTGATGGGTGCGTGGTTCTTGAGCTGCGACATGTAGACGTTGAGGGCCGTCGGTGCATCGACCCCCCGCGCAGAACTCGGGATCGCGGGCAGGGCAGACCCCGCCGGTTCGACCGAAGTCGCCGGTTCCACCGCAGTCGGGACGACGGTCTCGACTGTTTCGTCTTGTTCTTCCGTCACCACGTCTCGGAACCTACCCCAATGGGACCAAAGAAAAGCGGGACCCGGAGCTTGTCCGGGTCCCGCGATTTCAATCGATCAGGGCCCGGGGCACGCCCGAGCCTCGTCGGGTTACTTCTTGAGGCTGCGGATGTGCGCGACCAGGTTGGCCACATCGTCGTCCGAAAGGTGGCCCCAGGGCGCCATGGACGGGTTTCCGCCGAATGCGGCGGCGCCCTGCTTGATCACGGCGGCGAGGTCAGCGTCTTCGCCCGCAGTCCCGTTGGCGTCCGTGTCGTACGCGAACTCGCCGATGGAGAAGTCGCGCGGCGGCGGGTTCAGGGCGGCGCCAGCCGGGCCGTCGCCCGTGCCGGTCATGCCATGGCAGGTCCAGCAGAGTTGCTCGAAGGTGACCTTGCCGGCGGCGGCGTCGCCCGCGAAGGCGGGAGCCGAAAAGGCCAGGGCGGCGAGGAGGACAGCAAGCGCGGTCAACAGGCGGGTCATGGTTCGAATTCTCCTTGGGTGGTGCCGCGGCGATGCCTTCGGCCCGGGTTCCGGGGGCGTACGCAACGCCCCGGTGAATTGGACGCGGAACTTAGAGGCTTATTCGCGACCGTCAAAAAAAGATCGTGCTGCCTCGTGAGTGACGCTGACTCACGGTCAGTTCCACGCGCTGGCAGCACTTGCGTGCCCTAGAAGCCCTTTCCGGCCTTCAGCCATCCGTACAAAGTGCGAACGCCGAAACCCGTCGCTCCGGCCACGTGCGTGGCGCTGCCGCGTTCGGTGTCGGCCATCCCGGCGATGTCGAGGTGCGCCCACGGAACGTCGCCCACGAAGTGGGAGAGGAAGGCGGCTGCGGTGATGGTGCCGGCCTCTCGCCCCCCGGTTTGTCGCACGTCGGCGATCTTGCTGCGCATGTGTTCGCGATGAACGTCCCACAGCGGCAGGGGCCAGTAGCGCTCGCCCACGGTCTCGCCCGCATCGACGATCGACTTCGAGAGCTTGTCGTTGTTCGACACCACAGCCGCCGCCCAACTACCGAGTGCGATGATCACGGCGCCCGTCAGGGTTGCGAGGTCGACCACGGCGACCGGTGCGTACTCGGTCTGTGCGTAGTGCAGACAGTCGGCCAGGACGAGGCGTCCTTCGGCATCCGTGTTCGTGATCTCGATGGTCTTGCCAGATGCGCTCTGCAAGACATCATCGACACGATAGGCCGTGCCGCTCGGCATGTTCTCGACGGCGCCGACGATGCCCACGACATGGTGCGGCACGTTCAACTGCGCGATCGCCCGCATCGCACCGATGACGGTCGCGCCACCTGACATGTCGTGCTTCATCTTCACCATGCTCGCGGCCGGCTTCAGCGATAGGCCGCCGGAGTCGAAGCAGACGCCCTTGCCGACGAGGCATACGGTCTTGCGCTTTCGCGTGCCCTTCTTCGTCCGCTTCGGCGGCGCGTTGTGTTCGAGCACGATCAAGCGCGACGGATTCACCGAGCCCTGGCCAACCGCCAGCATGGCTCCGAAGCCGAGCTTTTCGAGCTCCTTCGGTTCGAGGATGCGGACTGCGAGCCCCACTTCCTTGGCCATCTTCTGCGCCGCTTTGGCCAGCTCGACCGGCGGCAGGTGGTTCGGCGGCTCATTGGAAAGGTCCCGGGCGAGGTTCTGGGCCTCGGCCAGAACGACGCCCGTCTTGGCACCGGACCGGGCGCCGCGCACGTCGCCCGACTTGTCGGCCAGCAGGACCGCGCGGACCGCATCGCTCGGCTTGTCTTCGGTGACCTTCTGGTAGCGGTCGAAGCGGTAGAGACCGAGAACCACCCCTTCGGCCAGCGCCTGGGCGCCATCAGAGCCGCGTGCCTTGCGCGCAGCCGGGACGACGATCCCGACCTTGGCGCACTTGGCCTTGCGCGCCGCACGCGCTGCCGTTCCTGCGGCAGCGTGGAGCGTGTCGGTGTCGAGCTTCTTTTCGTCACCAAGCCCGATCAGCAGTACCCGCGTCGCTTTGACGCCGTCGCCGACATGAAGCAGGAGCGTTTGGCCGGCAGTCCCTGAGAAGTCGCCGCTGCTCGTGACCTCATGGATGCGCCCACCGGTGGCTTCGTCCAGCGCCGCGATGCGGCCGGGCAACTTGCCCGAGTCCGGAAGCGACGTGAGCGGCACGGCAAGCAGGTCGACGGCGGCCTCGGCGGGGTGACGGGTATCAACGGTGACGGACATTGGGGCTCCTTGCGGATCGTTTCGTGGGATCGGTCACAGCGGATCGAATCGAATCCGCTTGGATGTAGTGGCGCTCTCTCAGGGGAACGCCGTGTTTGTCGGTTGGCCGCGGGCCTTCCTCAAGTTGCTGGGGGTTGGGGCCTCTCCTAGAATCGCCCGGACCCTGAAACTCGCCGAAGCGGGCCATTTCGAACGTGTATCGCGTTCAACAGAATGGTCCCGCGCCAGAAAGGTGCACCAGGTCATGCCGGGACGGTCATGGGGGGACGTCCGGTGAGCTTCGATCTACTCCAGCTCGTCTGGGAAGCGTCGCTGCTCGTCAAGTTCGTCATCCTGCTCCTACTCGCAGCTTCCGTCATTTCGTGGGCCGCGATCCTGTTCAAGTGGAGAGAACTGTCAGGCGCCGAGCAAGATAGCGAGGCGTTCCTGGAGGTCTATCACGAAGGCTCGTGGCGCCAGACGCTCGACGCTGCGCGCGACCACGCACGTGCGCCGCTGGCGACCGTGTTTCTCGCCGCTCACGCCGAGCTGCTCCGCATTGCCAAGTATCGCGGCAAGGGCGGCAACGGGGATCTCGACGAGCGCGAACGCCGCAACGTCGCGCGCCAGATTACCTGGGCGGCGAGCAACGAGGGACTGCGGTTGGAGAGCCGGCTCTCGTTCCTGGCGACTACGGGCAGCTCGGCGCCCTTCATCGGCTTGTTCGGCACCGTGGTCGGCATCATTGACGCGTTCGCCGAGATCGGGGCCGCGGGCAGCGCGAGCCTGGCCGTCGTCGCGCCGGGCATCGCCGAAGCGTTGATTGCGACTGCGGTCGGTCTGCTCGCCGCGATCCCGGCCTCAATTTTCTACAACATTTTCGTGGCCCGACTCCGCGACGTCCAGGAGGCGTTGTCGCTCTTCGGCGACGAGTTGGCCGAAGACGCGGTGTTCGCGCTGAATGACCGCACGCCCGGGCCCGGGGAGGGCTGAGGTGGCCGGCGCGCCGATGGGCCGCGAACACCGGCCGATGGCCGAGATCAATGTCACGCCCTTCGTCGACGTGATGTTGGTGTTGTTGATCATCTTCATGGTGACCGCGCCCTTGATGCAGCAGGGCATCGAAGTGGAACTGCCAGAGACCACCACCCAGGCGATCAAGCTCCAGAACGAGCCGCTCATCGTGACGGTGAAGAAGGACGGCTCGCCGTTCCTGGCCGACCAGCCCGTTTCGATGGAAGACCTCACCCCCAAGCTTGTGGCCATTCTCGATGCACGCGGGGACGAGAACGTCTTTCTCCGAGCCGACGCCAACGCGCCGTATGGCGCGGTCGTGAAGGTGATGGCCGCGATCCAGAACGCGGGTGCGCCCGGCATCGGCATCATCACGGATCCTGAGTAGGCGGAACCAGAGCCGGTCCGGTGGTTTCCGGCCCGTGAACGAATGGGCCGGGTCTTCGGGCTCGAGCGACGGAGGCGAAACGACGGTGGCCGCGAGGCGACGCGCAGGCGACGGAGGCAGCAACGCTCCGAGCGGCTTCGGCCGCATGCTGTCGGTATCGGCGGTGGCCCATATCGTCGCCGGTGGTGCGCTTGCGCTTTCGCCTGCTGCCTTCGATCGCACGCCAATCGGAGCCGAAACCGTGATCCAGGTGAAGATGGTGACAGCTGCGCCGTCCAAGCCGAAGGGGGCGGCGCCCGCGCCGCGTCCGGCACCTCCGCCGCCACCGCCGCCGCCGAAGGAAGAGCAAATCGTGATTCCCGAGCAGGTGTCCAGCATCGAACGGAAGCCGCTGCCGAAGCCGAAACCCGAGCCGAAGCCGCCGCAGGAGAAGCGCGAACCGCGTTCGGAGCCCGAACCCGAGTTCGATCTTGGCGGCGCGCTGGACGCGCTTCGGGACGAGATGGGAGAGCCTGACGAGGCGCCGAGCGGCGAACCCGACACGGGCAACACGGAAGCGGTGGCCGGAGCCTCGGTCGGCCGCACGGTGTCTCCCGAGGTCGCGCGCTGGGTCTCGCAGGTGAAGCGACGCGTGCGCGGCGCATGGGTGCTTGCACCCGGCTTCCTGACGCAATCGCTTCGTACGGACGTCGAGGTGTTCCTCGGCGCGAACGGCGAGGTCAAGGGTGTCGACATCCTGAAGCGTTCGGGAAACCCGTGGTACGACCAGAGCGTCGAGCGCGCGCTGCATCGTGCGAGTCCGTTGCCGCCCCCGCCGGAAGCCGGTTCGTGGCCATTTTCGTTTTCACCGGAGGACGCGCGTTGAAACTTCGTCGAAGCTGGCTGGTCGGTTTCCTGGTTGCCGTTGCATTGTTAGGTGAGACCCCAGCTGCTGCCCAGGGTCGGCCGACGATCGACATCCAGGGCGCCAAGGGCGAGGGGTACCAGGCCGCGGTGCAGCGTTTCGCCTCTGATCCGGGAACCGAACGGGCGGCCGCAGAACTCCATGTCGCGCTCCGCGCTGGTCTCGAGTTCTCGAGCCTGTTCGGGATCGTGGATGAGAAGGCGTTCCTCGAGCCGGTGCGGTCGCCTGGACTAGACCGCGTGCGGACCCCGCGCTGCGCGAATTGGAGCCAGATCGGGGCCGATGTCCTGGTCCAGGGGCAGATATTCTCGACCGCCGAGGGGATCCGCGTCGAATTCCGCCTCTGGGATGCGGCCGCTTGCCGCGCGCTCATTCGAGGCAAGCGCTTCACCGGCCGGACGCAACATGCGGACAGGCTCGGGCGGGTCATTGCAGACGAGATCGTCGCCGCGGTGACGGGAAGGCCCGGGGTCTCGGATACCGAGATCGCCTTCGTCTCAGACCGCTCCGGGGACAAGGAAATCTGGGTGATGGACGCCAACGGCGAGAACCAGCGCGCGGCCACCTCGAACAAGTCGATCAGCAACTTTCCGGACTGGTCGCCGAATGGCGACGCCGTTGTCTACACCAGCTACCGCTACCGCAATCGCCCGTGGCTGTTCATTGTTTCGCGCGGGGACCGTTCGCCGGGTCGGATCTTGCGCGGGCTGAGCAAGGATCACCGGATGTATCGCGGCGTCTGGGACAACGAGGGCGCGAAGTTGGCCGTCGTCATGAGTATCGATGGCGCTTCCGAGATCCACCTCGTGAATCCGGATGGCAGCGGGCTTCGGAATCTGACGCGCCACCGGGCGATCGATGTTTCGCCCGCCTGGTCGCCAGATGGGAAGCGGATGGCGTTCGTTTCGGATCGTGCAGGGGCGCCCCAGGTGTACGTGATGAACGCCGACGGCTCGGGCGTGCGCCGCTTGACGTTCGACGGGACCTACAACACGGCACCCGCGTGGTCGCCTGACGGTCGCTGGATCGCCTACGAGACTCGCGTGAAGAGCCAGTTCGATCTGTGGCTGGTCGACCCCGATACGGGTTCGGCGGGCCCGCTCGTGACGCACCGTCGCAGTGATGAGCACCCGACCTGGTCTCCGGACGGCAGCAAGCTGGCGTTTACCTCGACCCGTCGGGGGCGCGCCGATATCTATGTGATCGATGTCGATGGGAGTCACCTGCGGCGCCTGACGACCCAGGGCGAGAACCGGGGGCCTGACTGGGGCCCGTACCGTCGTTAGTTTGGTGGACCCGATGAGGAGGGGAGTGAGCGTCATGAGGAAATGGAGCAATGGAGCGGCGCTCGGCGCCTGGATCGCATTGGTGCTGGGGACGGGGACCGGCTGCATCTCGACGGCCGAGTTCCGAAAGCTCGAATACGAAGTCAACAAGATCCGGGTTGGGCAGGACACGGCGCCCACCGATGGGGTGGCCGACCTCCGGACCGAGGTCGAGAGCCTCCGAGGAGACGTGACGCGCCTGGAAGGCCGTCTCGAGGTCGCCGAGCACCAGGCCCGCAAGGCGCTGGAAGAAGCGGAAGCGGCCCGGCTCGAGGCTGCACAGCCGCGCGGGGGCGAGCCTGAGCCGGTTCCGGGGGATGAGCCCCTGCCGCCGGAAGAGCCGCCCGCGGGTGCCACATCGCTCGAACTGGGCGCGTATCGCGAGGCCTATGACGCCTGGCGCACCGACGACAATGAGGATTGCATTGGCCGCTTCTCCGGGTTTCTGCAATCTTACCCGGCTTCGCAGTACGCCGATGATGCCTCGTATTGGCTGGCGGACTGCCACTACAAGAGCGGAGACTACAAGAACGCCATTCTGCGCTTCGATGACGTCGCGAACCGATTCCCCGAGAGCGATAAAGCGCCCGAGGCGCTCTACCGACAGGGAGAGGCCCTGCTCCAGCTCGGCCCCGGGTTTGCCAAGGCGGCACGCGGCGCATTCCAGCGAATCCTGGACGAATACCCCGGCTCCCGCCGGGCGAAAGCAGCAGCGGACCAACTCGAGCTCCTGGGCTCGGGACGGTGACCTAGCAGCAAAGGGTGAGAGGTTGAGAAAGCGCGAACTCGAGAAGTTCAAGAAGATCCTGACGGAGCAGCGAGAAGAGCTCGTCAAGCATGCGAAGAGTGCGGTCGGTGGAGAGATCCATCTGGACCCCGACGACTTTCCGGATGAGATCGATGCCGCCTCGTCAGAGATGAGCCTGGCGTTCCAAGGCCGCTTGCGGGAACGCGAGCGCGGTCTGCTCGCCAAGGTCGAAGGTGCCCTCGAGAAGCTCGAGGATGGCATCTACGGCGAGTGCGAGAACTGCGGCGAAGACATCGGTGTCAAGCGGCTCGAAGCGCGACCGGTCGCGGAACTCTGCATCGAATGCAAGAGCGAGCAGGAGCAGCTCGAACGCAACCTCGGGTGAGCTCGGCGTGAGCAGCGAGCGGTCCGAAGGCGAGGCGGCGACGCCGCGCTGGGTGCTCGGAATCGAGAGTTCTTGTGACGAGATGGCGGCCGCCGTCGTCGAGCACGGGATCGAGGTGCGCTCCAGCAGCGTGCACGGCCAGCTCGACGTTCACCGACCGTACGGCGGCGTCGTTCCCGAGCTGGCTTCCCGCGACCACTTGCGTACGGTCTCACAGGTCGCAGAAGCCGCGCTCTCGGAGGCAGGCCTGTCGGTCACGGAGCTCGATGGGATCGCCGTGACGGCGGGGCCGGGGCTACTCGGCTCGCTCCTGGTGGGCCTCTCGTTCGGGAAGGCGTTGGCCTGGCGGTACGGCGTTCCGCTCGTCGGGGTCCACCACCTCGCGGGCCATCTCGCCGCGGCCGAAATCGCCGAGCCCGAGCTCGCGCGCCCGTACCTGGGTCTCGTGGTGTCCGGTGGACATACCGCGCTCTACCGCATCACCGACGATACGGCGCCCGCATTGCTCGGACAGACACGAGACGACGCCGTGGGGGAGGCATTCGACAAGGTCGCCAAGTTGTTAGGCCTCCCGTACCCGGGCGGTCCGTCGGTTTCCGCCGCTGCCGAACACGGCGATGCCAAGGCCTTTCCGTTTCCGCGGCCGATGCAGGATCGCGCCGATTTCGACTTCTCCTACAGCGGCTTGAAGACTGCCGTCGCGCTTGCGGTGGAAGCGCAGGGCGAGGGCCTGGCGGCCGCAGTTCCCGACCTTGCTGCCTCCTTTCAGGCGGCGGCCACGGACGTGCTGGTCTCGAAGAGCCTGCGCGCGGCGAATGCGGAAGGCCTCGGCCAGGTTGCCGTGGTCGGTGGCGTCGCGGCGAATACACGCTTGCGCGAGGAGATGGCCGGTCACGGTGCCGCTGCCGGTGTCCGCGCCTTCTTCCCGCCGATGGCCTTGTGTACGGACAACGCCGCCATGATTGCGGCCGCGGGGGCAAGGCTGCTGGCGCAAGGCGAGCGTCATGGACTCGGGCTGGGGGCCTTCTCCCGGGTGCCGCTGGATCAGGCGCCCTGGGCGCAGGCACAGGGGTGACGCCGGCCGAGGCGCAGGCCTTTCTGGGCCGACAAGGGCTCGCGCCATCCCGGGAGCGCGGCCAGAACTTCCTCCACGACGATCGTCTGGCGCAGAAGCTGGTCGCCACCGCGGGCGTCACGCCCGACGATGCCGTGCTCGAGATCGGAACCGGTCTCGGCATCCTCACGCGGGCGTTGGCCCCGGCGGCGCGACGCGTCCGCACGGTCGAGATCGATGGGGGACTGGTCCGCGGAATCGAGCAGGAATCGCTGCTACCCGCAGACGTGGAACTCATCCACGGCGATGCCCTGGATCTCGACTTCGCCGTACAAGTCGCGGAACTCGGTCCGCCGGTGAAGATCGTGGCCAATCTTCCGTACTCCGTGGCAACGCCGCTGCTTCGGCGCTTTCTGGACCACGCAGACATCCTGGCGGGCTGGGGCGTGATGGTGCAACGCGAAGTCGCCCAACGCCTGCGCGCCAGCCCGGGGAGCAAGGCGTACGGTTCCCTGTCGGTGATCCACCAGTGGCTGACCCAGGTCGGCCCCGCACTCGATCTCCACGGCCAGTGTTTCTACCCTGTGCCCAAGGTCGTTTCGACCTTCATCACCCTGTCCCCCCGCGAGGATCCGCTCGTGGCTCCGGGAAACCAGGGAGAGCTGGCCCGCATGGAACGCATCGTCCGCGCTGGATTCGCTCATCGCCGCAAGACGGTGGTGAACTCCTTGAAGCAGGCGGCCGGCATTGCGCCGGCAACGGTCGAGGCCGTTCTGGCGGCCAATGGTCTCGACGGGCGGGTCCGGGCCGAGGCGCTGTCCCCCGAAGCATGGCAAAAGGTCAGCGTCGCGTTGTCCGATGAGGAGATTGGGGAAGAGGGGGTGTCATGAGCCAGGACCCGCGACGCGACTTTTCGGTTCCGATTCCGGTCGAGATCCAGCCCGCCGAAGGCGAGGTTCGACACGAGTACGCCGTGAATCTGTCACCGCGGGGACTCTGTCTCCACGCCAAGGCACCGATGACCGTTGGCGAGAGCGTGCGCGTCGTCTTCGAACTCCCGCCCGAGGGACTCCGTGTCGAAGCCAGTGGCAAGGTCGTCTGGAGCAGCCACGAGGGCGAGGTGGGCGCGCAGAACCGTTTCTACGAGGCCGGCGTGCACCTGGAGGGCTTGAGCGACGAAGTCCAGGAACGTCTGCGGCACTACGCCGTCCAGCCCATCCTGCGGCGGCGCTGAGGCGCGGTGCAGGGACTGGCGCTCCTGGACCAGTTCATTGCGCTGGCCGAGGAAGCCGGTCTGCGGATTCGCAGGCTGCCTGCGGCCGGAGGCGCAGACGGAGAGGGACGTCCTGCGAGTGGGACGTTCCGGCTGCGAGACGAGTGGTGGATCCTGCTGTCTGGCGCGGATTCGGTCGAGGAACGAACCGATGTGGTCGTGAACGCCTTGCGGACGCATTGCGGGGAGTTCCTGGAGACGCGCTTCCTGGCGCCCGCAGTGCGGGAGCGGCTGGGGCAGTGAGCGTGAGCCTCTCGCGGGGGGTGAGCGCTGCTGGGGGGCGTTAGGACTACCTGCGAGGTCTGAGCTGCTGGCGCTCGGTAGGGCCGCTGCGCGGCCCCGTTCGAAGGAGGCCCCGCGGGGAAATTACTTCGTTGACAGCCTTTCCCGCCGCCGTCTACGCTCGCGTCTTAGCTGAGAGGAACCGCAAGTCGCGGTCCTCATCGATGCTCAAAAACCCCCCGACGGGCCTGGCCCGTTCGACAGAGGACGACGCCCACCTACCCCAGCTTCGCACGCTCGTATCCCTAGGGAGCGAGACGGAAGGGTGGATCGGCTGAGTCAGGGACCAGAGACGCCTCCGCCTTCGGGCAGAACGTGACTCCGAGTCCCCCGACGCCGCACCACCGGGAACACCGGGAGGTGCGTTTTTTTGTCGGCGAAATCAGGCACTGAAGGGGTCGGAGGATCCCGATATGTCCACCGTGACGCAGGCCGCGGCCAAGCGAGAACACAAGGTCACCACCCGATCATTGCAGCGACGAAAGGGAGGCGCGGAAGCCTTCTCGATGCTCACTGCATACGATCACACCTTCAGCCGAATCTTTGACGACGCCGGCATCGACGTGCTCCTGGTCGGAGACTCCGTCGGCAACACCGTCCAGGGCGAGGAGTCGACGCTCCCCGTGACCCT
This sequence comes from Deltaproteobacteria bacterium, assembly GCA_029261815.1. Lineage (GTDB taxonomy): Bacteria > Myxococcota_A > UBA9160 > UBA9160 > UBA6930 > JAJDAP01. Next base: position 32,122 of record JAJDAQ010000055.1, read on the forward strand.
GGAAGAGATGGTCTATCACTGCCGCTTGGTCTCCCGCGGCGCGCGCCGGGCGCTGGTCGTTGGGGACATGCCGTTCGGCTCGTATCAGGTTTCGTCCGAAGAAGCCGTGCGCAACGCCATCCGGCTGATCAAGGACGGCGGCGTCGCTGCGGTCAAGCTCGAGGGCGGCCGCAACGTGCAGGCCACGATCGAGCGGATCGTGGCTGCCGAGATCCCCGTCATGGGCCACGTCGGCCTCACGCCCCAGGCCATTCATCGGATGGGCGGCCACCGGGTCCAGGGCCGAGGCGACGAAGGACGCGAGCAGGTCATTGCTGACGCATTGGCGGTCGAAGCGGCTGGCGCGTTCGCGGTCGTACTCGAAGGCGTTCCGGCCGAACTCGCACAGGAGATCACCGATCGCCTCGACATCCCCACCATCGGGATCGGCGCAGGCGTCCATTGCGACGGCCAGGTGCTCGTGTTGCACGACCTGCTCGGCCTCGGCGACTGGACCCCTTCGTTCGCGAAGACGTACGCCAACCTGGGCGCTCTCGCGTCCCAGGCGGCACGCGCCTACGCCGACGACGTGGCGCAGCGGAAGTTCCCCGGAGACGAGCACTCGTTCTCCTAGGACTGACCGTGGAAACCATTCGCAGCACACGTGCGCTTCAAGCGCGGGCGGACAAGCTCCGCCAGCAAGGTCGCCGGATCGGCCTCGTACCGACCATGGGTGCGCTCCACGAGGGACATCTGTCCCTCGTGGACGCCGCCCGGGCGCGGGCCGACTTCGTCGTGGTGTCGATCTACGTCAATCCGACGCAGTTCAATGGCGCCGCGGATCTGGAAGCCTACCCGCGAACCGTCGAAGCCGACCTCGCTGCGTGTGAAGCGCATGGTGTCGACGCGGTCTTCCTGCCAAGCGATGAAGACCTTTATCCCGAGGGCGCTGAGACCTGGGTCGAGTCGACCGAGATCTCGAAGCCGCTCGAAGGCGCTTCGCGTCCGGGTCACTTCCGCGGCGTCGCGACGGTGGTCAGCAAGCTGTTCCTGGCCGCGAAACCCCACGTCGCTTGTTTTGGTGAGAAGGACTACCAGCAGCTGGCCGTGCTGAAACGAATGACGCGCGATCTTGGCTTCGACATCGATGTGGTCGGCGTCCCGACGGTTCGAGAAGCCGACGGCCTCGCACTTTCGAGCCGCAACGTCCGCCTGACCCCCGAAGCGCGAACCGAGGCCGTCGTCGTTTCGCGCGCACTCGATGCGGCCGCCTCGGCCGTTGCTGCCGGCGAGTTTCGGGTCGAGGCGCTGCAACACCTCGTGCAAACCGAACTCGACAAGTCGGTGCTCGGCGAACTGGACTACGCCGAATTCCGGTGTGCCGAGTCGCTGGCCCCCGTGACAGATGTTCTCGACCGACCGACGCTCCTCGCGTTGGCGGTCCAGTTCCCTTCGAAGGACGGAGATCCCGTCCGCCTGATCGACAACCGAGTCCTCGAGACTTCCCCGTCTTGACCGGCATGACCGGCAGGAACCCCAGGAGATCCCCCGTGACCCGCACCATGCTCAAGTCCAAGATCCATCGTGCCACCGTGACCGAGGCCAACCTCGAGTACGAAGGCAGTGTCACCATCGACACCAACCTGCTCGAAGCCGCCGACCTGCTGCCCTATGAGAAGGTCGAGATCTGGGATTGCACCAACGGCAATCGCCTTCAGACCTATGCCATCCCGGGCGAAGCCGGCAGTGGGGAGATCTGCATCAACGGCGCAGCCGCCCACCTGGTCAAGCCGATGGATACGGTGATCATCGCCAGCTTCGTCCAGATGGACGATGCCGATGCGAAGGCGCACAAGGCCAAGCGCGTCTTCGTGAACCACCGCAACGAAATCGTGGACTAGGGGGCGGAACGCGGGGCTTCGCCCCGCGCACTTCCGCCCGGGTCGCGAGCGCTTGGATCGCTGAGGTGTTCGGCGTTCGGGGCCGGGTAGTGCCAAGGAGCCGCGCGCGGGTTCCCTGGCGTTCGCTCCGGGCGTGGCTGAACGGTCTCGTGGGGTTCATGGCGTTCGCTCCGGTCGGTGGGTGTCGCTAGCCTGCGCGCGTGGCGAAGTCGGGCAAGAAGAAGCAGAAGGGCGGCGATCCCGACCGGATCGCGACGAACCGCCGTGCGCACCACGACTACGAGATCGTGGATACGCTCGAGGCCGGTCTTCAACTCGTCGGGCCGGAGGTCAAGTCCCTTCGCGCGGGCCACGTGACCGTGGGGGACGCGTACGTGGCATTCCGCAAGGGCGAGGCGTGGCTGATGAATCTCCACATCACGCCCTACGAGCAGGCGGGCCGCGCGAACGCGTCTCCGACGCGCGACCGAAAGCTACTGATGCACGCCCGCGAGATCGGTCGCTGGGCCAGCAAGGTCCAGGAGAAGGGGCTGACGGTCATCCCGCTGAACCTTCATTGGAAGGACGGGCGCGCCAAGGCCGAGATCGCACTCGTTCGCGGAAAACGAAGCTACGACAAGCGCCACGCAATCCGCGAGCGCGAAGAGGGCCGGGACCTTGACCGCGCGATGCGCCGCGGTCGACGTTAGGCCGCGGGGCTACGCCGCGTTGAGCTTGTAGCGGATCGGCAGTCGCTTGATGCCGCCCACGAGACTTGAACGCAGGCGATCCCGCTCGCCCGCGAACTCGATCTCGGCAATTCGCGGAATCAGCGACCGGAAGGCGTAGTTCATCTCGATCCGCGCGACGTGGGCGCCGGCGCAGAAATGCTCGCCGATGCCGAACGCGAGGTGCCGGTTCGGATTTCGGTCGACGCGGAAGGTGTAGGGGTCCTCGAAGACCTCTTCGTCGCGGTTCGCGGACGGGTAGAAGAGGGCGACCTTGTCACCTTCGCGGATGGTCTTGCCCCGCAGTTCGAAGTCCTCGGTCGCCGTGCGGGCGAAGTGGATGATCGGGCTCGTCCAACGCAGCATCTCTTCGATGCAGGGTTGGAGCAGGCTGGGGTCTTTCTGCACGCGACGGAGCTGGTCCTGATGCTCGATCAGGGCCGCCATGCCGCCCGAGGTCGCATTGCGGGTCGTCTCGTTGCCCGCGATGACGATGATCATGCAGTACGACAGCACGTCCATCGGGTCCATCGGCTTGCCGTTCACCTCGGCGTGCGCAAACAGGCTGACGAGGTCGTCCGTCGGGTTCTTCTTCCGCTCTTCGACCATCTGGCTGAAGTAGGTGAAGAGCTCGATCATGGCGTTGCGCGCGGTCTCGCCGGGAACGGAGCCTTCTTCCTGGTATTCGGGGTCGCCGGCGCCTAGCGTCCGGTTCGTCCAGTCGAAGAGCAGGTGCCAGTCTTCCTTCGGCACCCCGAGCAGCCAGGAGATGACCGCGATGGGCAGCGGCGCCGCGACCTTCTCGACGAAGTCGCATTCGCCTTCCATTCCTTCGGCGAGCAGATCCTCGACGATCTCGGCCGCGACATTGTCGATGTCGGCGTGAATCTTTCGCAGCGCGCCGGGCGTGAAGCGCTTTGACACGATCTTGCGATAGGCCCCGTGCATCGGCGGGTCCATCTGGATGATGGTCGGCGGCGGGTCGAATCGTTCGCCCTCGGGTTCCGGGTCCGTGCGAATAACGAGGTCAGGTCCGTTCAGGAACTTCTCGGGCATCTTGCCGATCTGGGTGATGTCGGCGTGCTTCGTAATCGCCCAGAAGGGCATCTCGGTATTCTTTTCCCAGTAGAAGACCGGCGATTCGCGACGGAGTTCCGCCCACGCTTCGTGGGGGTAACCATGCTCGACGTAGAAGTCGGGGTTGATGATCTCGCGGTTCTGCATCAAAGCCTTCATCGAACAGTTCTCCTCGGGCGGTCCTGCCAGAAGCGGAGCGTACCGCGTTGACTGACGATCGTCAGGTGAATCCAGCTCGGTGGGGAGCCCAAAAACGCATCGGGCCCGCGCCGCTTGCAGCGACGCGGGCCCGTGAATGCGAGCGAAGGAGCGGCGGCTAGGCGCGGCGTCGCGCGGCGAGGCCGATGACGACCAGGCCGAGGAGGCCGGCGGTCGCAGGTTCGGGCGTGATGAGGTTCACCGTCTGTGTGAACGCCGTGCCATCCACCGGGGACGTGAACGAGAAGACCAGGCCGCAGCTGAGATCGCCCGTGAGGTCACTGCAGGTGCCGCCCACCGTGAGGGCGTTCGTGTTGATGGCAGCCGGGAAGCCCGCGTCCACGATCTGCCCGGTGACGGTCGCGCTTCCGGTCGTGACGGCGTAGAGGCCGGCACCCACGACGGTGGCCGTTCCGGTGAAGTCCATGTTCGTGAAACCGACCATGGGGTTGAGCGTCGCGCCCAGCCCCGAGATCGAGAACGTCAGGGTCGAACCGGTCAGGTCGACGGTGCCGCCGCCGGTACCGACGGTCGTGCCGAAGGTGTGCGTCTGCACGCTGCACGCGAGGTCGGTGCAGCCCTTGCCGTCACCGATCGAGGCCGACTGGATCGTCAACGCCTGGGCCGGGAGGCCCATGAAGAGTGCGAGGAGGCTGAACAGGAGGATCGATCGAGCTTGGGACAACATTTGATTTTCCCTTCCCTTGGGAGGCAGAAGAATGGGGCGCCGTTAGGCGCGGGAGGCTTGGCGGCGTTTGGCGCCGGCGGCCACGAGAAGGGCGCCGATGCCGAAGGTCAGCGCCGCCGTCGGCTCCGGAATCGCCGCGGTCGCGGTCAGGTTGAAGTCGGCCTTCACGAACAGGCACTGCTTCGGGTTGGTCGGGTCACAGACCTGCCCGAGGTCGACGCCCTGCAGGCTAAGGTTCAGCCCATTTCCGCTCGTGAAGATCGTGCCGGACGGGGCCGACGCGAAGCTGGCGCCGTTGACGACGATGGCCGGACCCGAGGTCGGGTTCAGCACGAGATCGGTCGTGACCGTGCCGGTGGCCGGACCGAAGTTGAAGTTCCCGCCGCCGAGGGGGGTGACCGCGCTCGGCCCGTTCGTCTGGAACGAGGCGTTCGAGAACTGCACGCTCGAGTAGCCGTGGACGCCGCCCAGGTTGAGCGTGGCCGGGCCGTTGATCTGGAAGGCCATGCTGACGAGCTGGTTTCCCACCACGTCGAGCGTGAGCGTCCCGCCATTGATCGGCGCCGGGGCCGCGAGGCAGCTCACGTTGCCACCGATCGGGCAGGGCACCGGGGTGCCGCTCGGGTCGACGAACTGGACCGTCGTCAGCTGGCCGCCGTTGACCGAGAAGGTCGAGAGCGCCAAGCCGGCAGAGGGGATCAGGAACGCGACGGCGGTGGATAAGACCGCGACGCGCGCAAATCGTTGGATGGACATATGGGTTCCTTGTCCGAAGAACCCCCTTCCCAAGAAGTCATGCGGACATCAGTGTTGGAAACACCACAATGCAAATACCGTGCGAACTTTCTTGCGGAGTGCTCGCATT
>JAJDAQ010000056.1 GCA_029261815.1 Deltaproteobacteria bacterium
TCTGACCGGGACCCGCCTGCGGGTCAGGCATCTCCTCGATGACGAGTTTCTCGGGCGGACCAAATTCTCTACAGACAACGGCTCTCATGGGCTCCTCCAGCGGCCCGCGAGTCTAACGCGCCCGCGTCCTCAGTGCGGCAGATCCTCTGCGGAAGCATGCACGACGTAACGAAGCGGGCCGCCCGGGCGAACCGCGTCGAACGGGTAGCAGGTGATCAGGGTGAGTTCGGCGACGCCGCTGGCCGCCATCCAATGCGTGTCGCGTTCGTCGACGACCCGGGTCGTCTCGATCCGATAGCGGCGGGTGCCGAACAGGGACTCGAGTTCGAGCCATTCGCCCGGGCGCAGTTCCCTCAGGAACGCGAAGTGGGTGTCCCGGTGCCCGGCGAGGACGATGTTGTCGTCCTCGCCGGGCGCGGCTGTTCCGGTGACATGACCGGGGCCGAAGGCGAGGGTCCGGCCGCTCGACCCCGAGAGCACCACGACCTCGCGGTCCAGGCCGGGCGCACGCAGACGCGCGATCGGAGCGGTATCCGCCCAGGGCCAGGGCGGCGACGCCTGGCCGGTTTCCCGGGCGCGAGTCCAGGCGGCTTCGAGCAGGACCTGGGCCAGCAGCGCCTTGGCCGGGATCCACGCGCCGCCCGCGCCAATGGCCAGTCCGGCACCGACCAGGAGCGCAGCGAGTCCACGCCTCAACGCGCGCGACGCGAGAAGTGCCGCAGCACGGTGCCGCTCGCGACAAGGACGATGCCTAGCAAGATCAAGAGTGGCGCTGGCGTCGCCCCTTGCGGAAGGCGGGCCGCGAGCATCTGGACCGGCGGCGCAGCACCTTCTGCGCGGCTCGGAATCGGCGGATGTTGGCGAGGCGGCCGCGGGCCGGGTGCCCCGAGGCTGCCCAGGTCCCATCCCGCAGGTAGCAGGGTCGGAATCGCCCGGGTCGAAAGGGCTTCGCCGTCGGGCCGCGTCGGGGTGTTGTCGACGGCGACCAGACTCGTCCAACGCGTCACGAGGTGATGCCGCAACCCCAGGCCGGTGACCGCATGCTTGACTTCGGCCCGGTCGGCCCCGTCATGCAATGACGACATCAGCGCTTCCACCTTTCGGCGCGCCCAGAGCCGCGCGATACCCGGGTGCAGTGCACCGCCCTGCACGGGGACATCGAGCACGATGTCCTCGTCGCCACGACGTCCACTCAACACGACCGCGCCCGCCTTCTTCGACATGCGGGCCGCGATCAGGATCGGCTCTCCCGCATACAGATCCGGGAGCCGCTTCGGCCAGGTCTCGACAGCTCGCGCGTCCCAGGAAACGCGGAGGTCCTGCAGGACCGGGCTCTCGAGCTTGGCGAACAGCTCGCCCATTTTGTTGGCGACCTCGGACGCGGTTCCGATGAACGTGTAGGTCCCGCGACCGAACTCGGCCGCTTTGCGCATGAAGTGTGCGTTCGGCGCAGATCCGATTCCCACGGTAAAGAGTCGACTCTGGCCGAGGCGCGCGCGGATCGTCCGAAAGAGGTTCGCCTCGTTCGAAACGGCACCATCGGTGATGAACACGACCTGTCTCAGCGAGCCTTCGCCCTGCTCTACGGGCAACGCCGCTTCGAGCGCGGATTGCATCTCGGTTCCGCCGTCGGCGCGCAGGGCCTCGATCCAGCGCAGTGCATCGGCGAGCGCAGCAGAGGTGGCGCTCCGGGACGTCTCGGACCAGACACGCGTACTCGACTCGAATGCGATCACGTTGAATCGGTCCTGCGGCCTCAAGCGGCCGATCGCCAGGGCGAGCGCGTGCTTCGCCTGGGTGATCGAGTCACCGTGCATCGAGCCCGAGACGTCGATGACGAAGACGGTCTCTCGCGGCAACCGCTCGATCTCGGTCGAAGCGTCCGGCGGCATCACCATCAGCAGCACATAGTCGTCCCCGTCCCATGATTCGTGAAACAGCGCTGCGCCCGGAGACGCACCGATCTCGGGTGTCCATTCGAGGACGAAGTCCCGATCGGCTGGGACGAAACCGTCTGCCAGATCGATTTCGAAGCGGTTCCCCGCCTGGGGCGACACCGCGAGCCGATGACTCGGGCTGTCCACGCGGGACAACGCAAAACCGGGATCCAATGCGACATGGATGCGTGCCGGATGGCGCCGTGGACCGTCAGGGTCCGCAATCGGAGGTGTGACGCGTTCGGCGTCTGGCACTTCGTCCGTGTTCCGAGCCCACCCGTGGCCATCGAAACCGCCTGCGATCGCGACGCCGGGCACATAACGCGGCCCAACGACAAGCGGGAATCGCAGTGAGAAGTTCCCCCGGTCGAGTCGGAGGTCCTCCTGGAACTCGATGGCGACCTCGACCACCTCGTTCGGGCCCAGGTTGGCGACTGCGTTCGTAAACAGGTTTGGCCGCTCCTGTTCGAGCAACGTCGCCTTGCGACCTTCGGACCTGGCCCGTTCGTACTGCGCCTTCGCTTCTTCGCGGGTATGGATCTCGCCCTCCAGGACGCGGTCTCCGACGATCATCTTCAGGCCGTCGACGGCCGCGCGATCGGGCAAGGGGAACACATAGATGCCCTCCACCCACTCCGACGTCGGGTTGTGGAAACGCTGCACCACGCGCGTGCGCGCAATCATGCCCGTCACCTGGATGTGGACATCCGTCGCCACCGTGGGTGCGGGGCGCAACCCGGACTCCGACTGCAGCAACAGCGTCCCAGCGCGGGCTTCCGCGGCCCGCATCGGAGCGCCAAGCTCCGCGGAGGGTGCGGCAGACGACGAACTCGCGAAGCCAAGGACGATCAGAACGATGGACAAACGGGGGGCCAGCTGGCGGTTCCACATGGGCGCTTCTCCGGCGCACCGGAAGTCTGGCTCCGGTGGCGAGTAGGGAACGGCGGAGTTCAATCGTGACTCCGGTTGAGAAGACCCCGCAGCCCGGTAATGGGTTCGCGCCGTAGGCACAAACTTCACACGTTTGTTAGGGGACGGCGTGAGGGCGCGATCTGTATACTGCGCAGTCCATGAAGATCTACACCACCGCTCCGCTCGAAGACCCGCGGGACGCCCGCACGCTGTATCCGGAGCTCGAGCAGATCGGCTACGACGGCGTGTTCTCGTTCGAGGCCAAGCACGACCCCTTCCTGCCCCTCGCCACCGCGGCCGAGCACACGAGCCGTGTGACCTTGGGCACCGCGATCGCCATCGGCTTCGCACGCAACCCGATGAACCTGGCGAACCTCGCGACGGGCCTGCAGTCGCTGACGGGCGGACGGTTCGTACTGGGGCTGGGTTCCCAGGTGCGCCCGCACATCGAGAAGCGGTTCTCGATGCCCTGGTCGCGGCCGGCGGCCCGAATGCGGGAAATGGCCCTGGCTGTACGCGCCATTCTCGAAACCTGGGAGGGGATCGCGCCGCTTCGCTTCGAGGGCGAGTTCTACAGCCATACCCTGATGATTCCGGCGTTCGACCCGGGGCCGAATCCGTTCGGGCCGCCGCCGATCTATACGGCCGGGTTCGGGCCGCGCATGACCGAGGTCGCCGGCGAGGTCGCCGATGGTTTCTTCGCGCACCCGTTCAATTCTCGGAAGTCCCTGCTCGAGAACACCCTCCCTGCGCTCGAACGAGGGCTCGCGGCCAGCGGTCGCACGCGCGACCGCCTTGACGTTATTTGCGCCACGCTCGTGGTCACGGCCGACACCGAGGAGTCGATGGCCGAAGCCGTGCTCGCGGCACGCAAACAGCTCGCCTTCTACGGCTCGACCCCGGCCTATCGACCGACCCTCGACTGCCACGGCTGGGGCGATCTGCACCTCGAGTTGAATCGCCTATCGAAGCGCGGACTGTGGGACGAGATGGCTTCGTTGATCGACGATGACGTCCTCGAAGCGATCGCCGTGGTGGGTCACCGCAACGAGATCGCGGAGAAGCTTCACGAGCGGCTGGGCGGCATCGCGGACGGGGTCAGCCTCACCCACAATCGGTTCCCCGACCCCGGGCACTGGGCCGACGTCGTCGCAGACATGCAGCGGTCCCGACAGAGCTGATTCGGGGGGCGGCCAGGCACCGTGTGCGCCATCTTGCGCGCGGAGGCCCACTCATGAACCGCGCCGTCGCCCTTCTCGTGCTCGCCGTGTTCGCCACCGGGTGCGACCGCACCTTCTCGGCGGAACCCTGGGACCCGCCGATCGGGGCAGCACCCGCCGGGCCGATTGCACCGCGCGCGGACTGCGCGAACCAAGATCCCCTTCGCCGTCCGCTGTTTGGCGACCTGCATATCCATACCGGCTTCTCGATGGACGCCAACGCGGTCGGCAACGACACGACGCCCGACGACGCCTATCGATTTGCGCGCGGCGAGGAGATTCCGGTCTTTTCCGGTGAGCCCGGGAAGCCGCGGACCGCGCGGCTCGAGCGCCCGCTCGATTTCGCCGCCGTGACCGACCACGCCGAGTGGCTCGGCGAAGTCCGACTGTGTCGTGATCCCGCCTCCGAGGTCTATGACACGTCGGGCTGCAAGATCTTCCGCGGCGAGGAACAGAGCCGTATCGCCGAACTCCTGGGGATGACGCGTGGTTTCTTCCCGAAGCTGCTCGGCCTGGTCGATCTGGATTTCAAGCGCGCGGACGAGGTCTGCGGTGCAGACAACGGCCTCTGCCGAGCCGGAATGCGCACTGCCTGGGCAGAGCTACAGGCTTCTGCCGAACGGTTCTACGACCGCTCCGCGGACTGTTCGTTCACCACGTTCCACGCCTGGGAGTACAGTCGCTCGCCCAACTCGACGAAGATCCACCGCAATGTGATCTTGCGAAACGAACTCTCGCCCGAGTTTCCGATATCGGCCGCCGAGACCGGCCACGCGCGAGGTCTCTGGCCCCAGCTTCGCGACCTCTGCAATGCGACCGGTACTGGTTGCGAAGCGATCGCGATCCCGCACAACCCAAACCTCTCGAACGGGCGCATGTTCGAGGTCTGGTACCGCGAAGAGGGCATGGAACAGCAGCGCGCAGAAGCCGCATTGCGCGCCGAGATGGAACCCATCGTCGAGATGAGCCAGATCAAGGGGAGCAGCGAGTGCCGCAACGGCATGTTCAACGTGCTGGGGGACACCGACGAGCTGTGCGACTACGAAAAGTATCGCGACATGAGCGGCCTCGAGCTCGAAGACTGCCAGGAGCGCGCCGAGAACGGCGCGACCGCCAGCAAGGGGTGCACATCGCGCGTCGATCATGTTCGTTATGCGCTGCTCGAGGGAGTTCGCGAGAAGAACCGGATTGGCGTGAACCCGTTCAAGTTCGGCTTCATTGGAAGCACCGACAACCATCTATCGACGCCGGGCCAAGTTGCCGAATGGGACCAGCCCTACAAGTTCGGTGCGACTCGCAGGCAGGCGCTTACGATCGGTGAACAATCCCGAGCGATCGCTCACATGAACCCCGGTGGTCTTGCCGGAGTTTGGGCCGAGGAGAACACACGCGATGCCATCTTCGATGCCATGAAACGGCGCGAAGCCTTCGCCACTTCGGGGCCGCGAATCGTTCCCCGCCTCTTCGCTGGATGGGAACTTCCGGCTGACCTCTGCGGGCGCGAAGATTTCGCCGATGTCGGCTACGCGCAGGGTGTCCCGATGGGCAGCGACCTGCCCGTATCGCCGGACACGGATTCGGCACCCGTGTTCGCCGTAAGCGCTCTGCGAGACACGGGCACCGCCGCGCACCCCGGCGGAAAACTCCAACGCTTGCAGATCGTGAAGGGCTGGGTCGACGATGAGGGTCGGTTCCACCAGAAGGTGGTCGACGTGGCGGGCGACAAGGACAACGGCGCCAGCGTCGACCTCGACACCTGCCAACCCCAGGGACGCGGCGCCGACCAGCTCTGCGCCGTCTGGCAGGACCCGGACTTCGATGCCACGCGCGATGCCGTCTACTACGCGCGCGCGGTCGAGAACCCGAGCTGCCGGTGGACGACGTACTTGTGCAACGAATGGACGGACGGACCGAAGCCCGACAGCTGCGACAGCCCGCTGATCCCCAAGACGATCCAGGAACGCGCATGGACATCGCCGGTGTGGTTCACACCTTCGAAATGACCTCGTCGCCGAACTCGGCAGCGGCATCGGCGTAGGCCTCGGGCGACGACGTCGGGAGCCCGATCGTCAGCCACGTCACGCCGATGTCGGCGTAGGCGGCCACCTGCTCGCGGAACGCGGCGGCATCGAGCGGCTTGCGGTGGCCCATCCCGCGACCGAAGGGCACGAAGTTGACGTCGAGCGCGTCGGTTCGGCCGGCGTCGCCCGCCATCTGACGCAGGCGGGCGATTCCGGCCGCGAGGTCCTCCATGGTTTCGAGTGCGGCCGTTCTCGTGCGCGCCTGCATTGCCGCCGGCGCCGGAAAGGGACTCCAACCCTGCGCGTGCGCAACAACCCGGCGAAGCGCTCGCGGACTGTTTCCGCCGACCCAGATAGGCGGGTGCGGCCTTTGGATCGGAAGCGGCAACATGGCGTTGCCCCCCGCGTCGTAGGCGGCGCCCGCG
>JAJDAQ010000057.1 GCA_029261815.1 Deltaproteobacteria bacterium
ATTGGATTTCGATCTCACCCCCGAAGAGCAGGCCTTCGAAGCCGAAGTCGAGGCGTTCCTCGTCGCGAACCACGATCCCGAGGTCATGGACCCGCACGGCGAGCAGCTCTCGCAGACGGTCGATTCGCCCAAGAAGCGCGCGCTCATGCGCAAGCTTGCGGACAAGGGCTGGCTCGGGATGTCGTGGCCCAAGGAGTATGGGGGCAAGGAGCTTTCGGGCATCTACGACTTCATCCTGACCGAGGCGCTCTCTCGCCATGGCGCGCCGCAGCCGGGCAAGGGCGTGGGCATCGTGGGCAAGACGATCATCCGCAACGGCAGCGAGAAGATGAAGGCCGAGTTCCTGCCGCAGATCATCCGCGGCGAAGTCGAGTTCGCCATTGGCTACAGCGAACCGAACGCGGGTAGCGACGCCGCCAACATGCAGCTCAAGGCCGACAAGGTCGACGGGGGCTGGCTCCTGAATGGACAGAAGACCTGGACCACGTCTGCGCACTTTGCCGACTGGTACTGGGTGGGTGCGCGCACGGACCCGGAGGAGAAGCACAAGGGCATCACGCTCTTCCTGATCCCGATGGACCACCCCGGTTTCGAGACGCATGCCATCATGACCATCGGTGACGAGCGTACGAACGAAGTGTTCTTCCAGGATGTCTTCGTCCCCGACGACTACGTGGTGGGCGAGGTGAACCGGGGCTTCATCTACATCAGCGAAGCCCTCGATCTGGAGCGCTTCGCCATGATGCCCGTCGGGTGTCTGGAGGAAAAGGTGGACGCCATGGTCGAGCACGTCCGCGAGGCCAAGCGGGACGGCGAGCCGTTGGCGGAAGAGGACGGCGCTAGGCGCCACGTCGCGCGCTCGGTCACTGAGCTCGAGGTCTCGCGCATGCTCCAGCGCCGCGTCATCTCGGCCGCGCTCAAGGACCGGGTGCCGACCACCGAGTCGAGCGAGTACAAGCTCTTCATGAACGAGACCGGTCAGCGCGTGGCCGACCGCGCGCTCGACCTCATGGGCCCCGCTGGCCAGCTCCGGGCCGATGAAGAAGGAGCGCCGGTCGAAGGCCGCTTCGAGCGTAGTTACCGCTACACCGTGGTCGACACCATTGGCGGCGGCGCCAGCGAGATCCAGAAGAACATCATCGCGCGCCGTGCGCTGGGGCTCCCGAAGAACTTCTAGTGCTACCGTCGCAGCCAAGAGGAGATTCCATGCATTGGCTCGCCCCCGTCGTCCTGGCAGCGTTGGTAATGGGCTGCGGTCCGATCGTGATGATTCCCGGCGGTGCGCTCGATGGGGCCGTTGCGACGACCCCCGACGACTGGTCCTTCACGGATGGCGTCGATACGGTGCAGCTCGAGACGCGCCCCGACGACCCGTACTCGGTGAACATCTGGTGCGTCTCGACGCCGCGGGGCCTGATGGTCGGCGGCAGCTCCGACTCGGGCTGGGTCGTGAATGCCAAGGCGGACCGCCGCGTGCGGCTGCGGATCGGCGGCGCGATCTACGAACTCCAGGCGAACGCGACCGAGGCAAAAGCAGACCGCGACGCCTTCGTGACAGCGGCCGGCGCGAAGTACGATTTCGAGATGGACCCCGCAGATGAAGCGGGATCGACTCTGTTCGTACTGACACCACGTTAAGCGGAGGAACCATGTCGGAGTGGCCTGAAGTCCCCAATTTTGGCCTGGCATTGGCCGAGCACATCAGCGGCGTTCCCGACGAGGGGCGCCCCGCATTCCTGGCGGGCCTCGAGCGGTCGGCCGCGGCGCGCTATCGCGCCTGGGCCGACGCGATGCCCGAGGGAGCTGAAACCCTTCTGGCGTGTGCGGAGCGGGAAGACGAAATAGCGCGCCTCGTGAGCGAGCAGTTCGCGCCGTCGGCCGACGTTCAAACGGCGGTCGATGCCGCGCTTCCGGCCGCCATCGACACCTACTACGAGATCTTTGCCGCGTTCACGGTTCGCGAGCAGCTCTACCTTCAATCGGAGGCCGAGCTTCAGGGCGCACAGGCGTGGGTCGGTATCGCGGCAGATGTCGAGGACCCCATGACGCTGGGCATTCTCACGCGGTGCTCGTCGCTCGAAGAAGAGAGTTCGCGCGCTGTGAAACGACTCCTGGACGCGACCGCCTAGCAGAAGCCCGGCAACGGATACGCAACGCTCGGGCAGTTCGTCACCCAGAGGCCGTGCATGGGTACGAACCGGTGACCCCTTCCGCCCTGAATCGGGCTTGTCTCCGGAGTTCGCCATGGCCTTCCTCTTCGTTGCCCAACTCATGCTGGCCTATTTCGCCTGGTGGCGCGGCTGGCGTGGAGCGCTGCTGTTCTGGCTGGTCTTGCCGTGGACGCTTCTGGCCTTTGATCGGATCGACCCTTCCTGGCATGTCTTCCTGCCAGAAGCCGTGACCGCCGCCGGCGTAGGCTTCGCGCTGTCCTATCTGTCGCTCATCGGATTGGGTTACATCGCGATCTCAACGCCGAGCCACCGCTGAGGCCTGCCCGGGTGGTAGGCTGAAGGCGCTCCTCCGAGCGCAGGAGGCCGGACGCGATGGATCTCGGCTACCCCGTCTACGATGCCGACAACCACCTCTACGAACCCGAAGAGGCGATGACGGCCAACCTGCCAAGGAAGTACCAGCGCGAGTTCCAGTACGTGGAAGTGCGCGGCCGGACGAAGCTGGCCATCGGTGGGCAGATCTCGGACTACATCCCGAACCCCACGTTCGAAGTCCTGGCGGCTCCGGGTGCACATGAGAAGTGGTACCGGGCACAGAACCATGAAGGCCTGTCGCTTCGCGAACTCTCGGGTACGCCAATTCCGTGCCCCGCCGCCTATCGGAATGGCGAAGCGCGACTCGCACTCATGGACGAGCAAGGGGTCCACGCGACCCTGGTCTTTCCGACGTTGGCATCCGCCGTCGAAGAACGGATGCACCACGACCACCTCCTGATGAACGCGGTGTTGCATTCGCTGAACGAATGGATGCACGACCAATGGGGCTTCTCGCGCGAGGGTCGCCTCTTCGCGGTGCCGTTCATCACGTTGATGGACATCGACCTGGCCGTGGCAGAACTCGAGTGGGCCCTCGAGCGTGGTGCGCGCACCGTCGGCCTTCGTCCAGCGCCGGTTCCCGGCTATCGCGGAAGTCGCTCCCCAGGCTTCGCCGAGTTCGACCCGTTCTGGGCGCGCGTCAACGAGGCCGGCATCTTCGTCTCGATGCACGCGAGCGACTCCGGATACGATCGTTATGCGCGCATGTGGCAGGGGGGTAGTGAGTTCTTGCCGTTCGCGCCCGACGCGTTTCGCACGTGCGCGAACATCGCGGATCGCGCCATCCACGACTCGATGGCTGCCCTGGTCTGCCACGGCGTCTTCGACCGGCATCCCAAGGTGCGAGTCGCATCGATCGAGAACGGCGGGAAATGGGTGAAGGGACTCATGGACACCTTTGCCCAGGTGCATGGTCAGATGCCGCGCGATTTCTCCGAGCCGCCGACCGAGACGTTCCGAAAGCACATCTTCGTGGCGCCCTTCTATGAAGAACCGATCCAGGAGCTCGCCGATTTGATCGGCGTGACGAACGTGCTGTTCGGGAGCGACTTCCCGCATCCAGAAGGCATGGCCGAGCCCCTGTCGTTCATCCACGAACTCGACGGGATGGCGTCAGACGACCAACGTCGGATCATGAGCACGAATCTCCAAGCGTTGCTCGAAGGTACGCCGCACCACTAGCGTTGCACGCGGCCGTGGTTGGCCCCGTGTCCGCGAGCGTCCGCGGGAGTCCGGTTTCGCTACGCGCCGATGCGCTCGCACGCGCGACACTCCCTTCGTCTCACCCCACTTGCAGGCGCATCCCGCGCGCTGCGGGAGGGGACGATGGCGACATCGGTCGAGCGACAGAACGGGAACTTCGGCGCGGACGGATGCTGGGCACGCAAATGGTTCTGGGGGCTTGCGTGGGTTGCGCTGGCCGTCGTGGCGACGGCGCCCGGCTGTGGCGGAGGCCCTGCCCAGCCGCTGCCACGCGCGGGCGCGTTCGCATCCGATTACCCGGCTTGGTTCGAGCTGGCGAACGGCCGAGTGAACCTGGCCGGAGGCAACTGGCTCCTCTCACGGACCCTCCTCTCGATCGATACGAGGGTCGGCACACAGGTCGTTAGTGCGAGCTGGAACTCGGCGACGAAGGCGTGGCGGTGGAGCTTCGACATGACGCATGACGGCGCCACATTCACGGACGAACTGGGGACCGAGGTCTCATTGGCCGTTGCGGACGGTGCGCCGCTTGAGGGCACCACGTGGCGCCGGGTCGATGCGGCTCGCGTTTCCACGCGCGGCGGTCTCGTCCACACGTTCTCTTCCAGCGATGGCCGGCTGTCCTACGTGCACTGGAAGGGCGCGCCGTGGCCGCGTCTGATCTTCCAGCGCGTGGAAGGCGGCGCTGCGATTGGTGGAGTCGTGCAATGCATCGCAGAAGCGGTCTGCGAGCCCGTATACGACATCGAACGAAACGCGCAGGGGCAGCCCAACGCGCTCGTCGACCGCGCCGGTCGACGAGCCGAGTTCGCGTACGCCGCCGGTGCCCTGATTCGCGTGGCAAGTCCTGCCGATGTAGCGGCTGGCCGAACGGGCGAGCAGTACGAGTATCGGAACACGAACCTCAGCTCGGTCACCACCGGCGATGGACAGCGGAGCGAAATGACCTGGTCTGGGGGGCGGCTTCAGCGCTTTCGTCGGATTCGCGAGCCGGCTGCTGGAGCAGGGCCCGAGTGGCAGTTCCAGTACGGCCGTGTCGCCGGTAACAACGAGACCCGGGTCGTGCGTCCGAGCGGCAGTGTGACGCGATTGGTGTACGACGATGCGCGCCGCGCACTCGAACGAGAGGACGCACCCGGAGAGATCCGCTCCTGGGTCTGGGCCGGCGGCCGTCCGACATCAATGACGGACGCGGATGGTGCCGCCACGCATCTGGTCTGGATGGCCGATGAACTCCTCCAGCGGAGCGATCCGACCGGCAATATCACGACGTTCAGCTATGCACCGGAGGCGATCCAACCGAGCCGGCCGCGCGAGACGGCCGTTGCGTCGGTTCACGACAGCCTTGGGCTCGTGCGCGAACACACGTACGATGGCTTCGGCCGCCTCGCGACATCCAAGAGCGGCGCTGGCGACACCACGACCTGGGTCTGGAACGCAGACGGTTCTCTCGCACGCATTGCGGGCCCGTTGGGTCGATCCGTTTCATACAGCCAGTACGGCGAGCACGGGCATCCAGAGGTCGTCGACCGTGCGGGCTGGGTCGCGCAGCGAACCTACGACGCTGTCGGCAATCTCGTACGTGCGGACGTTCCTGACGCTGGTAGCGGCGGTGTCATGGAACGCATCTGGAACGACGAGCGCATGCTCATCGGTATGACGCTGATCGACCAGCCGGGTTCGGGGGCCGCGACCTTGCATCCGCTGACCATTGTCCGTCGGAGTGACGGGCAACCGGTCTCGGTCGCGCGCCCGGGTGGCGGCGAAACACACTGGGTGTACGACGACATGGGGCGCGAGGTGCTACGCCGAGAGCGCGTCACGGCACCGGGCGCGAGCGCACCCGTTTGGCACGATACGCTCACCGAGTGGAGTGACGAAGGCATCCCGATTTCCCAGGCGCGTCCCAACGGAATGCGCGTCGACTGGGAGGTCGATGCAGGGAATCGCGTCGTCCGCGAACGGCGGTCCCGGGGCGGCGTCGTGGAGAGCGATGTCTTGTCAACGTTCGCGAACGGCCAGCTCGTCCTTCTCGAAGAACCATCCGCCGGCTTCAGTGAGAGCCGAACGTATGATGCCGCGGGCCGGATGACCGTGCAGGTTCACGCCGACGGCTCTACCTCGCATGTTGGGTACGACTCGCGGTCGCGCCCAGTCAAGCGTCGCTTCGCCGACGCGTCAGGCACCTCCTTCCTTGAGGTCGAGTTCGACTACGACCTCGCCGATCGCCTGATTCGGATCGGCCAGCCCGCGACGGATCTCGTTCAGTGGGTGTGGGCCGCTGGCGCCGCGAGCGAAGTCCATCACGCGAACGGCGTCGTCGAGAAAGCCACCGTGGCGTCCGGTTTGATGCAGACCCGCGAGTGGACGCGGCCGTCGGGGCCCGTCGCCGTCATGGGTGCCGGCTACCAGGCGGACGGATGGAGAAGCCTGGAGATCACCGCCGTCGTCGCGCCTGAAGCACCTTCGTACACGTTCCAGAACTGGGGCCTGACCGTGGGAGACGGTCCCGAGCGACGACTGACCTACGAGATCGACGCAAGCGAGGGAACCGGCGTTTCGCGCACGTACGCGTTTGATCCTCTCTCGAATCTGACACAGCGGACAGAAGAGCCGGGCGGCCCGATCGATTTCGGCTTCAACGCGGAAGGAAATCGACTGGAGGGCGCCTACCAAGGTGGCGCCCAGACTGCGATCTGGAGGTGGGACGAAGCCGGTTTCGCCACGACGCGGGGCAGCGCAGCTCTGACGTGGGACACCCGCGGGCAGTTGACTGTGTTGACGCAAGGGGGCGCAATCCGCGCCAGGTTCGGCTTCGACGCAATGGGACGGCGCGTGTCGCGCACCATTGACGGTACAACGACGTCATGGAGCCATGGCGGGGCCATCGAGGTGGATGCATCCGGAGAGCCGGTCGCCGCGGATCTCGGGCCCGTTCGGATCGCACTCGATGGCGATCACCGTTACCGCCACACGGACATGCGGGGCAACGTCTTCCTGGAGACTGATTCCGCAGGACAGGTGGTGTCATCCGTCCAGTACGGCGCCTTCGGGGCGCGCGGGCGTACGGGCTCTGTGGCGGAGCATGCCTTCGACTTTGCGCGCGGTTACGTCTTGCCAGCCGAAGCGGGTCTCGACGCACTCCAGATCGTAGGGGACCGGGTGTACGACCCGTATGCGGGTCGCTTCCTCGCGCCAGATCCAGAAGGTCACATGATCAACCTCCACGCCTACACGCTGGGGAATCCGATCGAGTTCTGGGATCCGACGGGTCGCACCTTCGAGTCTGTCGATTGGGGCTACACCTCGGCCTGGCTGAAGGCAGCCGGCGCGACGCTGGGCGCGGTCGCCGTATGCGGCACCGCTCTGGCAGAGCCGTCTCCGTTTGGTGAGGTCGCGTGCGCCGGGATCGCGGTGACGGCTACCGGATACGTGATTGATGCCGTCAACTACGAAGCGGAGCAGATCGGCGGCGTCGGGGTCCCGGTTGTTATTCCGACGTTTCCCAGCCTCCCGCTTCCGACCGTCTTCATCCCACGCGTGACCATCTGGGACCCCCCGTTTCCGCCATTGTCGAAGGGCGGCAATGGCGGCGGATGGGAACGCGATCAATTCTTGGAGTGGTGATATGACCGTACATCGACCTGTCAGGTGGCATCTCGTAGCCATCGTGATCCTGGGGCTCACGGCCGCGTTCGTGGCGATTCGAGGCGAGTTCGGCGACTCCGCGATCGTGGCATCTTTCGCCGTGGCGACCGCCCTCGGCGTCCTCTGGTCCCTCCGTCACCCCCTGGTGACGGTTCGGCCTGGGCTGATTCGGCTCGCGCCGAGTGGAACCCTCATCGAACTGTTGCCCGAGGAGATTGCGGGCGTCCGGCTGGATGGCGACGAGCTGGAGATTGAACTCGCGAAGGGGTCCCACGTGCGGATCGGGAGACCTACACGGCCGTCCAAACTGAGGGAGATCGAGGAAGCGATCTTGTCCGCGAACGAACGAGTGGAGTGAACCCAGGGGAGCAAGACCATGAGGACGACTGCCGCTGGGTTCGGATCAGGATTTCCGTGCGAACGGGTTCGGAGACTCGATGGCGGACCGGAAGCTGGTCTCCATTTCCTGGATCGCCTCGTCCAGTTCCCAGACCCCGTCCTTCGTGACCTGGCGGGTCATGACCGGGTTCGAGAACAGACCGATGGAACCGTTGCCAGATTCGATCACGCGGCCATTCAGCCAGGCGCTGTCTTCCATGGCGAGGTAGAGCACCGGCGGCACGACGTTCTGGGCCGAGATGCGCGGGTTGCTTGCGCTGTAGTTCATGACCGTGGCTTTGCCTTCTAGGCTCTCGGTCATTCGCGTGAACGCGACCGGCGCGATGCAGTTGGACGTGACGCCGTAGCCGCCGAGCGCGTTTGCGCACGAGAACGTCAGGCCCACGATTCCCATCTTCGCGGCCGCGTAATTGGGTTGGGTCGGCGACCCATAGAGCCCCGAGCCCGAGACGAAGTTGATCAGGCGGAACTGCCCACCGCGGTTCTCGCGCCAATGCACCGACGCGTGGCGCGTCGTATTGAATGTGCCTTTCAGGTGGACGGCGATGACGGAGTCCCACTGGGCCTCGTCCATCTTGAAGATCATGCTGTCGCGGATGATGCCGGCGACGTTGACGAGGATGTCCATCTTCCCGAACTCGCGGACCGCGGTCTGGATCAGCTCGCCGGTCTGTTCGAAGCTCGTGACGTCGGCCGTGTTGGCGACGGCTTTGCCCCCGGCGGCGTTGATCTTTTCGGCGATCTCGTGCGCCGGCCCCTGATCGGTCCCGCCACCTTCCATGGGAGCGCCCAGATCGTTGACCACGACGCAGGCGCCCTCGGCCGCGAAGGTCTCGGCGACTGCGGCGCCGATTCCGCGCCCGGCGCCAGTGAGAACGGCGACGCGTCCATCCAATTTGCCCATGGGGTTTCCTCGTTCGAGAGCCGGTCCTCGCGGGAGCCGGAGTTGCCGGTAAGGCCGTATCCTACCGTTTTCCAATCGGAATCTCGGCCGCGATTTACGATACGCTACGGATCGTATATATTCCACCCCTCGCGCATCCCAGCGCCCTCCTACCCCGAGGCACCCCCCATGACGCGGCCCGCGGCACTCGATGGCGTGACCGTGCTCGACCTCTCCACGGTCGGGCCGGGGACCCGTTGTACGCGGATCCTGTCCGACTACGGCGCCCGGGTGGTGAAGGTCGGTGCACCGCCCCGGAAGGCCGGCGTCCAGGTCGAGCCCCTCTTCTATGCCTACAGCGCCCGGCGGAACCAGGACCAGGTGCGCTTCGACCTGAAGGCGCCCGAGGGCAAGGAGGCGTTCCTGGCCCTCGCCAAGACCGCCGACGTCGTACTGGAGAGCTACCGCCCGGGTGTGGTCAACCGCCTCGGCATCGGCTTCGAAGCGGTGCGCGCCGTGAACCCGAACATCATCTACTGCTCGACGAGCGGCTATGGCCAGGACGGGCCGCACGCGACCTGGGCCGGGCACGACATCAACTACCTCGCGATGGGCGGTTACCTCCATACGAGTGGTCGCGGCGAGGGCGGCAAGCCGCCGATTCCGGGCGCGACGATCGCAGACAGCGCCGCCGGTGGAATGCACGCGGCGATGGCCATCATGGCGGCATTGCTGCGTCGCGAAAAGTCTGGCGAGGGCGAGTACCTCGATGTCTCCGTCACCGAGGGCGTCCTTTCCTTGATGTCCCTCTACATCGACGACCATCTGGCAACCGGCGCAACGCCAGGGCCCGGCCACGACGTGCTCACTGGACGTTATGCGTTCTACGACACCTACGAATGCCAGGACGGCCGCTGGGTTTCCGTCGGTGCGATCGAGGCCCACTTCTACCGGAACCTGTGCAACGCGATCGGCTGTGAACAGTGGGCCGAGCACCAGTACGACGACACCGTCCAGGACCAGGTACGCGCCGATTTCCGGGAGGCCTTCAAGACGCGCGACCGTGACGCCTGGGTCGAGGCCCTTTCGGCCAACGACACGTGCGTGGCGCCCGTCTACAGCATCGACGAAGTCGTCACGGACCCGCACCTGAATGCGCGTGGCGCGTTCGGGGACGTCAGACATTCCGAGCACGGGGAGTTCAAGCAGGTGGGCTACGTGCTCGCAGGCATGGATGCACCCGAGGGTGTCGCGGAAGCGCGCGACGCCCGGACCACCCAGACCGATGAACTGCTCGCCGGGGCCGGCATGGACGCCGACCACATCGCATCGCTGCGCGAGCAGGGCATCATCGATTGAGGAAAACTCCATGAGCGATCTCCCCGCAGAAGTCGAGGGCTGGATCGGCCAGCGCCGCTACGAAGAGTTCGGCGAGTTCGATGTCGAACGCGGCTACATCTTCAGCTCCTGCTCGTCCGTTCAGAACGGCAACCCGATCTACTGGGACGAGAAGACGGCCAACGACATCACGGGCGGTTTCATTGCACCGCCGACCATGATCTCGGTGTGGTTCCGGCCGCACTACTGGTCGCCCGGCCGGACCGAGGAAGCGGTTCCGCTGCAGCTCCATTTCGACTTGAAGGCCTCCCTGGGCCTGCCCGAAGCCGTGATGAGTGACAACACCATCACGTTCTACGAGCCCGTGCGCATTGGCGATCGACTCAAGACCACCCAGATCCTGCGTTCGGTCTCAGCGCCGAAAACGACCAAGCTCGGCACCGGACGATTCTGGGTCTTCGAAGTCGAGATCGAGAACCAGAACGGCGAACTCTGCGCCGTCGAGAGCTACACCGGCTTTGGCTACGTGAAGAAGGAGGACTAACGATGTCCGACGTCACCCTCGACCAGATCACCGTTGGCCAGGAGCTCCCGGATCTCCGCATCGATGTGACGCCGACCACTGTCGTTCTCGGCGCCCTCGCGACCCGGGACTGGCGCCCGATGCACCACGACAAGGATTTCGCCAACGAGCGGAACGGCACGAAGCACGTGTTCATCAATACGCCGCACAATGCCGCCTACTTCGAGCGCTACATCACGGACTGGACCGGCCCCCGCGGCCGCCTCGGGAAGATCCAGTTTCGCATGAGCGACTCGGTCTTTCCGGGCGACGAGATGGTCTTCCACGGAAAAGTGGAAGGCGTCGGGACCGATGACCAGGGCTGCGGCTGGGTCGACCTCCTCATCTGGCTGACAGTGGGCGACATCACGACCACCCATTGCAACGCGCGGGTCGCTATTCCGACCACGGCCGACGACAATCCGTGGGAGCGCAAGGGAACGAGCTGGGTCCCGGCACCTCCGGCCACCGCCTAGCCTCCGAAAGCAGGACCATGGACCTCGATTTCTCTGAAGAGCAGGAAGTCCTGCGAGAGATGGTGCGAAGCCTCTGCAAGGAGGCCTCGCCGATCGATGTCGTGCGCGAGATGGAGGATCACGCGCGCGGCTGGCCCGACGTTCTCTGGAAGCAGCTCGCCGAAGTCGGCCTGCTGGGTCTGCGCATTCCCGAAGCCTACGGTGGCGCGGGGCAGAGCCTGCTCGACACCGTCATCGTGTACGAGGAGTTGGGCCGCGCGCTCGCGCCAGTTCCGGCCTTCCACTCCGCCATCGTCAGTGCCGGATTGCTGCTCAGTGCAGGTAGCGAAGTGCAGAAGGAAGCCTGGCTTCCGCGCATCGTGTCCGGCGATGCCATCGTCGGCGCCGCATGGCTCGAGCCCGGCAACGGTTTCGGCGCCAAGGGTGTGCAGGTCAGGGCGACCGAACAGGGCGGGGCGTGGTCGATCAGCGGGCAGAAGGCCCACGTGCATTGGGCGAGTTCTGCGGATGCGCTCATCGTCATCGCACGAACCGGCGACGGAGAGACCGATCTGACCCTCTTCCTCGTCGATCCGCAGACGGACGGCGTGTCGATGACTCAGCGCAAGAGCCTCTCGGGCGACACTCAGTACGAAGTGGCATTCGCGAGCGCTGAAGCCGAGCCGCTCGGTGAGTTGCACGGCGGCTGGGCGACCTGGGATGACGTGATGCACGAGGCCATCATCGTGCTTGCGGCGACTGCCAATGGCGGCTGTGAACGCGCCCACGAGATCACGACCGAATACGCCAAGGAACGAAAACAGTTCGACAAGCCCATCGGCGCGTTTCAGGCCATCTCGCACTACCTCGCTGACGCCATCACCCGCATCGACGGCAGCAAGGTCCTTGTCTACGAGGCGGCATGGCATGCCGACGAAGGCCGCGACATACGACGGCTGGCCCCGATGGCCAAGCTGTTTGCGTGCGACACCTACCGCGATACCACGGCGATGTGCCAACAGGTCTGGGGCGGTGTCGGCTTCACGGTCGAGTACGACGTCCAACTCTTCTTCCGGCGAGCGAAGCAACTTCAGATGACGTGGTGGGACACCGCGACGCTCGAAGACCGCATCGCGAGCCACGTTCTGAACCCACGTTAGTTGTCGAGCGTCGCGTCGCGTCCGCCTCGACCCAGGAGACATCATGGCTGATTCCAACGCTCCCTTGGCGGGACTCCGTGTCATCGAGAGCTCGATGCTCGGACCCGGCGCAATCGGAACGCACCTCGCAGACCTCGGCGCCGAGGTCATCAAGGTCGAGTCGCCCGGCGGCGACTACATCCGCGAGATGACCTGGCCCATCATCGACGGCGTTTCGCTCCTTCATCTGCATGTGTCTCGCGGCAAGAAGTCGATCGCCATCGACCTGCGCACACCCGAGGGCGTGGAGATCTACAAGGACCTCGTGAAGGACGCCGATGTCGTGATCGAAGCGATGCGACCCGGGGCACTTGCCAAGCGAGGGCTTGGCTTCGAGGACCTCAAGGTCGTCAACCCGAAGATCGTCTTCTGCAACATCTCCGGCTACGGCGCGACCGGTCCGTACAGCAACCTCCCTGCGCACGGCATCGCATTCGATACCTGGAGCGGAGCCGTCGGCGCAGCCTACGATGACGATGGCTTCGCCTACATCCCGGAGCACGCCTCGATCGGAATGCACGCGGGACCGATGTTCGGCGCACTCGGCATCCTGGCCGCCGTCATCCGCGCTCGCGAGACCGGCGAAGGCAGCGAACTCGAGATCGGACAGTCCGACGCCGCCGCGTACATGGACTGGTACCGGATCGAGAGCTGGATGGCGTACGAACGACCCGAAGACATCGTCACCGGAAACAAGGCCGACCACTACGAGCGCCGCGCACCCGGAACTGCGGGAATGAAGGAGGGCGTCCGATACCAGATGTACGACTCCTCTGATGGTCACGTGCTGTTCATGGCCAGCGAACAGGCCTTCTGGAAGAACTTCTGTGAGGCGATTGGCCGACAGGAGCTGTTCGAGAAGTGGCCGGGCTCGAAGTTTGCGGATCACGCGCGCGGCAACCGCGAGCTGCAGGCGATCCTGCGCGACGAGTTCAAGAAGCACTCATCGGAAGAGTGGGTGCGCATGGGAGGCGAGAAGAATTTCCCGATCGCGCCGTGCAATACGCCGAAGACGATCAAGGACGACCCGCAGTTCCAGGAACGCTTCCCGCTCTACGGGCACGAGGAGCACGGTGCCGAGATGCTTCCCTTCCCGGTGAAGTTCGTGAACGAGGAGCTTCCCGCGCCGAGCAGGGCACCCACTGTGGGTGAGCATCGCGACGAAGTGCTGGGAACGGTGCTGGGCTACGACGCCGAGAAGATTGCGGCCCTCGTCGACGCCGGCGCATTCGGAAAGCAGTAGTCGGTGCCCGCACGGGGCTTTCGCATCACGGCCGGAGTATTCGCCGTGATCTTCGCGGCTTCGGCTGCGGTGCAATGGAACGACCCCGACCCATTCGCGTGGATCGGGTTGTACGGACTGGCGACCGTGCTGGCGGCACTCGCGGCCGCGGGTCGCCTGCCGCTCGCACCGAATCTTGGTGCCGCGGCCCTGTTCGTCGTGTTGACCGCTCTGTGGGTTCCGAGTCTCGGCAGCGCTCGGTCGGAAGCCTTCACGCACATCCAGATGCGGGCAGCTCGGGACGAGGAGCCGCGGGAAGCGGTGGGGTTGGCGCTGTGTGCTGGCTGGAGTATCGCCCAGTCAGTGGTGGCCTGGCGCCGGCGAAAGGCCTGACCGACTCAGCAGTCCGTGTATGCTGGCTCCCACCGACCCCCGTGCAGGGAGCACCCGCATGCAGCTTCTCTACGCCAACGTCTTCGTTCGTGATCTCGAGGTGGCGATCGCGTTCTATCGCGACACGCTCGGATTGGAGTTCCAGCACGGAGCCGCGGAGCACGGCTACGCGTCATTCTCCGCGGGGCCCATCGGGTTGGGACTGGCGGTAGCGGGGCCAGAGCAGGGCGAACTGGTGGGCCGACACACAGGGCTCGGTTTCATGGTCGCAGATCTCGACGCCGAGCATGCGCGGCTCTCGGCCCTCGGTGTGCACTTCGAGATGCCCCCGAGCCGCCAACCCTGGGGCGGCTACATGTCGCTCTTCACCGACCCGGACGGGAACATCTACTATCTCGACCAGCTGGGTGAAGTGCATTGATGCCCCCGCAGGTCATCCGTGCCCATGACCTGCCACTCGCCGAACTCGATCCGCTGCGGCATGCCGCGCGGGCAGAGTCATTTCGAGCGGTTGAGCGCCTGGTCGATGAGTGGACGGACGGCCGTAACCGCTTTCACGCGGCCGGCGAGGCGCTCTTCCTGGTCCGCGAACCCCCCGGCCGGCTCATTGGCATCGGCGGGCTCAACCGCGACATCGAGCCCGGCGCCGGACGCGTTCGTCGGCTCTTCGTGCTGCCCGATCATCGGCGAGCGGGTACTGGACGGACGTTGATGGCCGCCATCGAGCGCCATGCCGTCGGCACATTCGAAGAGCTGGGACTGCGGACCACCGACGCCCGTGCCGATGCGTTCTACTGCTCGCTCGGCTACAGCCGGGTCGAGGAGGAAAACCGGACGCACCGAAAGCGCCTCGGTGGCTAGGCGCTCGCTGTCTTCACGACTTCCGGAACTGCCTCCGGGTCGCCCGTCTCGTCATAGAGCATCAGTGTCGTGCGATCCGCGAACGCGTTTCGCTCCCTCAGTCGCTTCGCGACCTGGGCCGGCGTGCCTGAGACGGCGAGCGTGTCGAACAGATCGTCGTCGATGCGCGTGATCATCTCGAGCCACTTTCCCTCCTTCGACATCTTGTTGAGTTCTTCCTGGAGTTCGCCGTATCCGTGGTGATCGAGGACGCCCCGATAAGCCGGCGTCGATCCGTAGAAGGAAAGCTGCCCCTTTGCCTTCTGTCGGGCCGTCGCCACCTGTTCATCGTTCACGCCGACCGCAACGATCGTCTGACACGAAATCTCGAGGTGTTCCCGCCCGCTCGTGGCCATGCCCTTGCGAAGGGCCGGCAATGTCTGGGCTTCGAGAAACTCGGGCGAATGGAACGGATGGACGAAGAAACCGTCGGCGACCTCGCCCACGACCTCGGTGAGCATCGGCCCAACCGCGGCCACGAAGATCTTGGGGTTGCCGAAAGCGTTCTCGCCAGGATTGAATGCCGGCACCATCAGCGTGTGGGTGTAGAACTCGCCTTGGAAGTTCAGCCGCTCGTTCGTGTCCCAGGCATGCCAGATCGCGCGGATCGCTTGAACAAACTCGCGCATCCGGGCAGCTGGCTTCGACCACTCCTGGCTGTAGCGGCGCGTGATGTGCGGCTTGATCTGGGTTCCAAGCCCCAAGATGAAACGACCCTTCGACAAGGTCTGCAGATCCTGCGCGATGTGAGCGCATAGCATCGGGTTTCGCGCGAAGGCCACAGCGATTGCGGTGCCGAGTTCAATCTGCTCGGTCTTCTGCGATGCCAGTACCAACGGGAAGAAGGGATCGTGCGGCCCCTCGAACGACCATGCTGCGCCGTAGCCCTGCTCCTCCATCTTCGCCGCAGCCGATCCCGCCTCCGTGAAGTCCCCAAACAAGGCACCATCAATCTTCATCGATACTCCGTCTACCGCACGAGCGGCGGGCCTGCTTCGGGGCCTAGCAGGGCCGCGCGAATTGCAGGCAAGGGTGCGTTCCCGAACGACAGGAACGCATCGTGAAACTCCCGAAGGTGGAAGGTTCCTCCTTCGGCTTCGGTCTTGGCCCGGACGTCCTCGCGCATCTCGTAGATGGCGAGCTTCCCGAGCGTATAGATCAGGTACATCGGATCGAATGTGCCGCGCCAGGCCTGCTGGCGCGCGTTGGCCGGATCCTGGTAGGCAAGACGGCGGAAGAGTCGCTCGCTCCTCTCGACGCTCATGCGCCCGGTGTGGAGGCCGAGTGCAGAGAGACAACGAACGTCGCGCAGTAGCGCGTTCAGCAACTGGCCGACGCGAGCCTCGGGACCCTGGGTCAAGCCAGTCTCCATTGCGAGCTCTTCGGTGTAGTGGGCCCAGCCCTCGCTGGTCGCCGAGCTTCCGAGCGCGCGCAGGATACGGGACGGTACCTGCTTGCGATGCAGCGATTGCAGGAAGTGGCCAGGCCAGGCTTCGTGCACGGTGATGAAGAGCAGGTCATTTGTCGCCGGGATATAGGCTTGCTGCTGCTCGATGGGCCACGCCGGGTTCGGCGGCGTGATGTAGTAGAAGCTTGGCATGCTTCGCGCCTCGAAGGGACCCGGAGCGTTCAGGAACGCCATGTTGAATCGCAGGTAGGGCGGTGTCTCGACCACGGCAACGCGGTCGTCGCTGGGGATCGTGACGAGATCGAGGGTTCGAACACGTGCCTCGAGTTGTGCAGCTTGAGCGGTGGCCAGGGAGAGCACTTCGCTCGCCGCCGGTCGATTCGCCAGGACCCGGGCGACGACGTCGGCAACACTGGCGTTCGGGTCGATGGCGTGCGCGGCTTCCGCCAGCGCGGCGGAGTTTCGTGCCAGGTCGGCCTCGAAGAGGGCCTCGAGCCGATCCAGGGAGAGTGTGAAGCCGTGCGCGCGCTCCAACAGGCCGAGAAAGCGCTGGTCCCCCAGGCGGAAGTTGCTATTCGCCGCGTTCCGTCGACCTTCGAGGGCAAGCGCGTAGGTATCGAGTGCCGCGGCGAGGCCCTCCAGGGATTCCTGGAGCAATGTGCGTTCGACCTCGGAAGGCAACTCGGCAAAGGCCGCCTGAACGTCTCCTCGCACGAACGCGGCGGTCCCGCGTGTTTGGGCGATCGCGGTCTCGAGGACCGTCTTGGGTAGAGCGCGTTCGAGCCGGGCCTCGCCTTCCTGCAAAAAGGAAGGCGCCGCATCGGCAATTCCCTGCGCCGCGCGTGCACGCACGTGTAGGGCCGCATAGTCGCGCGTCATCGTGCCGGCGACGCTGACCGCGGAGAGCAGTGCACGGGGGTCGCGCGCGAGCGTCGATCGTTCTCGCCAGTCGAAGGCCCATGCGGACAGATTCGCCCGGAGCGTCGCGTGTTCTGCCCGTTGAAGAGCAGGCAATGCTCCGGAGTCGACCGTGTCGAGCCGGCCCAGGCTTTCGTCGATCCACGACAAGGTCGCTGCGACGCCTTGGGGGGAATGGTCGGGCAACTGTCCATCGAAGGCATGAAGGCCCAAACGCGCCGCCCACGTCGGGCGCCGCGCCATGATGCCGTCAAAGATCTCGTCCGACAGGGCCGCGAAGCGGGCTTCGGCAGGGCTGACCGGGGAGGCTGTGCTGACGGACGCGCTGACCGCGAGGATGGCGAGCAGGATCGAGACGAAACGAGCGATTCGCATGACGGGCAATCCTAGGCGAGCGGTGCACTCGCGAACATCACTGAGTTGGCACCGTCGACGAATCCCTTCTCGTCTTCGATGGCCTCGGCGCCGGCAGGGCCGGCGTTCGTGAGGAAGTCCTCAACCGAACGAATCCAAAGGCGGGAGACGCTGTCGACGCGCCAACCTCCGACCCCGGCGGCTACGGCCGACGCAGCGGAAGTCTCGGCGTCCACGTGCACCTGGCTGTAGCCCTGCTGGCCACTCGTGCGCATTCCGATGGCGGAGTGATTCGTGCGGTAGTGCGCCAAGTATCGCGCTGCGTCGAAGTCGTGACGGCGACGCATCAGATAGTGGTATCGGACGGCTCCGGTATCGCCGGCGGCGAAGGTGTGTTCGGCGCCGCGCACGAGCACGGAGAGGTCGAGGTGTGCGTGCGGTGCCCAGCGCTCTTCGAACCCGCCCAGTGCCTCGCTCGCCGCATGGTCGCCCGCACGGAGTTCCAGGGTGGCCTCGAATCCGCGCATCTGCGGGTTGAACGCCGCGAACGGATCATCAGGGATCCGGAGGAACGCGCTGGCTTCGCCGTGGGTGGACCAGCGCGTGCGTTCCGCACGGAGGACATCCGCGGCCCGCTCGACACAGCCTTCTCGCAGTGCGAGGAAGACCAACAGGGATTCTTGCGGTTCAGTCATCGGT
Source organism: Deltaproteobacteria bacterium (assembly GCA_029261815.1). Lineage (GTDB taxonomy): Bacteria > Myxococcota_A > UBA9160 > UBA9160 > UBA6930 > JAJDAP01. The sequence goes on from JAJDAQ010000057.1 coordinate 18,128, forward strand.
GGCGAGCTCCGGCTTCATCTCGATCGACCGCGCCAGGTCGTGGAGAAGGGAAGGGGCACGCCTGCCAAGATCGACGGAGGCGCATTCGAGCCAGCCGGCGACCGATGCGGTCTCGGTGTCCGTCAGCGCGAGGCGCGGGCGCCGTGAAAGAGCGCGCCGGATACGTGCAGTGGTGAACGCCGTGTCCGTGTATGCCTGCGGGAGTCTGCTGTCGCGAATACGCGCGCACACATGCATGAGTTTCTCGGAGCCGCTGCCGCAACGGAACTGCACGCCGTGGGTCAGCGCTACCCCATGGCGAAGCGCGGCGTCGAACGAGGCCGGGACGCCGTGGGCCCGCGAGATCCAGCCGTCGAGCAGGAGTTCGACGCCCACGTGCGCGGCGCCACGCGCCGGACCGCGCCGTACCCCGGCGGCTTGTAGCGCCCGTGCCCCTTCCGCCATCAGCGTCACGAAGTCCGGCGCGCGGTGAAACGCGCCGTCGGTCGCGACGTGGAACCGCCGCCCCACGTCCAGCGGGCCGTCGTCCATCGACGCGATGTGGAGGCCGGCCATCGGAGCGAGATCCGGAAGCATCGTGCCCAGCACGAATGCTGGATCTTCGAGATGCTGGGCGCCGAGCCAGGCGTGGCCAAAGAAGTTCACGCCGCGCAGTGTACCGTTGTGCCATGGCCAACACCGGGGTCGAAGTGGTCGAGGGCAGGGTCCCTGCCGCATGCATCGCAATCCGCCGCCGGGTCTTCGTGGAGGAACAAGGGGTTCCGCCGGAGGCCGATGCCGACGGTCGCGACGACGCGTGCCTGCACGCCCTGGCACGCGACCGCGGCGCAGCCGTTGGCTGTGCCCGTCTCCGACCGCTGGGGCCGGGAACTGCCAAGGTCGAGCGCGTCGCCGTGCTGGCGGAGCGCCGGAAGGAAGGCTGGGGCGACCGGCTGATGGAGGCGCTCGAGGCCGCTTCCCGCGCACGCGGTTGGAATGTGCTCGAGTTGCACGCGCAACACACCGTCGTGTCATTCTACGAACGGCTCGGTTGGCGGGGAAAGGGCGAGCCGTTCGAGGAGGCTGGAATCGTTCACCGTGCGATGGTGAAGACACTCTCCTGACGCTGGAGTGTGTGGAGGAGTGTCTCCTTCAGGAGTGCCAACTCCTCGATCCGATGCTGCCCGCCGGTTTCTTCCAGCATCCGCATCGCCGCGATGCCCGTCAGCGCAGCGACCGTGTAGCGCTGGAGGACGATACTCGCGGGACCGGAGAGCTGGGTATCCGAGAAGACGCCCGACCAGATCTCGTTCCACCGGCGAAACATCTCGCCCTGCCAGATGGGCGCACCGCCATCGGACACCGTCTCGACCGAGAGCAGGATTTCGAAGGTCGAGCGGTAGTGGTCACTTCCGAAATGGTCCCAGGCGCGCTCGACGAATGCATCGACGCGCTCGGCCAACGGCGCGGCCTGGTCTGGAATCTGGGTAAGACGTTCGGCAAAGCGCGCGAACGAATCCTCGAGAACCGCCGAGAGGATTCCGTCCTTGTCGCCGAACTGGTGCTGGACAGCGCCCCACGTCACCCCCGCGCGCCGCGTGATCTCGGCCGCTGTGGTGCGCTGAAAGCCGAGCTCACCAATGCAAGCAATGCAGGCCTCGATGATCTTGGCCCGGGTTTCGGCCGTTCGTTCTGCCTGGGTGCGCCGCGTCGATCGCGGCGGTGCGTGAGGGGTTCCGGTCATCGACTGCGGCGACCTAACGTCGTCCGTCGTCGTCGACACCGTAGATTCGGGCCATCGATTGCGAGACCTGGCCCGCGACCGGCAGGCTGATGCCACTCTCGCGTGCGAGTTGAAGAGCCCAGGCCAGGTCCTTCTCGGCGATGTTCATGAAACCGCGATTCAATTGCTGAAAGCCGTCGCTCGCTCGGACCTCGTCCGGAACCTTATGCAGCACAAGGAACTGCTGCATCATGTCCGAGAGCTGGCCATTCGACTTTCCGGCTTCCTCGAATACCTCGGCCGGCAGTCCGCTCGCAGTGGCCAGGCGAAACGCTTCGTAGGCCGCCGCCCACTGGATGTAGCTGAGAACGTTGATCGCGAGCTTGAGCTTCGCTCCGTTCCCAAGTTCGCCCGCGTGGATGATGTTCGCGGCGCTGGTCTCCAGGAAAGGCCGCGCTTTTTCGACCGCGGCCACATCGCCTCCGACCAGGAAAGTGACGGTTCCCTGCTCTGCGCGCGATGCGCCGCCAGTGACGCAGGAGTCGATGACGGCGACATCCTTCTCGCTTGCCAGGGCCGCCATTTCCAGTGCCGTGCTCGGTTGGATGGTGCTGACGATGGCGATGACCGTGCCGGGCGCCGCGCCGGCCAGGACGCCGTCGTCGCCCGTCATGACCTGGACGACGTGTTTGTCTTCGGGCACGCAGATTCCGACGACGTCCGAGGCGGCTGCGACTTCGCGCGGTGTCGCGGCCGCCTTGGCACCGGCCGCCGCGAGCTCCCGGACCGGCGCGTCGTCGAGGTCGAAGAGCGTGGTCTCGAAACCCGCAGGCGCGAGATGGCTGGCCAGGGGCTTGCCGATGTTTCCGAGGCCGATGAATCCAGTGCGCAGGGCCATGGGGGCTCCTTTCGTCCGATTGCCGACCCTAACTCATTTCCATTGCATGCACTATGTAAGTACCGTAGCGTCGGGACTCGCCCGGCAGATGCTGGGCCCATCTGGAGGTCATCCATGAGCTTTCCCGGACTCGAAGACAAGGTCGCGATCGTGACCGGTGCCGGCGGCGGCATCGGTGAGGGCTATGCCAAGGCCCTGGCGGCCGAGGGCGCACGCGTCGTCATCGGCGAGATCGTCAAGGAGAACGGCGAGCGCGTGGCCGAGGAGATCCGATCTTCGGGAGGCGATGCCCTCTTCGTGGAGGTCGATGTCGGGAGCGAGTCGTCGACCAAGGCGATGGCCGACGCGGTCGTGGGTCACTACGGCGGAATTGACTACCTCGTCAACAATGCCGCGATCTTCGGGAACATGAAGCTCGATTCGTTGTTGAACGTCGACCTCGATTACTACAAGAAGTTCATGAACGTGAATGTCGACGGCGCGTTGTTATGCACACGCGCGTGCTACCGCAGCATGGCCAAGCGCGGCGGTGGCGCGATCGTCAACCAGTCTTCGACGGCGTCGTGGATGGGTGTCGGCTATTACGGGCTCTCGAAGGCCGCGACGAACGGATTGACGCACTGCCTGTCGAAGGAACTCGGCGGCATGAACATTCGCGTCAACGCGATTGCGCCCGGCCCCACCGATACCGAGGCACTCGGCAACCAGGTCCCCGACGCCTACAAGGACCAGCTCGTGTCCAGTCTGGCGCTGCCGCGGCTCGGCCAACCGGAAGACATGGCGTCCGCGTGCCTGTTCCTGCTTTCCGATGCCGCATCCTGGGTCACGGGTCAGATCTTCGCCGTCGATGGCGGCCAGATCGTCCGCGGCTGAACGCCTCTCCGAAAAGGAACGACCATGGCCCTCGAAGCGCTCGCACCCGAAACCCGAAATCTGATCGGCGGCCAGCTCGTCGAGGCCTCGAACGGGAGTCGATTCGACAACATCAATCCGGCTACCGAGGAAGTGCTCGGCAGTACGGCTGATGGGACCAAGGACGACATGGAGGCCGCGCTCGCATCCGCGCGGAACGCCTTCGACGCGACCGACTGGTCCGAGAACCATGCGTTCCGCAGCCGCTGCATCCAGCAACTCTACGAGGGAATGCTCGAAGAGAAAGAACAGCTGCGCTCCATCGTCGTGAATGAAGCCGGCGCCTGCACGTCGCTGACAGGCTTCATGCATGTCGACGACCCGATCGAGATGATGCGCTATTGGGCCGATCTCCCGACCCGCTACGAGTTTGAATCGGAGCTGTCGAACATTCCGTTTGGGGGCGCGCAGCAGCGACGATTCCAACGCCGAGAAGCGGTCGGTGTCGTCGGCGCAATCACGCCCTGGAATGTGCCCCTCTACCTCAACATCGCGAAGTTGGGCCCCGTGCTGGCTTCGGGCTGCACGACCGTGTTGAAGCCCGCGCCCGACACGCCGTGGAGCGGCACGCACCTGGGCAAGATCATCGCCGAAAAGACCGACATCCCGGAAGGTGTCGTGAACATCGTGGCGTCGTCAGACCATCTCGTCGGCGAAGTCCTGTCGAGCGATCCCCGGGTCGACCTCGTGACGTTCACGGGTTCGACCGCAACCGGCCGTCGCGTGATGGCGTGCGCATCGGAAACCGTGAAGAAGGCCTTCCTTGAACTGGGTGGCAAGAGCGCTTCAGTCGTACTGGAAGACGCGAACCTCGAAGCCGTTCTGCCGGGCGCTGCGATGACGTGTGTCCATGGCGGCCAGGGATGTGCCATCACCACGCGCTGGTTGGTTCCGCGCTCGCGCTACGACGAAGCGGTGCAGATCATGACCGCGGCGTTCGAAGGATGGAACTACGGAGACCCGACGAATCCGGCCAATTTGCAGGGGCCGCAGATCTCGCGTCTGCAGCAGGAGCGCGTGCTCGAGTACATCGAGATCGGTAAGCAGGAGGGTGCCCGCTGTGTGGCCGGCGGCGGCAAGCCAGAGGGCAAGGGCTTCTTTGTCGAGCCGACCTTGTTCGTGGACGTCGAACCCGGGATGCGAATCGCGCAGGAAGAGATCTTCGGTCCCGTCTGCTGTGTGTTGCCATACGACGACGAGGACCACGCGGTCGCGATCGCGAACGATTCGATCTACGGCCTTTCGGGCGCAGTACACAGTGGCGACGACGAGCACGGGCTGGCGGTCGCGCGCCGTATCCGGACCGGCACGATCGCGGTCAACGGCGGCATGTGGTTCCACGTCGATACGCCTTTCGGCGGATACGGGCAGAGTGGAATCGGTCGGGAGAACGGTGTGATGGGTTTCGAGGAGCACCTCGAGACGAAGATCATGGCGCTCCCCGTCCGGCGTTAGGCGATTCCTTGTCTGCTGCGATTCACGAGGCCGAGGTCCTGCAAGTCGATCGTGCGCTCGTGACGGCCCAGACTCGTCCGATTCGTACGTCTCCAATCAGGAAGCCCGGCCCGTGACGATGTTCGACCCTTTCGCGTACGAGACGCACGAAGATCCCTATCCGATCTACGAGAGGCTTCGTGCGGAGGCGCCGCTCTACCGCAACGATGACGTCGGCTTCTGGGCGTTGTCTCGACACGCGGACGTCCTGGCTGGCTTCAAGGACACGGTGCGTTTTTCGAACCGGATGGGCGTTTCGCTCGAGATGAGCGGCCTTGGCGAGAACATCGAGCAGGTCTTGTCGATCCTGGGCATGGACCCGCCGCGCCACGGCAAGATGCGCGGCCTCGTGTCGAAAGGCTTCACGCCGCGCCGCGTGGCTCACCTGGAACCGCAGATTCGCGAGCTTGCGAAGGACTATCTCGACACGTTCGCGGACAAGGGGACCTGCGACTTCGTCGCAGATTTCGCGGGGCGCCTCCCGATGGACGTCGTGAGCGAGATGCTCGGCGTTCCCCGGAGCGACCGAGATGAACTGCGCGCATGGGCCGACCTCGTTCTGCATCGGGATGAGGGGGTTCGCGGAGTGCCGCAAGCCGGGATCGAGTCGAGTGGGAAGCTCCTCGGCTACTTCAGCCAGATGATCGCCGCGCGCCGAAAGAATCCCGGCGAAGACCTTGCCAGCGCGTTGTTCAAGGCCGAAGTCGATGGCGAATCCTTGAACGACAGCGAGATCCTGGCGTTCTGTTACCTGATGATCATCGCGGGCAATGAAACGACGACCAAGCTCCTGGCGAACTGCCTCTACTGGCTCGATCGCAACCTCTCCGAGCGGGGGAAGGTTCGCGCCGATCCGGGCCGAATCGACGATTGGATCGAGGAAACCTTGCGCTACGACAACTCGACACAGCTCATGTCGCGTACGCTCACCTGCGACGTCCCGATGTACGGCGAGACCATGCGGAAGGGCGACTCGCTGGTCTTGTTGATCGGCTCCGCGAATCGGGATGCGGCCGTGTTCGAGGATCCGGAACGATACGATCTGGACCGGGAGACGAAAGAACATCTCTCGTTTGGGCGCGGTGCCCACTTCTGTCTTGGGGCTTCGCTCGCTCGGCTGGAGACGCGGGTTTCGCTGGAAGAACTCGAACGACGGCTGCCGGACTGGGAAGTCGATGCATCCGGCGCCGAGCGCGTCCACAACCCCAATGTGCGTGGTTTCTCGAAGCTTCCGCTTTCCTTCACACCAGAGGGTGTCTGATGTTCACGATGCGATTCGACATGCGCGCCAAGGATGGGCCTGAGACGACGACTGCTCTTTATGGCGCTGCCGTCGAGATGGCCGAATGGGGCGAGAAGAACGGCTGCATCGCAGTGCAGGTCTCGGAACACCACGGCTCGCCCGACGGCTATCTCCCGACGCCGATGTTGTTGGCCTCCGCGATTTCCGCCCGCACCCGGTCCACTCCGATCCAGGTCGCGGCGCTGTTGGTTCCATTGCATGACCCGGTGGCACTCGCCGAACAGATGGCCGTTCTCGACATCCTCTCCGGCGGCCGCGTCAGCTTCATCTGCGCCGTCGGCTACCGGCCCGAGGAGTACGCGATGTTCGGGCACCCGATGAAAGGTCGGGGCAAGCGGATGGAGGAATGCCTCCGCGTACTGAAGCGCGCATGGACGGGCGAACCCTTTGACTACGAGGGGCGGTCGGTCCAAGTCACGCCGCTCCCGGCGACGCCCGGTGGGCCGCCGTTGGTCATGGGCGGGAACAGCCGTGTCGCGGTCCGGCGCGCCGCTCGATTCGAGATGGGCATGATGACCCAGGGCGGTGACGCGTCGCTCGAGGACGTCTATCGCGAAGCGTGCGCCGAGTTCGGGACGTCGCCGCAGGCGTTCATCAACCCGGTGGGGGCCGACGCGGCCCATTCGGTCTTCGTGGCCGAGGACCCCGACCGAGCCTGGTCCGAGATCGGGCCCTACCTCCTACACGATGCGCAGATGTACGCGTCATGGATGGGCGAGAGTGTCGCGATCACCAAGAGTGTCGCGAAGACGACCGACGAGTTGCGCGCCGAGCACGGGAACTATCGGATCCTGTCGGTGGAAGAAGCGACGTCGCACGTGCGAGAGAACGGGATTCTGATGACGCAGCCCCTTTCTGGGGGCATCCCGCCAGAACTGGCCTGGCCGAGCCTGGAGCTGATCGCCAACAAGGTGCTTCCGGCGGCGCGCGGTTAGGTGCGATGAGTCCGCGGACGTTTCGTTGGGCGCTTTGGTTGGGAGCGGTGCTCGCGCTGCCCCTTCCATTCGCCGGGATCGAGCCCGCGTTCATTCCGGTCGGGCGACAAATCATGCTCGCGGGAATCACGGCCGGATTCGTCCTGGCGGAGGGAACGGCCGGCGTTGGGCCGCTGGTGTTCCTCTTGTTCGCGGGTCAAGCGCTTCTGTGGGGAACGCTTCTTTGGGGCATTTGCTGGGGGTTCGCTCGGGTTCTTCGCGAAGCGCGTCCCGGCTTCCGTCAGCGGATTGCGTTCGTGCTCGTGGCAATTCTGGTCGGGATCGGTGTCACCGACCGGCTCTACGAGACGCCGTACTCTGCAACCCAGGAGCGGTCGACCCTGCTCGAGATGTACCGATGATTCGTTCCCTGCTGATCATCATGGCGGGTTTGAGCTTCGCAGCCGCCGGGGCCGCCGCGGAGCTTCCATACGAACGCACGGAAGAGCGGGAGGGCTGCGCCCACCATGACCCGCTGCGCCGCCCGTTGTTCGGCGATGTGCACGTTCACACGACGTACTCGTTCGACGCCTGGGGCCAGGGCACCCGCAACGATCCATTCGATGCGTACCGGTTCGCCAAGGGAGAGGCCCTCGGGATCCAGCCGTACGATGATGCCGGAAAGCCGTTGCGTTCGGTCAAGCTCCGCCGTCCGCTCGATTTCGCCATGGTCAGCGACCACGCCGAGAAGCTAGGTGAGACGGAGATCTGCCGAACGCCCGGGAGTCCGGGCTACGACGCCTTCAGCTGCCAGGTAGCAAGGCGTTGGCCGCGTCTCGGCTACGCCTTGATCAACTCGCTCTTCATGTCCGTT
>JAJDAQ010000058.1 GCA_029261815.1 Deltaproteobacteria bacterium
CATCGCCCCATCCGCGCACGTTGGCTCGCGGGCGAGCCCGCGGTGGTCGCGGGCTATGAACGCGTCGCCGAACTCGGGCTGCTCGGGAAGAGCGCGCTCCAGCGCGCGGATTGGGACACGTTTGGAGCCGCGATGAACGAGAATCATGCTATCCAGCGGGATCTGGGTGGCTCAGGCGAATCCAACGAACGACTGATCGGCGCTGCCCGGGGCGCGGGCGCACTCGGTGCGAAGCTCGCGGGGGCCGGCGACGGCGGGACCATCGTGGCCCTGTGGACCGACCCGAATAGCGCCACGCTGGAAGCGGCTCTTCGCGATGCCGGGGCCGCCGCGCTCTACCGTCCCGTGCCTGTCCGGGGCGTCCGGCTCGAATCGGACGTCTCCTGACGCGGATCTCGTCCCGGCCTAACGTTGGTAGAGTTTGTCGAACTGCGACTCGCTCATGAGTTCGCCGCTCGACTCGCCGCCGTCGACGGGCTCCTCGTTCGGCGCCTTCACGACGGCGCGGGTGCGGACCTCGGGTTCGGTGTGGAAGCGAGGGTCTGCGGGAATGTCGTAGACCGCCTCGAGAAGCCGCGCCATCGGCGCTTCATCGAGAAAGCACGGGATCACCTGCTGGCCCATCCGCTCGCCGAGATCCTCAAAGAGGGCGAGGCGCCACGGCTCAGCTGTCGCGACCATGACTTTGCCCGGTCGTACGGCAACCGGCACCAGTCGGTCCTTGTCGGCATCGGTGCGGGAGAGGGACCGCGCGTGTTCGTGCGCGCCTTCGAGGATGGCTTCGAAGCGCGCGCAGGGAATCTGGAGGTGTGAGGCGAAGCCGGTCCGAAGCTCTTCCTCGGTCACGAGACCCAGCAGCCACAAGCGTGTCGATAGACGCAGACCGCCACCGAGGGCGTTGGCTTCTTCCAGGTGGGCCGCGGTGGTGCAGCCGGCTTCGATCAAGGACGCGGCAAGATCGGCCTCGAGTCGCTGCAGCGGCGTGCGGCGCGGGGACGGCTCCCCCGCCAGTCGAATCGGGTCGGACATATCGTTTTCATCGGCGGGTCGGATCGGCAGGCTGAGTCGGTATCCTCGGCGGTTCCGCCCAGCAGGAGTGCATATGACGACCGAGACCATTGAAACCGCCCTCGAAGACCGCGTCATGACCGTGACATTGAGTCGAGAGGATCGCTTGAATACCTTCAACGATCAGATGCGGATCGACTGGCTGGAGGTCATCGATGAGATCGATCGCAATGACGACGTGCGTGCCGTCATCGTCACGGGAAAGGGGCGCGGGTTCTGCGCTGGGGCCGATCTCGGGGGAGGCGGTGGCACGTTCGACGCCGGAGAGACGCGCAAGATCCAACGAGATGGGGGCGGCGAAGTCACGCTCCGGCTCTTCGATTGCCGAAAGCCGCTGATCGCGGCCATCAATGGTCCCGCCGTCGGTGTAGGGATCACGCAGACGTTGCCGATGGATATCCGGATCGCGAGCGATCGCGCGCGTTTCGGTTTCGTTTTCGCTCGGCGCGGAATCGTTCCGGAGGCCGCGAGTTCGTGGTTCCTTCCGCGTATCGTGGGAATCGACCGGGCCATGGAGTGGGTTGCGACCGGCCGAGTGTTCGACGCTGAGGAGGCCCTGGCCGGAGGGCTGGTGTCGCGCGTGGTCGCGCACGAGGAACTCCTTCCGACGGCCCAGGCGCTCGCGGCCGAGATCGCAGACAACACCTCGGCTGTTTCCGTTTGCCTGGCGCGCCAGATGATGTGGAAGATGCTCGGTGCATCGCACCCGATGGCTGCACATAACCTCGACTCGCGGTTGATCCAACAAATGGGCAAGACCGCGGACGCGCGCGAAGGCGTCCAGAGCTTTCTGGAGAAACGCCCTGCGCAGTTCTCGATGAGCGCCGCAGTGGATGTGCCGGAGCCGTTCCCGTTCTGGGAGACGCCCGCCTTCCTGCCCGACGAATAGCTTCTTGGGGAGCGCTGATGCGGTGAGCTAGCTCGGCGAGAGTGCCGCACGAAGTGGGCTACGGGGTCGGCTCGGCTGTGAGACCGCCGGGAACTCGACGGTCATGCGAGTGCCGGTTGCGTCCGTGTCCACGTGTATGGTGCCACCGTGCTGTTCGACGAGCTGGCGCGTGATCGCGAGTCCGAGTCCGGTGCCGCTCCCCTCACCCTTCGTGGTGTAGAACGCCTCGAAAATCCGCGGCAGCACCTCCGGCGGAATGCCTGGGCCGGTGTCGTTGACATGAAGCTGTACGCACGGCCGCTCGCTGGTCGTCGCGATGGCGACACGCCCCGAGGTCTCGCCGTCCGCTGCGTGGATGGCGTTGAGGACGAGGTTCAGCACGATCTGGCCGATCAACTGGCGGTCGCCGCGAATCGCCGGAACGTCCTCCAGCAGGGTTTCGATCTCGGCGCGGCCGCGCGCCTCGTGCCGAACGATCGGCAACACCGAGCGGATGACGTGGCCGAGGTCGACTTCCTCGGTCTCGCCTTCTCCCCTTCGCGCGAGTCGCGTCAATTCGTCGACGATCCCGCGAACGCGGTCGATCCCTTCGCGGGTCTCGGCGAGGACTTCGGCGAACTCGACCTCGGTCCTGTCCTCGTGTCCGAGCTCTCCGAGGTGATTGAGATTCGCCGAGATGAATGCGATCGGGTTGTTGATTTCATGGGCAAGCCCGGCCGCAAGCGTACCGACGGTGGCCAATGCCTCCCCATGCGCGAGTTGCAGGTCCCGCTGTC
>JAJDAQ010000059.1 GCA_029261815.1 Deltaproteobacteria bacterium
GGGAGGGGCGTGAATGACGAAGGGTCGCGACGCAGCAGCTTCAAGCCGTGACGCTCGAGCGCCAGTTCTCGGATCACGGCGGGACGCAGCAGTCCGGCCACGTAGGCCGCGCGAGACACCCGGTAGCCTGGCCAGAGTTCCTCGGTCACGCAGGCTCCGCCGATGAGCGAGCGCCGCTCGAGGACGACCACGCGCCGTCCGGCGCGCGCCAGATACGCGGCGGTGGTCAGTCCGTTGTGACCCGCTCCGATCACGACCGCGTCGTAACGCACGCTGCCGTCCATCCCGTGACTCTAGCTGGCGCGCCAGACACAGGGGAAGCGACAGTGGGGCCCGGTGCCTAGAATCGACGAGATGGAGTGGCTCAGCTTCCTGCGTGACCTGCCCGGGCTCGACATCGTGGCTCTCACCCTGCTGGCCCTCGCGATCGCACGGGGCGCATTTCGCGGTGTCGTCCGCGAGGCATTCTCCCTGGGCGCACTTGCCGCCGCCTTCATCGTGGCAAGGTTCGCGACTTCGCCGGTTGCAGCGTGGTTGACCGAGAGCGCGCCGATGATTCTTCCGCCATGGGCGGCGACGGTGCTCGCTGGCATCGCCGTCGTCACGGCTTCCCTCATCGGAGTCGGTCTCGTCGGACGCACCGTGAGAACCGGGCTCCATGCGGCCGGTCTCGGGTTGTTCGACCGTATCGCGGGCGCAGGACTCGGAGCCGCTGAGGGCGCTCTCGTCATTGCCGTCGGAGTCGCCCTGGGCGCGACCGCGCTCGGCCCTGACCACGCAGCATTGCGCCAGACCCACACACTCGCAGCCTATGACTCCGCCATGGACTGGATGGGCCGCGGCCGTCTGGCCGACGTCGCGGCGCCTCCGCTGGAAGTCCGCCGCTAGTCGAAGCGGCTAGGCCTCGCTCTTGGGATCTTCCCACGCCCCGTGGTCGCGAATCAGATCGACCAGGCGATCGGGCGCCACACCCTCAGCGACGTTTCGCACGACGCGCTCATGTTTCACGTAGAGGTCGACCTTTCCCACGCCCGACCCGACGTAGCCGAAGTCGGCATCCGCCATCTCCCCGGGGCCGTTCACGACGCAACCCATGACCGCGATCTTCAGGCCAGGAAGGTGACTCGTCCGCTCCTTCACCCGTGCCGTCGTCTCTTCCAGATCGAATAGCGTTCGCCCGCACGAAGGACAGGAGATGAACTCGGTCCACGACGTCCGAAGCCGAGCGCCCTGGAGGATGCGATACGCCAGCTGGACATCTTTGACCAGCGAGCCGAAACCGCCCAACGAGACGCGATCGCCGATCCCGTCGCAAAGCAGCCCACCCAGGTCCGTGGCCGCTCGAAGAATCGCCGCCTCGGCGCCTTCCAGCGGATCGCTGCGGTGACGCAGGACGATGGGCAACTCGCCGTGCCCAAGTCTGCGGAGGAGCGCGACCAACCGGCGATGCGCATGGGTCGGCAGCAGGTCGCTGATCGAGACCGCGTCCGGTGGTGGCGAGGCAAACGCTGCCACGATCGCGTCGGGATCCGGGGGGAGAACCCACTCGATCAAGCAGGAGCCATGATCGAGCCTCGGCGCTGCCGCGCCTGGCTCCAGCACAATGGCAACGCGCGAAACATGCGGCATGACAGCGGCCGCCAGGGACGCAGGGACGACCGCGGCCAAAGGCAGCTCCCTGTCGAGTCGCGCGAGCGCACCGGCGAATTCCGACAAGCGACCCACGTCGTCGGCCGTTTCCACGACCACTTCCACACCCTCGCAGATGAGGTCGCCAAGGGACGCCAGCGCGACGGCCACCTGATCGGCGGCATCCTGTGGCGCAAAGGGCATCGGGCCAAGATGCGCTTCGACGCGAACCGGCTCTTCCCCCCCGAAATCACCCACGGTTGTCGTCGCGCGTCGGCGATGGATGTAGGGATCGTCAATGTAAGGCGCGTCGCCGAGGGTCTGCGGCGCCTCGTCATCCCGCGCGTCGTATCGCGCGGCCAGCGCCTGAGCGACGGGAATCTCCTTCACCGGGTCCTCGGTCAATGAGACGCGGATGGTGTCGCCGATCCCGTCTTCGAGCAGCGCGCCGATCCCGATCGCACTCTTGACGCGCCCATCGTCGCCGTCTCCAGCCTCGGTCACACCGACATGAAAGGGGTACGACGGCGTCCCGAATCCATCGATGGCGACCGACGTCGGCTGGTCCGCGGAGACTCGCAGGACCGTTCGCTCGGCCAGGCGAGCGGCCAGCAGTCGATAGGCCGTGATTGCGACCTGCGGGTTGCTCGCCTTCATGCTGAAGATCACATCGCGATACGACTCCGCCTCGCATACGTCGAGAAACTCAAGCGCGCTCTCGACCATCCCGAGCGGCGTATCCCCGAAGCGGTTGAGGATCCGGTCCGAGAGCGATCCGTGGTTCGTCCCGATGCGCATTGCGCGCCCCAACTCCTTGCACCGCAGCACCAGGGGGCGGAAGCGGTCGGACATCCGCTCCACTTCCTGGCGGTACTCGGCATCACCGTACTCCCGCACCTCGAACTTCTTGCGGTCCGCGTAGTTGCCCGGGTTGACCCGTACCTTCTCCACATGAAGCGCCGCTTCCATCGCCGCATTCGGCGTAAAGTGGATGTCCGCCACGAGCGGGACGTCAACGTTGCGGCGCAGGAGTTCGGCCTTGATCTCTCCGAGCGCTTCCGCGTCGCGGATCGAGGGCGCCGTGATGCGAACGATCTCGCAGCCCGCGTCAGCCAGGCGCTCAGCCTGGTCCGCGGTCCCGACGACGTCCTGCGTGTCCGTCGTCGTCATCGACTGGATCCGGATCGGATTGCCACCGCCAACGCCGACGCCGCCCACATCGACCTCGAAGGTTCGTCGACGCCGGTATCGGTTCGGGTCCGGAACGTGCCAGCCCGGCAGGCGACTCACGCCGAGGCTTCCTCGATCAGCGCATGGAGACGAGCCGTCGCGGCATCGAGCTGACTCGGATCGTTGCCCCCGGCTTGCGCGAAGTCTGGACGGCCACCGCCCTTGCCACCGACGACCTGCGCCACTTCCCTCACCAGGTCACCGGCTTTCAACCGCTTCGTGAGTTCCTTCGAAACGCCTAGCGCAAGCGCCACGCTGTCCCCGTCGACCGAGGTCACCATGACCACACCGCCGCCCTGCTTTCTGCGCAGATCATCGACGATCCCGCGAAGCTCCTTGCCCGCGATGCCGTCGACGCGACGAACGAGGACCTGCACGCCCGCGATCTCGTGGACTTCGTCTGCTGACGCACCCTGCCCGCCGGTCGCGGCCTGCCGCTTGAGGTCCGAAATCTCCTTCTCGGCGGCCTTCCGATCGGCCAGCAACTTCTCGACGCGAACCGGCGCGTCTTCGGCCGGCACGCGGAGGAGTTCGCTGACCGCGCGCAGCGCGTGTTGCTGTCGCCGGACATGATGCAGGGCGCCCATCCCGGTCAGCGCCTCGATCCTGCGGATCCCGGCGGCGATGCCACCTTCGGACACGACCTTGAGCAGACCAATGTCGCCGGTTGCGCGGGCGTGCGTGCCGCCGCAAAGCTCGGTCGAGACCTCGCCAAACTGCACCACGCGCACCACGTCGCCATATTTTTCTTCGAACATCGCGATGGCACCGGCAGCGATCGCGGCCTTGTAGCCCATCTGATCGACGCGTCCGGACGCATTGTCTTCGATCCAGGAGTTCACCAGGTCCTCGATCCGTTCGATTTCTTCTTCGCTGACGGGCGCGTCGTGGGTGAAGTCGAAGCGCAATCGATCGGGGGAAACGAGCGACCCCTTCTGAACGGCGTCGGGCCCGAGGACCTCCCGCAGTGCCGCGTGCAGCAGGTGGGTGCCGGTGTGGTTGCGCACGGTTGCTGCGCGCGCCTGAGCGTCGACATGGAGTGTGGCGGCTTCGCCATTCGCGACGCTGCCTTCTCGAACCGTTCCGCGGTGAACCACCAGCTGTCCCACCGGGCGTTGGGTATCGACGACATCGACGCATCCGCCCGCCGTGGTGATCGTGCCGCGGTCGCCGACCTGGCCCCCGCTTTCGGCGTAGAAGGGTGTGGTCCCGACGATCACGTCGACTTCGGTCCCCGCGCCCGCCGATTCCACCACCTCGCCTCCAACGATCAGCGCCTGGATGGCGGCCTCGCCCGCGAGTTCGTCGTACCCCGTGAATTCGGTTTCGATGTCGTTGGCGATGCGCCCGTAGACGGCCGAAACGCCGGCATCGCCGCTGCCCTTCCAGGCCTCACGCGAGCGCGTGCGCTGCGATTGCATTGCCGCGTCGAAGCCTTCGTTGTCCGTCGTCAGGCCATGGCCGCGTAGGATGTCCTGGGTCAGGTCGACCGGGAAACCGAACGTGTCATAGAGACGAAAGACGACGGGACCCGGCAGCACCGCTTCGCCGCGACCCTTCACTTCCTCGATTTCGCCTTCGAGCAGAGCGAGCCCCTTCGACAGGGTTTCGAGAAAGCGTTCTTCTTCGCGGCGCGTTCGGCCCGTGATGTAGTCACGCCGATCCACGAGTTCGGGGTAGGCCTCGCCCATTTCATCGATCACGCGGTCGACAACGTGGTGCAGGAAGGGCTCGTTCATCCCGAGCAGGACACCGTGGCGCGAAGCGCGCCGCAAAATCCGCCGGACGACATAACCACGACCCTCGTTCGAGGGCAGGACACCGTCGCTGATCAGGAACGACACCGCGCGAGCATGGTCGGCGACGACCTTCAGGGAGACATCGCTCTCGACATCGGTGCCGAGGGCCACGCCGGACAGTTCTTGCGCGCGTTCGAGAAGCGGCATGAACAGGTCGGTTTCGTAGTTATTCGCCTTCCCCTGCAGGATCTGGGTCGTGCGCTCGAGCCCCAGGCCGGTATCGACCGAAGGCTTCGGCAACGGCTCCATCTTACCGTTGGCGTCCCGGTTGTACTGCATGAAGACGAGGTTCCAGAACTCGAGAAAGCGGCCGCTCTCGCTCGACGGATCGTCGTTATCGACCCCTGCAATGGGCCCCCGGTCGAGGTGGATTTCGGTGCAGGGGCCGCACGGCCCGGTGTCGCCCATGCTCCAGAAGTTCTCCTCCTCATCGAGGCGGTAGATCTTCTCCGGCGGCAACCCGATCTCGTTCTCCCAGATCAGTGCGGCTTCGTCGTCCTCTCGAAAGACCGAGACGACCAGGTCCTTCATTTCGAACCCGTAGTGCTGGGTCAAGAGTTCCCAGGCATACAGAATCGCGTCCTGCTTGAAGTAGTCGCCGAACGAGAAATTGCCCAGCATCTCGAAGAAGGTGTGGTGGCGAGCGCTGCGACCCACTTCCTCGAGGTCGTTGTGCTTGCCGGAGACCCGCATGACCTTCTGGCTGGAGGTCGCACGCGAATACGGCCGGGTCTCTTCTCCGGTGAAGACCCGCTTGAACGGCACCATCCCCGCGTTGACGAAGAGCAGGGTCGGGTCCTGGGGCACCAGGTGCGCAGACGCGACCCGCGAATGGCCCTTCGACTCGAAGAACGAGAGGTAGGTCTCTCGAATGTCCCTGGCACTACGGCTCACGGCTTGACTCCTTGTCCGCTGCCGGCAGCCGGTAGCGGGATCCAAGCCGCGGAAGTTACCCGAGTCCGCCGGCCGCGCACCGGCGCAGGGTGCGACGAGCCAAGGGTCGCGGCATGCTGCGGGGGACCCCTCCGAGGAGACCGCACGTGAATCGACGAACCCGCATGATCGGCCTGACCACTGTTGCCGTGGCCCTCACATTCGGCTGCGCCGGAAACACGCTCGAAGCGGAGCGGCCCCTGTTCGCCGAACTCCTGGCGCTGGCACCCGGAAGCGTCGTCGCCGATATCGGAGCCGGGAACGGCGCCTACGCGATCGCGCTGGCGCCCCTCGTAGCGCCCGGGGGGCGCATGATCGCGACCGAACTCGAAGCGGAGCAACGTGAGGCGATCCTGGCCGCCGCAGCAGAAGCCGGCGTTCCGGTCGAAGTCCGTCCGGCCGACCTCGGGGGCACGGGCCTTCCTCCAGAAAGCTGCGACGCGATTTTTCTGCGTGACGTCTACCACCACCTGACCGACCCGAAATCCTTCGTTGCAAGCCTCTACGAGACACTCCGGCCCGGCGGCCGGCTGGTCCTGGTCGACTTCCCCCCCGCATGGTTGCTGGCATTCGCCACACCGGAAGGCATTCCCGGGGACCGTGGCGGCCACGGCATCTCGCCGGACCTCATGATCGAGGAATTGGAGGCCGCGGGCTTTCGCACCCTCGAAACCATCGACCCGTGGCCCAGCGCGAACTTCGTGACGAAGACCTACGCCGTCGCCTTCGAGCGCCCGTGACCCCACGGACGAGTTCGGCGCGGGCGGGAAGGAACACGTGCGGCCGTTGTCGACCCGGGTCGACTTTCGCGAACGAACGTTCGCGCTCTGCCAGCTAGAAGCGTTCGATGAAGTCCGGTGAGCCGTCGCCTTCGACGTCGCTCTTCTCGTCGTCGATCACGGCCTCTTCACCTTCGAAGTCGTCCCAGGTACCGTCCGATGTCGACGCGACGCCCTTGAAGCGCAGCACGAAGTCGTCGCGGTTGGTGCAGTGCTTCAGTGCTTCGTCGTACGAAACGAGGCCCTGCTTGACCAGGTGCATGAGGCTCTGGTCGAAGGTCTGCATGCCGTAGGTCGTGAAGCCCTTCGAGATCGCATCGTTGATCTCCTTCGTACGGTCCTTGTCCGAGATGCACTCGCGAATCAAACCGGTCGAAACCATGACCTCGAGCGCCGGAACCCGACCCTTGCCGTCAGCGCGCGGAACGAGACGCTGCGAGATGACCGCCTTGATGATCGACGAGAGCTGGAGTCGGACCTGCTTCTGCTGGTACGGCGGAAAAACCGAGATGATCCGATTGATCGTCTCCGTGGCATCGAGCGTATGAAGCGTCGACATCACGAGGTGGCCGGTCTCCGCGGCCGTGATGGCGGTCTCGATCGTCTCGAAGTCGCGCATCTCACCGACGAGAATGACGTCGGGATCCTGACGCAGTGCCGCGCGAAGCGCGTTCGCGAAGCTCTGGGTATCGACGCCAATCTCCCGCTGATTCACCACGGAGCGACGGTCGCGGATCAAGAACTCGATCGGGTCCTCGATCGTCATGATGTGACACGTACGGTTCGAGTTGATGTGGTCGATCATCGCCGCCAATGTCGTCGACTTGCCTGAACCCGTCGTGCCGGTCACGAGCACCAGACCGCGATGCTCCATCGAGATCTTCTCGACGACCTTGGGCAAGAAGAGCTGGTCGATCGTCTTGACGCCGAACGGGATGACGCGGAAGACGATGCCGACGGTGCCGCGCTGCTGGAACACGTTGACACGGAAGCGGCCGAGGCCCGGGATCCCGTATGCGAGGTCGGCCTCGCGGAATTCGTCGAAGCGCGCCTTCTGCACCTCGTTCATGATGCCGAGAGCGACCTGCTGCATGTCTTCGGGCAGGATCCGTTCGCCGTTTTTCAACGGAACGAGCGCACCATCCACGCGAAACATCGGCGGCAGACCCGACTTGAGGTGGATGTCGGAAGCACCGCCCTTGAGGGCGACCTTCAGGATCTCGTCCAGCTGCAGGGCCATCTCATCACTCCTCGAGCATGCGCACTCCGGTCGCGGAGCAGAGGCACGCTCAAGGCATCGTTTCGACTCACCCGTGCAGATTCTTGAGGCTCCTCACGGACGGGACCAGCACGGACAGGCCCTACCGGTCGTCCCAGGGCCCACCCGCGACAGCCCCCACGGCGAGTCGATTCCCCGTGGGGGCTTTGCGGTGCTGGATCAGGCCTCGATCGGCGCCTCGTCGGTGCCGGCCGCCGCGGCCTCGACCGGTGCTTCGGGGAGCGTTGCGCGCGGGATGCGCTTCAGGCCCTTGGCTGCATAGACAGCTTCCGCGATGGCCTCGCAGGTCTCCACGTTCTCCTTGAGGAAGCGGCGGGCGTTTTCCTTGCCCTGGCCGATGCGCTCTTCCCCGTACGAGTACCAGGAGCCCGACTTCTCGATCACGCCCACATCGACACCCAGGTCGATCACATCTCCCTCGAAGGAGATTCCTTCGTTGTAGAGGATGTCGAACTCGGCCTGCCGGAACGGCGGCGCCACCTTGTTCTTCACGACCTTGACGCGGGTGCGGCTTCCCACGACCTCGTCTCCGTCCTTGATGGCCGCGATGCGGCGCACGTCGAGCCGAATGGACGCGTAGAATTTGAGCGCGTTGCCACCCGTGGTCGTTTCCGGGTTTCCGAACATGACGCCGATCTTCATGCGGATCTGGTTGATGAAGATGACGGTCGAGCCCGACTTCGAGACTGTGCCCGTGATCTTCCGCAGCGCCTGACTCATGAGCCGAGCCTGCAAGCCGACGTGGTGGTCGCCCATCTCGCCCTCGATCTCGGCCCGCGGCGTCAGCGCAGCCACGGAGTCGATGACGACGAGATCGACCGCGCCACTGCGAAGCAAGACATCGCAGATTTCGAGTGCCTGCTCGCCTGTATCCGGCTGCGAGACCAGGAGGTCTTCCACCCGGACGCCCAGACGCCGCGCGTAGTTGATGTCGAGGGCATGCTCGGCATCGATGAAGGCGGCCACACCGCCGGCGCGCTGCACCTCAGCGACGGCGTGAAGGGTGAGCGTCGTCTTGCCGCTCGACTCCGGCCCATAGATCTCGACGACACGCCCACGCGGGTAGCCGCCGATGCCGAGGGCCAGATCGAGACTCGCCGCACCGGCCGAGAAGGACTTCACCTCCCGGTCGATCGAGTCATCCGTCATCGTCAGGATCGCGCCCTTGCCGAACTGCTTCTCAATCGATGAGACCGCCAGTTCAAGGGCATTCTTCTTCTGCTCTTGTGCCTTCGCATTGTCGTTCTTGGCCATATCAATCTCTCTCCATTCCTGGGAAATCAGGGGTGACTGGACGGAGCCGCCGCTGTGGCGGACCCGAGCGGGATCGTTTCGAGCACGCGATGGCGAGCACCATCGCGTGCGAGTTCACTTTGGAAGAGCACGACGCGGTCAATCCACCATTCGGCGGGGTCCGGTGCCGGCAATTCGAGTGCGGGAAGGCGGCGGCTTCGGAGCCTGCCCAGAGTCACGTGCGCACGGAACTTGCGGCGCTCCGGTGCGAAGCCTTGGGGTTCGATCGCGGACGCAATGCGCTCCGCGACCGCTGCGAGCGGCTCTTCTGGCGACGCTTCGAGTACGACGCCGCGCGGTCGTCGGGGAGCCGGAAAGGCCACAGGCGCTCCCAGCTTCACCGCGAATGCATCGACGTCGGCCAACGCTTCGCCCACCGCGGCAGTGAGGGCAGGCACATCGTCGACACCCACGTTGCCCAGGAAACGCAGCGTCAGGTGCAGCGCGTCTGCGCGCACCCAGCGCACCGCATCGCCATCGGTCGCCGCATGTAGCGACGCGATCTGCTGGCTCACGCCCGCGCGCAGTGCCTCCGGCAACGGCACCGCAAAGAAGGCGCGGACCGCCTGCCCGTGTTTGCGGGCCGAGATGCCGAATGCGTCGCTCATCGTCGCCCCTGGTCGCGCTGGTTCAGCCAGCGCGGGACTTCGCGATCGACACCCAGCAACGTTCGCCGCAGCCAATCGAACGCCATCTGCACCGTGACCTGACGGTTGCGTTGCCGGTCGAACGGAAACAGGAACTCGTGCGCCTCGGTGCCATCGGGTCCGGCGCACGCAATCCACACCGTGCCGACGGGCTTGTCGTCGGTGCCGCCATCTGGACCCGAGATCCCCGTCGTGGAGAGCGCCCAGGTTGCTCCCAGACGTTCACGCGCTCCCTCGGCCATCGCGCGCGCCACGGGCTCCGAAACCGCGCCGTGCTGCTCCAGCATGTCTTTCGGGACGCCTAGCATTCCCTCCTTCACGGCGTTGGAATAGGCCTGGACACCGCCCAGAAACCAGGCCGAGGCACCTGGCACCGACGTCGCACGCTCGCCGATCATGCCACCGGTACAGCTTTCGGCGACCGCCAATGTCGCCCCGTGGGCGACCAGCAGCTTCCCGACCGTGGCTTCCATGCTGTCGTCGTCGCGCCCATAGAGGAGAGACCCCAGCTTCTCCTCGATGGCCTTGCAGGCCTCCTCGAGGTGCCGGTCCGCTTCCTCTTCGGTGACTCCGCGAGCCACTGGCCGCAAGAAATTGTCGGGGAAGGTGGTCCGAAATCCGAGCTGGACGTGTTCGCTGTGCGCGACACCGGTGAGTTCGTCCTCCAACGTCGATTCGCCGATGCCGAACGTCCGCAAGATCGCACTCCGAACGACCATCGGCTGTCCGCCTGCCCGCTTGGCAACCCGTGGCATCACCTGCTCGACCATCATCTGGTAGAGCTCGCGCGGGACGCCGGGCATACAGAAGAACGCGGTTCTCCCGGCTTCGAGCATGCAGCCGGGCGCCGTCCCAACGGGGTTCTCGAGGACGTCACTGCCCACCGGAAAATCTGCCTGCTTGGCGTTGCTTGGCGACATCTCGCGACCGAACCGCTCGAAGAAAGCCTCGAGTGCCGCCATGGATGGCGCGTGCCGCTCGAGCTGACGTCCGAAGGTCTCGGCCAGCACTTCGATCGTGATGTCGTCGCGGGTCGGCCCCAACCCTCCGGACACCAGCACGATCTCGGAGCGGTCGGCTGCGCGAAGGAACGCGTCCTTCATGTCTGCCGGGTCGTCGAGCACAGAGCAGTGGAAGCGTGTGTGCACGTCGATTTCGAGCAATCGCTCGGAGAGGTAGGACTTGTTCGAATCGATGATCTCCCCGCGCAGGAGTTCGTCGCCAATCGTGATGACCTCGGCGATCACAGCAGCCCCCCGGCCCACCCGGCAGCCAGCGCGAATGCCACTACGGTCACGACGACTGCGCCGAATCCGCCTGCCACCACGTCGTCCATCATCACTCCCAGGCCTCCCTTGAAATTGCGCTCTGCCCAGCCCACCGGCCCCGGCTTGGCAATATCAAAGCAGCGGAACGCGACGAATCCGGTCACGAGGAGAACCAGCGAAGTCGATTCGCTCCAAGTCGCAGCGCTGATCCCAGCGCCGAGTGGAACGAGCGGCAGCAGTGTCAGCCATTGTCCGACCACTTCGTCGATCACGATGCGTCCGTCGTCCTCCACCCCGTAAACGGCCCCGGCCACGCCAGCGGCCCAGGTCCCCACCGCCCAGAGGCCCAGCCAGGTCACCCCCTGGATCCAGAACGGCAAAGGCGAAAATAACACGAAAATGGGAAAAGCGAGAGCCGAACCGAAAGTTCCGGGCGCTTTCGGCAGCAGACCGGCGCCCAGGCCGGTAGCCAGACCCAGTCCCACAGCACGCGAAACGGCGTCCGCCGGCTCGGGTGCCGGCGTTTCAGGGGGCACGATGGCAGCATCCTCTCCCCTCCCGGTCGCGTCCGGCCTACGGGCGGCGCGGCGGCCATTCGGGGATGTCGAGGAGGGTGAGGGCCCGGTTGGGGGATCCGGACCTCACCAGGGTCGCGCGACCACGGGGCGCGTCAAGGGCGTAAGGACGATTGGCTGCCGAACAGCGCTTTACCTTTCGACCGAACCGTTCGATAGTCCTGTTCGATGGATGACGCGCCCGGCACCGGGGCCCAAGGGGGGGACCGACGCACCGCGCCCGAGCTGGCAACGCTGTTGCTTGAGCTTGCGCGCGTGGTGAAGGCACGTCGGTACTACAAAGCCGGCGACCCGCGCCTGGCCGACATCTTCAGCCGCTTCGTGCGGACCTGGCTGGGGGATCTTGGGCGCAAGGGCACGCTGATCCTCGAGGTCGGGCCGCAGGGCTTTCGTGAAGCCGGGCAGCGCGGCGTGCTGACCGATCCGCACCTGGCCGAGTTGCGGCGCGAGCTCGGAGAGCGCGGCGTGCACGAGCTGCGCTTCGAGCCCGAAGTCGATGCGGAGGCACTCGCCGGATTGGCCGAAGTGCTGGCGTCGGATGCCGGGCGTATCGCCGCGACCGGCGGATTTGCGGTGATGCTGGAAGAACGGGTGCCGTTCGGCATCACGGTCGCCGGACCCGTCCCCGCGGTCGCCGTGGGCTTGCCGTCAGAAGATTCAGACGCCGACCTTCCTCCGATCGTGCGCATCCCCGATCCGGTACCCGCTGTCGCGGCTCCGCTTGCCCCGGCTGCGGCGAGTGACGACGAGGCCCCAACGCTGGTCCCCGCACTCGCAGAGGATGAACCGGTACTCGAGATCGACCCACCCGAGTCGACCGAGCCCCTCACGATCATCGAGGAAGATGATCCCGCGATCGAAGCGCTGCCGCCCGATGACCCCACCGCCGAAACGGTCCCGGCCGAGGTGGCCACGGCCACAGACCTCGTGGCGCCCGAACGACCGGCGCCGGTAGACGTGGTCCCGGCCGTGCCCGACATCGAACCGCCCCCGCCGGAGACCCCGGCGAATCCTGCGGCAACAGACGAACTCACGGTCCGCCTCCGCGAACTCGGCCTCTGCACTTCGGTGGCCGACTACACCGACCTCGCGCGCAGGATCTGCACGATGGCGGAGCGTGCCTTCGACCAGGGCGACACGGACGCGTTCGTTCGAGCCGTGCGGGCCTTCGCGCGACACGTCGATGGGAAGGAAGAATCCCGGCTGGCCGAGACGGCGGCGAGCTTCCTCAGCCACCTGGCGGTCGGGCCGCGTCTCGACCACCTGATCGAGCGTGCGGCCGAGGGGTCAGAAGACGGTGTGCACGCGAGTCGCGCGCTGCTGCTCCTCGACGACGACGCGATTCGTCATCTGGTCGATCGCGCCATCACGGCAACCGACCGGATTCAACGCGAGCGGCTGCTCGCGGTCGTTCTGGCGGCGAGCGAACGTGCCCTACCTGCCCTGCTCGATCAACTCGGCGACGACCGGCCCGACGTGGTCCGGCACGCGATTCGGTTGATTGGCGACACGCAGCATCCAGCGGCCGTACCGCGCTTGGCGGACGGACTGCATCACCGGGATGCGGAGACGCGCGAGGAAACCGCACGTGCCCTCGTCCGGATCGGCAGCGACGAAGCGATCGCGATCCTCGCCCGAGCCTCACGCCACGAAGACGCCGGAATCGTCGCTCTGGCGCTGAACTCACTCGCATCGACGGGCAACGTTCGCGCGCTCCCTCCGATCGAGAACGCCCTCGAACGGGCGATCGAGGCAAAGGACGTCGCCCGAGCCAAGGAGATCATCAAGGCGCTGGGGCGCATGCAGGTACCCGAGGCCGCTCGGCCCCTCGCGGCGCTCCTACAGCGCCGTTCGCGGTTGCAGCGTTGGCTCCGCGACCTCAAGGTGGCAGCGATCGCTGCGCTCGGCGGGATCCCTGGCGACGAAGCCGTCGGCGCACTGGCCCAGGCCGCACACTACCGCGACGCCCAGATGCGCAAGACCGCGCAAACCGCGCTCGACCGGCGGGCCGGCGCCCTCACCCGGCGCTCCTAGCCAAATCTCCGGCCCGAGACGGCGCCGCATTCAGTAGGTTTCGCGTATGGCCGTACTCGGTATCGACTGGGGGGAACGTCGGATCGGCCTCGCCGTTTCCGACCCCGACGGCGTGATCGCAACGCCCATCGGTGCTGTTCTCTCGACGGGTCGAAAGAAGGACATCGCCGCCATTCGGGCCATTGTCCTTGAGCGCGCCGTCGACGAAATCGTCGTGGGCCTGCCGATCCACATGGACGGCCGACGCGGCGAAGCGGCGGAGGCCGCGACTCGTTTTGCGGCGGATCTGGCCAAGGCCTTGTCGCTCCCGGTCGAGACCCTGGACGAACGCTGGACCACGGCCGAAGCCGACCGCGCTCTTCGCGAAGGGGGCCGAAGCGGCCGGAAGAAGCGCAAGCAAGCCATCGATTCGATGGCGGCCGCGATCCTGCTTCGCACCTACCTCGCGTTGCGCGAAAACCGGAAAGAGGCCAGATGAAGCGCTTCATCGTCACCCTCGCAGTCGCCGCGCTGATGACCGCCGCAGCCGGTGCCGCCGCGTGGCGCTGGTTCGAGCACCAACTCGAGCCGGTCTCCAGCAGCCAGGATGCCGTCGTTTTCCGCGTGGAGAACGGCGCCACCTTCCGCAGCGTCGCCAGCCGACTCGAGCAGGTGGGCCTGATTCGCCACTCCGACGCGTTCCGCCTTCACGCCCGCCTAACGAAGCGAGACGGACAGCTGAGAGCGGGCGAGTATGAGTTCGCGCCCGCACTCGACGCGGATGCGATCCTCGAACGGCTCACACGCGGCAACGTCCGCACCCATGCCGTGTCCGTCCCGGAGGGGCTGCGGATGGAAGACGTCGCCACGCGCTTCGCCGACGCTGGGCTCGTCGACCGCGACGCGTTCCTGGCCATCACCCGGGACCCGGAGGCTGCGGCAAGCTTCGGTGTCGAGGGCCATTCGCTGGAGGGATACCTGTTTCCGGAGACGTATCGGCTCGCCCGCGGGCTCTCGGCCAGGGAAGTGGTCGCAGCTCAGGTCTCCCAGTTCCTCAAGGTCTGGCAGGAGATCGAGCCGGCGGCAACGGCACAGGGTCTGTCGATGCGCGACGTCGTGACCCTTGCTTCGATCGTGGAGAAGGAAACCGGCGCACCTGAGGAACGGCCGCTCATCGCGGCCGTCTTCCTCAACCGGATGAAGCGCGGCATGCGGCTCGAGACCGACCCGACCGTGATCTACGGCATTCCCGATTTCGACGGCAACCTGCGACGGATCCATCTGGAGGACGCATCGAATCCGTACAACACGTACAAGATTCCGGGGCTCCCGCCGGGCCCCATCGCAAACCCGGGTGCAGCCGCACTCCGCGCCATCCTTTCACCAGCCGACACGCCGTTCCTGTTCTTCGTGGCGTACAGCGACGGCAGTGGTCGCCACGCGTTCTCGGTGACCTACCGCGAACATGCGGCCAAGGTCGACGAGTACCAACGCCGCCGACGCAAGCGCTAGGATCGCGCGCATGACCGACCCCAAGGCGTTCTACACCGAACAACTCCCGGCGCAGTGGAACCGCGGGCTTCGCGACCAGGCGCGCGCGGCCCAATCCGCGCAGCGAGTCCTCGAAGGTCTACGGGCTGCGGAAGGAACGATCCAGGTCGTCGTGAGCGGACGCGACGGCGGCACGTTCCATTTGAACATCGCCAACGGAGAGCTGGCACCCGGCGAGACGCCTGCGCACGAGCCGTTCCTGACGCTCACTCAAGACCACGCGCACTTCGAACGCCTGGCGGCGGAAGCCGGTGATTCTGCGCTCGGCTTCCTCGGCGGCCTATCCGGACTGGCCGGCGACATGAAGTTCACAAAGGAGCGCATTGATGCGCTGGCAGCGACGCCGGGAACCGTGAAGTTTTGTCTCGCCGGAGAGCGCGGCTTCGACTTGATCGCGCACTTCGGTGCCGGCCCGCCGGCCCCCGAACCGGCCACCACGATCACCGTCGAGATGGACGCCTACCAATTGCTCAAGACCGGAGATCTGAACCCGCAAGACGCATTCCTGGGGGGCCAGATCCAGGTCGAAGGCGATATGCAGGCAGCCATGCAGCTCGCCCTCACCATGATGGCCCCCGACTAGGGCCGGGCGAAATCCGGCCCCCGACTAAGGCTGGGCGAAACGGGCGGCGACTTGCGTCAGTCTCGCGGCGGGGGGCCCGCAGCGACGCCGCTGTGCATCACCACGATCTCGACGCGCCGGTTCAGCTCCCGGCCGGAGCGATCATCGTTCGATGCAGCCGGCTGGGTTTCGCCGAGTCCGAGCACGGTGATCTGATTCTCCGCCATTCCGGATCCGTGAAGGATTCCGGCCACGGTCGAGGCCCGGCGAATCGAGAGGTCGAGATTGTAGGACTCATCCCCGATCGCGTCGGTGTGCCCCTCAACCGCGAGCTCGCGATCCGGTGCCGTCTCGCGCAAGATGCGTGCGACATCGTCCAGGGTCGCGCGTCCAGACTCCGACAGGTTCGATTCATCGAACGCGAAGAGGA
This sequence comes from Deltaproteobacteria bacterium, assembly GCA_029261815.1. GTDB lineage: Bacteria > Myxococcota_A > UBA9160 > UBA9160 > UBA6930 > JAJDAP01. Next base: position 15,989 of record JAJDAQ010000059.1, read on the forward strand.
CCTCGGGCAGGTAGATGGTGACCCCGCGCTCGGTCTGCGCGGCGGCCACACCCCGCGCCATCAGCTCTTCGACCAGCGTCACTTCGACAGGCTTCGTCGCGCAGCCCACCGTCATCCAGCTCAACATCGCGAGCGCGATGCCCGCCCTCTGCCATCCAGTCATGCTCGTCCTCCCAAGCCCCCACAGGGTGCCTGGAAAACGCCACATTATCCAGCGGCTACGAGATGGCGACGTCCTTGAGCAGGTCGAGGTTGTCGAGAGCCCGCCCTGCCCCGTGCACGACGGCCGTGTACGGGTCTTCGCTGCGCAGGATCGGCAACTTCGTTTCCTGGCGCAGAATCGTATCGAGGTCGTTCAGCATCGAGCCACCACCCACCAGCATGATCCCGCGGTCGACGATGTCGGCCGCCAGTTCCGGCGGTGTGCGCTCAAGGGTCAGGTGCACCGTCTCGACGATCTGGCCGAGGGGCTCGATCAGGGCTTCGCGAATCTCCTCGCTCGTCGTGACAACGACCTTCGGGATGCCAGCCACAAGGTCGCGACCCTTGATCTCCATCGTCTCGGTCTTCGCCGTCGACGATGCCGTCGCAATGCTCATCTTCACGTTCTCGGCGCTGCGTTCACCGATCAGCATGTTGTACTTGCGCTTGACGTAGTTGATGATCGCTTCGTCCATCGCGTCACCGCCACAGCGGATCGAACGCGAGGTGACGATGCCCGACAGCGAGATCACCGCGACATCGGTCGTTCCGCCCCCGATATCGACGACCATGTTCCCCGTCGGCGCGGTCACATCGAGGCCTGCGCCGATCGCGGCCGCCATCGGCTCTTCGATCAGGTAGACCTCGCGCGCGCCCGCAGAGAGCGCGCTCTCACGGACCGCGCGCTTTTCGACGCTGGTGATGCACGGCGGCACACAGATGACGATCCGCGGACGAACCAGCTTTCGCCGGTTGTGCGCCCGCAGGATGAAATGGCGAAGCATCGCCTCGGTGATCTCGAAGTCGGCGATGACGCCGTCCTTGATCGGTCGGATCGCGCGGATGCCACTGGGCGTACGGCCTAACATCTCTTTGGCTTCATGACCCACGGCCATGACGCGTTCGCCGCGTCCATTGGCATCGGTTGCCACGGCGACCACCGAAGGCTCGGAGCAGATCAGCCCCTTGCCCTTCACGTACACAAGGGTGTTCGCGGTACCGAGGTCGATCGCGAGATCGCTGGAGAAGAGACCGACGAGGGCGTCGAGCATGAGGCGTGCCTTCCACGGGATGCGGGTCGAACAGTCGACTCCGTCCGTATCGGCGCACACCGTCCGGGAATTGAGGGATTCCGCGGACATCGGGGTGAAACCCGCCGGCTCGGGAGGCGGAAAGTGAGCGGCATCACAGGAGTGATGTCGAGGATGCCGCCTGGCCGTCGCTCAGTCCTGGCCGGGAGAGACCTCGGAGGTCGGAGCCTCGGAAACGGGTGCCTGCTGTGCGCGATCGGCGACAACGCGCGCTTCGAGCGCGATCGCTTCGACGCGACCTGCCAGAGCGTCGCTCTGCACACGCACGTCGTCTAGATGCACCTGGTGCGCGGTCAGGTCGGCCTGGGTCGCAGCCAATTCGGCCTGGGTGTCGGCCAGCGTCTGTCCCAGGGCGAGGCCCTCGCGATGCGAGACACCCCATCCGACGGCGCAAATCAGGAAGCCAACGAGTGCCAACCACGCCCAGGTCGGGGTGGTCTGATCTTCCTCGACGACCGTCACCTCAGCCGACGGCGCCGCAGACGGCTCCTTTGACGGAGGAACGGCGCGAAGATGCGGAGGCGCTTCCTGCATGGTGCCTACGACTGGATGACGAGCTTCGACAGACTCGTCTTGCGCAGATTCGTCTTCTGGATCGTGCGGACCAGCTCGGCGACCTTCTCGGTGTCGGTTTCGAACGGGTTGTTGCAGATCACGCGGACGTTGAGCAGGTTGCCGAGACGAATGTTCGACCAGTCCAGGTCGTACTGGATGCCATTCTGGCGCGCGAGCTTGATGAACTCACCGCGCATCCGGGCACGCGTGTTATGCGGCGGCTCGGTCTTGGCCTTGATGATCTCTTCGTCATTCAAGATGCGGTCGGCCTGACCGTTGCGCTCCAGCAGGTAGTAGAGCCCGCGGTTCAGCCGGATATCGTGGTACTGCAGGTCGAGCATGAAGACCCGCGGATCGCTCCACTTGGCGTCGTGCTTGTCGATGAAGCGCTCGATCAGCTTTCGCTTGATGATCCAGTCGATCTTGGTGTCGAGCTTGTTCGGGTCTTCCTCGAGCGAATCGAGCACGTACTGCCACATCCCGACGGCGTCCTTGAGCTCGTCGGAGACCGGATAGTGCTCCATGTACTTCTGCGCCATCTCGCAGTACTCGCGCTGGATCTCGATCGGCGAGTACTCTCGCCCGTTGTCCAGGCGGAGCTTGCGTTTGCAGGTCGCGTCGTAGGAGATGTCCTTGATGGCCTTCACGGGGTTCCGCAGCGTGAAGTCCTTGTTGATGTAGTTGTCCTCGATCATCTGGAGGACGATCGCGCACGCACCCACCTTCAGGAAGTTGGTGTACTCGCTCATGTTCGAGTCGCCAACGATGACGTGGAGTCGCCGGTACTTCTCGCGGTCCGCGTGGGGCTCGTCACGCGTGTTGATGATCGAGCGGTCGTTCGTCGTGGTGCCCGAGATCTTCTGGTAGATGTGCTGCGCGCGCTGCGACACACAGTAGTGTACGCCGTCCTGCGTCTGGAAGACCTTGCCCGCGCCGGCGTAGATCTGCCGCGTCACCAGGAAAGGGATCAGCTGCTCGGCCAGGTAATAGAAATCCACGTCACGATCGACGAGGTAGTTCTCGTGGCAGCCGTAGCTGTTGCCGACGAAGTCGGTGTTGTTCTTGAAGATCGAGAGCTTCCCAGGGATGCGCTCTTCCCGGATCTTCTCTTCCGCGTAGTCCTGGAGGTCTTCCAGCACACGCTCTCCGGCCTTGTCATAGACCAGGAGCTGACGCGGCGACGCGCACTCGGGTGTCGCGTATTCCGGGTGGCAGCCCGTGTCCTGATAGAACCGCGCACCGTTCTCAAGGAACACATTCAGGAAGTGTTCCGTCGTGATGAGCTTCTCGAAGAGAAAGCGGATGGCTTTCTCGACCGGCAACGTCTTCCGCCCTTCAGGCGTGAAGATGATCCCGTACTCGGTTTCGACCCCGTAGATGCGCTTCTGCACAGCCTCTTCGCCCCGATCCGTTTGGCTAGGGTAGCCGTTCTCCCCTCTTCTATCGGCAGGGGCACTACGGAACTTGCGGAAGGATCAAACTATTTCGCGTCGCAGCCGAGGGAAAATCCCTTCGATTCCAAGGATCTAGGAGGCGGAGCGCACCTCAGTGTGGCGTGAACGCTTTGCCACGTAGAGAGAACGATCCGCTTCGGCATAGAGCGTACGCGGATCCTCCGTGCGACGTTGCGCCGCACCGATCGACACCGAGACCGAGCCCTGGTCAAGTGGAGCCGCCTCGAGGGCTGCCTCGATCCGGTTGGCGACGATCGCCGCGCTCGCCAGATCGGCACGCGGGAGGAGCACGGCAAACTCATCCCCTCCGATCCGACCAATGACGTCACAGCCACGAGTCGCGCTTTTGAGGGCGTTTCCCAGGTGTGTGATGGCTTCGTCGCCAGCCGGATGCCCATGGTCGTCGTTGCGCTGCTTCAGCCGGTCAATGTCGCAGACCAACATCGAGAGCGGCTCCTCATACCGAACGGACCGCCCCACCTCATGCGCGAGGTGGAGGTCGAACGCGGCCCGCGTCAGGACGCCGCTGAGGCCATCGGTCATCGCTTGTTCCTGGATGCGCAGGTGCATCTCCCGCGCGGAGCGCGAGACTCGCGTCAGCAGCATGCTATGCGCGGCCATCACGCCGATGAGTACGACGAAGCCGAGCTGGATTCCAGGCGGCGCTTGACGCACAACGACCAACAAACCCAGGGCGAGCGAGAATACCGCGAGGCAGGTCATCCACTGGATGGGACGAAGGACAGCGGGCACGAAGAAGAGCGGAAGCAGCAGAACCAGAAAAGCGGCCGACCAGGTCTCGACCGCCAGGATCGCCGTTGTCGCAATCACAGCGGTCGCGACGAACAATGCGGTGAACGGCCAACCGCGCTTGGATCCTTCGAGCCACCAGCGAAGAAAGAGACCACCGTCGGTCGAACCGCCGGGCATCCCTTCGTCGAAGTCACGCGTCAAGAGTCGCTCCCCGTCCTGGATGGTCGGTGAATCTCCTCTTCTACCGGAGATCCCCACGAATAGGGGCGTCGCTGTGACGAATGCGAATCAGAACTGAGACGGAAAAGAAAACCCTTAGGGGTAGCCCTTATGCGCCGGGTGCATGCCCTCGATATCCATCGACATCTTGAAGCGGAAGGCTCGCGCATCATCGAGATGGCCAATGAACAACGCTGGGCGCGAACCATCGCGCGGACGCGCACATTCATTCAGAAAGCCGAGCGCGGCCCATCGCATGGGCGCCGAATAGTCGCCCGCATCGGTGACCGCAACGACGAGCCGACCATCGTTGTCCGGGTCCGGCTCAACGGACCAGACACCGCCCTGGTAGATGCTCGACGACAGCGTCAGCACGAGCCGGAGGTTACGCCCAAAGGCCGCGACTGCATCCGACCCGCTGCGTCCTTCCGTCGCGTCCTCGGCCCAGCGGTCGACGAACGACAACTGCTGGTACAGGCCCGCCTCGAAGAGACGCTGCGCGTTCTTCTCGCCACGACCCTCGAAATAGCGTTGCCGATCCTGGCCGTCGGCTTCGACGGCATACAGCAGCTCGAGGAGACGCGTGTAGCTGGCCATCGGATACCAGGCTGAGGGGGTCGCCTTGTCTTCGATCAGCTTCACGTCAGCGGCATCAAGGCTGGCCCCGATCAGATCATCTGACAGAGCTCCTGTTCGCTTGAGCGCGAGGAGGTCTTCCACCACTCCGGCAATGATCGAACCCTTGACTGAACCGCTCACGCCATCCCCTTCTCGCTGAAGCGACAGGTCTCCCCGTATCGGGGCCGGCGCGGAGCGACTTGAGGCTGCGGGTTAGCCGAGGTGGCTGGCCATCTCTTCGTGGGAGAGCCGGCGGAACCGGCGGCCTCGGCCCGAACGATCGAGGATCGCGACTTCGAGGCTCTCGGGCGGAAGGTCGGACGTGCCGTTCTCCGCCCGCTGCAAGGTCTCGCGACCGAGCCGCAACGTGGCCCCCAGGTCGAGACCATCGCTGTAGTTGGACTCGAGATGATTGGTGAGGCTATCGACGCTGCCGCCGATCGCACAGAAGCCCTTCTGATCCTGGATCGTGCCATCGAAACCAACCTTGTAGATCGCGTTGTTCTCGTGGCCCGAAAGGCTGTCGTCACCGCACTCGGCGATCACGATTTCGACTTCGAAGGGCTTGGGAGAGCGTGTGAACTCCTCCCCCAGAAGCTGCGAATAGACGTTGGCCAATGCCTTGCCGCGAACGTCGTCGCGGCTAAAGCGGTATCCCTCGGTGTCGGCCCACTGCACACCGATCTTCCGCAGCCGATCGAATTCGCTGAACTTGCCAACACCGGCGAACGCGACGCGGTCGTAGATCTCGCCCAGCTTCTGCAGTTGCAGCGGGTTCTCGGCGATCATCAATACGCCACCCGCGAACTCGAGCGTAACGATGGACTTCCCTCGCGCGATGCCCTTCCGAGCGAACTCGGCCTTGTCCTGGGTCATCTGCTCCGGGTTGACGTAGAACGGGAATGACATCGACTACTCCCCGGGATGCCGGCGGTTGGACATGATGGTCTGATAGACCTGGGCGATCTCTTCGTCGCCGACCTCTTCGATTCCGTCGGCCTTGCACATCTTGACGCGCGGATAGATCCCGCGGTGCAGGTCGACGCCTCCGGTTGCCCGGTCTTCGTCGGCCGCATCGGTGAGCGCCTCGATGGCGATGGCAATGGCTTCTTCCCGCGTGGCGTTCGTCTTGAAGCTCTTCTTCAACGACTCACGCGCGAAGATCGATCCCGATCCGACACTGTCGAACTCGGCTTCCTCGTAGCGGCCGCCGGTGATCTCGTATTTCCACACCCGACCAATTCGACGTCGCAGGTCGAACCCGGCGAAGAGCGGCACGACCGCAAGTCCCTGCATCGCGGCGGGCAGGTTCTGACGGATCATCTGCCCAAGCGTGTTGGCCTTGCCCTCGAGTTCGAGAGGTTCGCCTTCGATCTTCTCGCGGTGTTCGAACTGGACACCGATCAGGCGCGCCATCTCGATGGCGGGCCCGGCCGCGCCAGCAATCGCCATCAGCGAATGCGCGTCAGTCGCGTAGACCTTCTCGATTTCGCGCGATGCCACCTGGTGGCCCATCGTCGCGAGCCGATCTGCAGCGACCAGCGCACCATCAGAAAAGATCATCGAAACACAGGTCGTGCCGTGAGCGGTCTCGGGCAGTTGCCCGACCTCGGCGAACCAGTGGTGGATGTTCGGCCGGAGCGACGGACACTCCGCGTCGAGGAGCTCCATGAAGCTCGAGCCTTTGTAGCCGTCCCAGAACCGCACGAATTCCCCCCGGATCGTTGCGGCGCGGTGCCCCGTGTCGGGGCCATCGCGCGTTATCTGTCCCTGCGTGGCCCTACTGACCGCCTCGCTGGACGTAGTTCTTCACGAACTCTTCTGCGTTCTCTTCGAGAACCTCGTCGATCTCGTCGAGCAGGGAGTCCATGTCTTCCTTCAGGGCTTCGCCCTTCTTGGCCATCTTCTTGCCGCCCTCGCCGCTTTTGGCCTCGCCGCCGGAGTCTCCTCCGTCGCCGGACTTCTGCTTCTGGGTGGACTCGGCCGCCATCGCGACCCCAAAAGTCGCGGTGTCAGCATCATTCCCGAAGATTCGCTTTCGCATATCGTTCTCCTCTGGACGCTAGGCGCGCAGGTTTTTTACGAGCTCGGCCGCGGTCTTTGACCGCTCGAGCAACTCTTCCACGTGCTCTTTCGTCCCCTTCAACGGTTCGGCCATCAGGATCCGCTTGATCGGCTCGTCGCCGATTCCGAACGAGATTGAATCCCAATTGACTCCGAACACGTTTTCACCGTATCGCTTCAGACACTGACCGCGGAAGTATGCCCTTGTATCGGTCGGCGGCTCCGTGATCGCTCTGTTGATTTCTTCGTCGGTGGTAATCCGTCTCACCTTGCCCTGGCGTTCCAGAAGATAGTACAGACCCTTGTCTGGCCGGATGTCGTGGAACTGAAGATCCATCATCGCCACCTGGGGCGCTTGCCAGTCGAGGCCCTTCCGAGCCATGAATCCCTCGATGAGCGCCTTCTTGGCGACCCAATCGATACGATCGGACAGCTCGTACGGGTCCCGCTCCAACGTATCCAGTACGACGCCCCACTCGACCAGGATCTCGTCCGCCCAATCCGGCAAGTCGTGCGCATCTCGGTACTTCAGCGCCATCTCGAGATAGTCGCGCTGCATCTGCACCGCGGTGAGCTTTCGGCCGCTGTTCAGCTCGAGCTCTCGGCGAAGGGACACGTCATGACTGACATCCCGGATACCCTTGACCGGGTCTCGCAGGGTCATGTCGAGCGTGATCGCGCCGTCTTCGATCATCGAGAGAACGATGGCGGTCGTCCCCTGCCGCAGCCAGATCGTGTACTCCAGCATGTTGGAGTCGCCCACGATCACATGAAGCCTGCGGTACTTCTCGCGATCCGCATGCGGTTCGTCGCGCGTGTTGATGATCGGGCGCTTCACCATCGTGTCGAGCGCGACCTCGGTCTCGAAGAAATCGGATCGCTGCGCCAGCTGGTAGTCGCACGGCATCGCGCGATTCTCGCTCCCGACCTTGCCTGCGCCCGAATAGACCTGACGCGACACGAAGAACGGAATCAAATGCTCGACGATCTGCTTGAAGGACGTGCGTCGGTCCATCAAGTAGTTCTCGTGCGAGCCGTAGCTATTGCCCTTGTGATCGCTGTTGTTCTTGTGGATGAGCATCTGCGTGCCTTCCGGCAGCAGCGTGCAGGCCTCACGGCGCGAGATCTCGACGACGCGCTCCCCGGCTCGCTCATGCACGACGAGGTCGTACGGATTCGTGACCTCGGGGCACGAGTATTCCGGATGCGCGTGATCGACGTAGTAACGCGCACCATTCGACAGCGTCTTGTTGCGCGCAATGTTCTCTTGCTGGTTAGGCGTGTACTTCTCGCCGTCCACCTGAAAACCGCGCGCGTCTGCAAGCGGGTTCTCCTGGTCGTAGTCCCAGAGGATCGACGCAGCCGCCTCTTCCCGATAGGCGTTCACAAGGAGCACACAACTCGAGATCGGATCGAAGTCTCGATCGTTCTTGACCGTGATCCCGAATTCGATCTCGGTCCCCATGACCTTGGGAATCGCCATCAAGTACCTCTAACGGCGCTGGGGCGAGTTCCGCCCCTGCGTTCAGCCGTCACTGCGTCGGAACCTAGACGTACTGGCCGCCCGAGTCGACGTTCTCGATGGAGACCTCTTTGCGACTGATGCCGGTAATGAGCGTCCGCACGTTGATGATGCGTTCGCCCTTTCGGCCGGAGATCCGGGCCCAGTCGTCCGGGTTGGTCGTGTTCGGGAGATCTTCGTTCTCCTTGAACTCGTTCCGGTACGCGTCCTCGAGGTCCTGCGGCTTGATGCCGCGCTCGCCATGCTCGATGAGTCGCTTGACCGCCATCTTCTTGGCCCGAGCCACGATGTTCTCGATCATGGCGCCAGACAGGAAGTCCTTGAAGAAGAAGATCTCGCGTTCGCCCTTGGCGTACGTCACTTCGAGGAACTTGTTCTCGTCGCCGGTCGAGTACATCTTGTCGATCGTGTCGCGGATGATCCCGTCGACGATCTTGGCGCCATCGCTCCCGTACTGCTGTTCAGCGTCCGGGTGATAGGGCAGCCCCTCGATCAGGTACTTGGTGAAGATCTCATAGGCCGCGTCGCGATCCGGGCGCTGCACCTTGACCTTGAGGTCGAGGCGTCCCGGACGCAGCACGGCGGGGTCGATGAGGTCCTGGCGGTTCGAGGCACCGATCACGATCACGTTCTTCAGCGCTTCGACACCATCGATCTCGGACAGGAACTGCGCCACCACGGTGGCTTCCATGTCCGAGGAGATGCCGCTTCCGCGCATGCGGAACAGCGAGTCCATCTCGTCGAAGAAGATCACGACCGGAACGTTGTCGTTCGCCTTCTCGCGCGCGCGCTTGAAGACTTCGCGGATCTTGTGCTCCGTCTCGCCCACGTACTTGTTGAGAAGCTCCGGGCCCTTCACGTTGAGGAAGTACGCCGCGGTCTCGCGACCCGTCTTCTCCTCGATGCGCTTGGCCAGGCTGTTCGCGACCGCTTTCGCGATGAGCGTCTTGCCGCAGCCCGGAGGTCCGTAGAGCAGGATTCCCTTCGGCGGTGAGAGCTGGTGTTCGGCGAAGACGTCCGCGTGCAGGTAGGGCAGCTCGATCGCGTCGCGCAGCATCTCCACCTGTTCGCCGAGGCCGCCAATCTGGTCGTAGGTCACGTCGGGCACTTCCTCGAGTGCCACTTCCTCGACCGCCGACTTCGGCATCTTCTCGAACGCGTACTGGGTACGCGGATCCATCATCAAGTGATCGCCGGCCTTGATCGTCTCACGGCGGAGCGGATCCGACAGCGTGACGACGCGCTCGTCGTCGGTGTGGCCCAGCACGATGGCGCGGCCATCTTCGAGCAACTCGACAACCGCTGCGATCTCGCCGCGGCTCGTGAACCCGGCGCCCTCGACGACGTTGTACGCCTCGTTGAGAACGAGGAGCTGTCCCTCTTCGAAGTGGGTGGTATCGACGTTCGGATGGACGTTGACGCGCATCTGCTTGCCATCGACCACGATTTCGACCGTGCCGTCCTTGTTCGGACGGATGTAGACGCCGTAGGAGTTCGGCGGCGCGCAGAGCTTGTCGACTTCTTCCTTTAGAAGTTCGATCTGCTGCTTCGCTTCCTGGAGCATCGCCACGAGCTTCTCGTTCTGGCGCTCCGAGTCCGACTGCTGCTCGCGGCTCAGGTGATAGCGACGCCGCAGCGCTTCGTATTCGGCCAACACGCGGTCGAGGCGGCGGCGGAACTCGGCGGAGTCGCCGCCGAAGAAGCGCATGGCTTCCCTGAGGTCTTCGATTTCGTCCTGGAGTGTTCGTCCCATGCCGTTTTCGCGCTCCGAGCTTCGTTCGGTGTCTTCCGTGCCTTCAGGTGTGATTCGCCGCATGACGTCGCGGACGAAGCCCCTGCGTCCTCCGGGGGAATCGGAATCGAACTCGCTCATTGCGCTGTCTCCTCGCGCTGGTCTCCGCAATCAGTGCGGATCCACTGAGCTTTTTTGCAAAGGGCGTGCCGACTCGTCCACGACGGGTCTCGAGCCGGTCGCAACCGCTCCGCAGCGAAGTGGCATCGCAGGGTCGCCCGGGTGCGCGGCCGCTGCGCACGCCGCGCTGGCCGGGTGCGGATTCCCGCGCTCCGACATCGAGCCAAGAGCCGACCGGGCACGGCGTTAGGTGCCCCTCGATGCTGGCCAGATGCTGCCAAGCCCCCGTCTTTGCGAAGCTTTTCGATCTAGCGAGGGTAGGCAGGGCCATTCGGGGTGTCAACGCTTCACCGACTCGCAAGCACTCCCGCAACTGGCCGAAATCGCACCTGATCTGGCCACTGGGGAACGCCTGCGCGGGACCTGCGTGCATTTCTGGCACGCGCCGTGAAAGTTGCCGGTGGGGTGCCGCCTCGTGGTGCGAAGCTGCCTGGAAGCTGCCGGAAATCTGACACGGTGTCGGCGATACGGCGGCCCCGATCGTGCCAAGGCCGCTATGCGGCAGATTGCGCGGCATGCAAGTCATGGAAGCCGGCTTCACCTATCCGCCCCTTCGCCCCTCATTGACCGAGCCTCAGAACGCGTTCATCGGGCCCCGGCACGTAGGTGAACTGCTCATGAGACGGACCCTGGTTCGTCAGCAGCGAATCCAGGCGAACCTCGGTGCGGTTGCCCAGCAGATCCTCAAGTACGGTCGCTCGCAGGTCGCCGGTCGCCGCATCGGTCTCGAGTTCGACGTAGACGTAGGTCGCATCTTCCTTGGGGCGCAGCCGCAGGTGGACGACTGGAGAACCACAATCTCGCGCCGTCACCTCGAAGCTGTCGGCGAGACGCCCCTCGCCCAGCAGGAAGTGGATCGCAGAGCCCGAGAGAAAGCCTGCGTCGACCTGGAGCACCTGCACTTCCTTGAACTCCGGATCGACCATCCAGAGTGTCGAGCCATCACTGACGACAATCGAAGGCTCGGGCGATTCGTAGGTCCAACGCATCTTGCCCGGCTTGGCGAACACCACCGTGCCCGAAGAGAGCTGGGGCGTCCCCAACGCCGCACTCTCGGAGCGCTGCGTGAAATTCGCGGCGAGGTCCTGGACCCCGTCATATCGCGCTTGGACGCGCGCCGTCATCTCCGCCGCACACGACGTTTCGGCACTGGCCTCAGGCACCAGCACCGGGACTTCGCCCGTACCCCCGGCTGCAGCATGCGCAGCCAGCGTCCACGCGAACCCAAGGGCCGCAGCCACGCTGGCCGTGCGACTAGACACTTCCGATGTCGCCATCCGCGTGCACCGCCTGCACAAAGACTTCGCGCTGCTTCGATCCGATCTGGGGGCCGACGATGCCCTCGTTCTCCATCTGCTCGATCATGCGCGCCGCTCGGTTGTAGCCGACCTTGAGCCTCCGTTGGATGTAGGAGATCGACGCATTGCGTGTCTCTGCCACGATCTGCACGGCGAGGTCGTAGTGCTCGTCCGTATCCTCGGGGCGCAGTTCGTGCGCCTCTCCTTCCTCTCGCAGTCGCGTCAGTTCTTCGTCGAACTGGGGCTTGCCTTGCGTGCGCAGGTACTCGACGAGCGTCGCCACTTCGCGCTCGGTCACGAAGGAGCCGTGTGCGCGCTGCAACTTCGAAGTGCCCGGCGGTAGGAACAGCATGTCGCCCATGCCAAGCAACGTATCGGCGCCGCCTTGATCGAGGATCGTCCGGGAGTCTGTGCGGGACGAGACCTGAAACGAAATTCGCGCCGGAAAATTCGCCTTGATGATGCCCGTCAGGACATCGACGGAAGGTCGCTGTGTCGCCAGGACGAGGTGGATTCCCGCTGCACGCGCCATCTGCGCGAGCCGTTGGAGACTCTCTTCCACGTCGCGTGCGGAAACCAGCATCAAGTCCGCGAGTTCGTCGATGACCACGACGATGTAGGGGATGCGCTGGAACTCGACCTCTTCACCTTGCGCTTCGCCCGGCTTCGGCTTGAGGAAGAACGTCTTGTCCCCTTCCGCAAGCGCCTCGTCGACCCGGGTGTTGTACTGCGAGATGTTCCGCACACCGAGCGCGGCCATTCGCTGGTAGCGCTCTTCCATCTTGATCACGATTCCCTGAAGCGCTGCGGCCGCTCGTTTGGGATTCGTCACGACGTCGGCAATCAGGTGCGGAACGCCTTCGTAGATCGACAGCTCGAGCAGCTTGGGATCCACCAGCAGGAGCTTCACTTCGTCCGGCGTCGCACGGCATAGGATCGAGCACAAGAGCGAGTTCAGGAACACGCTCTTGCCCGTCCCGGTCGCGCCGGCCACGAGCAGGTGCGGCATTGTCGTGAGATCCGCTTCGAGCGGATTGCCAAAGATGTCCTTACCGAGTGCCAAGGTCAGCTTGGACGCACTGGCGCGGAAATTCTTCGATTCGAGCAGATCGCGGATATAGACGACTTCTCGATCCGGGTTCGGCACTTCGATGCCGACCACGCTCTTTCCCGGGATCGGTGCAATGATGCGGATCGACAACGCGCGCAATGCCAACGCCAGGTCGTCCGACAGATTCGTGATCTTGTTGACCTTGACGCCGGGCGCAGGCTCGAACTCGTACATCGTGATGACCGGACCGGGGTGGACGGTCACGACACGGCCGGCGACTCCGAAGTCGGCCAGCTTCTTCTCCAGGATGCGAGAGTTCATGATGAGGCTCTCGCGGTCGTACTTGCGGGCACCCTCGGGCGCCGGCTGGAAGATCGCACCGACGTCGGGAGGCGTATACGGCCCGGTCGACGTGTTCTCGCTGAACAGGAAGGTCTCCTGCTCAGGCTCGGGCGCACGCTCGGTCGAATGGTCGACGATGTCGGGCGCTCCACCCTTTCGCAGCTTTGGCAGGACCTTGGCGACCTTGGTCTTCATGGTCTTCTCAGCGGGCTCTCCAGCGATCGCGACGGGCTCGACCTGGACGTCCTCGTCTTCCTGCCGAGTGGCTGCCGCGACTCGGCGACGGCGAGCGCGCTGCTCGCGCCAGACCGTGAAAGATGCCGTCGATTGTTCGAACTGCTCGCGGAGGCTGACCGCCGCGCCGCGTAGTGCGTCCCACCCTTGAGTGACCACACGCCCGACGGCGCGACTGGCCGCAGCGACGCCACCAGCGAGTACGCCAAGAGCCGTTCCCGGCGCCACGCCGAAGAGGCCAAGCACGCCGACCCCGAGTGCCAGCGCATTCAACAGGAGCGCGCCGGGGCCGGACACGAGCATCTGCTCGACGCCAGCGAGCGACGTCCCGAGACGGCCCCCGTGCGCCCACGCGAAGCGACCGGGCGCCAGCGACTCGAGAAGCGCCGGCATCGTGGAAAGACTCAAGAGGACGAGGACAACGCCGACCCAGAAGCGCGGCGGGAATGTCAGTCGACCGCGCGCAAGGAGCTGCGCTCCCAGAAAGACCGCGCCCCCTGCCGGCACCAGAGCGCCGAACCCGCCAACCGTGCGGACGAGGGACGAAGCAATGGAAGCGCCTGCGACACCGGCCGCATTGGAGACCGGCTCCCAGACCCACGCGGGGTCCTCGGGCGCGTAGCTCCACAGGGCGAGCCCCGAAAGCAATCCGAGCGCGATCAGTACGAGGCCCGCGACTTCCTGAGCCGCCGCCCCCGGCCCATGGTCGAACCACGACGCTCCGCCCGCGTTTTTCGCGCGTGCACCGCCCCGCTGCCCACTCACAGTGGAGCGGGCCTTTCCCTGCTTCTTGGCCATGTGGCTGCGTCCCTCACCCCTGAGCGACAGGCAATAGAGCGAGCGTACCGGGCCGGGCTTCCGCCCGTCAACTTCAGAACGCAGCCGAGAAGCGCTAGCTCGCCGATCCCGGAGCCGAAGAACGGGACCGTTCTTGTGTGGCTTCCGGCCGATCCTGGTAGGTCCAGTCAAATCCGGCCTCGATCGCGACCCGGACCTGGTCCTTGAGGGTCTGGCGATCGGCCACGGTCAGACCCGCGGTCAGGATCGGCTCGCCGAAAGTGACCTTCATGCGGCCGCTTTCGACCCGGAGCGAGTGTTTCGGCGTGAGCCGCATGCTGCCCGAGACGGTGGCCGGGATGATGGGCACACCGGCCTCGATGGCGAGATGGAAGCCCCCGCTCTTGAACTCCTTGAGGTGACCGTCCTGGCTCCGCGTGCCTTCCGGGAAAATGATCACGTTCACGCCGTTGCGGACCCGCTCAGCAGCCGCCCTGAGGCTCGCCACCGACTTCGTCCGGTTGCCTCGGTCGATCATGATCTGGTCCGATAGCGCCAGTACCCAGCCGAAGAATGGCACCCACTGAAGCTCTCGCTTGGCCACGAAACGCCAGGAATGGGGGAAGGCCAGGATGATGGCGCCGATATCCAGCGTGCTCTGGTGGTTGGCCATCAGCACGATGGGCTGATCAGGGTCGAGGTTCTCGAGGCCCTCGATGTCGATCTCCAGACCGCACGTCTTGTAGATCCAGCCGACCCACTGGCGCCCGACCCAGACGACGAGCTCGCCGTCGTACAGCGCAAGGATGCACCCGACGACCCCCCAGAAGATCGTGTAGAGCACGATGAACATGTACCGGATGACGTAGATCATGCGCTTCGGGGAATCCTAGCTTGACGCGTGCATTCAGGCCCCCGACCATGGAGGGACTCACCCTCCACCGACGGAGTGACCCCCATCATGGCAGGCGTCAACAAGGCAATTCTCATCGGAAATCTGGGGCGTGACCCCGAGCTTCGGTACACGGCGAGCGGACAGCCCGTAGCCAACTTCTCGATCGCGACGACCGAGAGTTGGAACAAGAAGGACGGCACAGGCCGCGAGGAAAAGACCGAGTGGCATCGCATCGTCGCATGGGGACGGACCGCGGAGCTGTGCGCCCAGTACCTGGCGAAGGGTCGCACGGTCTACGTCGAAGGCCGGCTCCAGACCCGCGAGTGGGAGAACCGCGACGGGCAGAAACAGCGCACAACCGAGGTCGTAGCGAACACCGTGCAGTTCATCGGTGGGCGCGGCGGCTCGGGAGGTGGCGGTGGCGACCACGCCGGCGGCAGCTCGAGCGGTGGCGGCGGTGGCAGCGAACCGAGCGGCGGATTCGATCCCGGCGCCCAGGAACCGCCGCCGGACGACATCCCCTTCTAGCGGACGTCGGACGCGACCCTACTCGTCCGTGGCCTGCTTCATTCGCAGGTCGCGCACGAGCGCGTCGATGGCCTGACGTGCAGAAGCGTCGAGCTTCTCGAACTCGATCCCCATCCCCCCCACCGAATCGGCGGTGGCGGGTTCGATCCGAACGACGCGACCGCGCGCCTGGACCGGGGTCTCGCTTTCCGGCAGCGAGAACTGCAGCACCACGACCTCGTCGAGGTCGAGCACATTCTCGGTCTCCACGAACAAGCCGCCCTCGTTGACGTTGCGAGTGAACTCGGAGAAGAGCGCATCGACGGTTCCGTAGTGGATCCGTACGCGCGCGGGTGCACGGAGACTGCGGCGTCGCTCGACCGACGTTTCGATTTCGGGCGCATGGGCCATGGAGGATCCATCGGATGCCGTGGCCTTGGACTTGAATCTGCGCTCAATGCCCCCAGTCGCCCGCCTCGCGCAGGCTTACAAACCCTCCATCGGCGACGATGACATGATCCAGGATGGGGATTCCGAGGAGCTCGCCCGCTTCGATCAATCGCTTCGTCAACGCCCGGTCCTCGTCACTTGGGCTCGGATCGCCACTCGGGTGGTTGTGCACCACGACGAGCGCGGCCGCCGATTCCCGCAGCGCCGGCGCAAAGACCTCACGCGGGTGAACCAGACTGGCAGTGAGTGTGCCACGCGAAAGCAGCACGCAGCGTCGCACCCGATGCCGCGCGTCCAACAGGATCGCGTGAAACTCCTCCACCCGGGCGTGCGCCAGCCGGGGCCGGAAGTGCGCTTCCACATCGGCCGGATGCCGGATCGCGACGCCGGGCTCGAGTCGCCGGTAAGCGCTGCGCCGGCCCAACTCGAGGGCGGCACAAACGCGCGCGGCTTTCGCGGGTCCGATCCCAGCGCGACCACTGAGTTCGTCGGGGGACGCTTGGGACAGTGCATGGATGCCGCCCCCCAGGAGCGTCTTTGCCAGCGCGCGGACGGGCTGGCCACGCACCCCAGCACCGAGAACAACGGCGAGCAACGCTTCGTCGCTCAACGCCTCGGCCCCGACGGCGCGCAAACGCTCCCGCGGACCATCAGCGACGACGACCTTCGACAGAGGGATCCGTGCCAACGAGCACACCTGTTCGGGACCGTGGGGCGGGGATCCAGACTACCGGAAGCGAGAAGGCCGCGCAGGTGCGGGCCTAACGTTGGACCTGGACGGCGACCTGCTCGAAATGGGGGGCGAGCTGTTGTGCGCGTGGGTCGCGGTTTCGGCGCAGCCCGTCTGCCACCTGGGCCGCAGAACCACTATGGACGGCGAAGCGGGACAGATCTCCCAGCCAACGCGGGCGCGCTGCGACCGGCACTTGATCGGCCTCGAGCACGAATGCCGGCGGATCGGCCACGGCCAGACCCAACAACCAGGAGTGCCAGGCCGCACAAGCCTCCGAACCGGGCTGGCGCAGACAGCGCGTACGCAACGAAGTACCAGCACCCACGGTTGTCGGAGCGGACGGTACGTTGGCCGCGATCGAGCGAAGCGGCAAGGGCACCGCCGCACGGCCCGGATCCGCATCCGCTTCACGCGGCTGAAGTTCGGCGAGTTGGGCCGACGCCGCCAACGGCGCGTCAGCGGCCCATGGCGCCCGGACCTCGATCTCGACCGATTGAACCACCAGCACGAGTACTGCGGCGGCCGCCGCAGTCGCGAGCGGCGCAGCCCAGGCAACGCTCGAAGCGGCCCGAAGGCGCGCAGGCCAGGGAGAACGACCCTCGCCCGCTTCGATCCGCCGCATCACGTTCGCTGCGAGATCCGAGGGCGGTTCGTCCACGTCGAGGTTGCGTAACACGAGCACGGTGCGCTCGAGGGCTGCGAGTTCCTCGCGACAAGCGGGGCACCGGTCGAGGTGACCTTCGACGCGCTTCAGGGTCCGCACCGGTAAGCGGTCTTCCATGAATGCGGTGAGCTGGCGGCGCACGGAATCGTGGTTCATGCCAGGCCCTCGCCACGTTGCACGAGGTCCGCGAGCTGCTCGCGCAAAGCCCGCCGCGCACGGTGGATACGCGATTTCACGGTGCCCTCGGCGACCTGAAGCACGTCGGCAATCTCGGAGTAGGCCAGACCCTCGAGGTCGTAGAGGATGATCGGAGCCCGCAGGTTCTTGGGGAGTGCCAGGATCTCGCGCTGGACGCGCTGGCGGATCTCGTCTCCGGCGGTCACCTGCTCCGGTCCAACGGGTCCTTGAGGCGTCGCCTCGCCGACGGCCTGCTGGAGGGCGAGGGCTTCCATATGGGCGCGACGGCGCCCGAGGGTACGGCGCCGATTCAGCGCCGCATTCACGGCGACGCGGTAGACGAAGGTCGAGAAGCGGGCCTCCCGGCGAAAGCGGTGGCCGTGGCGATGCAGGTTCAGAAAGGTGTCCTGCGCCGCATCCTCGGCTTCCTCTCGGCTCCCGAGCATGCGCAGCAGCAAGCCGAAGACCCGCCGCTCGTGGCGCTTCACGAGCTGGGCGAATGCATCGGCATCGCCGTCCCGCCAACGATCAACCAGTTCGAGGTCGGGATCGAGGGTGGGCGCATCCGGTGTTACGTCGGTGCGGGAGAGAGAATGAGTCGGAATGAGCGGTTGGGTCACGAATGCCACGCCGGAAAGGACACCGGCTCTCCCGTTCGGTTCCCAGGGCGGCGGGATCCGGATGATTTTTCTGGTCCAGGGTACGTGGCGGAGCCACGATCGGTTCGCCGCACGTGGAGCGCGGACGGGCTCCAATTGGACGCCAGCCGGGCCCAAAAACTTCGATCAGCCCGTTTCACCCGGGCGCTCCCAGACTCCGCTCTTCCCCCCTGTCTTGCTCACGAGTCGCACGTCCGAGACGGTCATGCCGCGATCGATCGCCTTGCACATGTCGTAGATCGTCAGGCCGGCCGCTGCGACGGCCACGAGCGCCTCCATTTCGACGCCCGTCCGCGCGTGTGCCCGGACGATCCCTTCGACCTTCACGCAAGGACCCTCCGGATCTGGCTCGAGGACGACCTCGATCGACTCTACCGGGAGCGGATGGCAGAGGGGGATCCACTGATCCGTTCGCTTCGAAGCCTGGATCCCCGCGATTCGGGCGGTTCCGAAGACATCGCCTTTCGGGGTCCGGCCTTGGGTGATCGCGGCCAGGGTCTCAGCCGCCATATGGACCTCGCAACGCGCGACGCAGATCCGCTCGGTGACGGCTTTCTGGCCGACGTCGACCATTCGCGCTCGGCCCTGGGCATCGAGATGGGTCAGGCCGTCAGGATCGGGAGCATTGGTCATGCGGAGAGTTCCTTCCACCAGGCGAGAATTTCATCGCGCACCTGGCCGCCTTCGGGTTCGTTGAGAACTTCGTGCCGGAGTTCGGGATACACCTTGTAGCGACTCCCGACCGCGGTCACGCCTGCCATGTAGGCCTCTGTCGCCGCGGCCGAACAGATCGGATCGGCTCCGCCGTGCAGTGCCAGTAGCGGTACGGAGACCCGGCCCGGGCACGCTGCGGTGCGGGCGATGGCATCTACCATCGCGCCCCCGAGGCCCGCGGTCACATTGGCCTCGACGAGCGGATCCTCCGCGTAACGGCGCACGACTTCCGGGTCGCGAGAAAGACCGTCTTGGGGCAGGCCCATCGGCATCGACAGCGTCGGAACGATGCGCTGACCGAGGCGACCGAGCCAGACCTTCCATGCGGGCTGACCTTCCGTCGCGAGCGGCGGTCCAGTGACGACGGCGCTGACGACCCGAACAGGGCGCTCGACCAGGTGGGTGATCGTGATCAGTCCCCCCATGCTGTGACCGAGGAGATGGATGGGGAGGCCCGCGGTGGCGTCGCGGGTCCAATCGAGCACATGGTCGAGATCATCGAGATACTCGTCGAACGATTGCACGTGACAGCGCGCGCCATCACTGCGCCCGTGCCCGCGCAAGTCAAACGACTCGACCGCATAGCCCGCCTCCGCCAGCGCGACGCCGGTCTCGTCGTACCGCCCGCTGTGCTCGCCGAAGCCATGGACGAGCACCACCGCGTGATGCGGAGCGGTCGGAAGCCAGGCGCGGCGAAACAGGCGAAGGCCATCGGCCACCCGATGATGCGACTCGATCCGCTGGACCCGTGCGGTCATATCGACCGCCCCAGGCTACGAGCGAACGTCGCGGCCGAGGGAGTCCTGTGCCGCGCGGACCTTGTCGAGGTAGGCCGTCCCACGGATCCGCGAGCCCCAGAAGTAGGTCGAGATGCCATCATCCTCGCCGAGCCTACGGATGTTGCCGGCAAGAATCACGCAGCCGGCCTCGATGTTGGCTTCGATCGTCGATGGGTTCCCGGCGAGATCCATCGGCCCGATCATGTACGTCATCACCTGCATCAATCCGAGAGCGCCCAGCGGACTGCGTGCCTCGGGCCGGCCGGTGCTCTCGACCTTCATGATCGACATCACGAGCAGCGGGTCGAGCCCGTGCCGCGCGCTGGAACCGCGCACGGCCGCCCGGATTCGTTCCACCTGACTCGCAAGCAGATGCGGGTTGAGTTCGGCCAGTTCGGCCCGAATCAATCCATCCACCGGATCCTCGGCGAGTCGATCAGCCACGGGAGGCGGGGTCGCCTCGTTCGGCGCGGTATCGGCGGTTCCAGAGAGGCACGCGAACGCCAGGAACACCACGACAAGCACTCGCATTGCGCTCGGATTCTGGCTCATGGCACGTGTCTCCTGATCCCGCCGAACCACATCGCTCACCCACGAGCGTGACTCGGCGCCGGTCGATCCCCATTTCGGGTCGTCTTCGGATCAGAAGGACGAATCCGGCAGCGAGCCGAACGGGGGGCGTCCGTTGCAAACAACCCCCAGCGCGGACGCCGGGGGTCCAAGGGAACGTATCGTACCCACGAACCCGATGCCAAAGACCTCAGCGACCGGCAGGCCCCCTGGGGCATCTCGCAAGCCGCGAGGGTCGATGGCCATTTTTGTGTTCCCGGACACCGCCTCCGGGTCACTCATTCAGGCAGACTCGACCCCATCAACGGTCGCCGGCGACTGGACGCGTCGATGCTTCATTCGTTGACCCAGGATTTTAAGCGGTGATAGGATTGCTTCCCACCGTGGGGAAATTGGTGCAAGCTGGCCGTCAGTAAGAGTTTCCCCTCAACGATCCTGGCTTTGTTCTGATCATTCGTTCCGTACTTCTGGAGCCCCCCCATCGCCACCGCGCCGCCCTCACTCGACTTCGACGCACAGCCGGTCGGCCACGCCGACCTGTCGGCGCCCGGCCTAGCGATCGTTCGAGGCCTCGCCCAGGTGCACGAATGGATGTTGGCCGCCGATCAAGACGGCAACATCCTCTGGGTCTCGGACGCGCTCGCCTCGCACTGGGGCAGCGGACGCTCGATGAAGGGTAAACCCTGGTTAGGCGACCTGGTGACGGCCGAGAACCCTCAGCGCCTCGAAGCTGGCCTCGCCCGCGCGGGCCGGGTCGGCAATGAACCGGTCAGCGTCCAAGGCGCGACGGGATGCGTCCGCGCCACCGTGTCCGCGGCCCATCTCCCTAGTGGCGCCCCCCCTTGCTTCACGGTCGCGATCTTCCGGGTTGCCCAGCCGGGCGATCAAGAAGTGGAGCGCAACCTCGCCTTCACGCGCGCGATCCTTGACTGCGCCCCTGAGGGCGTGGTCGTGATCGACGGAAGCCGCTTCATCACCTACGCGAATCCTGCCATGAGCAAGATGACAGGTTATGCGGTGGACGAACTCGTCGACCGGCCGCTCGCGATGTTCCTGCCGTCCCACGTCGATCATGACCGGATCGCGCAGGCGTTGACGGAGGCACCGGCGGCGACCCACGGCGTCGCGCTCGACGTTCGTCGTCAGGACGACAGCTCCCTCCATGTCAGCGTGTCGTTGAAACTACTGAGCCTGGGCGACGGCACGAAGGTGGGCGCGGTGGCCTACGTTCGAGACGTCACGGAAGTCCAGCGCTTCCAGCGAGAGCTCGAGCGCAAGAATGCCGAACTCGAGCACACCGTCCACGCGGTCTCGCATGACCTGCGATCGCCGCTGGCCGCGATCCTGGGGTTCTCCCGTCTCCTCAGAGAGGATTACGCGGACACCCTCAACGACAAAGGCCTGCATTTCGTGCGCCGGATCGAAGAGGCCGGGCGGACCATGGAGGCGCTCATCCACGACCTTCTCGAGTTGTCGCGGATCGGAACGAGTGAGCCGCATCGCTCGGCGGTCGATCCCGAAAGTGTTCTCCAGCAGCTCGAGGCGGAGTTGAAACCGCGACTCGATGCATCGCAGATCAAGCTGCGCCTGCCTGCGAATCCGCCTCCGCTCTACTGCGATCCGACCCAGCTCTACCAGGTCCTCTCGAATCTGCTCGGCAACGCGATCGACCATATGGGCGCGAGTGCGCACGGTGAAGTCGCCGTATCGATCCATGACGACGAGGACTGCCAGCGCATCACGGTGCGCGACAATGGCGTGGGGATCGACCCCGATCAACACGAGCGAATCTTCGAGATGTTCCACAGCGTGGCGCCAGCCGGCGGCCGCGCGGGAACCGGCATCGGGCTGGCCATCGTCGACAAGATCGCGAAAGCCCATGGCGGAAGGGCCTGGGTCGACAGCGTGCCCGGCGAAGGGGCGACCTTCCACGTGACGCTGGCGCGCCGTCGCTAGGTGCCCTCGGCGCACGTCGCGCGCCGTGAAGGGCCCTCTCCTCGACCCGCCCCCCGCTCGCTGACGTTCCGACTGGCCCGACCCTGCGCGTTCCCGTAGGTTTCGCGCCCGATGTACCCCGTTCTATTTACGATCCCGTTCGTCGATTTCCCGATCAGCTCTTTCGGCGTGATGATGGCCCTGGGCTTCATTGCTTCGTGGTGGATCGTTTCCCGCCGCCTCGAAGAGCACGGAATGGACCCCGAACTCTCTTCGACCATCGTGCTCTATGCAGCCATCGGTGGAATCCTGGGCTCGAAGCTCTACTTCGCCATCGATGTCGGCCTGATCCGCGGAGAGGGGCCATTCCTTGACCTCCTCTTCGATCGGGGCGGCATCACGTGGTACGGCGGGCTCCTCGGTGGAATCATCGCGACTACGGTAGGGACCCGAATCCACCAGATTCCGACCCGACTGGTCGCGAGTGCCGTCGCTGCGGCTGCGCCCTTCGGACAGGCCCTTGGCCGCGTCGGCTGCTTCCTGGTTGGCGACGACTATGGCCGGAGAACCGAAGGATGGTGGGCGGTCGCATTTCCCGCCGGCGCCCCGCCGACGATCAACCGGGTCACCGGGGAAGTGTTCTCGGTCCACGCGACCCAGCTCTACGAAGTGGCGTGGCTGATTCCCGTTGGCCTGCTGCTGTGGTCGCGTCGAAAGAAGAGCAACTGCCTTTTCGGGGAATACCTGATCTTCGCTGGAATCGGCCGCTTCTTTGTCGAATTCCTGCGCGTCAATCCCGAAGTCGGACTCGGCTTGACTTCAGCCCAGTGGATCGCGGTCGGCCTCGTCACCGCCGGCACGGGCCTCTGCCTGTACTATCGCGACAAGCCTGAGCCTGCTCCGACTGGCGCTTGAAGGGCACGGGGAACGCGGTGAACGATCGACGCAGCGCCGACACGCGAGAGAAGATCCTCGAGGTCGCTGAGGCAGAGTTCGCCCGCGAAGGCTACGAGGGTGCGCACCTCCAGCAGATCGCGGGGCAAGTCGGCGTGCAGAAGACGGCGCTGTACTACTACTTCCCGAGCAAGGCTGCGCTGTACGAGGCCGTCCTCGAGCGGATCCTCAAAGCGCTGGATGAGACCATCCGCTCGGTCACCGAGTCGGAGGCTCCGCCGGCCGCACGCCTTCACCGCTTGCTCGACGTGATCAACGATCTGCTCGCTGAACAGCGCAACTACTCGCGTATCGTGATGCGGATCTTCGTCGACCGCCCCGATATCCAGACGTCCCGGATCGCGCCGCTCGTCGAACAGCTGGTGGGCCGACTCATGACCTTCTTCAAGGAGGGAATGGATGCCGGCGCGTTCCGCCGGGTTTCAGCTCGCCATCTCTTCCAGACCGCCATGGGCACGCTGATCTTCCACTACGCCACCGGTGGACTTGGCGCGGCGGTGTTAGGCATCGAAGACATCTTCTCGGCCGATGCTGTCGCCTGGCGACGCGAGGAGGTACGGCGATCCCTGATCCGGGCACTTCTCGCCGACCCCGCCGAGAACGCCTAGCGACTCTCGAGCAGCGCCCGGAGGCCCTTCGTCAAGTCTGCGGCACCGGGAAGGCCGTCCCCGGATTCCGCCAGCATCTCCGCGCGCCCGACCGCCGACATCGCCAATTCGGCCAGCCCCGGGTCAGGGTCTCCGGCCTCGAGCCAGCGCACGAGGGATGCGACGCAGCCGTCGTAGTCGCGATCGAGGTAGGCGACCATCCCGTCTGCATAGTCGATCAGGGCCCGGCCCTCAGCCGTGTCCACACCCTGGAGAGCGCCGCGCGATTCCGCAAAGAAGCCGCTCTCCAGGTACGACTGGGCCGCAGTCATCCGTGCAGCCGCCGTGGATCCGTAGAGGTGGGACAGCAACGCATCGCTCGTAGACCCGATCCTCTCCGCGACCTCATCTCCGCGTTCGATCAGGAACCGAGCAAGCGACCCCTCCCCGACGTGAGCACGCAACAGCGCGCGGAGCTGTTTCGAGATTCGGGCCAGGAGCTGACCGGTCTCCTCGAGCGACTCACGGATACGAGGTTCGGCATCGGCCAGGATCCGCTCGAAGCGCGGAAGCAATGCCTGCGCTTCCTCGAGTTCGGAACGCCGGAGATCATCAAGCTTCGGCCCGTACGTCGCTCGCTGGTAGAAGCTCTCCCGAAATGCCATGGCCTCGTGAAAAAGCGACCCGACCGTGAGGTCGAACAGTTCTCCAGGACCGATTTCCGTCGGCTCCGCCGCCTTTCGGCGGTAGAGATCATGACAGCGCTCCTTGAGGCGGTAGAGCACGGACCGGTCGCTCTCTCCAACGAGGCTCCGTACTTCCTCGAATTCGAGAACGCCGTCACGGTAATGCGACGCGACGGACTCGAAGCGGGAATGGGCTTCGAGGAAGTCGCGGACGAGATCGACGACATGGGTGTCGGGCGCGGGCACGCGTTGCAGGGTAGCGGTCCTTCGCCGAGAGAGCGGCCGATCGTCGGGTGCAACGGGCTGACGGTGGTTACCCTCCCACTCGCATGTCGTCCGCGCACTCGGGCACCCGGAGAGAGAGGTAACGCGAGCGGTGAGCTCCGGAGCACCCGACCCCCAATCAGGCGGCGCTAGCCGCACCACGCTCGTGGTCGTCTTCGCCACGATCTTGATCGACTTCATCGGCTTCAGCGTCCTGATCCCGGTGCTCCCGCTCTTCGCCGAACGACTCGGGGCATCGCCGATCCAGGTCGGCTTGATCCTCTCGCTGTACGCGCTCGCCCAGCTCCTGTTCCTGCCGATGTGGGGTTGGGTTTCAGACCGCATCGGAAGACGACCGGTGCTGTTGTTCTCGCTGGCCGGGACCACGGGCTCGTTCATCCTGCTGTCGGTCGCGCCAACGCTCGAGTGGGTGTACGCCGCCCGCGTGGCAGCCGGCTTCTTCGCCGCCAGCATCGGCACTGCGCAGGCCGTCGTTACCGACGTGACCGACGCCAGCGAACGAGCGAGCGGGATGGGCGTGATCGGAGCCGCCTTCGGGGCGGGCATGATCGTGGGCCCGATCCTGGGTGGCACCCTCGCGACGGTTTCTCCTCACGCGCCGTTCATCGGCGTGGCCGGACTCGCAGGCGCGAGCTTCATCCTGGCTTGGTTCGCGCTGCCAGAAACCCGCCCCGCGGACGCCGACCCGCCCCGCTGGAATGAACTCGGCCGCGCCCTGGTTCCCGCCCCGCTCCTGGTCTTCTTCCAGGTGCACGATCGCCGAATCGCCACCTATCTCGGTCTGTTCTTCATCTTCTTCACATCGATCGCGGTACTCGAAGCGATGGCCACGTTATTCATGGCGCGCCGCTTCGGCAAGGACGAAGTCGATGCTGCGTTCTTCTTCGCCTGGATCGGATTGTTCCTGGTCCTCACACAGGGTGTCTTTCTCAGGAGGCTGGTCGATATGGCTGGAGAGGCGCGACTGCTGATGATTGGCATCGCGCTCATGTCGATCGGGATCGCCGCCATCTCGGTCGTACCGAACTACCCAACGTTCTTTGTACTGGGCGCCGTCATCGCGATCGGACAGGGCATCTCCTTCCCCCCATTCGCGAGCCTGTTCAGCAAGGCGTGCCGCACGGAACAGGCCGGTGAGCTGCTTGGCCAGAGCAATGCGATGGCGACGTTCGGCCGGGTCGTCGGATCCGTGGCCGGCGGATGGGCACTCGAGGAACACGTGGGGCTGCCATTCCTGGCCTCGGGACTCCTCATGGCCGTCGGTCTCGCGGTCTTCCTGCTCTTCCGTCGCAGCCTGGTCGACGGGCTCGAGTAGGAGCGCCCGCGAAGACGGCCTATTGACGGAAGCGCGAGGTCTCGGCGGACAGTTCCAGGGCTCCGGCTTGCGCGGGATGAATGGCCTTCGCGCGATCGAAGAGCAGCTGCTCCGCTTCCTCGATGTTCGGGTCGGGCACGCAGCAATCCACGGGGCAGACTTCGGCGCATTGCTCGGTTTCGTGGAATCCCACGCACTCGGTGCAAAGCTGCGGATCGATCACGAACGTCTCTTCACCTTCGCTAATCGCATCGTTCGGACACTCCGGCTCACAGACGCCGCAGTTGATGCATTCCTCGGTGATCATCGTCGACATGTCGCGGTCGTCCTCGAGGGCGCCGATCGGTGCTCGAACCCGGGGTCCGATCGGGAGATGGCGCAACCTAGCCGACGGCCAAAATCCGATCAACTTCCCGTCCGCAAACGACTTTTCGGCCTTCGGGTGCTTCACCGGTGCACTGGATCACGGTTGACCCAGGCCCCCCCTCCCCTAAATTCCGACCTCTGGAACCAGGAGATCCCGCATGAATGCCCCCGTCGAACGCGAGGAAATGGAAGTTGACGTGCTCTACGTCGGTGCCGGCCCCGCGACGCTTGCCTCCGCCTACCACCTCGTGCAGACCTGCGAAGCGCAGGGTCTCGAACCGCCCGCCATCCTGGTGATCGAAAAGGGTGCCGAGGTCGGCGACCACATGCTCTCGGGCGCGGTCATGAACCCGCGTGCGATCCGCGAGCTCATCCCCGATTTCATGGAGCAGGGATTCCCCACCGAGTACGTCTGCGACAACGACATGACGTACCTGTTCATGGGCGACAAGCACGTACGTCTGCCCGCCAATCCGCCCTTCTTCAAGAAGCGCGGCTACCACATCGCATCCCTGAACAAGATCGCGAAGTGGCTGGCCGAGAAATGCGAAGCCAAGGGCATCGAGATCTACTCAGGATTCGCCGGTGACAAGATCCTGACCGAAGACGGCAAGGTCGTGGGCGTCCGCCTAGGAGACATGGGCGTCGACAAGGACGGCAACCAGAAGCCCACCTATCAAGCCGGCATGGACATCAAGGCCCGGGTCACGGTCCTGGGTGAAGGCGTGCGCGGCAGCATGACGAAGCAGCTCATCGCCGAGTTCGGACTCGAAGGCAAGAACCCGCAGGTCTTCGAGACCGGCATCAAGGAGATCTGGCGCGTCAAGCCGGAGAAGCACAAGCCCGGCCGCGTGATCCACGGAATGATCCCGGGCAACCTGCCCAAGTATTTCGGCGGCATGTGGCTCTACGACATGCAGGACAACCTCGTGTCGTACGGCATGGTGTGCGCTCTTGATGCCGAGAGCCCCTTCCATGACCCCCACCTGGAAGCGCAGAAGTTCAAGAATCATCCGTTCATGCGCGACCTGCTCGATGGGGCCGAGCTCGTGCGATATGGCGCGAAGACGATTCCGATCGGCGGCATGGACTCCATGCCCAAGCTCTACGTCGACGGCGCGATGATCGTGGGCGATGCCGCCGGCTTCTGTAACGCCGAACGCCTCGCTGGCATCCACATGGCGATGAAATCGGGAATGATGGCGGCCGAAGCCATCGTCGACGCCATCCAAGCAGATGATTTCTCGACCGTAACGCTAGGCGGCTACGCGGAGCGCTACCGGAACAGCTGGTGCTGGGACGAACACCGGCAGGCCCGCAACTTCCATGGCGCGTTCGACCAGGGCCTCGATTTCTTCATGCTGAACGAGCCCGTGCGGCTGTTCCTTTCAGGCGGCCGCGGGCTGATCGACAACATCTCGTTCAAGGCCGGCCACACGCACATGAAGAAGCTCTCCGAGCTTCCGCCGGAGAAGCGGAAGAAGGAAGAGTTCGAATTCGACGGCGTGCTCACGTTCTCGAAGGAACATCTCGTCGGATTCTCCGGCACCGCCCATGAAGCAGACCAGCCGTCCCACCTCGTCGTGGCTGACCGCGAGCTGTGCGCCACGCAATGCGCTGAGGAATACGGAAACCCGTGCGAGAGCTTCTGTCCGGCCGCCGTCTACGAGATGGTGGACGACACGGAAAAGCCCGGAAGGCAGAAGCTCTTCATCCACCACGAGAACTGCGTCCACTGCAAGACGTGCGACATCGCCGACCCGTACCAGGTCATCACCTGGACGACGCCGGAAGGTGGCGAAGGGCCCGACTACACCCAGATGTAGACGGGGCGCTTTCCAAGAGACGTTTCTTCCGGCTGAAGGGCGGAAACCGCTCTAGAAAGCGAGCTGCACGGCTTCGCGCAACGCTCGATGGTCCTCGTCGCCAACGGCGAGGACCAATCCCCGTGCCGGCTCGTCCAGCCCAAGCGGAAAAGGGGCGCCGGTCTCGGTCGTCACGACCGCACCGCCCTCCCGCGCAATCAAGAGTCCGACCCGACCGCGAATGCTGATCGTCTCGGGCGCAATTCGGAGCCCGCCGCAGAAGCCGTTCATCATCGGCGCGATCGAAACCGCGCCGCCGCAGCCGTAGACGACTTCGTAGCCCTTCTCGCGCAACGCGTTCGTCACGATGTCGGGCATCTCGTGGTGGACGAGCACGCGCGCTCCGTTGCGCTCCGCGGTCCATTGCTTTCGTTGGGCTCGCGCCCGCGCACGAAACACGCCGCCGCCGCGCGTCGCATCGAAGAAGATGCCCTCTCGCGGCAACGCAACGATCGACGCCTGGTATCCGCGATCGTCCGCGAGCCCGATGATCGTCGCGTAGGGGCCGCGGCCCTCCAAGAACGAGTGAAGCGTGCCATCGATCGGATCGATGACGACACGGCCCGGTCCGTTTCCCTCGAAGAGATCGACCGAAGGCGTCTCTTCTTCTGCCGACAACACGACGTTGGGGAACGTCTGTAGCAGGGTGACCAACAGGGCTTCCTGTACCGCCGTGTCCGCGATCGTCAGTGCCGCTTTTACGGCGCTCGGCTCTCCGGTCTTGGGCTCGTTCGCGACCTGCCCCTCGAGCGCACGCGCAATGGCTGCGGCCTGCCGGACCGAGGGCGAGAGCGCCTCGATAAACCTGCCGGATGCGACCGCTTCGGGCATCAACGCTTCGCCCATCTCCATCGCCCTAGCCCGCAAGCTTGTCGGCGTGCTTCACGATCCGGGCCTGGGTCGCCAGGATCACCGCCTCGGCAATGTTCGTTGCATGGTCAGCGACGCGCTCGAGGTTCTTGGCGATCAGGATGTAATCGAGCTCCTGTGACGCGAACTCGGGGTGGGCCCGGATCTCGTTGATCGCATCGAGAATCACGCGGTCCTGGTCTTCGTCGACCTGATCGTCCTCGCCCAGGACCTCGGCGGCACGCGCCGGATCACGCTCCGCGAATGCATCGAGTGAGTGGCGCAAGATCCGCTGGCTCTCGTCGGCCAACGTCCGTAGCAGCGGCGGCGTCCCACCGCTTCGTTCCGAGAGCCGCACCGCACTCTTGGCCACATTGCGTGCCAGGTCACCGACTCGCTCGAGGTCTACCGCGATCATCTTCGCCGCAATGACCTCCCGGAGGTCATCAGCGACCGGCGCGTGTGTGGCGAGCAACCGCAAGACGCCCTCATCGATCTCGACGTCGATCCGGTCGATTTCGAGATCATCCGCCTGCACTTCGCGCGCGCTCGCCACATCGGAGTTCCAGATCGCTTGCAGCGATTTCTCCAGGATGGCCTCGGACAGACTGGCCATTCGGAGCATTTGCTGACGAAGGTCTTCGAGCGGAGATTCAAGGAGTCGCGACATGGCCTAACCAAAACGCCCGGTGATGTAGTCCCGGGTCCTTTCATCCGTGGGGTCGGTGAAGATCCGCGCGGTGTCACCCTCCTCCACGACGTACCCCATGTGGAAGAATGCCGTCCGGGCGCTCACCCGAGCCGCTTGTTGCATGGAGTGTGTAACGATCACGATGGCGTAATTCTCGACAAGCTCGCCCATCAGTTCTTCGATCTTGGCAGTCGCGATCGGATCCAAGGCCGAGCAGGGTTCGTCCATCAAGATCACTTCCGGACTCACGGCGATCGCGCGCGCGATACAGAGCCGCTGCTGCTGCCCCCCCGAAAGCCCCGTCCCCGGATCAGCCAGGCGATCCTCGACTTCTGCCAGGAGACCCGCTCGCTCGAGGCTGGTCATCACGATCTCATCGAGCTCGGTCGGGTCCTTGGCCAGGCCGTGAATCCGTGCACCGTACGCCACGTTGTCATAGATCGACTTGGGAAACGGATTCGGCTTCTGGAAGACCATGCCGATGCGCGCGCGCAACTGCACGACATCGATGTCATCGCCATACACGTCCACACCGTCGAGCGTGATCTTTCCGTCCACACGGCAGGTCGGAATGACATCGTTCATCCGATTGATGCAGCGGAGAAATGTCGACTTTCCACAGCCCGACGGTCCGATCAGCGAAGTCACCTGGTTCTTGCGAATGTCCAGGTTCACGTTGAACAGCGCCTGTTTCTCGCCATAGTGCACGTTGAGATCGCGCGCGGTGATTTTGGTCAAGTACTGCAACCCCAGAACTCTCTTCCGTTATCGGCTAGCCGTGCGACCAACTACCAGCGTCGCTCGAACCGATTGCGAAGAAGCACCGCCGTCAGGTTCATCGCTATCAGGAACGTTAGCAACACGAGAATCGCCGCCGAGGTCTTGTAGACCCATGCACGCTCGGGCGCATCCGCCCAGAGATACACCTGGACCGGAAGGACGGCAGAAGGATCGGTCGGTCCGCCAGGAATATCGACGATGAAGGCGACCATTCCGATCATCAAGAGCGGCGCGGTCTCGCCGAGCGCACGCGCCATCCCGATGATCGTTCCCGTCATGATGCCGGGCATGGCCAATGGCAGGACGTGATGGGCCACGACCTGCAAGGGAGATGCGCCGACCCCAAGTGCCGCCTCGCGAATCGAGGGAGGCACGGCCTGCACCGCGGAACGGCTCGCGATGATGACGGTCGGGAGTGTCATCAAGGCAAGGACCACACCCCCCACAAGCGGTGCGGAGCGCGGCATCCCGAAGAAATTCAGGAAGACTGCGAGGCCCAGGAGCCCGAATACGATCGAGGGCACGGCAGCCAGGTTGTTGATGTTGACTTCGATGAAGTCCGTCGCGCGATTGCGGGGCGCGAACTCCTCAAGATAGATGGCGGCGGAGACGCCGAGCGGAAAGGAGAGCAGGAGGGTGACAAGGAGCGTCCAGAAGGTCCCGACCATCGCGCCCCAGATCCCGGCAAGCTCCGGTTCTCGACTGTCTCCGCTGGTGAAGAACCGCGTCCAGAACACGCGCTCGACCCTGCCGGCGGCCACCCATTGATCGAGCCACGCAACCTGACGGTCCGATACGCGACGATCTCCCTCAGGAACATCTCGATCGATCTCGCCTTTCAACAGTAGGTCGGCGTCGTCCGACATCGGCACGGCTAGCGACAGGCGCGATCCGATGAGCGATGGGTCGGCGAGGACGGCATCTCGGAGGTCATAGGCTGCACCCGTGCTGACGAGCCGCTGGAGTTGGCGGCGCTCTCGGCGATCGCGCACATCGGGAAACTCCTCTCGAAGGGAGACCTTCACGAGGCGAGAGAAGTCTGCGCGCCCGATTTCCGCAGGGTCCCGGGTCCCGGCCGGGTCCAGCTTCGTCGCGTCGAGGTCGAAGTCGAGCGTCACGACATGATGCGTGAAGCCCGGGATCGCCTGGAGCACGGTCGAGCCCAGTAGGAAGACGAGCGAGAGGAGCGCAACCGCGATCGCGCTGGCCCCATACAGGCGGAAGCGGCGCTCCGCCGCATAACGTTTCGCGAGCCGGCGCTTCGCGGTGGCGTCCGCTTGTCCGTTCAAGTCACTCATACTGCTCTCGATATCGACGTACCATGACCTGGGCGATCACGTTGAGAACCAACGTCACGAGGAACAGAATCAGGCCCAAGGCGAACGCGGCGAGCGTCTTCGCGCTGTCGAATTCCTGGTCACCGGTCAGCAGCGCGGTGATCTGGACGGTGACCGTCGTGACCGCTTCGAGCGGATTGATCGTGAGCTTCGCGGCCATTCCGGCCGCCATCACGACGATCATCGTCTCACCGATCGCGCGGGACATCGCCAGCAGCACCGCGCCAGCGATCCCGGGGAGCGCGGCTGGCAGGACGACGGAGCGGATGGTCTCCGATGACGTCGCGCCGAGCCCAAGCGAAGCCTCGCGGAGCGACTGGGGCACCGCATTGATCACGTCGTCCGAGAGTGAGGAAACGAAGGGGATGATCATCACGCCCATGATCAGACCCGCCGCCAGCGCGCTCTCCGACGCGACGTCCAGGCCCACGGACTCGCCAGCGCCACGGATCATCGGCCCCACGGTCAGCGCTGCGAAGAAGCCGTAGACCACCGTGGGAATGCCGGCGAGGATCTCGAGGAGTGGCTTCGCCCAGGTACGAACCATCGGCGACGCATACTCGGACAGATAGATCGCAGAGAAGAGGCCCACGGGAACGGCGATCGACATGGCGACCGCCGTGATCAGCAACGTGCCGGCGAAGACCGGGACTGCGCCGAACGCGCCCGAAGATCCGACCTGATCGGAGCGAATCGCCGTCTGCGGACTCCAGTGCGTATCGAACAGGAACTCGCTGATCGGCACCAGGGCAAAGAAGCGGGCCGCTTCGAAGACCAGGGAAAGCACGATTCCGACGGTGACAAGAATCGCGACGACCGATGACGCCGCGAGCAGTCCCTCGACAGCGCGCTCGACGGCGTTTCGCGCGCGCAGCTCTGGAGAAAGCTGACCGCGCGACCACACGAGCCCGGCGGCACCAACAGCCAGGACTGCCGAGATCAGGACCGCTCGGGTCACCCCTTCGAGCCGCGCCCAATCCGACGCAGCCATCCTCAACGCGTCCGAGGGCTCCGGGCCGACGAAGCTCCCGGAAGCCAGCGCCGCCGCGTTGGCAAGGAACGTGTGGACCTCCACGGTAGGAAGTCCGCGGATCGCCTCGGGGAGGCCCCCCTCGACAAGGGCAGAGACGATTCGCGGCTCGGCCCAGATCGCGATCAGCAGCACGACGATCGCGGGCCCTGCGCACCAGAACGCCACATAGGCCCCGTGATAGGCGGGCCGCGAATGGAGGACCGCTCCAGGTCCGTCTGCCAACAACAACGAACGCCGCCGACCCATCCAATGGGCCGTGGCGGTCAGAACCAGAAGCAGGAGCGTGGCGAGGCCAACCAAGGGATCGCGTCGTCCGGGTCTGTTGGAGGGTAAGGGGGAGAGCGGATCGACAGCAGCGGGGCTCCCGAAGAGAGCCCCGCTGCGACGGGCTCTTACTCTAGGGAAAGTAGCGACAATCCGAGCGTGGCCGTACGAACCGCGGCCCTTTCTTCGTCGCCGAGCGGGATCAATCCCTTGTCGGACAAGTAGCCGTCTTCGCCGGTTGCGGCGTCTCCGGTGAACTCATCGAGGTAACCTTCAATCCCGGCGACGTTGCCAACGTGGGCCTTCTTCACATAGAAGTAGAGGCTCCGTGAGATGCCGTACGCGCCGTCCGCGATGTTCTCGAACGTGGGCTCGACACCTTCCACCAGGCTGCCCTGGATACGGTCGGCATTCTGGTCGAGGAACGAGAAACCGAAGACTCCCAGGGCGGCCGGGTTGGCCTCCAGCTTGCTGACGATCAGGTTGTCGTTCTCACC
Organism: Deltaproteobacteria bacterium; assembly: GCA_029261815.1. Taxonomy (GTDB): domain Bacteria; phylum Myxococcota_A; class UBA9160; order UBA9160; family UBA6930; genus JAJDAP01. The sequence continues at coordinate 49,672 of JAJDAQ010000059.1, forward strand.
TGCCTCGACATAGACGCCGTCTTCCCGAATCGCATGGGCGACCGCCTTGAACTGGTTCTTGTCCTCCTTGCGGAGGGCGGCCAGCATTGGAACTGCCTTGGCTCCGCCTTCCATGGCCAGTTCGACGAAGGCGTCTCGCGTTCCGGAGGTCGGGGGCGGTCCGAGCACTTCGATCTTGGTGGTGGGCAGGGAGGGATCGATCTCGGCCCAGGTGGTGTACGGGTTATCGACGAGCTTTCCCCCGATCGGAACCTGCTTCGCAAGGGCGCGGAAGATCTGCTCCTTGGTCAGGTCAAAGCGACCCGTGCGCTTCGAGTTCGCGATGACGATCCCGTCGAAGCCGAGCTTGACCTCGACGATCTCGGTCACGCCGTTGCTTGCGCAGGACTCGACCTCGCTCGCTTTGATCCGGCGCGAGGCGTTGGTGATGCTGGGCGTATCGAGCCCAGCACCGGAACAAAACAGCTTGAGGCCGCCGCCGGACCCGGTGCTCTCGATGACCGGGGTCTTGTAGTCGGTCGTTCGACCGAACTGCTCGGCCACCGCGGTGGCGAACGGAAAGACCGTGGACGAGCCGACGATTCTGATCGCGTCCTGAGCCTGTGCGGGCGCGGCCAGCAGCAGGGCCGCGAGGATGAAGGGGATGCGTCGCATCTTTTCTGGTTCTCCTGTTTGGGTACGTCCAAGCTAGGAACAGCCCGGGGCGGCAAGGTGAGCCGCTTGTGACATTTGTGTGACGAAGGCGTCCGAGTGAGAAGCCCCGCCCCCTTTTGACGAGAGGCGGGGCCAGGAGGGGACGAACTTCGCCCCGGATGGATTCGGTGTTCGCTCACGAACGCGAAACGAGGGACTAGAACTTGACCACGATGTCGGTCTGGAGGCGCATCCGATCCGCCTCGACGGTCGAGTTCACGAAGCCGATGCCGTCCTCGATCTCGTCGCCCATGAAGAACGTGACGTTGAGGTCCGTGTTCTTCCAGATCTGCTTCGAACCGTAGACGGTGAATCCCTCGCGGTTCGTGAACCCGTCGAAGAGATCCGAGTCGGTGAACTGGGCGGGGAAGAAGTTCGCCTCGAGTTCGTAGTAGCCGAACCCGAGCTTCGCGATCTTCTTCTTGTCGCCGACCTCGATCCCGACGCCCCAACCGGTGTCCTCCTCGTCGCCAGTGGTGGCGTCGTCGGCGTCGGTGTTCTGCGCGTAATGGAAGTACGCGAGGACCGGCCAGGTCTCGCTGCACCCGCACGCAACGTATCCGGCGAGCTCGAAGACATTGATGCCGTCGTCCAGGCGTTCGGTCAGGGCCAGATTGCCGACCCCATTGCCACGTCCGATGACGCCCATGTCGAGCGAGTTGAAGCTGTACCAGCTCACCCGGCCGCCGACGCTCACGGTTTCAGAGATCGACGCATGGACGCCTCCCTGGATCGCGAACATCGAGGGGTCCTTCCGGCTCGAGTTCTCGTCGAGCACCATGTAGCCGGTGTTGGCGAAGACGGACACGTCGTCAGACACGTCTGTCTTCCACTTGACGGCGATGCCTTCGGGATTCACGTCGCCGTCCCAGAGCATGTAGTCCTTGCCCTTCTTCCAGCGGAAGGGGTTCGACTGCTTCCCGATGACGACCTTCAGGTTCTTGTCGAGATGCGGGCGCAGTTCGATATAGGCGCGATCGATGAAGATGCTGTCGGGAGCGAAGTCGAGGCCACCGCCGCCCAGCGTCTGGTTCGTGCTTCGGCGGTCGCCGCCCGAGGCGAGCCGGAAACCGGCCGTCACGTGATCGTTGACCTTGGCCTTGCCCTGGATGCGAACGCGGTAGCGACCGCGCGTCCGATCGGACTCTTCGAAGCCTGTCGCGTCTTCGTCGAACCAGAAGTTCTCGAGGCGACCGCGAATGTCGCCGGACAGTTCGATGCGACCGAGCAATGAGGCCTGCTTGGCCTGGTGGGCCTCACTCTTGGCGACGAGCTCGGTGTACTTGGCTTGATCGATGTCCCCGCGGTCCAGCAGGATCCCCAGGACTTCACCGATGACAGGATCTTCCCCGGCCCAGCCGGGCTGGGGGTTGGTAGCGAGCAGTGCGAAAGCGGCCGCACAGACCAGAATCAATGAACGCTTCACGGAATCCCTCCTTCAATGGCTCTTCAGTGAGCCGACGTGAGCCATGTGGCTCAGTTCCGAGTCGCGCCGCGCACGGTACGAACGGAATGAGGGAGATCCGTGTCCTTCGCGTGACGAACTGGTGACACCTGCCCATGGCGGGCGCACACACCGGGGCTGCTGCGAGGCGGCCTGGATCCTGACCGCGCCGAGTTCACGTTCTCCGCGCGAATGCGCTCCTAGAAGCTCACGACGATGTCGGTCCGGAGTCTCATCCGGTCGCTCCCGGCGACCGATAGCGCGTGAAGAGCGTCCGCGCGGACCTCGTCGCCCACGAAGAATGAGAAGCGGAGGTCCGTGTTTCGCAGGATCTCGCGCGCGCCGTAGGCCGTGAAGCCCTTCCGATTGGTGCGAAAGTCGGTGATGTCGCTGTCGATCGTGAGCGCGGGAAAGTAGTCGGCTTCGAGGCGGTAGTAGCCGACGCCGAGTTTTCCGTGGCGGCGCTTGTCGCCGACTTCGACCGCGACGAGGAAGCCCAGGTCTTCTTCGCGACCGGTGACCCGGTCGCTGGCGCTGAGGTTCTGCGCCACGTGTCCGAACAGCAGAACGGGCCAGTCCTCCCAGCACGCACAGCGGACCCAGGCCGCGAGTTCGATCACGTCGATTCCGTCGCCGGGACGGTCCGCCGGGGCAAGGTTGCCGAACGCGGCCCCGCGCTGGAAAGCATCCGGGACGAGATCGGCATCGTTTCCATCGGATCCCAGCGACCCGAACGCGTACCAGGTCGCCCGGCCCCCGAATGAGAGCGTCTCCGAAACGACCTTCTTGAATGCGCCTTGTAATGCGAAGACATGGGCGTCCTGCGCCGACGAGTCCTCGTCGAGAATGAAGTACGCGGCCGTGCTCTCGAGTTCCATGCCGACACTCTCACCGCGCCACTGCACGCTAACCCCTTCGGGATTGATATCCGGGTCCCACAACAAGTAGTCCGTCCCCTGCTTCCAGCGGAGCGGGTTGGCCATCCGTCCCACGCGGAAGCGCACGTCCTGTTCGAGTGGAGCGCGCAGTTCGATATAGGCCCGATCGAGAAACAGGTTGTCGGGCTGGAAATCGTCGGTGTCCCCGAAGCTGGTATTGGTACTTCGTGAAAGCCCCTGCCCCGATGCTAGGCGAAAAACCGCGGTGACGTGGTCATTCACGCGGGCCTTTCCCTGGATGCGGAGCCGGTAACGGCCCCGATGACGGTTGTCGCGCTCGCCACCGAGCGCATCCTCGTCGAACCAGAAATTCTCCAGGCGCCCGCGAAAGTCGCCGGAGAGTTCGATGCGATCGAGGAGAGAGCCTTGCGTCGCCTCGTAGCGCTCGTTCTTTGCGATCAGTTCGCGGTAGCGCCCCTCGTCTACGATCCCGCGGTCGCGAAGGATCTCGAGAACCTCACCGATCACGGCTTCGTCGCTCTCCGCGCCGCCTGGAACTGGAACTCCGATGACGGAGACGAAAAGGAGCCCGGCGATCCAACGGCTTCGCGTTCCCAAGTCCTGACCCTCCCTCGGCGATCGGGGAGCGGGACCCTAGGGCATCCGGCCGCGACGGGAAATGTCTACCCGGTCGACGTCGGGGCATTCTCCAGCGGGAGGCGAACGCGCACGGTTGTTCCCTCTCCGTCGGCCGACTCCACGCGAACGTCGCCGCCCATCGCCTGGACCAGGTGCTTGACGATCGCGAGGCCAAGCCCGGTCCCACCGTGATCCCGCGAGCGCGCCTTCTCGACCCGGTAGAACCGCTCGAAGACCCGCCCAAGGTCCTCGGGAGGGATCCCGATTCCGGTGTCGATGACTTCGATCTGGATCTTGCCGCCGCTTTCCGACACGTGGATCCGGATCTCGTCGCCAGGCTCCGTGTACTTCAGGGCGTTGTCGAGCAGGTTGAGCAGCACACGCTCGAGCGAGCGCCGATCGGCCAGCGCCGGCGCTGCGGTGGTCGCATCCAGCGTGTGCGAGATCGCGTGATCCTCGAAGCGAGGCTTCAGGTCATGGAGGACCGTGCGACAAAGTGCCACGACATCGACGGGGTGCGCCTCGACGCGCGCATGTTGTCCTTCGATCCGCGACAGCTCCAACAAGTCTTCGATCAGGTCGGCGAGTCGCTCCGAATGGCGCAAGATCACCCCGAGTTGTCGGTCCCGTTGGTCCTTGGGCACATCCGAGAGCATCAACGTCTCGGCGAACCCGCGGATTGCGGTCAGCGGCGTGCGCAACTCGTGCGACACGTTCGCGACAAAGTCCTTTCGCATTCGTTCGAGCTGACGAATCTCGGTGATGTCGTGGAAGACGGCGACGGTGCCAAGGGGCTCTCCCGATGCTGGAAAACGCACCGCATGCATCTCGACGAAGCGGCCGCCGACTTCGATCTCGATCCCGACCGATGAACCGCCAAATGCTGTCCGAATCGCGTCGTGAACCTCATTGCGCCGGATCACTTCGAGCGCCGTGCGTCCTTCGACGTCGCCCCAGATGTCGAAGAGTTCTCGCAACCGGCGGTTCGCGAGCAATGTGCGACCGTCGGCGTCGAGGACCAGGACGCCCTCGACCATGCTGTTCAACACGGCCCGTAGTCGTTCCTGTTCCCCGACGGATCCACGCAGGCGCTCCGACATCTGGCGCGAGAGATCGTTGATGGCGCCCGCGACCCTGGCGAGCGACTTGGGACGCTGCCACGCAAGCCAGCCGGCCTCTCGTCCCGCACCGATGTCGCGAAGCGCGGCCGCGATCTGCTCGGCACGCTCGTCGTGGGCACGAGCGATCCACCAGGCCAGTGCCAGTCCGATTGGGAGCGCGATTGCGAACGCGGCGCTCTCACCGAACACGCTCGCCGTCGTCACGGCCAACGCCACGACGAAGCCGAAGGCCAGCAGGAGCCGCACCCGCACGATCACCGGCTACTCCTTGAAGCGGTAGCCAACGCCCCGAACGGTCTCGATCAGATCACCGGCCGCGCCGAGCTTCTCGCGCAGGCGCTTGAGGTGGGTGTCGATGGTGCGTTCGGTCACGGTGATCTCGCTTCCCCAGACATCGCCCAGGAGCCGCTGACGCGACATCACACGGCCGGGCCGGGTCATCAGCTGCTCGAGCAACCGGAATTCCTTGGCCGTGAGATCGACGGGCTCACCGTCAACGGTACAGCTATGGCGATCCCGGTCCAGTTCGAGCAGATCGTGCCGGAGCCGATGCGGTGCGGCCTCCGGTGTGGAGCGACTTCGGCGCAGGATGGCCTGCACGCGGAGCAGCAGTTCCCGCGGGCTGAATGGCTTGGTGACGTAGTCGTCGGCACCGAGTTCGAAGCCCACGACACGGTCCACTTCTTCACCCTTCGCGGTCAGCATGAGGATCGGGAGCTCCTGGTGCGCGGGGTCGGCGCGCAGCCGCCGACAGACTTCGGTCCCCGATACGTCGGGCAGCATGAGGTCAAGGACCACGAGGTCAGGCTCGGCACGACGCACGGCGTCAAGGCCCTCCTGACCCGTGGTCGCGGTCAGGACGTCGTGACCCGCCTGGGCCAGGTTGAACCGGACGAGTTCGAGCAGGTCCGGTTCATCGTCGACGACGAGAATGCGTGCGCTCATGCCCCAAGCATAAGCAACTCCTCTCGCCGGCGGCCGTCTCGCGGCTCGTGCGTGGGGCGCGTTTCACCGAAACGCCATGTGAATGACATCGCGTCGCCGTCCCGGAACCTCGGATTTCGTGGCCCGCATCACAGGTTCCCGAACCGACGCCGCCGATGGAAAGGAGTCGCGCGTCAGCCCCCTGTCGCCCGCGTTGCTCAGAGGACCCGATCATGACTACCCTCCCCCACTTGTTGACTCCCTTCCTCCGAAGCCTTGCCGGCTTCACGTGTTTGGTTGCGCTCTCGCTGCCGGCCTACGCGGACCCGGCGGCGATTCCGCCGTCGAGTTCGGGCACTTTGAAGGCCAAGGCGAGCGCCGCATTCGAACGATTCTCGGAAGGCTGGCTCTCCGATCTTCGGGCCCGCGGCAAGCAAGCGCGCCGGGCCGGACAGAACCACTCCGGGCCGGGCGAGGACTACCAGGTGGAACTCCGACCCACCGGCAAGGCGCGTGCACCCTACGTGGGCATCCTGCGCTACAGCGAACATCGCGTCCGGTGCCAGGGTGCTGGGAACTGCCAGCGTGTGGCCACGCAGCGCGTTTCCGAGATCTTCCGCTTCCAGAACGGGAAGTGGGTGTACTAGCGCACCAGCTCAGGGCCGCGGCGGACCGACGCCGGGGTTCCAGAGGTAGAAGAAGCCGGGCGCCGGGAGCAGCGCGCTGAAGCCGTCGGCCTGCGGCAGGGTCGGCGACGGTGTTGCGGCCGAGAAGAGATTCTCGGGCGGCGGACCGCCGCGGTGATACACCACGACCCGTACGGGCCCCGAGACACCGGCGGCCATGCGCGCGGACTCGACCGCCGCGTCGAGATCCCCGATCGCGTCGATCAAACCGTGGGCCTTCGCCTGCCGAGCGCTGTAGATCCGCCCGTCCGCGAGTTCCCGGACCCGGTCGCGATCAAGCCCCGGTCGTCCACGGTCCACGACATCGACGAACTGCTGATACATGTCGTCGATGACGCTGCCGAGTTGCTCACGCTCTTCAGGACGCACGGGACGAAACGGAGATCCTGCGTCCTTGAAGGGACCGCTCGTGATCGTCTCGTCGCTCACGCCGACCTTCTCGAAGAGGCCCGAGAGGTTGAGATCCATGAAGATCACGCCGATCGAGCCCGTGATGGTGCTCGGGTAGGCGCGGACTTCGCTGGCCGCCATCGCGACGTAGTACCCGCCCGATGCCGCGGTCCCCATCATCTGGGCGATGACGGGACGGCCGGTCGTCTCGCGGAAGCGCTGCACCTCGTCGTAGAGCACTTCGCTGGCGATCACGGTTCCGCCCGGCGAGTCGATCCGTAGCAGCAACGCCGCGACCTCGGGGTCTTCGGCCGCGATCTCGAGTTCCTGGCGAACCCGCGCGGGCATTCCCTCCGCGCCGCCGAAACCCAGGACGCCACTCTGGCCCGACATCGCAATCGGCCCGGTGATGTCGACCATGGCGATCTTCGGCCCCTCGGTGCCGTAGACGGTGGTCTCGCTGAGCGGGCCGCCACCGCCAAAGGGCAATTCGATCGTCACACACGCCGTCCCGAAGGACAGCATGACTGCGGACAGCAGGGCGAGCCGGAAGCCCGCGGCCGAAACACGTCGATGGATGGCATTCATGACAGACTCCTTGGATGCGGCGCGGACGTGATCGTGACAGAATTTTCCACAGCCAGCTGAAAGTAGAAGCGCGGGACCCGGCAAGCCGGATCCCGCGCATCTTTGACGCCTCTCACCCCCCCAGTTCGAGACGTCACTGAATCCACATCATCAGCTGCAGCCGCTGGAGACTCCGCAGTTCGGGCACTTGTAACAAGCGCCGTTTCGAACCGTGATGCTCCCGCACTCCATGCAGGCCGGGGCGTCCGCCTGGTTGACGAACGTCTGGTGCTCCCCCGCAGAGCGGTCGGCAGAACCGCCGGCCACCGCGACGCGGGGTTGCACCTGGGACAGTCCCGTCACCTCGGCATCCGTCTCCTGCTCATCTGCCGGCAGTTCGTCTTCGATGAACCGGCTTCCCAGGTAGCGGAAGATGTAGTCGGTGATGGACTTGGCCATCGGGATCTCGGGGTTGTTCGTGAAGCCCGACGGTTCGAACCGGGTGTGACTGAACTTGTCGACCAGCGCCTTCAGCGGCACACCGTACTGGAGCGCAATCGAGGTCATCGTCGCGATCGTGTCCATCAGGCCCGAAATCGTCGAACCTTCCTTCGCCATCCTCAGGAAGATCTCGCCGGGCGAGCCGTCGGGGTAGCGACCGACGTGCAGGTAGCCGTCGTGTCCGGCGATGGAGAACTTGTGCGTCACGCTCTCGCGTTCGTCCGGGAGCTTGATCCGGATTGCACGGCGTTCATGCAGGTCGATGATGTCGGCGCCCTTCTCCTCGACGTCCTTGCCCGCGTTGAGCGGCTGCGTCCGCTTGGAACCATCGCGGTAGACGGCAAGCGCCTTGAGGCCCTGCTTCCAGCCTTCCACGTAGGCAGCGGTGAGGTCCTCGACCGTGGCATCGGTCGGCAGGTTCACGGTCTTGCTGATCGCTCCCGACAGGAACGGCTGTGCCGCGCCCATCATCCGGATGTGACCCATCCAGTCGATCGAACGCACACCGTTCGCGGGCCGGAAGGCGCAGTCGAAGACCGGCAGATGCTCATCCTTCAGCCCCGGTGCCCCTTCGATCGTCTCGTTCTCGTCGATGTAGGCCACGATGTCGTCGATGGCATCGCGGTCGTAGCCGAGCTTCGTGAGCGCGATCGGAACCGTGCCGTTCACGATCTTCAGCAGGCCGCCGCCGACCAGCTTCTTGTACTTCACGAGAGCGATGTCGGGTTCGACGCCCGTCGTATCGCAGTCCATCATGAACGCGATCGTGCCGGTCGGGGCCAGCACCGTCACCTGGCCGTTCTTGTAGCCGTGCTTCTCGCCGAGCTCGAGCGCTTCCGCCCAGACCTCGCGCTGCGTCTCGAGGAGGTCCGCCTGCACGCCGTTCTCCGGAACCGTGCTCGCGGCGTCCTTGTGCATCGCGATGACTTCGAGGAAGTCCTTCCTGTTCTTGCGGTAGTGCGGGAACGGCCCCATCGCGGCCGCGACCTCGGCACTCGTCCGGTAGGCCTCGCCGCACATCAGCGACGTGATGGCACCTGAGAGGTTCCGGCCCTCGTCGCTGTCGTAGGGCAGACCCTGGCTCATGAGCAAGGCGCCGAGGTTGGCGTAGCCGAGACCCAGGGGGCGGTAGAGATGGCTGTTCTTGCCAATCGCCGCTGTCGGATAGTCGGCGAAGTCGACCAGGATCTCCTGGGCCAGGATCGTGATCGAAGCCGCGCGGCGGAAGTCGTCGACGCGGAAATCATCCTTCTCGTCCAGGAATTGCATCAGGTTCAGGCTGGCCAGGTTGCAGGCCGTGTCGTCCAGGAACATGTACTCGGAGCACGGGTTGCTCGAGTTGATCCGGCCCGACGTCTTCACCGGGTTCCACTTGTTGATCGTGGTGTCGTACTGCATGCCCGGGTCGCCACAGACGTGAGCGGCTTCCGAGATCTCGTTCAGGAGTTCCTTGGCGTTGTACGTATCGACCGCATCGCCGCTGACGACGGCGCGGGTCTGGAAGTCCCGACCGTCCTCGGCCGCGCGCATGAACTCGTCGGTCACGCGGACCGAGTGGTTCGCGTTCTGGAAGAAGACCGAGTCGTAGGCACCGCCAGGGACGTTGAAGCCACCGTCGTAACCGGCATCGATCAACGACCAGGCCTTCTTCTCTTCGCTCGCCTTGCTGTTGATGAACTCCTTGATGTCGGGGTGGTCGACATTGAGGATCACCATCTTCGCGGCGCGGCGCGTCTTGCCGCCGCTCTTGACGACGCCGGCGAACGAGTCGAAGCCCTTCATGAAGGACACGGGACCCGAAGCCGTGCCGCCGCCCTTCAGGTCTTCGCGTGAAGAGCGGATCTTCGAGAGGTTCGAACCCGTGCCCGAGCCTCCCTTGAACAGCATGGCCTCGGTCTTGGCCAGATCCATGATCGACTCCATCGTGTCATCGACGGAGTTGATGAAACAGGCGCTCGCCTGCTGCTTGGTGTCCGGCACGCCCAGGTTGAACCAGACGGGGCTGTTGAAGGCCATCTTCTGGTTGACGAGGAGATGCGCGAGTTCCTCACGGAAACGCTCGCCATCAGCCGGCGTGCGGAAATAGCCGCCCTCGTCGCCCCATTCGTGGATCCGGTCGACGACGCGTCCGATCAGCTGCTTGACGCTGCGCTCGCGGCCCGGCGTGCCCAGATGCCCACGGAAGTACTTGGACACGACCACGTTGGTGGCGAGCTGCGACCAGGTCGCCGGCATCTCGCAGTCGTTCTGCTCAAAGATGACCTCGCCACGCTCGTTGGCGATCGTGGCCGAACGAATCTCCCAGTCGACTTCGTCAAAGGGATGCGTTCCTTCGCGGGTAAAGTGGCGCGGAATCTCAACGCCTTGAACGGCCTTGCCCTTTCGGCTGCGGGCCGCCTTCGCGCGCGTCTTGCCGACCTCTGTCTCCGTCGTCGTCTGCCCCGTGTTGGCCATTTCACCCACGCTGTCGTCCCTCTTTGATTTTCGCTGTTCGCCGGTGGCGGTTGGTTGATCGCGCGATGTCTGCGACTGACCGGGAGGTCCTGCGGACTGCGCTGTGTTTCTATGTGACGGCCCGGCCTACCGGGGCGTTCGATCGGCCCCGCTGAAGGGGGCCCGCGGCTCTGTGGCTACCTGCCGGGTTCCGTGCCCGGCGTCCTGCTGCTGGAGTGTTTCCCGAGTGGCGGTTCCAAAGCGGCTTCGGGTTCTACCGCGTCCCGATGAGGAGCGCCGAGTACCGCTGTTTGGCCTGGCAACCGACGCTGGAAGTCCCTGTTTTGGTTCTATTTTCTGGAGAAGTGCAGAGACGAGAGGGGCCCCGGGTTTCCCCGGGGCCCCACGAGCCAGGGCAGGTCCTCCTTCCCGCCGCAAGCTCATCCCTCTCGGTAACCGCCTGTTCAAAGAACCCCCCAGGCCACCGAGAGGAAAATCTTCCCCGCAAGAATGTTTTCTACCGTCATGCTCCCAAGCGAGTCAACGAAAAAAGCACAAGATCTTGCGCAAGACAGGGGACCCTAGCACAAGCCCTCGTAGTGCAAGGGTTTTTCGGTGCACCCGGAACCCCCTACTCGCTGGGGGGAAGCCCCTTGAAAGCGGCTGGGAACGCACTGGGGACCCGCAGCCCCGAGCGTAACCCCTTGAAACAAAAGGGATGACGCGCAGCGTTGTCGGACCCGCTGGCGGCTGATCGCGATCAGTCGGAGGTCTCGAGCCCCGAATCCGCGGCCGCGCGAAGCATCTGCTCGATTTCAGCCGGCGGAACCGGAGGGCTGAACAGGTAACCCTGCATCACCCGGCAGCCGATCGCGTCGAGGTGGGAGCGCTGCTTCTCGGTCTCCACGCCTTCGGCCACCACTTGTAGCCGTAGCGCCCGCGCCATCGACACGATCGCCTCGGTGATTGCTGCATCATCGGCATCGAGCACCACGTCGCGCACGAAGGAGCGGTCGATCTTCAGGATGTCGACCGGGAAGCGCTTCAAGTAGGAAAGCGACGAGTAGCCGGTCCCGAAGTCGTCGAGCGCGACCTGGATCCCGAGGCGCTTGAGTTCGCGGAGCGTGCGGCGCACAGCATCCGGGTCGGCCGAGAACACGTTCTCGGTGATTTCGACGACCAGGTGGTTCGGCGGCATGCCGGTGTCGAACAGCACCTGCCCCACCTGTTCCAGCAAGGCATCGCTCTCGAAGTGCTGGGGCGAGATATTCACCGCCATATGGAGGGGCGGCATGCCCTGCGCCAGCCACGCGGCAGACTGGCTGCACGCTTCCTCGAGGACCCATTCGCCGATCGGATTGATCAGGCCGCAGGACTCCGCCACCGGAATGAACTCGGCCGGCGGAACCGGGCCGAGGTCGGCGTCCGTCCAGCGAATCAAGGCTTCGACGCCAAGGATCCTCCCCGTCCGGATCTCCACCTGGGGCTGGTAGAAGAGTTCGAAGTCGCGGCGTTCGATCGCACCGCGAAGCCGATCTTCGAGGGCCACGCGACGCGTTTCGGAATTGCCGATCTCCTGGGAGAAGAACTGGAAGTTGTTGCGTCCACGCGCCTTGGCTTCGTACATCGCGACGTCGGCGTTGCGCAGCAACGTCTCCACGTCGTCGCCGTCTCCGGGGAACAGGGTAATGCCGATCGACACCCCGACCACGAGTTCGTGGGGGCCGACCGGGAATGGCTCGCGAAGCGCGTCGAGGACACGGGAGGCGATGCCGCCGGCGTCCGCCGCGTTGTGGATCTCCGGGAGCACCACGGTGAACTCATCCCCTCCCAGGCGCGAGATCGGCCCGCGGCCGCCGCCTCTCCACGTCACGAGATCGCTCGTCCGCAAGCACTGCTCGAGGCGACGCGCGACCGCACGCAACAGCTCATCTCCGACGGAGTGGCCGAGCGTGTCGTTCACTCGCTTGAAGTTGTCGAGGTCGAGGAACAAGAGCCCCAGGCTGCGTCCGTGACGCCGCGCGATCTCGAGTGTCTCCTGGAGACGTTCCATGAAGGCGTTTCGATTCGCGAGCCCGGTCAAACCATCGTGATAGGCCAGGAACCGCATCTGCTCGGCGGCGCGCATCCGCTCGGTGACGTCCTGCACGCTGCCGGTGATCCGACTCGGTTGACCGCGCTCATCCGAGAGCACCTCCGCTTCCCACGAAACGAAGCGTGACTCCCCGTCGGGCAAGGCGATCTCGCACTCTGCACTCCACGCCTCACCGGTCTCGGCCGCGTGCTGGAAGTTCTCGGCCAATCGCATCCGGTCATCCGGCAGACAGGCATCGAGCAGCCTGGTGATCGTGATGGGACCGCCTTCGCCAACGCCTAACAAGTCGAGCAGGCCATCGGAGACCTCGAATTCTCCACCTGCCGTATCGACTTCCCATGTCGCAACGGAAGCCAGGCGGCGCAGCAGGTCGCGGTTGCGCGCAAGTTCGCTCTCGCGCTGGCGCAGGCGGACCCAGGTGCCGATGCGACGCGCGAGCAGGCGACCATGGAGCGGGCGCCGCAGCAGGTCACTCGCGCCGGCGTCGACCGCGCGCAAGATTGCGTCCTCGTTCCCGGCGGAAACGAGCAGCAGGATCGGCGTATGCCGGGTGTCAGCGCGCCGCCGCAGCACCTGGCAAAGGGCGGAGCCCGAGATGCCCGCGAGGCCGTCGTCGAGCACGATGCCACCGGGGCGGCGGGATTGGACCGCCTGGAGCACAGCGTTCGCGTCGTCGACCACGTCGACACGAATCCCTTCCGCGCCGAGGGCCGCGGAAGCCGATGCCGCTTCCAAGGGTCTCAGCCCGGCGAGCAGGACCCGGTTCTCGGGCTTTGTGACCTGCCGCATGCGCGCCTTTCCGCCCGGAAAGATCCGGGCTGTGGAACGGATCGGTGATCCGGCGCACAGACTTGAGGGGATAAGCCCTCGACATTACCCAAAGAGACCCGCCACTTAGGAGTGACGGTTGCGCACCAGCACTTCGCCAGGGCGGTCTCCTGCGGCCGGAATCCACTTCACGGCGAGCGAGACCCGGTTGTCTCCGTTCAGCGCGCTCCAGTACCGCTCCAGCAGGCCCTCGGGGCCATCGTCGAGCGGCAACCACAGGGGCTCCCCCTCGAATGGCGGGAGCGGCGATCCGTCCCCGACGTAGGTGGTGAGCCCGCGGCCCAGGCCGGCCGGGGGCGCATTCGTGCGGTAGGTGAAGCGGTCGGTCAGGGCCGGGTCCGCCGGGTTCGCCTTGAGGATCGACAACGCCAACTCGGGCGCCGATCCGCGGAAGTCTATAAGGCCACTGATCCGCGGCGTGAAGTTGGGTGCGTCGTGCTCCCGCTCGCGCGTCGCGAGTGCCTGCTCGAACGTGCCGCCGCCGGCCAACCCATCCGCCGCGGTGCGTGTCTGGTCACCGTTGGTGACCAGGTAGATGCCCGGAAGCTCCAGCATCGCCTCATACAGGGTCAGCGTGCGGTCCCCAACCCCAGCGCCGCCGTCCCAGGGTGCGGTTCGAAGCTCCGCGCCCTCTGCCGCAAAGACGCGGTTCCGGCTGCCATCGCTGCGACCCATGATCCAATAGACCTGGATGAAGTCGCCGTTCGGGGCTCGCCCCACCACGAGTCCGCGACCCGGGTATGCGTTCTGCTCGATTCGCTCGGAAAAGGTCGCCTTCGACAGCGCTTGCAGATCGCTCATGCGCCAGGCTCAGGCAGCTTGCCGTCGTCCATCGTCAAGCGAAAGCAGAGGCCCTCGGGCAGCTTGTATCGGATGTTCAAGCCGATCAGCAGCGCCGTCCATTCCTCGACATAACGTGCGTTGTAGAGCGGTCCGCCATTCACGGCGCGCATGCCCGGGATGAGGGGACAGAGCGCCATGACGGCTTCGCGCGGAGCCTTGGCCCCTGAAACGATCACGTCACATTCGACTGGATCCGCGAGATGCTGCAGCCGATGAGCCGGGACGTTCTGGAAAGCCGAGACGACGTCGACGCCGTCGGGAACGAGGCTCGCGACGAGTTCAGAGCACGAGCCCTGCCAGACGCCAACCGTACGCATCGGACCGTCGCCGATCGCGGTCGCGAGCGGAACGCCCATCGACACCACGATCTGGCCGGGCTGCAGAACGTCCTTCAATCCCTTGACGGTGCTGGCGGTGTGCTCGAACGGGACCGAGAGGATCACGATCTTCGCGCGCTTCGTGGCTTCTTCATTGTCGAAGCCTTCGACATTGGCGTCCGGAACCTGACCTTGGACTTCTTCGGCCGCGGTCACGGCACGCTCGGCCTTGCGAGAGCCGATCACGACCGGCCGGCCGGCCTTGGCGAAACGAAGAGCGAGACCGAGACCCTGGTCTCCGGTCCCGCCGAGGATGGCGATGGGTTTGGTGTCGGGGGTTTGGCTCATGGCGCGAAACCTAGCCAAGATTCCGCCGCTCGCGGCCCCTCTCTTGAAGGGTGCTCCGTCGGTGGATCGCACTCCAGCACCGGGCGGCTAGGATCGCGCGATGAGTGACTCGGCCCCGACCCCGGCAACGACGCCGAGCCAGATCGAGCAGGACGGCCTGCGCTACCTCGCCATCACCTGGGGCGATGGCGTCCGGCAGCGTTTCGAAGTTCGTGCGCTCCGCCTCGCCTGTGGCTGCGCTGAGTGCGTCGATGAATGGTCGGGAGCGGGACGGCTCGACCCCGAGCAGGTCCCCGAGGACGTCCATCCCCTCCAGATCGAAGGTGTCGGGCGCTACGCGATCCAGATTAGCTGGAGCGACGGGCACAGCTCGGGGATCTATCCATTCCGTCGGCTGCGCGACATCGGCGACGGGACCGAGTAGGCGCCACGCGCGCTATGCGTCGTCGGGTTCGAGTCGACGCAGGAACGTCGCGCCGCCGAGGCGCTTCATCTGACGGCGAATCTCGCGCTCCCTTTGGCGCACGTAGTCGGAAGGACGCGCTGCGGACAACTTTCGGGGAGACGGCAGGACCGCTGCCAGACGCGCGGCCTGCCGTTCGGTCAATTCCCGCGGCGGCCGGTCGAAAAACCGCCAGCTCGCCGCCTCTGCCCCATAGACCCCGTCGCCAAACTCGGCGACGTTGACGTGGACCTCGAGGATCCGCTGCTTCGGCCAGAGCACTTCGATCCAGACCGTGAGCCACGCTTCCAGTCCCTTCCGAACCCAGCTCCGCTCTCGCCAGAGAAACAGGTTCTTGGCCACCTGCTGGCTGATCGTACTCGCCCCCCGCGACTCCCCCGCCACGACGACGTCGACGATGGCCTCGACATCGAAGCCGTGGTGGTCGGGGAACTTCTGATCTTCTGCCGCGATCACGGCGAGCGGGAGTGCGGGGGCGATGTCATCGAACGCGACCCAGACCTGGTCCACGGGTCGGTCGGCTCCGCGCGCGTCCTGCCACATGAACGCCGTGGTCGGCGGCGCGATCCAGCGCCAGGGAAGCACGAGGAGCACCGTCAGGGCGACGCCAGACGCCGCCACCGCGGCGAGCCAGAAAAGGACCGTGCGACCTCGCAGGTTGCCACGACGATGACGGGGCACGCGGCTAGAAACGATCGTCCCGCAATGCGCCGATCCAATCGAGCTCGCGGTACTCGCCGTCTACGTCCATGCCATAACCGATGACCCAGACGTCTTCGATCGGGAAGCCAACGTAGTCGAGCGGGATCTCCTGGGTGCGTCGGCTCGCCTTGTCGAGCAACACACAGACGCGCAGCGTCCGCGGCTCGCCGAGCGCAGCGATGTCGAGCACGCCCTGCAGCGTGACACCTTCGTCTGCGAGGTCGTCGACGACGAGCACTTCGCGATCTTCCAATTGTTCGGGCGCGAAGTGCTCGATCGTTACGGGGCCAAGGGCCTGGCCTTCGGTGCGTCGCGCGCGGACATCAAGTCGCGCGGGACGGAGGCCGCGGGCCTGCAGATGCCGGAGGAGATCGTCGGTGAAACGGCGTGCTCCTTCGAGAAGGCAGACGACCGTCAGGGGCGCATCCGCATAGTCCCGCCAGAGTTCGTCGGCGAGCGCGCGCACGCGTGCTCGCAGGACGTCTTCTTCGATGAGGGGTTCGATGCGCATGGTTCGGTTCTTTGCGGGCGGGCGCCGCACCTGCCGACGCTACCATCCCGCGATGTCCGCCGGCGAGCATCCGTCCCGAGGGCCGCTCGACCCTCGGATCTGGACTCTCCCGGTCACGAACCCCTGCCGTCCACCTCGAACCTTGTCTGGAGTCCCGATGCCGAAAACACCTGCGCCTGCGCGCCCCGCCGCCACCATCTTGTTGGTTCGGGACGGACCCGATGGCCTCGAAGTGTTCATGGTCGAGCGCCATCACCAGATCGACTTCGCGACAGGAGCCCTGGTCTTTCCCGGCGGCAAGGTCGATGACGGCGACATGGCTCCGACATTGACCGCGCGCTGCGCCGGCGCAGAGGGTCTCGCCGACGACGCACGAACCTTTCGGATCGCCGCGATCCGGGAGACGTTCGAAGAGGCGGGTGTCCTGCTCGCGCGCGGACGTGGCGAGGCCGACATCGTGGCGGGCGCTCGGCTGAAGCAGATCGAAGACGCGCACCGCGATGCCTTCAACGCCGGCGAGCGCACGATGACCCAGCTCGTCGAGCAGGAGGATCTGGTGCTTGCCCTCGATGCGCTCGTCCCGTTTGCCCACTGGATCACGCCCGCATTCATGCCCAAGCGCTTCGACACGATGTTCTTCCTTGTCCCGGCCCCGGCGGATCAGACGGCAATCCACGATGGGGGCGAGTCGGTCGATTCGGTTTGGATCACGCCGCAGGCGGCCGCAGCCGCGGCCGACGCGGGAGAACGAACCGTCATCTTCCCCACGCTGATGAACGTCAAGAAGTTGGGTCGACAGACATCGGTGGCGGACGCCCTGGTCGATGCGGCCGTGAACCCGATCGTGACCGTCTTTCCGCAGATCGAGGATCGTGATGGCGAGAAATGGATGGTGCTCCCGCACGACGCGGGATACGAGATTTCCGAGGCCCCGATCTCGGCACTGATGGGTGCGTGAGAACCCGGGCGTCAGCGGGTAGGCTGGGCCCATGAGTGCTCTCGATCTGGTAGCCGCCGCGCGCTGCGCGGAAGCCGCAGCCAACGCGGCGCGCAAGGAGATCCTGCCGCGCTTCCGTCGGGTCTCGACCAAGCACAAGGCGGACGGCTCGCCCGTCACCGAAGCCGATCTCGCGGCTGAACGTGTGCTACGCGAGGTCCTGGGCGCATTCGACCCGGACCTCCCGATCCTGGGAGAAGAATTTGGCGGCGACGTGACGGCCGAGGAGCGGGGCTGGATCGTTGACCCCATCGACGGAACCATCGGCTTCGCCCGCGGACTGCCGCTCTTTTCAACGCTGATCGCCCTGGTCGAAGACGGCACACCCGTGCTCGGATTGATCGATCTCCCGGCCCTCGACGAGCGTACGCTCGGGTGGCGTGGTGGCGGCGTCCGCCGCAATGGCGAGACCGTCCGCTGCTCCAGCGAAGCCGATCTCCAACAGTCACTCGTGGCGCACGGCGACCGCTTTTGTTTCGACCGCTTTGGCTGGCGGGCCGGGTTTGACCAGCTGTCGGCGGAGTTGCCGATCTTTCGCGGGTACACGGATGCCTTTGGTCACGCCCAGGTCCTGTCGGGCGGCGTCGACGCGATGGTCGACGTCGACCTCAACCCGTGGGATGCGGCGGCGACGCAGGCACTGATTCCCGAGGCCGGAGGGCGGTGCGTCACCCTCGATCGCCGGGACGAAGGCAAGAAGCTCGGCCTTGTGTTCGGGAGTCCCGCGCTCGTCGAGCAATTGCTCGACCGGTTGGAGCGTCCCGAACGCTAGGCCGGCATCTTTCCGCTAGGGAACCACCAACAGCGTGGCCGAGCGATGCGGCGGGTGCAGATGGCACCGAATCGCATAGACGCCAGGCTCGAGCGCAGGCAGCTCGATCGCGAATTCCTCTCGCGACGGGAGCACGGCTTCGACACCAAGGGCCGGAATCGTAAAGCCATGGGGAATATCGGTCGTATTGAACAAGGTAAGGCTTCGACCTTCGCCCGCTGTAAACACCACGGTCGACGGGACGAATACGTTCTTGCCGCCCATGAGCGTGCTTACCATCTCGACAACCACCCGGTCGTCGCTGTAGGTGTGCCCGCCGTGAGCGGCCTTATCGGCATGCGCCCCGTGATGCGGATGCGCCGCCCGCGGCCCATGACACGCTAGTGCCAGGACCGCGAGCGCCAACATCGCAACGAGGCCGGAAGTACTCCGGCGCATCGCCGACTACTCGGTCACGCTGCGGACGGCGTCGCTGGTGGCGTCACCCGCGGCGTCGGACATGCTGTCGTCTGCACCCATGCTGTCGGCAGCATCATGTGCGGCTTCACCAGCGGCATCCGCCAGGTTGCCAGCACCGTCGAGGGCACCCGCGGCAGCGCCAGCGACGGCGTCCTTCGCCCCTTCGGCCATGTCACCGGCGCCTTCGGCGACGTCGCCTACGGCATCGGCAGCGCCATCGGCCATGTCACCGACCGCGTCGGCCATGCCACCCACCAGCGAGTCGCCAGCATCTGCGGCTTCCTCGGCGGCTTCTGCTGCAGCGTCCGCGGCGTCGGAAGCTGCGTCACTCGCAGAGCTGCCGGAGTCACCACAGGCGATAAGGGCGATCGAGCTGGCCAACGCCAACGCAAGAATCCAGGAATTTCGGGTCATCGAGAGGTCTCCTTCAATGCGCACGTTCGGCGCTGCGGGGGAGCAAGCGCTCCTCCAGCCGCTATCGTACGTCGTTCTTCACCCACTGTTGTGAGGGGAATCACCAAATGAGTGCTCCTGACATGAAACAAGGTTCCTTTGAGGATGCCCGTTCCCTGATAACTGCAGGGGAATCCCTACTAAACCCGGCACTCGAGGCCGCCACGTCGCAAACCGACGGCGGAAAGACGATCGACGATCACCAGGTCGTGACCGAGCGCGTCGTCTATGCCGCGACGGAACTTCGAGCCGCTCAGGAAGTCATCGCGCTGGTCGATGCCGCTTCCGCCGAGGGCCGCTCGACCCCGATCCTCGAAGCCACGGCCATCGCGGCCGTTGCCGACATGGTGACCAGCCTGCGCGATCGCCTGGACCCGATCCTTGACGATCTCGGCATTGGCAGTGACGGCCTCGCCGCCGCATTCCCCGCCGAAGTCCAGGCCAAGCTCCGGGCAGCCGGCAACGAAGCCGCTCTCCGCGAGATCGGCCGGGACGCGATCGAGCGCCGCGGTCGCACGGAGCCGCCCCTCGACGAGACGATCGAGCAGGTGCGCGACAGCGTTCGCGAGTTCGCCGAGAACGAGGTCGTGCCGCACGCGGAGCACATCCATCGCAACGACCAGGACATCCCCGAGGAGTTCATCACCAAGATGGGCGAACTCGGTTACTTCGGTCTGTCGATTCCGGAGGAATACGGCGGGTACGAGATGGGCAATCTCGCGATGATCCTCACGACCGAGGAGCTTTCGCGCGCCTCGCTGGCCGCGGCCGGATCGCTGATCACGCGCCCCGAGATCCTGACCAAGGCGCTCGTCGCCGGTGGCACCGAAGAACAGAAGCACGAGTGGCTTCCCAAGCTCGCGACCGGTGAGGTCATGGTGGGCGTTTCGGTGACGGAGCCTGACATCGGTAGCAACGTGGCCGGCGTCAAGTGCCGTGCCACGCGCGCGACGGTCGGCGACGAAGAAGGCTGGGTCATCAACGGCCCGAAGGCATGGTGCACGTTTGCCGGACGCGCGAATGCACTCGCCCTGCTCGCGCGGACCGATGTCGACACACCGGGTGCGAAGGGTCTTTCCCTGTTCATCGTGCCCAAGGAGTCCTTTCCGGGTCACGAGTTCGAGACCACCCAACCGGGCGGCGGCAAGCTTGTCGGCAAGGCGGATGCGACGCCGGGCTATCGCGGCATGCACTCGTTCACGCTGAACTTCGAGGACTACTTCGTTCCGGCCGCGAACCTGGTGGGTCTCGAGGACGGCCTGGGGCGCGGCTTCTACCTCCAGATGGGAGGCTTCGCTGCCGGTCGGCTGCAGACGGGCGGCCGGGGCTGCGGGCTCGCCCAGGCTTCACTGGAAGAAACCGCCAAGTACGTCGTCGACCGCGACCAGTTCGCGCGGCCGATCAGCGAATTCCAACTCACCCAGTACACGCTCGGAAAGATGGCGGCCAAGCTTCTCGCCGCGCGCGCCATCACCTACGCCGCCGCGAACGCGATGGACGAAGACGAACGCGCCGCCGCTCCGCTCGCGGCCCAGGCGAAACTGCTCGCTTGCGATATCGCAGTGGACGTTTCGCAGCAGGGACAGCTCATGCACGGCGGCTGGGGCTACGCGGAGGAGTATCCGATCTCCCGCTACGTCGTCGATGCATCGGTGCTTCCGATCTTCGAGGGTGTCAAGCCGATCCTCGAGCTGTACGCGATCGGTCGTTCCCTCCTCGCCAACTAGCGAAACCGAACGAAGAAACCGGAGCGCAGCAAGATGGGCTGGATCCTGGTCACCAATGACGACGGCTGGGATTCGCCCGCCCTTGTCCCGCTGGCTCGTGCGCTGGGTCGCCTGGGCGAAGTACGGACGGTGGTGCCCGACCGCGAGCGCAGCTGGATCTCGAAGGCGATCACGCGCTTCGACGATGTGATGGTCGAGCGCGCGGACAAGGATGGCTGCGCGATGTGGCGCACCACGGGGTGCCCGGCAGATTGCGCCCAGATCGGGATTCACGCGCTCTTCGACACACTGCCCGACGTGGTCGTCTCCGGCATCAACGTCGGATACAACCATGGCCTCGCGTTCTTCCTGTCTAGCGGCACCGTCGGCGGAGCCACCGAGGGATGGATCGCCGGGTTGCCCGCGATCGCCTGCTCCACTGGCGTCGGACAGGACCATGAAGCGTGGGCACGCTCGGTTCATGAGGCCGATGCGGCCGCAGACTGGGAGCGCGCGGCCGCGCTGTGCGCCGACGTCGTCGCCACCGTGCTGGAACGTGGAATGCCCGATCAGGCTGACCTTCTATCGGTCAACTTTCCCTGGGGCTCCGGCCCGGAGACTTCCCGGGAAGTCACCGAACTGGGTCGCGTCGGATACGATCAGGTCTTCCAACCCACCGTGGACGGACACTTCGCACACCGCTTCACCGGGTTCTCGCGGCGAGGTGACGGCAGCCTGGCGAAGAGCGATCTGGTGGCGACCGGCCGCGGCGTCGTCGCCATCACCCCGGTGCGTTTGCCTTCGAGCGCGTCCGTTTCGGACGTCGAGCGGTCAGCGTTCGAACGCCTCGACTCCCAGACCTCTTAGAGCCGGAAGCGGCCGACTTCGTTCTCCAGTCCACCGCTGCGCTCAGACAGCGCATCGACCGTCGTCTTCATCTCTTCTGCGCGGCGCGTCGTCTCGGTTGAACCATCCTGGAACACCTGGATCGCCTCAACGATCTGTGCGACCTCGTTGCGCTGGCCCTTCGTGGCCTGATGGATCTGGGAGACACCGGCAACCAGCTGCTCGACCGACATCGTCGTCAATCGGCTCTGGCGCGTCTGCTCGGATGTCGAACGCTTCAGGTCTTCGGCGAGCTGCCGCACCGTCTCCACGCTCTGCTGGATGTCTGCGCTCGCGTTGCTCTGCTCGTGGGTCGCATGCGTGACCTGCCCGACCAGTTCGCGAACGCGGTCCAGTTCGGACGCCACTGACTGGATCCCCGTCGCCTGGCTGGCGGTCGCAGTCACGATCGAACTCACGGCCTCGCTCGACTCTTCAGAGGTCGCCCGAATCTCGCGCAGCGCTTCACCGGCCTCGGCCGACCGGCGGGCGCCTTCACGAACCCGCTCCGCACCCGTCTCGGTCGCGCTCACCGCGGCTTCCACGCCGCGCAGGACGAGTTGGATCGAGTCGGCAATTTCGCGCGTCGAGTGCTGCGTACGATCGGCCAGGTTCTTCACTTCCTGGGCGACCACGGAGAATGCCTTGCCGTGCTCGCCTGCCTGGGAAGAGATGATCGCGGCATTGAGCGCCAACAGATTCGTCTGCTCGACGACGCCTTCGATCACCTGCAGGACTTCGTGAATGGACTGGCTGCGCTCCGCGAGCTCCCCCACGATGGTCTCGAGACCGCCAAAGCTCTCCTCGATGCCCTTCATGCCGGAAATCGTCTCATCGACCGCGGCCTCACCTCGGCGCGCACTCTCGGCCGCCTGATTGGTCGACTCGAAGGTACGGCGGGCGTTGTCGGCTACGTCCCCCACGGAGTCGCTGAGTTCGGCCATCGAGCTGATCGTGGTCGTGGTCGCCGTTGCGAGATGGTCTGCGTTCTCGGCGATCTGGCGGACCGCGGCTGTCATTTCCAGCACGGAAGAGGCCGCCGAGTCGGAACTCTCGAACACCCGATCGATGTTATGCGACGCATGCTCGACCGCACTATCGATCTCGGCCATCGCACGGTTCGAACTCGCCGCCGTCTCCGACAGCGACTCAGCCGTCGTCGATACTTCAAGAACGGACGCGCTCATGCGCTCGACCGACTCGATCATTTCGGTCGCCGCACTTTCCTGCCGGCGCGCCTCGCTGAACATCGCGTCGCTGGCATCGGCGAGGCGAGAGGCCTCCCCGTTGACGGAAATCGCGCTTTCGCTCACCTGGGAAACCAGGTCGCGCAAGCGGTCCCTCATTGTGCCGAACGCTGTGGCGAGAGCACCGACTTCGTCTTCGCGATCGACTTGGATCGATTCAGACAAGTCACCGTTGCTGATGGCTTCGGAGGTGCGCGCGAGCTGGTCCAGCGGAGTGGCAATGCTCTCGCGGAGCCGCGCTGCACTGATCCATGCCGCCGCCAGGCCCGCGATGGAAATCAACAATACGACGAAGAACAGCTCCAGCATGGCCTGGGTCAGCTTCGACGTCTCGGCTCGAACCACGAGGGTCCCGAGCGTCCGCCCATCGGAAGCGATCTCCATGACGGAATCGACCAAGCCGCCCGAGAACACGACGCCCGGCGTGCGCGCGAGACCCACCGGATCTACGTCACCGGGGATGGAGCCATAGGTCGCAAAGACCGTGTCATCACGCGCCAGCAGCGCCGCGTACGTCACCGACTCATTGGCACCGAGCGCGGCCAACGCCTCCTCGGCGGCTGCCGGATCGTCAAATTCGAACGCCGGGATGCTGTAAGCACTGACCACACCGCCGAGCGAGACGACTTCCGTCTCGATCTGCGAACGGAAGCGGAAGTATTCCATCGACGACAGGACCAGCAGGGTGACGAAGAGGGTCCCTCCCGTGGTCAGGATGATGGCCCGCGCCAGGTCGGACCGGATCGAACGCCGCGCTGTTCCCGCCATCACTCGACTCCCGACGCGAGTCGCATGAGCTTCGAGCTGACCTTCATCCCACCGCGCCGACTATTGTCCCCGTTCACGTAGAACGAGATGCGGCCATCGCGCATGACGATGCCGATGTCGCCGTGGCGAGCGAAGCGCTTGCTATCGGCCACGCGAATTGCGGCTTCCTTGTCGAACTTCGCCGCCTGCGCGCGGATGTCCGACTGGCTTCCGTTCGGGAAGTACACGACGTGTACGCCGCTGGCGGATTGTCCGGCGGCGAGTTCGAGAACGCGAATGCTTCGACCCTGCGCCTTGTGGCCATCCACCAGGGTATCGAGGGCCTCTGCGAAGTCGGGTGCGCCAACGATGCCGATCACGATGGGCGAGGTATCACTCGCGAAGCTGCCCTCGGGCCAGCTCACGTACTTCGCCAGGTTGTACAGGAAGAGACCCTTGATCTCGCCTTCGTCTGTCGCGCTTGCGGCGGTTGCCAGGCCAAGACCGGCAACGAGCAGGACGAGCGAGAGGAGCCATCGTGTGGTGGGGACGTGAGCGGACATCAATTTCCTCCGGGCGCCGTGCAGGTGGGCTGCCGCCGGCTGGAGGATTGAATCGGCTGAAATGCACATCGGCTTGAGGCCGGATTCTTACGGTAAAACCCTAGGGAAATTCCCTTGCTGCACAGGACCTGCTGATGACTGAGTGATCCTTGCCGCCTATTTCGCGGTGTCTGCGGCGGATTGCGCAGGCTCTGCGGCGGATTGCGCAGTTTCTGCGACCGATTGCGCAGGCCCTGCGACCGATTGCGCAGGCCCCGCGACCGATTCCACGGCCTCCATCACGCGAAGCACGTTCTCCCCAAGGACCCCGCGCACGACGTCCGCGCTGTGTCCCCGTTCGAGCAATCCACGAGTCAGGGCCGGCAGCTTGGACACGTCTTCCATCCCGCGCGGCATGCTGACCACGCCGTCCCAATCTGCGCCGATTCCCACGTGCGCGGGTCCAGCGATCTGGATCGCGTGATCGAAATGGTCGAGCAGGACGCTAAGTGAGGTCTGCGGAATGTCCTCGTTCGCGAGCAGCGCCTCGAAGGCGCGCCCACGGGCGCGCGGGTCATTGGCATGCCGCGTCTGCAGTTCGGCGAGCGCCGGTCGCAGCCGGCCGAAGAGTGCGCGGATCGGCGCGACGAGATGCTCGTCGATGTAGCCCGAGTAGAAGTTGATCATCACGACGCCGCCATTTCCGGCGAGAGCTTCGAGCATCTCGTCCGTCATGTTCCGAGGATGATCGGCGACCGCGCGCACCGACGAGTGCGACGCGATTACCGGCGCGCGACTCGTTTCGACGGCGTCAAAGAACGTGTCGTCAGAAACATGGGAGACATCGACCATCATTCCAAGCCGATTCATCTCGCGAACGATCTCGCGTCCGCGCTCCGTGAGCCCGCCGTGCACCGGCTCCGGCACGTCGTTCGTGCCGGACGAGTCGGCCCACGCGGTATGAAAGGAGTGCGTCAACGTCATGTATCGGACACCCAGCCGGTGAAAGGTCCGCAGTGCCGGCAGACTGTCTTCCATGATGTGCCCGCCTTCCACGCCCATCAGATTGGCCACGCGACCCTGTGCGACGGCGCGTCGGATCTCGGTGGCCGTCGTGGCGAGAACGAGATCTTCCGGCGACTGGCGTACGAGTTCGTGGACGCCATCGATGCGTTCGACCGCCTCCCGTATTGCCGCACCCCGCCCCTCCGTGCGACCCATGTAGATCGACCAGAACTGGGCGTCGAGGCCACCGTCTCGCATCCGGGGAAGGTCCTGGTGGCCGTCGGCGTGACGTTCGTCGAAGCGCCAGCTCGGATCCTGGAACTTGGGCGTTGTGTCGCTATGCGTGTCGATGACGATGGCATCGAAGTGCAGCGCCCGGGCAGCCTCTTCGTCGACGCCTGCAGAGGCCGCACTCGCGAGCAGCACCCCAGACACGGAAGCGATCCAATTCCTCATTCGGCGATGCATGCGGCGGCCCTCCGCGCTCGACTCTAACGGAGCCGCGCGGCGTGCCATACCGACGGCACATCCGTCCGCGGTGCCGGCAGGATCGCGGTGATGGCGACTTCCTCGAGCTGCGAGAGAAATGCGACGACCGTGGCGAACTGCAGTGGCCACGCCGGGGCTCCCAACAACACAGCGACGAGGGCTCCCGCCAGGACGATGGCGGCCAGTTTGGCTCCGTAGGTGTGGTAGCTGGGCATCCGACCGAAGCGAATGAAGGCCACGACGCCGCCGGCGACGAGCCCGGCGGCAGCCAGCCCAATCCACGCAATCTCGGCTTCGACGAAGTCGGGACGCAACAGCCAGAAGGACGGCGCCAGAACGCACCAGGTGGCGAGGTCCGCCCGGCTATCGAGCTTCGCCCCGCGCTCGCTGACCGTGCCGAAGCGGCGCGCCAGATACCCGTCCGCCGCGTCGGTCGCGAACGCCACGATCAGGGTCACCAGGAATGCTTGCGCGAGACCGGCCAGTGCGAGACCGAGCAGGACCGGAGC
Source organism: Deltaproteobacteria bacterium (assembly GCA_029261815.1). Taxonomy (GTDB): domain Bacteria; phylum Myxococcota_A; class UBA9160; order UBA9160; family UBA6930; genus JAJDAP01. The sequence continues at coordinate 75,866 of JAJDAQ010000059.1, forward strand.
CAGGATCAGCCTCAGGATGGAGAGGCCGTTCGGAAGGTCAGAGCGATCGAAACCAGACATGGGGTTCTCCTTTGCCCTCCGTAGAGCAGGGAGCGTGCCATGCGGTCAAAGATTCACAGATCCATTTAAAATCAAAAGGTTACCGGCATAGTTGCCGGTTACGGCGCGACTGGATCTGGCCGTGCGTCGGGCATTTGCTGCTCATCGATGGACACGAAACGCGCGGCCTAGTCGTCGGCGGCGTATCGCTTTTCGGCCGCGTAATAGGCCGGAAATCCGACGATCTCGCGGAGACGCTCGAAACTCACCCGCTCGTCCTCCGCCGGATGCTGTCCATCCGCCATCTTCGCGAGCGCATCCTCGATGGCCCGGGTCGCCACTTCAATCAAGGTCAGCGGATAGGCCGCGATCTTGAAGCCGAGTGTTTCGAGGTCGCCGTGGGGAAGCAGGGGCGTGTCTCCCCCTTCGACCAGATTCGCCATCAGGGGCGTCCCCTCTAGCGCGCGACCCACTTGCTCGAGTTCATCCCTGGATTGCGGCGCCTCGATGAAGACGATGTCGGCCCCCGCATCGCGAAACGCGCGACCGCGGTCGAGCGCCTCGTCGAGGCCGTGGGATGCGCGTGCGTCGGTGCGCGCCATGATCAAGATGTCGCGACCTTCCTCGCGCGCGTCGACTGCGGCCCGGATCCGGGCGACGGCTTCGCCCCGCGGCACGACGGCCTTTCCGCGCGTATGCCCACAGCGCTTCGGTGCGACCTGGTCTTCGATCATGGCGCAGGCGAAGCCGGCGGACGCGTACCCGGAAACCGTGCGTTTCACATTGAGCGCATTGCCGTACCCGGTGTCGGCATCGCCGATCACGGGCAGCGAAACCGCCTCACAGAGGTTGCGGCCCTGGTCCACCATCTCGCCGTAGGAGATGAGCTGGGTATCGGGCGCACCGAGTCGCGCGGCGGACACCGCGAACCCGCTCATGAACGTGAGGGCGAAACCGGCCCGCTCGATGAGCCGCGCGGACAACGCATCCCAACAGCATGGCATCGGGAGCAGCCCCGGCTGGGCGAGCAGGTGTCGCAGCTGGTCCGGTGCGGATGCACTACGCGAAGGCAGCGAAGAGCTCCTCGAACGCGACCATCTGGCCCCCGCTCGTCGACGACGGCACCAGGATCGGCGTCTTCACGCCGGCCTCGCGCCAGGCATCGACACCCTCGCGGACTTCGGCAGCGGAGCCGTACAGGGTGCAGTCGCCGAGCCACGCGTCGGTCATGAAGTGGGCGACCCTGTCTCGGTCCTTGGCCGCGATCGCGGCCTCGATGCCCTCCATCTCCTCGACGTAGCCGGCTTCCTTCCAGTAGTTCCGATAGTTCGGCAGGTTGACGTACATCATCAGCGTCTTGCGATTCACGGCGGCGGCCGCCTCTCGATCGTTGGAGATGCAGGTGGGAATCATGTCGGCGACCACGAAGTCCGGGTCGTTCGCTTTGTCGGACGGAAGCTCGCCTAGCGATTCCGTGACGTGGGAGCGGGCCACGTTCGCGAAGACGACGCCGTCACCAACTTCACCCGCCAATGCCACCATCTTCTTTCGCAGCGCCGCAATTACCAGCGGCGGCAGCTCGCCGACCCGCGGCGCCCCCTTGAAGGCCTCGGCGAACGAGCGCGTGTCGGCCAGGGGCTTGCCGGTGTTGACACCGAGGCGGTCGTTCATCGGCGCGTGCGAGACGCCGATGCCGAAGCGAAAGCGGCCACCCGAGAGCTCGTGGATCAAGGATGCCGTCGTCGCATAGTCCGTCACGTGCCGCGTGTACATGTTCGCGATGGCGGTTCCGAACACGATTCGATCGGTCGTGAACGCCAACGCCTCACAGAGCCCAACTGCGTCGCCGAAGCTCGCGCAGTAGAGCGCCTCGTACCCCCGGTCTTCGCATTCCTTGGCGAGGTCGAGGGTCTTCTTGCGGCGGCCGGGGACCGCGGCCATGGCCAGAGCGGGGAGTGTCGTCATGGCGCGGCAGGCTAGCAGAGCAGAAGCCGGGGCTGCGCACGCACCTCTAGGCGGCCCGGGCCTCTCCCGGAGCGGCGGCTCCAGCGGTCGGCCGCTTCATGGCACGAGCCCGCCAGGCGTCGGCCAGCCGAAAGCCCAGCAACCCCGTGATGACACCGGCGTAGATCGCGGGCTCGGTCACATCGGCCTTGACCAGCCAGTAGAAATGGAGCGCCGAGAGCGCTGCCGCGGGGTAGGCGGCGCGATGCAGCTGCACCCATTTGCGCCCCAGGCGCTTTTGCCAGCCCCGCGTCGACGTCACACCGAGGGCCAGGAGCAGCAGGAAGGCGGTGAAACCGATCGTCAGATACGGCCGCTCGACGATGTCCTCGGCGAGGAATCCGAAGTCGAACCCCAGGTCGAAGACGAGGTAGATCGAGAAATGGAGCGACGCCCAGGCAAATGCCGCGACGCCGAAGATCCTTCGCGCAGGCGCGAGCATCTTGAGCCCGAGTCGGCGCAGCGGCGTGATCGCGAGGCTGGCGACCAGGCAGCGAAGCGCCCAGATTCCGGCATCGTGCGTTGCCGCTTCGACCGGGTTCGCACCGAGCGCATCCATCGCCGCACCGACGCCTAGCATCAACGCCGGGATTGCGACGGCGGTCCAAGCGACCACGCGGATCGTGCGCGGAGCGACGAGCCCTCGGGCTGCCATCAGAAATGCTTCTTCAGGTTCATGCCGGCGTAAAGAGAGCCGACCTCTTCTTCGTAGCCGTTCATGAACAGGGTCGGGCGTTTGGTCCACTCGCCGATGCGGCGCTCGCGCTTCTGGCTCCAGCGAGGATGGTCGACGCGAGGGTTCACATTGGCGTAGAAGCCGTACTCGTAGGGGTTCTCGTTCTCCCAACTGGTTCGCGGCTGCCGCTCCTGAAGGCGGATCCTGACGATCGACTTGACGCCCTTGAAGCCATACTTCCAGGGCACGATCAGCCGGAGCGGTGCGCCGCTCTGGTTCGGCAGCTCCTGCCCATAGAGTCCAACGGCCAGGATCGCGAGCGGATTCATGGCTTCGTCCATGCGCAGGCCCTCGCGGTAGGGCCAGGGAAGCGCGTTCCGCCGCGTGAGCGGCATCTGCTCCTCGTCGTACAACGTCTCGAAATAGACGTACTTGGCCTTCGACGTCGGGTTGAGTCGACGAATGAGATCGCCCAGCGGAATGCCGATCCACGGGACCACCATCGACCACGCCTCGACGCACCGGTGACGGTAGATGCGCTCTTCTAGATCGTGCGGCCGCAGCAGATCTTCGAGGCCGATGACACCGGGCTTCTCGACCTCGCCTTCAATCGAGACCGACCACGGTTTCGGGTTCAGCGTGTGCGCGTTGCGAGCCGGGTCGCCCTTGCCGGTCCCGAACTCGTAGTAGTTGTTGTACGTGGTGACGTCCTCCCACGGGGTCCGCGGCTCCTCGGTCCGGAACCGCGGCGGTGCCGGAAGGAAGGAGAGGTTCGGCGCCGGTGCACCCCCGACTTCGGGAGACGCGGCCTCCATCTCGTCACTCGGGAGGCAGCCGCCGACCGCGGCGCCAAGGCCCAGCGCGGTCGCGCCGCGCAGGAACGTGCGCCGATCCAGATAGTGCGATTCGGATGTGATCTCGGACGAGCGGATCGGTCGGGCGATCGGGCCGCGCTTCGGGCTCCACATGTCGGTTCTCTCCCGTCCGGACGTCACCCCCGGAGGTCGGGTTCGTATCGGACGATTGGTGCCGGACCTGTGGGGGTGTCCCTTCGGCTCGGCGGTGTTCTTCGTTCAGTCAGGGTACGAACGGAAGACCGCAACGGATACAGTGCCTCAAATCGGATCTGGCGCCGTAGACTGTCACTCACCCTGCCCCTTCGGGGCTCGAAAGGACTTCCATGCCCTTCCTCGCACCCTTTGCCGACCGGATCTACGCAGCGACCCGCATCATCTTCGGTTTCTTGTTCGCGATGCACGGCCTGCAGAAGATCTTCGGCTTGTTCGGCGGCTCGCCGGACGGCACTCCGCCTTTCATCCAATACGGCGCCGGCGGGATCGAACTCGCGGGCGGTGCGCTCGTCGCGGTGGGCTTGTTCACCAGCCCCGCCGCGTTCCTTTGCAGCGGCACCATGGCGGCCGCCTACTTCATGGCGCACCAGGCAAACGGCGCCCTCCCCATCCAGAACGGCGGCGAGTTGGCCGTCCTCTACTGCTGGGGCTTCCTGCTGATCGCGGCGAAAGGCGCCGGCATCTGGAGCATCGACGGCGCCCAGAAAAGCTAGGCGTCGAGTTCGCTCTTTCCGCCGGTCTTCCAGAAGCTGGCCGTCACCTTCATGCCCCGGATCGATGCGCGCGGGAAGATCTCTTCGTAGGTACGGAGGTAGCCCGTATGCGCAATGCGCCAGACCTCGTCCGTGCCCTTCACATAGCGATCCTCGTAGAAGGCAGCGCCCTGGATCGTGATGTCGTAGTCCGTGTTCACGACCGTGTCTTCGAGCGCCCAGATACCCGTCGCGTCGGTCGGGCTCTGGAAGTCGATCTCCGGGTGGTGCACACGGTGGCTGGAGAGAAACCCCTCGGATGACATCGACCCGCGCAGGAACTCCACGATCGCGTCTCGTCCCGTGTAGGAATACTTGCCGCCGCTGTAGGCCGCAGTGGCGTCCTCGATGAAGCAGCTCCCGACCTCGTCGAAGAGCTTCTGGTCGATGCAACGCATGTACTTGTACTTGAGTCGTTTGATCGCCTCGAGATCGCGCCAATCCACGTCCATTGAGTTCTCCCTGTTCCCGGTTCGGCTGCCGAGTCTATCGCGATAGCGGCAGTCGAGGAGACGCTACGCTCGGCGACCTTGAAGGAGCCCGATTCCATGAAGGCCGCTCGTTTCCTGCTCGCCCTCTTGATGTGGGTCGCCGCCAGCGCGGCTGCTGCCGAGGATCCGATCCCCCGCGCGCACCGCACACCCGACGGTGGGCCGCCCGAGGTCGTCGCGCTCTGGAACGAGGCGAATACGGCCGAAAAGGAGCGGCGTCACCTGGCCGCCGCGTCGGCGCGAGAGAAGATCCTGGCCCTCCAACCCGACCAGGTGCACGTCCTTTGGCGCACGGCGCGGGACCTCTTGCAGGGCGTGGAGCCCCTCGTCGAGAAGAATCCGGACCGCGCCATCGAGACCCTCCAACGCGCGCGCCAGCTCGCGATCCGGGGTCGCGAGATCGACCCGGATTGTGCGGAATGCTGTTTCTATGACTTCGCGTCGGTCGCGCGAGAAGCCGCGACCGCGGGCCTGATGAGTTCACTCGGACTCGTCAAGGAAATGAAACCGGTGCTCGACGAGTGTCTGGCCAACCCCGGAAGCTGGAAGGACTCGGAGTGGCATAACGAGACTGCGTCGCTGTACTACGGCGCGTCGCAGTTCTATCGAATCACGCCGGACTCGGGCATGGTGGAATGGGTCATCGGATTCCGCGGAGATGCCGCGCTGGCACTCGACATGGCGCGCCGCGCGGATGCGGCGGCACCGGACCGGATCGACCTCCGCACCGAACTCGCAACTGCCTTGCTCTGCGTTTCCGACCGTGACGATCGGCCCGAACTCGCGCAGGAGGCCCGCCGAGTCGTCACCGGCTTTGACGGATTGACTTCGCGCCTCCCGACCGACGGAGACGACCGGAAGCGCGCCGAGTGGTTGCTCGAGAATCCGGGCAAGGCCTGCTCGGCCGGCCGCAACATCAAGCTGGACTGAGTGCCGCCTCGAAGCCGGCCGCTTCCACCTCGGGGATGACCTCGGCCACAAGCTGGTCGAGCTGGTGGCGAAGTGCAGACTCGCCCCGGGTGAGCGGCAACAGAACAAACTTGGATGCGCCGGCCTCGGCGTTGCGACGGATGCGCTCGACCAGGCCTTTCGCGGTCCCCAGGTGGACAGCGCTCGACGGGTCGTCGATGCCGAGTTCTTTTGCACGCGGACCCTTGAAGCGCGCCAGGCCCGGCGGCTCGTCGTCGCCGAGGTGAAACGGAACTGTCGCGCCATAGTGATCGTGGTCGATCGGACGACCCTCGGCTTCTGACGCGGCCCGGATCGCGGCAATGACGGGGCCCAATTGATCCACTGGCATCAGACCGCCGAGCCATCCGGTCCCGAGCTTGGCCGTGCGCCGGACGGCGGCTGGGCTCGCGCCCCCGATCCAGAGGGGTAAGCGCTTCTGGACCGGCCGCGGGGAAATGGAGGCGCCCTCGTAGCGATAGAACTCGCCCGAGAAGTCGACGCTGTCCTCGCTCCAGAGCCGCGACAGCAGCGTCAACGCCTCGTTTGCGCGGCGCCCGCGACCGGCAGGATCGCGGCCGGTCGCCTTCCAGGTGGGATCGCCGTCGAATCCGACACCAAACACCGGGAGCAGGCGCCCGCCGGACAGGAAATCGATCGTGGCGCACTGCTTCGCAAGGACGAGCGGATCGCGGTAGCCCACCACGACGGCGTTCATGCCGAACTTGATCTTCTCGGTCGCCCCGGCAAGCGAGGCCATCGCCGCCATCGCTTCGAGCTGCGGTTCACCACCGACCAGACGGTCGGTCTGCCAGAACGAATCGACGCCCGCAGCCTCACATCTCTGGGCGAAGTCGAAGTACTGGCGCGCTTGTTCGAACGCAAAACTCGCGATCCCGATTCCACAGCGGATGGCCATGGGGCGGAGCATAGCCCCATCGCCCGCACTAGACTGGAGCCGCATCGACGGAGGACCCCATGGGCCAGTACAAACGCGAAGAGATCCTGGAAGCATTCGAGGCCTACAAGGTGGCGCGCGACGAAGCCTCTCGTTCGGGCGACTGGAGTATCTGGGCGCGGCTCTTCACCGACGACGCGCACTACATCGAACACGCCTACGGCGAGATCCACGGCCGCGAAGCGATCGAGAAGTGGATCGTCGACGTGATGGCGCCCTTCCCGACCATGACCTTTCCGCAGGATTGGTGGGTCATCGACGAAGCCAACGCCGCCGTGGTCTTCTGCTGCCAGAACACATTCCCAGAACCGTTGCGCGAGGACGGGGCGCCCTACGCATTCCCGAACTGGACCCGGCTCGAGTATGCCGGCGGCGGCAAGTGGAAGTCGGAAGAGGACATCTACAACCCAAAGCGCGACGCCCCGCAGGTCTTCAAGGACTGGGTCCGTGCCGGCGGCTCGCTTGAAAGTGGCGAACGCGTCCACATGGTTCACCGCTAGAAGGGCGATTCGGGCCCCTCTGCACCCTTCAGGGGCCAAAGGGAGCCGATCCGCTACGATGCGGCCGCACGCCCAAACCCAGCCGGGACGCCACGACCACCGGTCGGCGACCGGACCGGAGGATCCCCATGGGAGACGTCTACATCGTTGAAGCCGCTCGCTCGCCCCTCGGCAAGCGTCGCGGTGGTCTTTCCACCATGCATGCGGGCGACCTGCTCGGACACGTGCTGAAGGCCGCAGTCGACCGCTCGGGTCTGAAGGGCAGCGACATCGATCAGCTGGTCGGCGGTTGCGTTTCCCAGGTCGGCGAACAGTCGTACAACATCGCGCGCACGGCCTGGCTATCGGCCGGGCTCCCGCTCGAAACGCCGGCGACCACGGTCGACGCCCAATGCGGATCGTCGCAGCAGGCCAGCACCCTCGCTGCCGGCCTCGTCGGCTCCGGTCTCGAGGACATCGTCATCTCATGTGGCGTCGAAATGATGAGCCGCGTTCCGCTGGGTGCGAACTTCGGCGACAAGTCGCTCGGACGCCCGGTGCCGAAGAGCTATTTCGAACACTATGCGTTCAACAGCCAGTTCCAGGGCGCCGAGATGATCGCCAAGGAATACGGGATCACCCGCGACGACACCGACGCATTTGGATTGCGCAGCCAGACCCTCGCAAAGCAGGCCTGGGACGAAGGGCGCTTCGAACGGGAAGTCGTCGGCGTTGACGCACCGCTCGTGGACGAAGATGGAAAGCCCACGGGCGAGACGATGCACGTGGCACGCGACGAGGGTCTGCGCGACACCACGCCGGAAGCGCTCGCGAGCCTGAAGGCCGTCATGGAGGACGGCGTCCACACCGCCGGAACCTCCTCGCAGATTACCGATGGCGCCTCAGCCGTCGTCTTTGCGTCTGAGGATGCGGTCAAACGACACGGGCTGAAAGCGCGCGCGCGCATCGTCGACAGCACCATTGTGGGCGTCGACCCCGAGACCATGCTGAAGGGACCGATTCCGGCGACCCAGAAGGTATTGAAGCGCTCGGGCCTCAAGATCGAGGACATGGACACCTACGAGGTGAACGAAGCCTTCGCCAGCGTCGTTCTTGCCTGGCAGAAAGCGTGCGGCCCCGTCGTCGAACGGGTCAACCCGAATGGGGGCGCGATCGCGATCGGTCACCCGACCGGCGCGACCGGAGACCGGCTCATCACGACGGCACTTCACGAACTGGAGCGCACTGGCGGTCGTTACGGACTCATCAGCATGTGCTGTGGCGGCGGACTCGGAACCGGCACCATCATCGAACGACTCGACTGAGGGCTGCGGCCTCGAGGAACGCATGAGTCGCCGCGGAATGCAGCGAGCGGCGGCGTACGCCGCCGCGCTCATCGGCTTTGCCGCATTCGGCGCACCACCGGCCGGCGCCGAACCCGAAATGTCACCGTCGGTCGAGGTGTACCGACGCGCCGAAGACGTCCCTCGTCCTTTGATCGATGGCGCCCTCGACGACCCGATCTGGCAGCATGCTGCGCGAATCGATCAGTTCGTGCAGCTCGAACCCGAGGTCGGCGCCGAACCGACCGAGCGTACCGTCGCGTTCCTCGCCTACGACACGGACACGTTGTACATCGCGGTTCGCGCCTACGACAGCGAACCGGAGAAGATCCAGGCATTCACGATGCGGCGCGACAACAGTACGCGCCTCGACGACCGCGTCGCGATCATCCTCGACACCTTCCACGATCACCGCAATTCGTACTGGTTTACGACGAACCCGAACAGCTCGCGTCAGGACGCGATCGTCGAGAACGGCACGCGCTTCCGCGAAGCCTGGGACACGATCTGGGACGCCCGCGCGCAGGTGGACGACGAGGGCTGGACGGCCGAGTTCGAGATTCCGTTCAAGTCCGTTTCGTTCGATCCCCAGAACGACACCTGGGGTTTCAATCTCGTGCGGAGCATCAACCGCAAGAACGAGGAGATCCGCTGGTCCAACTGGGTGCTCGGAACCTTTCCGATGGATGTCAGTCGTGCCGGTACCCTCACGGGCCTCCGTGGCATGGATCAGGGCCTGGGCCTCGACGTGATCCCGACGGGCGCGCTCTCGGTCTTCGACGACCGGGTGAGCGGCCGCGAATTCGTCAAGGGTGACCCATCCCTAGACGTCTTCTACAAGGTCACGCCCTCGGTCACGGCGGCACTGACGGTCAACACCGACTTCTCCGACGCTCCGGTGGACGAACGCCAGATCAATCTCGACCGCTTCGCACTCTTCTTCCCGGAGACGCGCGACTTCTTCCTGCAGGATGCCGGCATCTTCGACTTCGGCGGCATCGTGCCCTCCGGTCCTTCATCTTCATTCTCGTTCAAGAACCCGAACGGGCTGCCATTCTTCTCGCGCCGCATCGGAATCGCCGGAAACGACATCGTCGAGCTGCGAGGCGGGCTGAAGGCCACTGGCCGCGTCGACGATCTGAACTTTGGCGTGATGAACGTCCAGATGGGCGGATTCACCGATGAAGACGGTGAGCGCATCGCGGGGAAGAACCTGAGCGTCGCGCGGGCCAAGTGGAACGTGGGCGATGAGTCGTTCATTGGCTTCATTGCCACCCACGGCGACCCCGGAACGAACAGTTCGAACTCCACGTACGGCATCGATGCGCGGCTTCGGACCAGTCGCTTCATGGGAGACCTGATCGCGCAGTTCGACGCTTGGCTGCTCAAGTCGGATACGCCCGGCGTCTCCGGCGACGACGAATCCGTCGGCTTCATGTTCGAGCTACCCAACGATGAGTGGAATGGACGGGTCGGATTCAAGCGGATCGGCGCCGACTACAACCCGGCGATCGGCTTCGTCAACCGGACCGACATCCACGAGTACATCGGCGAACTCCGACGACGCTGGCGCACCGGCGGCGAAACCATCCGGTATTGGGAACTCGCCAACCGGAGCCGCTTGATCACCAACACGGACGGACAACTCGAAACCATCGAGTCGATCTTCACCTACGAACTCACGGGCACGCTCGGTGACTTCATGGCGATCCAGGCACAGACACAGACCGAGCGCCTGTTCGAGGCGTTCGAGATCTCCGAAGGCGTGGTCATCGAGCCGGGCCGTTACAACTGGGCGCGCGGAATCATCACCATTGGCACGTCTGAAAGACGCCCCTTCTCGGCCCGGGTCACGGCGTCGTGGGGCACGTTCTTCTCGGGGACCAACAAGCGCGTGTCCACCGAGATCGGCTGGCGGCCGTCGAAACACTTCCAGACCGAGATCAACTACACCCAGAACCAGATCCAGCTCGAAACTGGCGAGTTCACGACGCGCCTCTTGCGCTGGAACATCGACGTCGTCTTTTCGCCCGACCTCTCCTGGGAAACCCTGCTCCAGTGGGACCGCGCCAGCGAGAACCTGGGCTGGAACAGCCGTCTGCGCTGGGTAGTTCGGGAGGGCGAGGAAATCATCCTCGTCTGGAACCAAGGCATCGACACGACGAATCACGACTACCGCGCGACGACGATGCAGTGGACGGGGAAGATCCGCTGGACGTTCCGGTTCTGACGGCCGCCTAGCCGGCGATGACGCGCCAGAGCGGCGGTCCCAGGACCAGGAAGCCGACGACCGCAGCCCCGATGGCGGCGAACAGGACAGCGCCCGCGGCCGCGTCCTTGGCTCTCGCGATCTTCGGGTCGGTCTCTGACGACACCCTGTCCGAGAGCGCCTCGATCGACGTATTGATCGCTTCGGCCGTGAATACGAGGGCCACGGCAAAGACGACAAGGGCCACACCCGCTATCGGGACGCGTAGCCACAGACAAAGGCCGCCCACCGCGACCGCCGCGGCCGCGTGGATGCGCGCGTTCGGTTCGCTCCGGAACATTGTCGCGATCCCGGCAAGTGCCGGCCGGAAGCTCGCAAACCGGTCTCTCAGCCGGCTCACGACGGGTCCTTCTGGAATGCGGCCCATTCTTCCGGCGTATTCACGTTCGCGAGGGCGGCGCGGCCGTCCACCCGGTCCAGGTCATCGCCTTCGAGCCAAGTCACCCGCACGGCGTCGAGTACGCCCCGAATGGCGTGGTCACCGGCTTCCCAGAGCGCACGCGCCACGGGCTGAACCGCTGCGGTCCGGTAGAGCGCGCACAAGGGCTGGGGCCGAGGAGTTCGTGGGACGACGGCGTCGGTGTCGTCGGACCGAAGGGCCACAAGCCCGAGGACGAGTTCGGCCGACAGCGCAGGCATGTCGGTTGCGGCCACAAGCACCCAGGGCGCCGCGGCACTTTCGACTGCGGCCACGATGCCGCGTAGCGAGGACTGCTCTCCCTCGGGATCCCGCACCGACCGGCCGACCGCGTCCGCCGGCGGGGTCCCGCCGACCAATAGGACCTCTTCGAAGCAGCGACCGAGAAGTGCGGCCTGCCGTGTCGCAAGCGCCTGGCCGTCCTGAACGAGGCGGGCCTTGTCCTGTCCCATGCGACGAGATTCTCCGCCTAGCAATACGGCGCCCGTCACGTCGGCGAACAACGTCATGCCGGCGCTTCGCGGGAAAGCCAGTCAGCGTCCAGGAGCTGCACGTCCACGAGACTTCCTGCCGCGATCTCTTCCGCGTCGGCGGCGAAAACGAGGAGGCCCTGCGCCAACGTCATCGAGCGCAGAACGCCTGAACTCTGATTGCCTGTCGGTGTCGCCCGGATCTCGTCTCCTCGACGCTCGAGACCGACGCGAACGAAATGCAAGCGGCCGGGCTTCTTCATCAGCGTCTCCGCCAGGGTCGCGCGGAGCGTTGGCCGGAACACCTTCGTGTGCCCGGCCATCCGGCGCAGCACCGGGCGAACGAACTGATCGAAGGTGACCATGGCCGAGACCGGATTTCCGGGGAGCCCAAACACCAGCGGCCCGCGACCGTCCGGAAACCGTCCGAACGCGATCGGGTAGCCGGGCTTCATGTTCACTCCCCAGAAGACGAGTGGGCACCCCAGCTTTTCGAGCACCGGACGGACGTGGTCATGGTCCCCGACGGAGACGCCTGCGGAGCTCACGAGCAGGTCGGCTTCGAGTCCGGCCCGAAGCAGTCGTTCGAGGTCTTCGGGCGTGTCCCGCGCGATTCCCAGATTGGTCGGAATCGCCCCGGCCTCGATGCACTGGGCCGAAATCGAGTACGCGTTGGACGAAACGATGCGACCGCCTGAAGGATCCCGATCGGGTTCGACCAGTTCGTTCCCGCCGGACAGGACGGCGACGCGCGGGCGGCGATGCACCGCGACCAGCGTGCGCCCCAGGGACGCCAACATCCCGATGTGCCCCGGCTGGAGGACCGCACCGACAGCCAGGACTTCGTCGCCAGCGCACACGTCTTCGCCGGCATCCCGAATATGGTCGCGCAGCGGCGGATCGACGTGAACCCGAACCGACGTGTCGAGTCCCTCGGTGTCTTCCTGACGTACGACGGTGTCTGCACCGTCAGGCACCGGTGCACCGGTAAAGATCCGCGCGGCTTCGCCGGGCGCCAGCGCTCGCGGTGCCTGGCCACCAGCCGCGACCTCGAAAACCACTCGAAGTTCGACCGGTGCAGTATTCGAAGCGCCCGTGAGATCCCCGCGGCGGACCGCGTAGCCGTCCATGGCCGAGCAATCGGCCGGTGGCAGCGTCCGAGACGACATTACGGGCTCTGCGAGCACGCGACCCAGCGCCTCTGTCAGCGCGATCGTCTCGGTCGGAAGCGCCCGCGCGGCGTCCAGTACGGTGCGTTGGGCCGCGGTCACTTCGATCCCGGTCTTCATGGCGGCACGGTACCTCCCGCAGGCGCAGGGCGGAAGACGCATCCGCTCGGGAGTGCCCGGAGGCGGACGCAGAGAAATCTGCCTAAAATGCAGGCAGCGATTCTGATTTCCCTTGGAGTTTCGCACCCTTGCCTCCCCCCTCTCTTCCCGAGTGCCGCGTTCGTGGCCGCCGGCTCCCGAGCCCGCTGGTTTTCGCACCCCTTTCGGGGGTGTCGAACCTGCCAGCGCGGCTACTCGCTCGTGAAGCGGGAGCGGGCCTCGTCTTCACTGAAACGATCAGCGCGCGCGCGCTTGTCGAAGACCGACCCGGTGCACGGCGCAAGCTCACAACCGATCCGGGCGAAGGTCGACTGGCCGTCCAACTCTTCGGGGGTGAAGCCGACCTATTGGCCGAAGGCGCACGACGCGTGGCCGACGCCGGGTTCGATTGGCTCGATCTCAATCTGGGCTGCCCGGTCAAGAAATTCCTGCGGGCGGGCGCAGGGTCGGCATTGCTACGCGAGCCGGCAAAGTTGGCCCCCCTGTTCCGCGCGCTGCGCTCCGCATTCACGGAGACCGTCTCGATCAAGATTCGACTCGGTTGGGATGCCGCCCACATCGTCGCGCCCGAAGTCGCGCGCATCGCGGCCGCTGAAGGCATCGACCTTGTCACCGTGCACGGCCGGACCCGCGCACAGCAATACCGCGGCCGCGCCGATCACGCGGCGATCGCGGACGTCGTCGCCGCGGTTCCAGGGCTACCTGTCCTGGCCAACGGCGACGTTCGATCGCCGGACGATGCCTTCACCCTCCTCCGACACACGGGCGCTGCCGGTGTGATGATCGGACGAGGCGCGGTCGGGAACCCTTGGATCTTTGCGCAGACACTCGCGCTCGCGGCCAATACACCCTGCCCCGAGCCCTCTGCGGCCCACCGCCTGGATACGCTCGAACGCCATGTTGCGTGGCTGGCCCATGTCATCGACGACCCCGATGCGCGCACGGCCCAGGTCCGCCGTTATGTCGCCGCCTACTCAAAGGGTCTTCCCGGGAGCAGTCGCTTCCGAGAGAACGCCCTTGCGGAGGCCTGTCCCGATCGCATCGTGGCCCTGGCACGCGACTTCCTCATTCGTTCGGAAGCCGCCTGATGGCGCATACCGTCCAAGACGTCATGGAAGCGCTGCTCTCGGGAGTCGTCGTCGTCGACTCCCAGGGTTGCGTGGACGAGATCAATTCGGTCGCTAGTCGCGTTACCGAGCAGTCCCGGGAGACCGCTTTGGGTCGTCCAATCGAAGATCTCGTGACCGCCGACCACGCCATCGCACAACTGACCCGCAAGGTCCTGTCCAACGGAATCCCGATCTCGCTGCCCGAGCAGCGGATCGAGCGACGAAGTGGCGAGGATGCGGTCGTGGATATTGCGGTTTCTCCGGTCTTCTCCGAAGGACGCGGGCCCGACGGCGCGGTTCTCGTCCTACGCGATCGCTTCGCGAATCGCCGACTCGAACAACTCGAGGCGGAGCGCGAACGGTTCATCGCATTCGGACGAATCGCGGCGGGCCTCGCGCACGAGGTCAAGAATCCATTGGGCGGGATCCGCGGTGCCGGTGAGCTCCTCGCCCGCCGATCGGAAACCGACAAGAATCGCGAAACCGCGGACTTGATCGTCCGTGAGAGCACCCGAATCGCCAAACTGGTCGACGACTTCATGGTCTTCGCTCGCGTCGATGAGCTTCACCTCGCGCCCGCGAATATTCACCGGGTGCTCGACGCGATCATCGACCTGCTCTCGCACGATCCGCTCGCGCAAGGCATCGAGATCGTTCGGAGCTTCGACCCGTCGCTGCCCGAAGTCCTGATCGATGCGGATCGCATTCATCAGGTCGTCTTGAACCTCGCCCAGAACGCCTTGCAGGCGATGGAGGGCGGTACCGGACGGCTCGAGTTCCGCACGCGGATGACGCTGGAGCACCGGATCGCGCTCGAGACCGGGCGACCGCTCCCGACGTTGGCGATCTGGGTGATCGACGACGGACGCGGCATGGACCCCGATGAGCTGCGCGAAGCCCATACGCCATTCTTCACGACGCGAAGCGGCGGGACCGGTCTTGGACTCGCCGTCGCCGATTACTGGGCCGCCCAACATCTGGGAAGCCTGGACCTCGAGAGTGAGAAGGGCGTAGGGACGCGTGCGCGCCTGACCCTTCCACTTCGACGCCCCGCGAACAACGCTTCACCGACCGAAGGAGACGCTTCGTGACCGACCCCGCCCGGATCCTGATCGCGGACGACGAGGAGTCGATCCGCTTCGTCCTGCGCGAAACCCTGGAGGCCGAGGGTCACCACGTCACCGCGGTCGCCTCAGGCGACGCCGCGCTGGCAGCCATCGGCGAGCAATCGTTCGATCTCGCGTTCTTCGACATCCGCATGCCGGGCCCCAGCGGGCTCGAGCTGCTCGACCAGATGCGCGGGATCCAGCGCGAAACCGCCGTGGTGATCATCACGGCGCAGAACACCTTCGACAACGCCGTCGACGCAATGAAGCGCGGCGCCTTCGATTACCTCGTGAAGCCGTTCAGTACCGACGAAGTCGTCGCCCTCGCCGCGAAGGCCATTCGATCGCGCGCACTCGAAGGGGAAGTTCGCGCGCTGCGACGGGAAGTCGGGCAGCAGGCGGGCGACCGGATGGTCGGCCGCTCGGCCGCGATGCTCGATGTCTTCAAGACGATCGGCCGCGTGGCCGGGAATGACATTCCGGTCCTGATCCAGGGCGAGAGTGGAACCGGCAAGGAGCTGATCGCGCGGGCCATCCACGCGGCGAGTCCGCGCGCGGACGGCGCATTCGTTGCCGTCAATGCGGCCGCGATTCCACGAGACCTTCTCGAGAGCGAGCTCTTCGGCCATGAACGGGGTGCCTTCACGGGTGCCGTCGAGTCGCGGATTGGCCGCTTCCGCGAGGCCTCCGGCGGAACGCTCTTTCTCGACGAGATCGGCGACATGCCCGTCGACCTCCAGGCCAAGCTGCTCCGCGTCCTTCAGAGCGATGAAGTCACCGCCGTTGGAGGCCGGAAGCCCGAGAAGATCGACGTTCGAATTCTTGCGGCCACGCATCGGGATCTGGACAGCGCGGTCGCCGCCGGGGACTTCCGGGAGGACCTTCTCTACCGGCTGCGTGTCGTGCCGATCGAAGTTCCTCCGCTGCGGGAACGCCCGGACGATATTCCGCCCCTGATCGATCACTTCCTCCATCGCTACGACGCAGAACTCACGGATGGAACCCACGCGATCTCGACGCACACGGTCGACGCCCTCGCTGCCCATGACTGGCCCGGCAATGTCCGGGAACTCGAGAATGCCGTGAAGCGGGCCCTCGTCCTCGCATCGGCCGACATCCTCACACCCGATGACTTCGCGTTCCTTCACGCGGCTTCGGCGCCTGCGGCAACACCGGGCGGCTCCCTGCCAGCGCTTGTCGAGGATGCCACGATCGCAGCACTCGATGCGGGCCGTGACGAGATCTATCGCCGCATCATCGGCGACGTCGAACGCCCGCTGATCGAAACGGTCCTGGCGCGTACCGGGGGCAACCAGATCAAGGCAGCGGCGTTGCTGGGTATCAACCGCAATACCCTGCGCAAGAAGCTCACCGAACTCGAGATCGAGGTCCCGAAGCGACCGTGACGGGCATCGACTTCCGCGGGCTTCACGTTCTCGCCGACGATGGCCCCGGCTGGCCGCGCGGGCCGGTGGCGCAGGCTCGTGCCGCCTGTGAGGGGGGTGCCGCCGCCGTGCAGCTTCGGATCAAGCACGCGAGTGACCGCGAGGCCATCGCCTGGGGCGACGAGATCCGCCGCATCAGCCGAGATCACGGCGTGGCCTTCGTCATCAACGATCGCGCGGACTGGGCCCAACGCTGTGGCGCAGATGCCGTACATCTAGGGCAGGAGGACCTCGCCCCTAACGACCTCACACCCACGTTGCGGGACGGGATCGCCATCGGCCGCTCGACCCACGATCCTGCCCAGGCGCGTGCAGCGGTCGCCGACGGGGTCGACTACGTCGCGTTCGGGCCGTTGTTCGGGACGGCGACCAAGGAAACCGGCTACGACGCGCGCGGTCTCTCGGCGCTCTCCGAGATCGTCGCCATTGCAGACCCGCTTCCCGTGATCGCTATCGGTGGGATCGACGCCCGCGGGGCCGCGCGGGCGATCGCCGGGGGCGCGGCCGGCGTCGCCGTGATATCGGAGATCGCCGGAGCCGCCGACCCGGTCGCGGCAACGCGTCGCCTCGTCGATGCCATTGGCGCGGCCTGATGGACGGAATGCGCCTGGTTTCCCTGCTCGGCATCGTCGTCTTCCTGGCGATCGCCTGGCTCTGCTCGACAGACCGGAAGCGGCCGCCGTGGCGCCTCGTCGCCTCCGCCATGGCCTTGCAGTGGGCACTCGCGATCCTCGCCTTGAAGACGCCTGGCGGCGAGCGCTTCTTCGTCGCCATGAACGCGACCATTCACGGTCTTCTGACCTTCACGGAGGCCGGTACGCGCTTCGTGTTCGGGAGTCTTCTCGACGGTGGATTCTCTTTCGCACTCAACGTCCTGCCCATCATCGTCTTCATGGGCGCCTTGTTCTCGACGCTCTACCACCTGGGCATCGTGCAGTGGCTGGTGCGAGTCCTCGCCTTTTGCCTCGCTCGCCTGCTGGGCACGTCTGGAGCAGAGTCGCTGGCCGCCGTCGCGAACATCTTCGTCGGCATGACCGAAGCCCCGTTACTCGTCCGGCCTTACATCGAACGTATGACGCATTCCGAGCTCTTCACCTTGATGGTGACCGGCATGGCCACGATCGCGGGCTCGGTCCTCGTGGCATACGCGCAGATATTGGGTGAGGCCGCGTTCGCCGGACACCTGGTGACGGCGAGCGTTCTGTCGGCGCCTGCCGCGATCGTCGTCGCCAAGCTGATGGTGCCCGAGAACGAGGTCCCAGCGACCGGCGTCGGCGCAAACTCTCACGTAGAGCGCACGACCGTCAACCTGATCGACGCGGCCGCAGAGGGAGCGCTGTCCGCGATGAAGCTGGCTGCCAATATCGGGGCCCTGCTGATCGCGTTCGTGGCCCTCGTCGCGATGCTCAACGCCGGAATCGGAACGCTGGGCGAGTGGATCGGGCTCCCCGAACTGAGCTTCGAACGGATCCTGGGGTGGATCTTCGCGCCGTTCGCATTCCTGCTGGGAATCCCCTGGTCCGAGGCCACCGCCGTCGGCGAACTCCTGGGCGTCAAGACGGTGCTGAACGAGTTCCTGGCCTATCAAGCCCTGTCCGACGCGATTTCCGCCGGAACGCTCTCGCCGCGTTCGGCCACGATCGCGGCCTACGCACTCTGCGGCTTTGCCAACCTGGGCTCGCTCGCGATCTTGATCGGCGGCATTGGTGGCATGGTTCCGAGCCGCCGACCCGAACTCGCAAAGCTCGGCATGCGCTCGATTCTGGCGGGGACCCTGGCCACCTTGATGACCGGGGCCGTCGTCGGCACGCTGCTCTAGATCAAGCGCCTAACCGACTCGGCTCAGTCGGTTGCGATCGGTGTGTGCGAGCGGCTCATCCAACTCGGTCATGATGAGCTCCGTGGTCTCGTCGTACGTGAATGCGTCATCCCCGTCCAACGCGATCTCGACCGTGTAACGGCTCGAACGCGCCGCTCGCTCGAGGTATGGGTTCGATAGGATCCCGGCCGTCGTCTGACCCGATTTGGCCTCCAGACGGAACGCGCGTGCATCCGCGCTCGCCGAACCGATCGCCAGAACGGCGATGCCCCGCGGAACCAGGAAGCTGCGCATGACCTGCTGTGCGGTGGCATCCCAGAGCCAATAGCCGACTTCCATGTGGAACGGCGACTCCTGCGTGGGTTCCCAGGCCGACATCCGATAGTCGAGCCCGAATAGCAATTGCGTCCCATTGTCGACCGGACCGAACGGCTCGAATGTCACCCGTTCGCGATAGGGCGTTTCAATGACGGCGCCCGCCTCGTGGGAAAAGGAGACGTCGCGTCCCTCGTCGCCTTCCCAAGTCCCTGCCAGAGCCGCCAGCGGCCCCCATCGTTCCGGTTGATCCATGATTGACTCCCCTGCCTTCGAATCGGGACGCGAGTTTCCCCGAAACCACAGACCTTCGCTCGCCTTCTCCTGGCGTACAATTCCGGCCATGCCCGACCCGCTCTCCGGACTCCGCATCGTCGAACTCGGCCAGGGCGTCCCGGCGGCCGCCACGACGCGCTGGCTGGCCGATCTCGGCGCCGAAGTCATCAAGGTGGAGCCTCCCACCGGTGACCCGACCCGGCGGCGCGGGCCGTTCCCGGACGCAGGCCGCGGCCCCGAGCAGAGCGGGCTGTTCCTCGGACTCAACGCCGGGAAACGCAGCATCGTCCTTGACCTCGAGACGCCCACGGGAACGGCCGAGCTCGCCTCCTTGCTGGAACGAAGCCACGGGCTGGTCCACAACATCGCTCCCAGCATTGCGGAGTCGCTCGGGCTCGACGGCGTGGCCTTGCGTGCGCGCTATCCCCACCTCGTCGCGACATCGCTGACCCCTTTCGGAGCGAGTGGCCCCTACCGCGACTACGCCGCCGAGGAACTGACATCGACCAATGCAGCCGGATGGTGCTGGCTTTCTCCGGGCGCGCTGACCGAGACCGAACGCCCGCCGCTCAAGACGTTCGGACACCAGGCCGACTTCCACGGGGCGTTGGCTGCGGCAACGGCGACGCTGGCCGCTCTCTATCGCGCCCGGCAGACCGGCGATGGCGAAGCCATCGATCTGTCGATCCGCGAAGCCGTCGCCGCGAGTCTCGAGATCGGGTTCATCGGCTACACGTACATGGGCGTCATCGCGACACGGCATGGCGTACGCGGCTTGAACCCCTGGCACATCTTCGACTGCCAGGACGGCAAGATCTTCCTGGCGACCATCGAAGCCGACCAGTGGGAACGCCTGGTCGAGTTCATGGGAAACCCGGAGTGGGCCGGGCTCGAGATCTTCAGTGACTTCCCGGCGCGCGCCCGGAATGCGGATGCGCTGCAGACGTTCGTCCAGGAATGGGTCGCCTCATGGAAGGTCGACGAACTCTTCCATGAAGGTCAGCGCCGGCGGATCTGTTTCGCCCCGGTCCTGGACATCGCCGGTGTCGCACAGGAACCGCACCTGGCCGCACGGGATTTCTTCAAGACGGTGGAGACACCCGGCATGGGACCCGTCCGGCTGCCGGGACACCCCGCAAATTGGGGGGCCACGGAGGTACGGCCACGCGGCCCTTCCCCGGCTCTTGGGGAACTCACACAGCTTCCTGCTGGAGATCGCATCGCGGCGCGGCCGGACGTCACTCCGTCGCGTCCGCTCGAAGGGATTCGTGTCGCGGACTTCAGCTGGGTGTGGGCGGGCCCGTTTGGCGCCATGCAGCTTGCGCACCTCGGCGCCGAAGTCATCAAGTTCGAGTCGCCCACGCGGTCGGACATCGGTCGGCGCCTGGCCGTCTTCCGCCGAGACCAGGAGCCCGGCCTCAATCGGTCGGGCTATTTCAACCAGTGGAACCAGGGCAAGAAGAGCGTCGAACTCAACCTGTCCCATCCCGAAGCGGCCGATCTCGTGAAGCGAATCGTGTCGAAGTGCGATGTCGTGATCGAGAACTTCGCCACCGGCGTGATGGACCGGCTGGGCATCGGCTGGGAAGCGCTGCGCGAGGTGAACCCGAGGCTCGTGTTCGCATCGATCTCGGGATACGGATCGAGCGGCCCCTACGCCGACTACATGGGATATGGCCCCGCGATGGGGCCATTGTCGGGCCTGTCCCATGCGACGGGCTATGTCGGCGGCGGACCGCGCGAGACGGGCATATCCGTCGGCGACCCTGTTGCTGGGATGACCGCGGCCATGGCCATCTGCGGCGGTCTCGTCGAACGCGACCGCACCGGAGTCGGCCGCTTTCTCGACATCTCGCTTTGGGAGGCAACGACGGCGACCGCCCTCGAGGCGTGGCTGCCTCACGCGATTCGCGGTGAAGAGCCGGAGCGAATGGGAAACCGGGACCCTGAGATGGCTCCGCACGGGCTCTACCCGACCCTGGGCGACGATGCCTGGATCTCCATCGCATGCCCGTCCGATGCCGCCTGGCAGGAATTGGCCCATGCCATGGGCCCCAACGTCGTCTCCGACCCGCGGTTCGCGACCCAGAACGGACGCAAGACGAACGAGGCTGCCCTGGATCGACTCGTTGCGGACTGGACCGCCAGCCAGGACCGTTGGGAACTGACCACTCGATTGCAGACCCGCGGCGTAGCCGCATTCCCTTCCCTGACACCCCAGGACCTCGCGAACGATCCGCATCTCGAGGCGCGCGGCTTTCTCGAGCGACTTGAGCACCCCGAAGTCGGCGCGATGACCCACGCGGGCATCCCCTGGCGACTCACGAGCGGACCCAACGGCGTGGTGCGACCTGCGCCGCTGTTGGGCCAACATACCGATGCGGTCCTGGAAGAACTGCTGGGGCTTTCGCCGAACCAGATCACCGATCTGCGGGCCCAGGGCCTTCTGGGCTGAGGACACGACGCATGGGACTCCTCCGCTACGACGCACCGCTCAACGTGCTCCTCTTCACGAAGGGTCATCCCTTCCAACGCGATGCGTTCCATGCCGTGTTCGACGGGATGGGAGACATCGCGGTCACCGCCGTCGAACACCCGGCCGCCGAGGCCTTCTACTCGCCCGACACCGCCGCGCCTTTTGACACCATCGTGTGTTACGACATGCCCGGCATCCAGTTCCGGCCCGGCAAACCCCCGGTATTCCACGAGCCGCCAGCTGCCGTCATCGAGGGGTTCGAAGCACTACTCGCCGCAGGCAAGGGCTTCGTATTCCTCCACCATGCGCTAGCCGGATGGCCAACCTGGGAACGTTATGCCGAGGTCATGGGCGGACGCTTCCTCTACGAACCGGCGAAGGTTGGCGGCGTCGATCGGCCCGACTCCGGATATCACCATGCGGTCACGCACCGGGTGACCGCGGCCGACCCCGCCCACCCGATTACGGACGGCATCGGCGACGGCTTCGAGATCACCGACGAGTTGTATCTGGCCGAGATCTTCGAGGATCGCGTGACGCCGGTGCTGCGCAGTGATGCGAAGTTCGAGGCCGACGCGTTCTATTCGGCCTCCCGCGCGCTACGCGGGGAGCTGTTCTCGAACGAAGGCTGGGAGCACCCGAGCGGGAGCGACCTGGTCGCTTGGACACGCGAAGAAGGGGCCAGTCGCATCGCGACCTTCCTCGCCGGGGACGGCCCCGTGGCGTACGAGAACCCGGCCTTCCGCCGGATCCTCGAGAACGCCATCCGCTGGACGGCGCGCACGGTCTAGCGGCCTAGCTACCAGGGCGACGACGACCTCGCTCAGGCGATCAGAGCTTCAACAGCTGCTTGCCCAGGTTCTTCCCCGAGAAGAGCCGCAGGAAGGTCTTCGGGGTGTTCTCGATGCCTTCCTGGATGTCCTCGGCGTGGTTGAGCTTGCCTTCCGCGACCCACTGGCCGAGCTCGCCCATCGCTTCTCCTGCCCGGTGGAAATAGTCGACCAGGATGAAGCCCTTCACCGTCAGCCGCCGGATCACGATCTGCATGTAGTTCCGGGGGCCGGACGGGAGTTCCTTCTCGTTGTATTGCGAGATGCCGCCGCAGATCACGACGCGACCGTTCTGGGCCATGTTGAGCAGGGCCGCGTCGAGGATGTCGCCGCCGACGTTGTCGAAGAAGAGATCCACGCCCTTCGGAAACTCCTGCCGGAGTCGCTTGCCGACATCTTCGTTTCGATAGTCGATGGCCTCATCGCATCCCGCTTCATCGCGAAGCCATGCGCACTTCTCGGGTCCACCCGCGATGCCCACGACCTTGGCAGCGCCCTTGATCCGCGCGATCTGGGCAGCGACCGAACCCGTGGCGCCCGCGGCACCGGACACGAGGACGGTGTCGCCGGCCTTGACCTCACCCACATCCAGCATTCCGAAGTAGGCGGTCATTCCGGTGCCGCCAAGGGCGCTCAGGACCAGCTGCGGCGGCACGCCTTCCGGGACCTTGGTCAGCCGGCCCATCATGCCGGGTTCTCCGTCAGCCACCGCGTACTGCTGCCAGCCGAGCATTCCACTCACGATGTCACCCGCCGCGAAGCCCGCGTGCTTCGACTCGACGACTTCGCCCACGGTCGAGGCGCGCATGACCTCGCCGATCTGGACCGGCGGGACGTAGCTCTTCACATCATTGAGCCAGCCACGCATCGCGGGCTCGAATGCGAGATAGAGGTTGCGGACGAGGATCTGGCCGTCGCCGGGTGAGCCGACCGGCTCCTCGACATACTCGAAGTCGCTTTCCTTGACCATTCCATCGGGCCGACTCTTGAGTCGCCATTGGCCGTTCGTCGTCATGCTTGTCCTCCAGGGGTGCGCGGGAGCCCGACGATATGCCGGCACCGCGGGCGGGGCCACCCGAAACCGCTCGCGTGGCCTCACCGCCGTCGCGCGATGTAGATGCCGTGGCGTCGCCCGCCGCGGCCAGGGCGGTGGGTTTCCACTTCGAACCCGGCGCGTTCCAGCGCGCGCACGAATGCTGGATCGACGTCTTCGGCCCAGATGGCGAGGACACCCCCCGGTGTGAGCGCATGCACGATCCGGTGGAGCGCCTGCCTGCCGAACCAGCGATCGCGCGGGGGCGCGCCTGGCGGAGGGCCAAAGTAGAGATCCAGCACGACCGCCTCGAAGGCGCCGGCGGCTGCGCCCGCGATCACGTCGGCCACGTCACCCTCGACGACTTCCACGCGCGGGTCGGCAACGGCGCTCCCGGTCAATTCCCCCAGAGCACCTCGACACCAGGCCACGACGATCGGGTTGAGCTCTGCCACGACCACGCGCGCGGCCCCGGGAGCGGCGTCGAGGATTGCGCGGAGCGTGCACCCCATGCCGAGCCCCGCGACCAGCACACGCGGCGCCGCAGCCGCACAGACCGCTTCCATCGCGCGGGTTCCGAGCGCTTCTTCGCTGCGACGCGCCTGGCTGTTCATCAGCACCCGGCCATCCTGGGTGATCAGGAAGTCGCCGTCGCCGCGCCGACGGAGTTCGAGCGTGCCGTCGGGTGTCTCGACGCGGTCGAGCGTCTCCCAGGGTTTCGCCACACGGGCCTCCTTCCGATGCGCAACGGCCAACCCGCCCCTGCGTCAAGCCGCGGGCGCGCCTTCGCGTTCCACGACGATCACGGGAATCTCGCGGGACGTGTTGGATTGGTAGACCTGATAGCGCGGATGTTCGGCCGTGATCGTGGCCCAGAGCCGTGCCCGTTCCGCCGGACGCGCGCGCCGGGCACGCGCGGCGAACGACTCACCACTCAGTTCGATACCGACTTCGGGTTCGGCGTCGAGATTGATTGCCCACGCCGGATCGACCTCGCCTCCCCCGAATGACGCGATCAAGATGAGACGATCGGCATCCACGAAGTACGGCAGCGGCGTCGCGCGGGCCAGGCCGGTCTTCCGGCCGCGCGTCGTCAGCAGCAGCATGTCGAGGCCATCCGCACGGCGTCCGATCACCCCGCCGGTAAGACGAAAGATCTGGACGTGCCAACGCCCCATCCGTTTCATGAGCCCCGGCCGCGGAACCCACGGAATGTAGAATCGGGCCACGTCTCCCCCTCTGCTCATCCTAGCTCGCCGGTGCACGCCGCGGGCAGCAAGGTAACTTGCCGACAGCCAAAGGAGCGACCCGATGCGCGTTTCCCCCGATGACCTGACGACGGCCGACGTGATCGACCCCGACCGTTATGCCGCACACGGGTACCCGCACGAAGCGTGGGCCGCGTTGCGGCGCGAGTCGCCCGTACACTGGTTCGACATGGGCGAGCGTCCAGGCTTCTGGGCCATCACGCGACGCGCCGACATCGTCTGGCTTTCGAAGCAACCCGAACGCTTCCTGAATGCGCCGCGCCTCGCGATCTTTCCCGACAGTCCCCCGCCGGACCCGAAGCGCAACGGCCCGCTACTCGATCACCTGCTGAACATGGATCCGCCCACTCATCCCGAGTACCGGAAGCTCGCGAGCAGCTGGTTCACGCCGCGCGCGATCTCCCGAAGGCGCCCCGAAGTGGAGCGGATCACGCGGGAACTGCTCGACGGCCTGGCGAAACGCGACCACGCGGACTTCGTCCTCGATCTCGCTGCGCCACTCACCCTGTCGGTCCTCGCGGACATGCTAGGCGCGCCTCGGGACGACTGGGCCCAGCTCTTTGAATGGACCAACCGTGTCGCGGGTTCGGCGGACCCCGAGTTCCAGGATCACCCCAGTTCTGTCCAGACGATGGAGTCCGCGCGGGACGAGATGTTCGCCTACTTCCTCGAGATGGTGGCGGATCGTCGAAAGACGCCTCGCGACGACATGGCGAGCGTCCTCGGCAACGCGACGCTCGCGGGCAAGCCGATCCCCGACTTCCAGCTTCTGTCCTACCTGATGCTGCTCGTCGTCGCGGGGAACGAAACGACCCGCAATGCCGCAAGCGGCGGGCTCCTGGCCCTGATGGAGAACCCCGACGAGCTTTCCAAGCTACGGGGCCGACCCGACCTCGTGAACCCGGCGGTCGAGGAGACCGTGCGCTGGACCTCGCCCGTGATCCAATTCTGTCGCACGCCCACCGAAGACTTCGAGCTGCATGGCCAGCACATCCAGGCGGGCGAGAGCCTTTGCCTCTTCTACGGAAGCGCGAATCGCGACGACGACGCGTTCCAAGATGCCGACCGCTTCCGCATCGACCGAAGCCCGAATCCCCATGTCGGCTTCGGGATCGGCCAACACTTCTGCCTCGGCGCCAGCCTCGCGCGCCTCGAACTCCGCGTGATCTACGAACAGCTGATGCCCCGACTACGCCACGTCGAGGCGGACGGACCCGCGGTGCGCATGCGTTCCAGCCAACTGGGCGGGGTCAAACGAATGCCGATCCGCTTCGAGATCGCGAAGACCGCCTGACCGGCGGCCGTGTGCGTCCAAGAGAAACGGCCCGGGTCTCGTGGGAGATCCGGGCCGTCCTTGTCTTTGAACGTCGGTCGGAGGGCCTACTCGCCCCCCATCCAGTTGAAGCCGAACCGGACACCGTAGGTCCGCGGCTTCAAGAGGCCGAAGTTTGTCGCCGTGCCCGTGATCGCCACGACGATGACGCGGGGGTAGACGATCTCGTTCTCGAGATTGTCACCGAAGACTTCGACGAAGTACGCCTCGTCGGCGCTCCGCCACCGGATCCGCAGGTCCGTCTTCGTGTAGCTGTCGATCTCGTCGAGGCTCGTGTTGAAGGGCCGTCGGTACGACTCATCCGTCCATGTGAACTCCAGCGTCGGCGTGATGGTGCCGTTCTCGCCCAGGTCGAACTCGTAGGACGTCAGGATCGACACCTTCCATTCCGGCGAGTCTTCCGGCGTGAAGCCGCTGAGGTCGGTGGGGCGCGGGACCGTTGATCCCGCCGTCTGGGCGCACGCGGCATCGAAGGTGGTGACGCCAAACGGGTTCCCGAGCGGATCGACCGAGCAGAACTTGTCGTACTCGGAGTTGAGGTACCCGACGGCGAGGCGCGCGAACCACTCCTCGGTGATGTTGGCCAACACCTCGAGTTCCACGCCCCACGTCGTCACCTCATCCGCGTTCAGGTTCGGGATCGACAGCGCCAGGATGATCGGCACCTGCTGGTTCTTGTAGTCGTAGTGGAAGGCGCTCAGGTTGGTGTTCAACCGACCATCGAGCCAGGTGGCCTTCCAACCGATCTCGGTCGCGAGGATGCTTTCCGGCTTGACCGTATTCACCGTCGCCGGCCCGGTCGGGCTCGGGTTCAGCTGGACGTAACCGGCCTTGTAGCCTCGGGCCCACTTCGCATAGACCATGTGGTCGTCGTTGATGAACCAGCGTGCGCCGAGATCGATCGTGGTCTCGCGGAACACATTCGAACCGTCGAGCATCGATCCGGTGGGATCGAACGGCGTCGGGTTGCTCACCTCGAAACGATCGACGGAGTCATGATTCCAGCGGACGCCGGCCGTCAGCTCCACGTCCTCGATCGGATTGACCCGGACGTTTCCGAAGAACGCGAAGCCCTCTTCCGTCTGCGTCAGCGACGCGCCCGACACCGTGAGCGGGGTCAGCGTATCCCGCACCCGGCTCACTGTCTGATGGAGATAGAAGAAGCCGACCGTCCAGTTCAACCAGCTCTCGTTCTGTGAGTCCAGCCGGACCTCGGCCGTGTACCAACGGTCGGGCAGTGCGCTGCTGCGCGTGTCTAGCGCGCCCAGTTCGGTTCCATCGGAGTCCGACAGCCCTTCGTTCTCGACACGCTCGAAGCCTCCCAGGATGGTGAGGGCCACGTCACCCAGGACCGGCAGGTCCTGCATCGCGTAGTCGATCGTCATGTCCCAGCCGAAGACTTCGACATCGCCGTTCCCGAGGTCCATGATCCGGGTATTGACGTCCTGTTCACCCTGCGGGATCGGGAGGCCCGCCGTCACGAACTCGGGTGAGCGGGTCAGCGGACCGATCGGCAGGAGCCCGCCACAGGCCGGCGGCGGGGGGGCGTAGGTTCCATTACAGGTGGCGATCGCGAAGCCGAGAGCCTGCTGGACTGGCTGCGGAGCGAACGGAATGAACGCCGAGCCAAGACCCGTGTGGAACTGTTGCGAGCCTTCGAGCCAGTCCACCGTCAGCGTTCCCAGCGGCGGGCCCGTCGGCAGTGCGCCGCGCGGAATCGTCGACGGATCCGACAGCGGGCCGCCTTGCCAGGCCTTCGAGTTGTCCACGTACTTCCCGCGGACCTCTACGGACAGGTCTTCCGAGACGTTCCAAAGCAGGCTGCCACGAAACGCCGTGTCGTCCTTCGAGCCGAAGCTGTTGCGCTTCGTGCCGATCAGGTTCTCCACGGTGCCGTCGCGAACTTCGCGAACGCCGACCATGCGCAGCATGAGCGTGTCGTCGCCGGGGCCGAAGACCGGGATGTTCACGCCGCCGCGAAAGATCCAGTTGTCATACGGCGCGCCGTAACTAGCATCGCCGAAGACCTCGTACTGATCGTGCGGTCGCTTCCAGCGGATGTCCATGGCGCCCGCGGTCGCGTTACGACCGTACAGGGTGCCCGACGGGCCGAGCGCGATCTGGATCGACTCCAAGTCGTAGAACTGCCCGAGATAGGACTCGGATCGGAACTTGTAGACGCCATTGACGTGCTGGGCGACCGGCGACTGGGAGTCGAAGGCTGCACGCGACACACCCCGGATCGACAGGTCGGCGCTCTCGCCCTTGGCCTGGACGTTGGGCAGGAGCCCGATCAGGTCGCCGACGTTCTCGATGCTCGCGCTCTCGATCGTCCGCGAGTCGAAGGCCGCGATCGTGGACGCCACTTCCTGCAGCGTCTCATCGCGCTTCGTGATGGTGACGACGATCGAATCGATGCCCTCGAGCCCATCGTCTTCGTCTTGTGCCCAGGTGGGCAATGCCATTGAAAGTACGAGTCCGGCGAGCACGAGGCCCCGCCAGGAAATCGTGGATGTACGGGTACAACTCATCCCAAGTCCCCTCCGTTGCTGGGATTCAACCGTGCCACCCTATCACCGACTGACACGTGTCGACGGAAAAACGGTGGCAACCTGTACGCAAAATGGCACATGCCCCGCGGGGATATGAGCTTTCTGGGTCTGACAGGCCACGTCTCCCGGGGATCCGAGGAGAATTTTCCATGTACCTGTTCCGCCAAATCCGCTCCGCCGTCGTGGCACTGGGATTGCTCGCGCTGCTTCTGCCGGCCTCGGCCCAAGCCGTCTCCACGGCCCTGGTCATCGCCATTGATTCGTCGGGCTCGATCGACCAGAACGAATTCGACCTGCAGCAACAGGCGTATGTGAACTATTTCGCCAACAACGCAGCAGGCTTTGCGGGCGCAGACGTTGCCGTCACCGTGGTGTACTGGGGCGGGAACGGCGTTCAGAACCAGGTCGTTCCGTGGACGACGTTGAACTCGGAGGCCGACGCGACGGGCCTCGCCAACGCGATTTCGGCGACGAGCCGGCCTGACATTTCAGGACCCCAGGCCGCTTTGACCGGTGTTGCACGCGCCCTCACGTTCTCCACGAGCCTGTTTTCCCAACAGAACTTCGCCGGCGCCGACCTCGTGATCGACATCTCGGGCGACGGCACGGAGAACCTCGACTTCAACTCGGCGTCCGTCCTGGACACGGTCACCATCAACGTGCCTGGTATCGGGACCCCGCAGATGATTCCGGTCCAGACCAACTGGGGCGACGTCTTCGCAGCCCGGGACGCGGCCATCGCCGCCGGCATCCTGATCAACGCGTTGCCGATCATTCCGGTACCGCCGACCCAGGCTGTCGAGGTCCAGGACAGTTCGCCGGCCAGCACGTTCTTCCCGTCTCCGACGTTTACGGTGAACGGCCAGCCGGTGGACATCTCCGCAGACTGGGCGGCCGCACTGACCGCCCTCGGCTACGACAACACCACCCTCGTCGAATTCTTCTACTCCCGCGTCATCGGCTCGCCCGACGCCCGTGTGCCCCTCCTCGTGACCGCCAACGGCTTCACGGCACAGGAACTGGGCCAGGCCATCAGCACCAAGCTCGCGGGCGAACTCGGCGTCCCCGAGCCGAGCGCGATCTTCCTGCTCGGCACCGCAGCTTGGTTCCTCCGTCGGAAGAACGCGCGCCACTCCGCATAGCGCGCGGGCGAGAATGCCGACGCGCGAGGCGGCGCCGATCGCGCGCCAATCGCGGTAGGCTGCCTCCCATGGAACTCGGACTGCGTGGCCGGAAGGCCTTGATCGGTGGCGGATCGTCGGGCCTCGGCCTCGGCACCGCAAAGGCATTGGCGGCCGATGGCGTACAGGTGGCCATCGGTGCGCGAGACAGCGAGCGGCTGGCGCGGGCACGCGACGAGATCGGCGGTGATGCCATCGCCATCCAGGCCGATCTATCGACGGTCGAGGGAGCACTCGCGTTCGCGCGGGCCGGCCGCGAGACGCTCGGCCAGATCGACATCCTCGTGCCGAACGCCGGCGGGCCGCCGCCAGGAAATTTCGCGTCGACCGCTCTCGACGCCTACCCGGCAGCACTCGATCTCAACCTGATGGCCACCATCGCGCTCTGCAAGGAGCTCGTGCCCGACATGCAGGCCCGGGGATGGGGGCGGGTCGTCGCCATCACGTCCATTTCTGTCAGGGAGCCCATCCCGCATCTGATCCTGTCGAATACTGCGCGCGCCGGGACGACAGCGTTCCTCAAGACGCTGGCACGCGAAGTCGCCGGAGACGGCGTCACGGTGAACTCCGTGCTCCCTGGCTTGCACGCCACACCGCGCGTCGAAGGACTCGCTGGCGGCGACGCGGAACGACTCCGCGCGATGGCAAGCGGCATTCCGGTCGGTCGGCTCGGAACGGCCGACGAGTTCGGCCACGTCGCCGCATTCCTCTGCTCGGAACATGCAGCATTCGTCACCGGAGCCGCGATCCCCATTGATGGGGGGCAGAACCACCACCTGCTCTAGGAAGCCATCGTGCTGAGAGCGGCCCGATTGAGACGGATTTCGCTCCTGTATTCAAGGACTTCCGGCCGGGCAGCCTTTTTCGGGAACCGCATCGCCTGACGGAGTGACATAATCCGCTGCGTCGCCATGCGATCCCGGGTCTGCCCAAGCCGCCGCGCGCCCGCCGCGCTGGCGGGTTCCGGTCGGGGTCCGCTATGACACGGCGCGTTCCCATTCTTGACCCCTGCGTCGAAAGGACACCTCGTGCGCAAAGTTCTCCTCCCCCTTCTCTCCCTCGCCGTTGTCGGAGCGATCGGCTGCCAGACGGCACCGCCGCTCGCGGACACTGCCGTAACGGCCGTTGACGCCACTTCGGCTGGCGCCGGCGAGCAACGCATCGCGGACCAGCTGATCGTCCTGACCGACGCCTCCGGAACGATGTACGCCAACAACACACTTCCCACCGCAAAGTCCGTGACGCGCTCGCTGGTCGCTGCCCTTCCCAATGGCGACGTGCGTTCCTCCCGCCCGAAGCCCTACGAAGCGGGCTCGATCGCGTTCGGTGGCATGGACCGCATTACGCACGATCTCTCGCCGTTCGACCGCTCAGGCCTCGCTGCGAAGGCCGCCGGTATCCAGGCGCTCGGTTCGATCGACGGACGTGGCGGCGAAACGCCCTACCGCCACGCATTCGCCGAGACGGCCGCCGCTCTCGCTGGCAAGAGCCAGCACGCGGCCGTGGTCCTGATCTCGGACGGCCTCCCGGACCAGCCGGGTAGCGCGACCGCCTCCGCACAGGCGCTGGTCAGCGGCTACGAAGGCCAGGTCTGCATCCACACCGTCCACACTGGCAGCGACGCTGCTGGAGGTGCCTACCTCCAGAGCCTGGCAGCCCTCTCCGGCGGCTGCGGAAGCTCGACCACAGCGGCCGCGCTCGGCTCGGCCTCTGGCCTGCAGTCGTTCGTTCGGACGGTAATGATGGGCGCCGCGCCGGTCAGCCGCGCCGTACCCAACGCGTGCGACGACGTCATCCGACTCCGCGGTGTCGAGTTCGCCTTCGACAAGGCCGACATCACGGAAGACAGTGAGATCGTGCTGGACGTCGGCGCCGAGCAGCTCGTGGGCTGCCCCAACCTCCGGATTCGCGTCGAAGGTCACACGGACTTCATCGGAACCGAAGCCTACAACCAGGGCCTCTCCGAGCGACGCGCCCGCGCGGTGCTCAACTACCTGGCCACCAAGGGTGTGAGCAGCGGCCGCATGGACCCGAGGGGCTTCGGCGAGAGCCGCCCCCTCGCACCGGGCAAGACCGACGAAGACCGCGCCCGCAACCGGCGCGTGGAGCTTCACCCGGTCCAGTAGATCCACTCGCCCTCCCGGGCGAAGCGAGATCCGAGGCGCCCGTCGTACGTCCCAGTACGGCGGGCGCTTCCTATTCAGGCCTAGTGCGGCCTCTGGATGGACGCGGCCGCTACGCCGCGCGATCCTGGCAGCCATACCTGGAGACCCCGCATGAACGAGACCGAACAACGCATCGTCGATGGCACCACCTGGCGAGATTTCTGCCGAGCGCTGGAACGTGCGGGGGACGCCGTCCTCCGGGAGGGGACGCCCACAGATCCCTTCCACCGAGCGGAAGGCCTCCGCTATCTGACACGCCTCGTGCGGGCCGGGCTCGATAGTTTTGTTGAGAGCAGCGACCCGCGATATCCGCGCTTCTTCCAGCTCTCGAACGAGACCGTGAAGATCGGCAACGACAACCCGGACAACGTCTACCACAACGCCAATGTCACGGGCGCCTACGACTACAAGATCCGGGGCAACCGCGGCACGGTCCCCTACCTGAGCTTCGGCACCAAGGGCGGGGGCTATGAGTCCGACGGCACAATGGTGCCGACGGGACAACTCGACCTCGAACAGATGCAGTGCAACCCGAACGGCGACTTCGAGATCGTCGTCTCGTCGAAGGAACAGCCGGGAAACTGGCTTCCGACGGCTGCGAACACCTCGACCATGGTGGTCCGGCAGACCTTCAACGTACGCGCCGATGAAACGCCCGCGACCTACGAGATCGAGTGTCTCAACCCGGATGCATCCGACTCGCTGCAACCCGAGGCCCTCGAGGCCGCGCTCCAGAAATCCGTGGCCTTCGTCCAAGGCACCGCCAATGTCTTCGTCGACTGGATGAACGAATTCCAGGGCCACGTGAACCAGCTTCCGCCGAACGACCAGGAGATGTGTCAGCGTGCCGGGGGCGACTCGAACATCTACTACCACAACAGCGCATGGAAGCTCGGGCCCGACGAGGCGCTCTTGATCGAAGTGACGCCGCCGGAGTGCGCGACCTGGAACCTCCAGATCTCGAACCACTGGATGGAGTCCCTCGACTACCGCTACCACCGGATCCACGTCAACAAGTTCACGGCGCACTACGAAGACGATGGCCGCGTTCGCATCGTCCTCGCAAACAGCGATCCCGGCCCAGCGTTTCCCAATTGGCTCGAAGCTTGCGACCACGACCGCGGCGCCATGCTATTCCGCTACATCGGCGCCACGGAGTTCCCGCCGATCGAGACCCGGGTGTTGAAGATCTCGGATCTCGCCGAGCTGAGTCCGAACCGCTAGTCGGACGCTAGTTCCACGGCGTATCGGTCTCGTGCTCGGAGACCGATACCACGACGACGCGGGCACCGGTCGCTTCGACTGCAGCGGCCCACTCGGCGAGACCAGCGTCCTCCGTCGCATGGAGCTGGGTGACGGCGTCGAATGCGGTTTCGGGGCCCAATGCGCAATTCTGGACACACCACGCAGCACCGGAGACGGCATCGAGAAGACGTGGGATCTGGTTGGCTTCGTAATTGTCGAGCCAACCCGCCGACGCAGGACTCGCCTTCACACACACGGCGACGGACAACCCCGCCTCACGGTCCTCCGCACCCATCACGGGCTTCTCGGCCACCGGAAAGAAGGTGTTGCGATCCCGATCCATGAAGGTGCGCTCATCCGCGAGGATGCGCTCTCCTTGCGCGGTCTGGAGGCGCTCGCCCAGCGCGACCGCTGATGCGACATCCCGGTACTCGAACGCGGTGATGACATCGAAATCCGCATCGCCGTGGAGCACGTCCCGGATGTGGTGGCGAACGTATCGGATCGTCCCCTCCATCACGGTCTCCATTGCGAGCGGCGCGTGGATGTCCTCATAGTGTTCTCGAAACGCGTCGCGCGTGTGATCCGGTCGGCGAACGATGAAGGCGAGGTTCTTCATGGAGTCGTCCTTTCTGCTTCGGCCGGAAGTACGGCGCATTCGAGTATCCGCGGAGTCGGCACCTCGTGCCACGCGCCCTTGTCCCACGCGCCCAGGACCGGAAGAATCCCCGATCGTGTCTTCGCCGGACCTCCCCGCCCCGCCCCCGCCGGCCACCCGTCCGGGTTTCACGCCATACCAGCGGCGCTTGTTCGCCCTGCTCACCATCGCGACCTTCTTCGAAGGCTTCGATGTCGCGCTCGCGGGCCTGCTCCTGCCGGTGTTGGGCGCCGAGTTCGGTGCGGATGCTGGCGCGCTCGGTCGTGTCATGGCGGTCGCCGGAAGCGGCATGGTGCTGGCGTTCTTCGCCATCCGCGCGGCCGACCGACTGGGTCGACGGCCTGTCCTCCTGGCCTCCATCGCGGGCTTCGCGGTCCTGACGCTCGCCACCGCCTTCTCCCGCGATCTCGCGACCTTCACGGCCCTCCAGCTGGGCGCTCGCTTCTTTCTCGTCACGCAACTGGCGCTGGCCTACGTGATCCTGAGCGAGGAGCTGCCGCCGGAGGTTCGAGGGCGCGCCAATGGCTGGCTCGGAGGGTTCGCCAGTGTGGGCGC
>JAJDAQ010000060.1 GCA_029261815.1 Deltaproteobacteria bacterium
GAGCGCCCACAGGCCGGCAGTCAGCGCCAGGAGCGAAACGCCCCCGAACGGTTCTCTTGTACGCACTCGATCGGCCTCCAGACACACGGGTCGGGCTGATCGAAGGGTGGGTACGCATCCCTTCGGCGTGGGCTCGGCGACACTTGAGCCCGCATCGAACTCGAACGGCGATCGCTACCGAGTCGAGGGGGCGGGTTTCCCGGGGGTTCCGAGGTTCGTGGCTTCAGCAGCGTTCGCGGGGAAGCGCGCAGCAATCGCGGAGTGCTGGCTCTCGAGACCATTGATTCCGACCGCCGTCATGGAAATGAAGACCGTCCGATCGTTGGGCACGAGGATTCCGGTGGAATACAGGCCGGCCAAACCCTGCGCTGTTGCCGGGATCTCGGCGGCTTGTGTCCGATTCTCACGATCTGTTCCCCAGTACACGCGGAACGATTGGACCTGGAACGTGTGGGGGTGTTTCCATCGGATCGTTTCCAGGCGCAGCGCCAGCTGCGCAGACGCCTCAGTCACGGGCAACGGAGAAACGAGTGTCCCGAGCAAGATCGCGAGCGTGGCTGCAAGGACGGGTCGGCGCGAGAAGGACACCATCCTACGAGCATAGACGCGTGGGGAGACGCGTCCACACCGCGCTATTCGCGGCCGAACGCCCGCGGCGGCCGCGCGCGGACACACCCCGGTGGACAGATCCCGATATTCGAGAACCCGCTCTCGCCGCCCTCCCCGACCGCGGTCAAGGCGACGTGGACGGTCTGGCCCGCAGGCGCTTCGAATCGCGCGCGAAATTCCGTGCCGCTGTGTCGCGGCATGCCGACTTCTTCGACGACCAGGTACTGACCGGCTTCGGTCCCCCAATAGAGGCGGAAGCGTTGCACGTCGCGCGGGTCGGGGTGCATCCATTCGACCGCGACCCAACGGGAATTCGCGGCCGGCTGTTCCGGGTTCGACGCTGGCGGCAACACCACGAGGTTCGGCAACACACAACCTGAAAGCCAGAGGACGAGACCCGTGATCGCGACGAACGCGGACGAGCGGTGTTGGATTCTGTGCGTTCGGTTGGCCGCGAGCATGACTCGATCATACTGCGCGACCCGGGGCACTGTGAAGGCTCAAGCCTCGGTCGCGAGTCCCTCGAGGACGGCCGCATTCACGTCTTCGCGCTCTGCAGCGTCGAGCAACGCCTGCTTGCGTTCCGGGTTGGCCTCGGCCTCTGCCCATGCACGGTAGAGCCCGCCGCCTGAGCGCTCGAGCTGCGCCAGCAGCGCCTGTTGCGCGGCCGTGTCCATCCCGGCGAAGAGTCCGATCATCTGCTCTGCCGGCGAGAGTTCCTTCGGCAAGACGATCTGGGTCTGCGTCACGACCGCGACCAGCCGCCCGTCTTCGCGCTCGATGCGGGTCTGCCACACCATGGTGCGTCGTCCCTTGTGAAGCGCGGTCGCGGTCCCCACGACCTTCCCGCCTTCGAGCCCGGCTGCAAAGAAGTTCGTCTTCGACTCGATCGTCGTCGTGTTGGCGCCTTCGGGAAGATTGATGGCCGTCGCGTATGCGCCGAGGGTGTCGGCCAATGCCATGATGGCGCCCCCGTGCATCCGCCCGGGGAGCGTACACATCGCGCGCGGGACATCCATTTCACCACGAACCCCGTCGGCCGAGGCTTCGAGAAAGCGGACCCCGAGGGTTTCAGGGAAGAGTCCGACCGAGGTCTTCTGGAGCGATTCTGCAAGTGACATGGCTACAGGAGACCGCAGTGACGCTGCGCTGGCCAGCGCCAATTGCGCTGTCGCGTTGGGGGCCAAATCGCGCCCCGTCGTCGGCCCGTCCTGAACTCAGGAGCCCTCGCGCCATTGGGGCCCGAGTTCGCCGCCCTGGATCGGGTGCGGCTGGGGGTTGAAGTCCGCTTCGCGGGGCCAGACGACCGGCATGCCAGCGCCTTCCATCGGCGCGCCGTCGGCGACCGCGTCGCGGTCGAGCGGGAACGCCACCCAGTCTCCTCGGCGCGCGTAGCCGTCCGCGATGTAGACGACCGTGAAAACGCGCCGCGTCCGGGCGCTCTGGTTGGCACCGGCCTGGTGGACCGTCATGCCGTGGTGCCAGACCACCTCGCCCGCGTTCGGTTCCACCAAGCGCGGTCGCCGCCCTTCGAGCGCCGGGTCCTGCAGGATGTCGTGCGGCTTGGTCGTGTGCGTGATGTCCACCGGCGTCAGGCGCCCACAGTTGTGGGAGCCCGGGACGTAGGACATCGCACCGTCTTCCTGGCGCGTGTCGTCGAACGGGATCCAGGCCGTGATGATCGGCGCATCGCCCGTGGGCCAGAACGGCGCATCCTGGTGTGCATCCGTGATGCGGCCACCGGGCTCCTTGTAGAGCGCCTGATCCTGCCAGAGCCGTACGCGGGGAACGCCCAGCAACTCGGCCGCGGCTTGTGCCAGCCCCGCGTGCAACGTCAGCGGCCGAATCGCGGGCTCGGTTTCCCAGAGGCGCATGCACTGGATGAAGGACTGCTCGTAAGTCCCCTTTTCCGTCACCGCCCGCCTGTCCGCAGCCGCGCGGCGCGCGACCTCGGCATCCACCACGGGCGCGAGCGCGGCGAGATCTGCCTCGGCCACGATTCCGGCCGTCACGACGAAGCCGTCCTCTTGGAATGATTTGATCTGCGCGGGATCCAACAGCGGCATCGGCCGACGATAGCGCGCGGGTTCTGGGCGCACGCGAGCGTCGAGGCCTCGCCGGCGGAGGCGATCGGCAGTCGCAGCCAGCGAGCCCTCCAGCCCGGGCGCTTTGCCCGAGCGCGGCGCGCAGGCTATCGACAGGCCATGGCCCGACCCCACGTCAGTGCCCTACACGCAAGCGAACGCCATGCCTTCAGCAAGGCGCCCGTGCAGGCACTCACACTCGTGGCCGGCCTCGGTGTCGCGGGGGACGTCCACGCGGGCGCGCGCGTCCGGCACCGGTCGCGCGTCAGGGCCGACCCGCAGCAACCGAACCTCCGCCAGGTCCATCTGATCCACAGCGCACTATTCCAAGAACTCGCGAGCGCCGGCCATAGCGTCACAGCGGGAGAACTCGGCGAGAACGTGACGACGACGGGCCTCGACTTGCTAGGCCTCCCGACCGGCACGGTCCTTCGCGTGGGTGGCGAGGCCTTGATCGCCCTCACCGGCCTTCGCAACCCCTGCGCGCAGATCGAGGCCTTTCAACCCGGCCTGCTGCAGCATCTCGCCCACAAGAACGAGGCCGGCGAGATCATTCGCAAGGCCGGCGTGATGGCCGTCGTCATTCGTGGTGGTCAGGTACAACTCGGAGATCCCATCGCGGTGTCTCTTCCCCCCGAACCTCACAGCGCGCTCGTGCCCGTCTGAAGAGCGCATTCCAGCGGAGTCCCCCATGCAGCCCATCGAGTCCTATAGCCTGTTCGACCCCGCGACCGCGGAGGACCCGTTCGAGTACTACCGGGTCCTGCGCCACGAAGCGCCCGTCTACGAGATGCCAGCGGGAGGATGGATCGTTTCGACGCATGCGCTGTGCCTGGAAGCGATCCGAGACTACGACGCGTTCTCGAGCAAGTTCATCCAGAAGATGTCCGGCGGAGCAGCGGGCGCAGATGGCAACATCCTGGGACCCGAGACGCTTCTCAGCAACGATCCGCCCGAGCACACCTACTTCCGAAAGCTGGTCAACAAGGCCTTCTCGCCGAACCGTGTCAAGAAACTCAGCGATTCGATCCGCGTGATTGCAGACGACCTGGTTGGGAAGCTCGAAGCCGGGCCCGGACACTTCGACGCCGTCACTGACTTCTCGGTGCCGTTGCCGCTCACCATCATCGCCGATCAACTCGGTGTTCCGCGCGCGGACCTGCACCGGTTCAAGCAATGGTCCGACGCCACGATCGTGCCGCTCGGCGGAATGGCGACACCGGCGGA
Organism: Deltaproteobacteria bacterium; assembly: GCA_029261815.1. Classification (GTDB taxonomy): domain Bacteria; phylum Myxococcota_A; class UBA9160; order UBA9160; family UBA6930; genus JAJDAP01. The sequence goes on from JAJDAQ010000060.1 coordinate 3,921, forward strand.
AGTCATCGAATCGATCGGCCACGTCGAAGAACTGAAGGCCTACCTCGCGGACCGCTGTCGGGAACGGTTGGCGGAACCGAAGGACGACATGCTGTCTGACCTGGTCCACGCCGATGTCGACGGCGACCGGCCCATTGAGATCAAGGAGGTGGTCAGCCTGTTGCAGCAGTTCCTGGTCGCTGGCAACGAGACGACCACGAACCTGATCGCGGCCGCGTTCCAGTTCCTGTTGGAAGACCCGAAGCAGCTAGCCAAGGTGCGCGCAAACCCGGCGCTGATCCCGAACGCGGTCGAGGAAGCGCTTCGGCTGGAGACGCCCACCTGCGGCATGTGGCGCGTCGCCACCCGCGATGTCGAACTCGGCGGGAAGACGATTCCCGAAGGCAGCATGGTCATGCTTCGTTATGCGGCGGCCAACCGCGACGAAACCGTCTTCCCAGACCCGGACCGTTTTGACGTCGAGCGACCCAACGCCAAGGACCACCTCGCCTTCGGCATGGGCGTCCATTTCTGCCCCGGTGCCGCGCTCGCGAGGGAAGAAACCCGTCTCGCCATCGAACTCGCTCTCGACCGGCTCCCCGGC
>JAJDAQ010000061.1 GCA_029261815.1 Deltaproteobacteria bacterium
GGCCCTCGGCTAGGATCCGGCCGCTGCCGGGACCCCGTCCCGCTCCCCTCCCTGCAGCGCCCTTTTTCCGGGGTTCCCACCCCGCACCCGCGGAGCGAACGTTGGCCGACTATCAGCGCATCGAGACTCAACCGGAACTCGAAGCGCTTGCCAAGGATCTGGAGAAGCAGAAGGTCGTCGCGGTCGATACCGAGGCCGACAGCTTCTATCACTACTACGACAAGACCTGCCTCGTGCAGATCGCTACGCGCAAGGGCATCTACCTGATCGACCCGCTCGCGATGGGCGGTGTCGAGTCGCTGATGCCGTTGGGTCCGATGTTCGCATCGCCCGACGTGCGCAAGATCTTCCACGCCGCCGAGTACGACATCTTCGTGCTGAAGCGCGACTGCCAGTTCAGCTTCGCGAACCTGTTCGACACGATGATCTCGGCGCAGCTACTGGGCTACCCCGCGATCGGACTTGCGGCGATCGCCGAGCGCCATCTCGGCCTGAAGCTTCCCAAGGACGAGCAACGCTCCGACTGGTCGATTCGCCCGCTCCGCGACAGTCAATTGAAGTACGCGGCGTCTGACGTTGAGTCGCTGATCCAGCTCTGTGAAGAGATGGAGAAAGCGCTCAAAAAGAACAAGCGGCGCGAATGGGCACAAGAGGAGTTCGAGGCCCTGACGCTACGCGAATGGCCCGAACGCAACTTCGACAAACTCGGCTACCTGAAGATCAAGGGCGCGCGTACCCTCGAGCCGTTCTGCCTCTCGGTTCTGCGTGAGCTCTTCCTGGTGCGGGACCGGCGCGCACGAGAGATCGACCGGCCCGCTTTCAAGGTCCTGGCCAATCGTGCGTTGCTCGAGATCGCAGAGCGCCAGCCGAAGACCGAAGGCGAACTCGCCGCCATCAAGGGCGTGACCGACCTCATCGTCCGGCGCATGGGGCGGGACGTGCTCGACGCGGTCGAACGCGGCACCAAGAAGAAGCACGGACCGATCCCGAAGAAGCTCAACGAGAATGCGCCGCCGCGGCGACGGATGGATCGCGCGGCCGAGCGACGCATGGCCGTACTCAAGAAGTGGCGCGCCGAACGCGCCAAGGAACTCGAGCTCGACCCCGGCGTGCTTTGTCCGAACGCGACGCTTGAAGCCGTCGCCTGCGACGTCCCGAAGAACGCCAGCGAGATCGCTGAGATTCCGGCCGTGAAGGGCTGGTTCGCACGCGAGTTTGGCGACGAGGTCACCGCCGCGATCGCGGACGAATAGTCCACGACCCGAAACGCGCGGCTCCCCACAAAAGGAAAGGCCCCCCGGAACATCCGGGGGGCCTCAAATCAACCTGGGGATCTGGATCCATCGAAGACAGGCAGTTGCCGTTCTGGGGAAATTGCCTTGTGTGTCTTCAGCTTCTCCATTTCGCAGGTCTCGAAGGTGAGCGCGCCCGATGCCACCATTCGAGTCCTAGCCAGGTTGGCTCCACAGACCATTCCCATTACACGTGCCGTGCCAACTCTGCGGCCCGGGCAAAAATATCTCTCAAGTCCCCGTTTTCGCTGAGATCTTCGCGCCAACGGGGCCACTGGAGTTGGGGATCGGGGGTGCCGCCGCGTGCGGCACCCGGCCCTCGAGCCCACTCGATTCTCGGGCTCGTCGCGCCCGTGACTCCGAGAAAGTCAGCGCCAGCAGGCCTTTAGCCTCGTTCGCCACATCAAGGTGCAGCGCAGCCTGATGCGGCAGGCTTTCCGCCTAGAGATCGCTGCTGCGGTGGTCCGGCCCCTCAGCACGGGGTGCAATGTTCTGTTGACACCCCCTGCAATGCCATGTGTCATGCAGCAGGGGACTGGCAGTCACTCTGTCGGTTGATTCATTGCCGTTCGACAACGTCCGACTCTGGCCGGACATGAGGGGAATTTGATGCGCAACTTTCGATGGACCTGCGGGTTCATGTCACTGGGCTGGCTCGCCATCGCGATCACCCTGGCACTGGCTCCGCCGGCATTGGCCCAGGAGGACGACGATGGCGACCTGCTTGGGATCGACGAGATCGTGGTCACGGCAGAACGCCGCTCCCAGTCCCTCCAAGATGTTGCGGCAACGATCAACGCCTTCTCGCTCGATGACCTAACGAAGCAGAACATCCAGGACATCTACGACCTCCAGAACGAGGTCCCTTCCCTCGTCGCAACTGGCGGCCTGCCGGCGATCACGCTGCGCGGCATCGGACAGGACACCGAGGTCCTCGGACCCGGCATCGACCCGGGCTTCCAGCTTCACATCAACGACATCTACGTGTCGCAGATCGCCGTCGCGCTGCTCGACTTCCACGACCTTGAACGGGTCGAGGTCTTGCCGGGGCCGCAGGGCACGAGTTCGGGCCGGAACTCCACCGGTGGCTCGATCAACTTCCACCACGCGCGGCCAGACCTCGAAAACCACATCGTGAAGGGCGAGTTCGAGCTCGGCTCCTACGACAAGGTCCGCGCCGGCGGCGTCGTGAACGTGCCGCTGATCAAGGATGAACTTGGCTTGCGCGTCGCATGGCTGCAGGAGTGGCCGGCGAAGCCCTACGACGTCCGTGGCCAGAACGGCCACACGCAGAAATTGCGCGCGAGTTCGATCGGTGCGGGCACCAGCATTCGCACCATCCTTCGCTGGCAGCCGACCGAAGACCTGACGACGGACTTCATCCTGTCGTGGTCCCGGGATACGAACCCCGGGTCGATCGGACGCTTCCAGAACGGAAACCCGTCGTTCGGCGCGGGTGCGAACCCCGCACTCTCGCCGCGGGCGAACTACACCGCGGCCACACCGCAGCCGAGCAACGACCTGAGCTTTCGGCAGGACCTCCAGAACAAGCAGCGCTACGAGGTGCTCTGGGGTCAGTGGATCACCACCTACGAGATGCCGAACGACCTGACGCTGAAACTCAACGCCAACTACCAGTACTTCGACTTCGAGCTCATGGCGGACAACGACAGCTCGGACCTGCCGATCGGCTTCGGAACACTGGAAGCGACGAGTTCGACGTGGTCGGGCGAAGTCACGATCGCTTCGGGCTGGGACGGTCCGTTCAACTTCGTCTTCGGCGCGAACTATCAGACCGTGGCAGACAAGACGCGGACCACCGCGCCCGACTTCCAGGCTCAGCAGGCGTACGCGGGCTTCCAGATCGCCGACTCGTTCGCGCTCGTCGCGGGCGCCAATCCAATCACGTCGGCCCGCGTGACCGACATCTGCGGAGGGCCCTGCATCTTCCAGCCCGCGCGAGCCGGGTACGTCGGCAACTTCGATATCCGCGGTGAAACCGATACCGAGGCGCTCGGTATCTTCCTCGACGGGACCTACGAGATCACCGATCAGTGGTCCGTCACCGCCGGCGTCCGATACAGCTACACGAGCCGCGACTTCAACGACTACGGGACACAGGCCAACCTCATCCTCGAGCCGTTCGATGCGATCACGGACAACGCAGCGTGTCTGGCAGCCGGCATTCCGGCCTTCCTCGCGCCGACCAAGGAAGCGTGTTTCGGAATCATTTCCGGACTCCTCCTGACACCGGGCTTCGTTGGTGCCGGAGGCGCTCCGGCGACGACCGCGAACACGCTTTTCCTCGCTCCGGTCGCCGGCGGTTTCGATCCCACCTCGCCCAGTTTCGGAACACAGGCCTTCACCCGCGAAGACAGCTGGAACAGCCTCACGGGACGGCTACGCCTCGAGTGGCGACCGATCGAAGACCAGCTCTTCTACCTGAGCGTTTCGACCGGCGAACGGCACGGCGGCTTCCAGTTCGTTGGCGCACCGTTCGATTCTGAAGAGATCATCGCTTACGAGTTCGGCGCCAAGAACTCGTTCCTCGATGGCCGGATGTTCCTGAACACGTCCTTCTTCTACTACGACTTCGAGAACCGCTTCCTGCAGCAGACCGAGAACAATATCCCCAGCATCTTGAATGCCCCGAGTTCCGAGGTCATGGGGATCGAGGTCCAGTGGCTCTTCGTCGTGACCGAGGCCCTTCGGTTGAACGTCAATGCCGGCTGGCTGAAGGCCGAGTTCAATGAGCGGTTCGTGACCCAGGACAACACCCCGACGCCGGGAAACCCGGACGGCTACTGCCCCTTCAAGCAGGTGGGCGACCAGTACGGCTGGGGCCCGACGTGTGACGGCGGCACCCCCCAGGACATCAATGGGAACAGCCTGCCGCGCTCGCCCGAGTTCACGGTCAGTGTTGGCATCGAGTACGTCATGGAGTTCTCGCAGGGAAACCTGACGACGCGGCTCGACTTCAGCTGGCGCGACGACTTCGACTTCCGCTGGTTCGAGAACGAGTTCGACAAGTCGGACGACTTCACGCGGACCGACATCCGGGCGCGCTGGGACCCCCACTCCGGCTGGTGGTGGGCCGAGGTCTACGTCCAGAACCTCGAGGACGACCGCGACATCCGGAACCAGGTCTCGAATACGACGACGGTTCGGCGCAACAACCACAACCCGCCGATCGCGTTTGGCCTTCGCGTCGGCTACGAGTTCCAGAACAGCGCGCTTCCCTGGGTCGATTGATCCCTACCGGCGCAAGACGATTGAACGCCGTCGCCCACTGGGCGGCGGCGTTCGTCGTTTCGGGCGTACTTGCGTGCGCCGGCGGCCCCGGTACCCCGGCCGCGGCACCGCAACCGGACCGGATGCCCGAACGCTCGGCGGACGCGCCCGAGACGGACTGCGCCTGGTATGGCGATGGGGACCGCCGCGAACTCTGGTTCGGCGTTTCGTCGTTCTGGTCGGCCATGCGCCGCAACGGAGGGAATCCCGCCGCGGACCTCGAGGTGCCCGGTGGAGTCTTCGTCGGACGTTTCGAGACGGCCACCGGCCACGTCCGCTTCGAATACCTGGCAGACGGACCTTCCGGTGTCTGGGACGTGTTGCTTCATCCGAATGGCCGTACCTACGCCACGACGTTCTTCGATGTCGCCTGGGTCAGGCAATCCAACGGGGTCTGGGAGCGCCTCGGGCCAGAGACCATCGGCCTGAACGAACTGGCGCCGGGCCCGGGCGGACGCATCCTGGCTTCGCGGTATGGCGGAGACGGCGGCAGCGTCGTGGTCATGGGCGAAACCGGAAGGATCCAGGCGGAATTTCCCCTGGAAACACCGGCGGGCACCTTCGCGGCCGCCAAGAGTCTCGCGTGGGACCCGGTCCGGGCTGAGATCTGGGTCAACACGGATCTGCTCGGACCAGAGGACGCCGACAGCGAAGGCGAAGCCGCTCACGACACGCGCATCCTCACTGCGGGCGGGCGCGAGCGTCTCCGCTTCGCGCGGCCCGAGGTCCAGTTCATGACGTTCGGCGCCGACGGCACCGGCTACTTCGCCGAAGTCGATTCCGGCCGGCTACGCCTGAGAATCCGGCCGCCTGACGCAGCGGGCTCCGTTCTGGGGACGGGCCGATGGATTGGCCTGGACGACGCGTTTGCCGGCAACGCCGACTTCGTCCAGGACCTTCGCGTAGCCGCCGACGGCACGGCGGTGCTGACACGCTGGAGTGGACGTGTCCATGTCGTCGACCGCGCTGGCAGGGTCCGTGACCTCGACTTCCCGAGCGCCGACGGCGACCTCTACTACACCGGCGACGTATTCGGAGACAAGGTGTGCGCCACGGTCTGCCGGACCCGGGCCGAGCCATCGCCCGCTACGTGGGTTCGTTGTCTCGATCTTCCGGACTGAGCGCTATCCTGCGCGCGTGTTCGCCCAACGCCGCCAGCGCTTTCTCGAGAGCATGGGCCCCGGCGCCGCCGCCCTGATCCAGGGAGCCGGCCTCGCGACCCGCTCGAATGACACCGAGTACCCGTTCCGACAGGACTCGGACTTTCACTACCTGACGGGGTTCGACCATCCGAACGCGGTCGCCGTCCTGCGAACCGATGCCGGACCGGCCTTCACGCTCTACGTCGAGCCGCGCGACCCCGAGATGGAAACCTGGAACGGCTTCCGCCCGGGCACCGAAGGCGCCGTCGCCGACTTCGGTGCAGACGAAGCACACCCGATCACATCGCTGCCGGAAAACCTCGGCGAAGTGCTGCGCGGCGTGGACCGGCTCTTCCACGTGCTCGGACGAGACACGGCGCTCGACGCGCGCATCTCGGAACTCCGCGAGCAGATGCGACGCGGCTCCCGCGCAGGCGCCATCCCGCCGGAGGAAATCGTCGACCCCCGCCAGACACTGCACGAGATGCGTTTGCGCAAATCTCCCGACGAGGTCGAGATACTCCAGCGTGCCGCCGACATCACCCTCGAAGCCCACCACGAGGCCGCAAAGCTCAGCCATGGCGGACGCATGGAATACGAAGTGCAGGCCGTCCTCGACTACACCTTCCGTCGGCGCGGTTCGGCGGGGCCCGCGTACGGCAGCATCGTTGGGGGCGGCGCCAACGCCACGGTGCTCCACTACGTCCAGAACGACCAACCCCTCGTCGACGGCGAGCTCCTGCTCATCGACGCTGGCTGCGAACTCGAAGGCTATGCGTCGGACGTCACGCGCACCTATCCGATCGGCGGAACTTACTCACCAGCGCAACGCGAGGTCTACGACATCGTGCTCGAGGCCCAGTCCGCCTCGATCGAAGCCGCTCTCCTCGGCGGAATCCTCCCGGACGTTCACAACGCGTCGGTCCGAGTCCTGACCCAGGGCATGATCGACCTCGGGCTCCTCTCGGGCAGCGTTGACGAAGCGGTCGAGAAAGAGTCCTATCGCAAGTACTACATGCACGGGACGTCGCACTGGATTGGCCTCGATGTCCACGATGCCGGCGTCTATACCCGCGACGGACAGCCCCGTAGGCTCGAGTCGGGCATGCTCTTTTCCGTCGAACCCGGCCTCTACATCACGGCCGACGACGAAGCTGCGAAACCCGAGTTGCGCGGCGTGGGCATTCGCATCGAAGACGACATCATCGTTACGGACGACGGTCCGATGAATTTGACCGAGGCGATCCCCAAGGACGCCCCTGCCGTTGAAGCCTGGGTACGCGAAGGCCTCGAATAGCCTTCGCCTCACGCGCGAAAGCGCCGCCCCACGAACCAACAAAGAGGAAGCCCGTGGCCGACATCGAATCCCTGCTCAAGGAAAAGCGCGTCTTCAAGCCCAGCCCGGAGTTCCGGAAGCAGGCGAACTGGAACAAGAAGGATGTCCGCGAGTTCCGGAAGTCCGGCGAGAAGCCCGAGCGCTTCTGGGCCAAGATGGCGAAGGAGAACCTCGACTGGTTCACGCCCTGGAAGAAGGCCCTCGAGTGGAAGGCCCCGAATGCCAAGTGGTTCGCGGGCGGAAAACTGAACGTCTCCTACAACTGCGTCGATCGGCATGCGAACAGCTGGCGCAAGAACAAGGCAGCGATCATCTGGGAGGGAGAGCCCGGAGATACGCGCGTCATCACCTACGGGGAGCTGCACCGCGAAGTCCAGCAGTTCTCGAACGTCTTGAAGAGCCTCGGCGTCAAGAAGGGCGATCGCGTCGCACTCTACATGCCGATGGTCCCGGAGTTGGCGATCGCGATGTTGGCGTGCACCCGCATCGGCGCCCCCCACTCGATCGTGTTCGGCGGTTTTTCGGCAGAGTCCCTTCGAGACCGCATCAATGATGCCGGGGCCAAGGTCGTCGTCACGGCCGACGGCGGGTACCGGCGCGGCGAACCCTTTGCCCTGAAGCCCATGGTCGACGAGGCCTGCGAGGCGACGCCGACCATCCAGGCCATCGTGACCGTCAAGCGAACGGGCGAGCCCACCGCGATGAAGGACGGCCGAGACGTCTGGTGGCACGACGCGATGGCGACAGCTTCCGCCAAGTGCCCGCCGGCCAAGCTCGACGCGGAGCACCCGCTCTTCATCCTCTACACGAGTGGCACAACGGGAAAGCCCAAGGGAATCCTGCATACCACCGGCGGCTACCTGACCCACGTCACGACGACGGCCAAGGCGATCTTCGATCTCAAGGACGAAGACGTCTATTGGTGCACGGCCGACATCGGCTGGATCACGGGCCACTCGTATGTGGTCTACGGAATTCTCGCAAACGGCGCGACGACGGTGATGTACGAAGGGACGCCGACGCATCCGGGGCCCGATCGCTTCTGGGACATCATCGAACGCTGGGGCGTGACCATTTTCTATACCGCCCCGACCGCCATCCGTACCTTCATCCGGCTGGGCGACGAGCACCCGAAGGGACACGACCTCTCGTCGCTGCGATTGCTAGGCAGCGTCGGCGAACCGATCAACCCGGAGGCCTGGATCTGGTACAACAAGGTGATCGGGAATCGGAAGTGCCCGATCGTCGACACGTGGTGGCAGACAGAAACCGGCGGAATCATGATCACGCCGCTTCCGGGCGCGGTCGATACCAAGCCCGGCTCTGCGACCCTGACGTTCCCCGGCGTCCATGCCGCGATTCTCGATGAGGACGGCAATGAGGTAAAGCCGCCCGATGGCGGCCTGCTCGCAATCACCAAGCCCTGGCCCGGCATGCTCCGCGGGATCTGGGGTGACAAGAAGCGCTTCAAGGAGACCTACTGGTCCAAGTGGAAGGGAACCTACTTCCCCGGCGATGGCGCCCACCGCGACAAGGATGGCTACTTCTGGATCATGGGCCGCATCGACGATGTCATGAACATCTCGGGCCACCGGATCGGCACGATGGAAGTCGAGAGCGCCCTGGTCTCTCACGACGATGTCGCTGAGGCAGCGGTCGTCGGCCGACCGGACGAGATCACGGGAACGGCCATCGTCGCCTTCGTCACCCCTCGCGGTGGCATCAATGCAGACGAGGCGATGAAGAAGACACTGCTAGGGCATGTAACGAAGGAGATTGGCGCCATCGCGAAGCCGAAAGAGATCCGCTTCACCGACGCACTCCCCAAGACGCGCTCTGGCAAGATCATGCGTCGCCTGCTCCGCGACATCGCGGAAGGGAAGGAGTCCGTCGGCGACACCACGACCCTCGAGGACTACAGCGTGGTCGCGAAGCTCCGAGCGGACGACGACTAGCGAGAGCGACTGAGCCGGGCGTTTCGCCTGGTCATCTCCAGCGCGCCAGGAATACCTCCATGACTGCAAGACTTCAAGGAATCCACCGGTACCCGGTCAAGAGCCTACTTGGCGAGGATCTCCCATCGGTGACGCTAGGCCAGAGTGGGATTCCGGGTGACCGTGCCTGGGCGACCCGCGACGAGGTGCGCGGCGGAATTCGCGGCGCGAAGAAGATTCCGGAGTTGATGGCGCTACGTGCTCGTTATGCGGAAGAACCCAAGCTCGATTCTCCGGCCCCGGCCGCCGAGATCACGGCCCCCTCCGGCGAGCGATTCCTGACGAACGACCCCGATGCCGCGAGCAAGCTCAGCCAGGCGATCGGGCACGAAGTCACGCTCTGGCCGCTCCTCCCGGCGGACCAGCTCGAGCACTACAAGCGTGGCGCACCCGATGACCCGGACTTCATGGCCGAGCTGCGCGCCACGTTTGCGCGCGAGCCGGATGAGCCGTTGCCCGACCTGGGCGCCTTTCCACCCGAGATCCTGCAGTACGAGTCGCCTCCCGGGACATACTTCGACGCGTACCCGCTGCTGATCATCTCGACCGCATCGCTCCGTTCGATGCAGGCGGTGTCCGGCGAATCCCAGATCGACGTGCGGCGCTTTCGGCCGAATCTCGTGGTCGACCTTGACGAAGAAGCCGGCTTTCCGGAAGAAGCCTGGAACGGGAAGCCGGTCCGGATCGGAGGCGCTGTCGTCCAGATCGAAATGGTCTGCCCGCGCTGCGTGATGACAACCCACGGCTTCGCCGACCTCCCCAAGGACCCCAAGATCATGCGATCCCTGGTCCAGAACAACGGCGGCAACCTGGGGGTCTATGCCAGCGTGCTGGAAGCGGGATCGGTGAAACTGGGCGACGCCGTCGAAGTCTCCTGATCGATCGAACGCGGGAAACTCACTGACGATCGTCTATGATTTTCAGCCCGGGTTGGCTCCACACCCCACCCGCCCTTCCCCGACGACCCCGGAGACGCCATGTCCGACCTCAGCTACCCCGTATTCGACTGCGACAACCACTACTACGAGGCCTTGGACGCCTTCACCCGGCACGTCCCGGCGGAGATGCAGTCCCGCTGTGTCCAGTGGGTCGACATGGACGGGCGCAAGCACCACCTGGTCGGCGGGAAACTCACGCACGCCGTGAAGAACCCGACGTGGGACCCGATCGCGCTCCCGGGCGCCATGTACGAGTACTTCCGCGGCAACCCGGACGGCAAGAATCCGTTCGAGATGATGAGCAAGCGCGAGCGCCTGCCCGACTACTACATGGACCCCGACGCTCGGTTGAAGAAGATGGACGAGCAGGGCCTCGAGGCCATGTGGCTGTTTCCGACCCTGGGCGTGCTCTACGAAGAGCTGCTGAAGAACGACACCGAAGCCGTAAAGACCCTGTTTCGCGCCTTCAACCGCTGGGTCGATGAAGACTGGGGGGTCGCGTACAAGAACCGGATTTTCGGTGCGCCTTACATCACGCTCGCCGACCGTGAGTTCGCCATCGAGGAGCTCGAATGGGCACTCGGTCGTGGAGCACGCGTCGTCGTCATGCGCCCTTCGGCGGTCTGGAACGAAGACGGCGCCATGTCACCGACGAACGAGTACTTCGACCCCTTCTGGGCACGCGTCAACGAAGCCGGCATCACGGTGGTCGTGCACGCGGGCGACTCGGGCTACTCGGCGAACGGCTACGCCCAGGACGGTTTCAGTGCCGATATCGGCAAGAGTGCCGGCGATTACGGCCCGAACGTGAAGGGCTTCTCGATCGAGCGCGCAGCCTACGACTGGCTCATCACGATGGCCTACGGCCGAATGTTCGAGCGCTTCCCGAACCTGCGGATCGCATCGGTCGAGAACGGCTCGGAGTTCCTGGGCGACATGTTCCGGAAGCTCGACCAGGCCAAGAACCGCATGCCCGGGTACTTCAAGGAAGACCCGAGCGACAACTTCCGCGAGCACGTGTGGATCAACCCGTTCTGGGAAGACGACACGGGCGAGGTCGTCCAACACATGGGGGCCGACCGCGTGATCTTCGGAAGCGACTGGCCCCACATCGAAGGGATGCCGCAGCCTCTCGACTACCTGAAGGATGTGGCGCAGTTCGACGATGCGACGAAGCAGAAGATCATGCGCGACAACACGCGGACGCTGAACGAGCTTCGACCGGCCTAACGCATGGTGCGACACCGAGGCCCGCACGCAGGGGGCCGGGGCCGCAGTCGAATGGCTCGCGGGCGGTTTCCTTTCTTCGATGCGGGACGGGGTTTCGCACTTGCGGGCGTTTGCCCGCGCGCGACCCGCAGCGGCGGGCACCCCGAGCTGCGCTTCACTTCGGCTGCGGCCCCGGCCCCCTGCGCGCTCCACTTGGTCGATAGCTCTCCCTTTCGGCGTCTGAACACCGGGGTTGCCGCGCCTTGTTCGATTGAATAATATGTGGAGGTTCGCATTGGCGGACGTGCTTTGGGAGTAGTGGTGTGAGTCCGGCAATCGCGCATGACAAGGATGAGGCTTCGACTCGCGAGAAGATGCTCCAGGCGGCGCTCGAGGCGTTTTCGGAGCTTGGGTTCGATGGCGCGTCGACGCGCGAGATCGCGAATCGGGCCGGCGTGAACCAGGGGCTCGTGAACTACTACTTCGGGAGCAAGGAGACGCTCTGGCGAGAGGCCGTCGCGATCGCGTTCGCTGAGCTTCGCGCCGGGGCCGACGGGCTTCTCGATCAGGCCCCTGCGGAGACCGACCGGGAACGTGCGGAGCAGCTGATTCGCGGGTTCGTCGACTTCGCGGCGCGGCGGCCCGAGTTCTCCCGACTGATGACGGACGAGGGCAAGCGCGGCGGCAAGCGCATGCAGTGGTTGGTCGACCACCACGTCCGCTTCTTGTTCGAAGCCGTGTCCACGTTCTTGAAGAACTCTCGCGGTAGCGGGCTGCCGCTCTCGGAAATCGACCCCACCGTGTTGCATTACATCATGGTGGGTGCCGTGACTCACTTGTTCCATCAAGCGCCTGAATTCGAGCTGCTGACGGGGCTTGACCCGACCGAGCCCGAATGGATCGAAGCGCACACCGATGCGCTCATCACCCTATTCCTTGGAAAGGAATCCTCATGAAGCTCGTAACGTTCACTCACGGCGGTTCAACGCGAACCGGTGTCGTCGACGGTGACGAAGTGGTCGATCTCGCCGGCAGCGGTGCGCCGAACGAAATGATCGCGCTACTCGAAGCTGGCGACTCGGCGCTGGAAGCGGCACGGGGTGCCGTGGCAGGAGGAGGCACTCGGTATGCCCTTTCGGATGTCACTCTCGAATCCCCGATCCTGCGGCCGCCCAAGATCCTGGCCATCGGCGTGAACTATGCCGACCACATCGCAGAAGCCGCCGAAAGTGGAATGAAGGTTCCCGAGTTCCCGGTGCTGTTCAACAAACAGTCGACATCGGCCCATCCGCCCTTCGCGCCGTTCCATATGCCCCGTGCTTCGTCGGCGCTCGACTACGAAGGCGAGCTGGGCGTCGTGATCGGAAAGCCCTGCCGTCATGTTCCCAAGGAGCGCGCCCACGAAGTGATCGCGGGCTACACGATCGTGAACGACGCCACCGTCCGTGACTGGCAGCTGCGCACGCCGACGATGACCATCGGCAAGTCGTTCGATACGCATTGCCCGATGGGTCCGTGGATCGTCACGCCGGACGAGTTCGGCGACCCGCACACCCACGACCTCAAGACCTGGGTGAACGGCGAGCTCCGACAGAACTCGAATACCAAGCATCTGGTCTTCGACTGCTTCGACATCATCGAGCATCTCTCGACCGCGTTCACCCTCGAAGTCGGCGACGTCATCCCGACCGGGACACCCGGCGGCGTTGGCATCGCGATGAAGCCGCCGCAGCTGCTCAAAGTCGGCGACGTCGTAAAGATTGCGATCGACGGCATCGGCGAGATCGAGAATGGCGTGATCGACGAGCCCGCCGACACGGTTCGCATCGGATAACCGGGACGTGACTTCTCCCGACTACGATGTAGCGATCGTCGGCTTCGGCCCGGTTGGCGCCATGGGCGCATTCCTATTGGCCGAAGCTGGGCTTCGTGTGGCCGTGATCGACCGCGCTCCCGATGTCGTCGAGATTCCGCGCGCCGTGAATATGGACGGCGAGGTCATCCGCGCCTTCCAGCGGCTCGGACTGGGTGCGGAAGCCAATGCACTGACGCACGCGCCGCGGGGGACGGACGAGGTCGCCTTCGTCAACTCGAAGCGCGAACCCTATTTCGTGGCGGCCGGCACCGACGTCGGACATAACGGCTACCGCGATCTCGGATTCTTTGACCAGCCGGAGTTCGAGCACGAGCTTCGCGACTGGATCGTGAAGCAGGGGAAGGTCACGCAGCTCCTCGAACGCGAAGTCACCGCGGTGCACCAGACCTCGGACGAAGTCACGGTCGAGATGCAGGAAGTTGCCGGCAGCAAGCGCACGAGCCTCACGGCCCGATACGTCCTGGGATGCGACGGTGCATCGAGCTTCGTCCGCGAAGCGATGGGCATCGGCTGGCAGGACCTGGGATACAACCAGGACTGGCTCGTCGTCGACATCGTGGTGCAGGACACGGCCGATCTCCCGTTCCTCACCATGCAGATCTGCGACCCGGAGCGACTCTCCACCTACATCTGCGTGAAGGACCCGAACCGTCGTTGGGAGTTCCAGCTCCTGCCGGGCGAATCGCGCGACGAACTCCTGGCCCCGGAGAAGATCCGCTCTCTGTTGGACGAATGGCTGCCGGCCGACCGCTACACGATTCGGCGAAAGGCGGTCTACCAATTTCACGCCGCGACAGCCGACCGATGGCGCGAAGGACGCGTCTTCCTGGCCGGCGACGCCGCTCACCAGACGCCGCCCTTCCTGGGGCAGGGCCTGAACGCCGGCTTCCGCGACGTCATCAACTTTGCGTGGAAACTCCCGCTCGTGATGAACGGCCTCTGTGACGACGCGCTGCTCGACACCTATGAGGCCGAGCGCGACCCCCACGCGCACGACCTCGTCGACTGGGCCGTCGCCATCGGGAAGCTGATGGAAGCATTGGCTGCGCAGGAAGCGGGCCGGCCGCCGGCCGACCCCGACGGCGCCGACATGAACTCGGGCTACGGCCAGGGCCGGACCGCTCCGCCGCTTCACGCGGGCGTGATCCAGACAGAGCAGGTCGGCGGCGATTCATCGACCGGTTACCTGCTGCGCCAACCCACGATGCGAATGTCGGACGGCAACGAGCAGATGCTCGACGAGCTACTGGGCGCCGGGTTCACCGTCGTGGGGCGTAGCGCTCGTGATCTCGAGATCACGGCCGAGAGCCAGTCGATTCTCGACCGAATCGGTGCCCGCACGGTCTCCCTGGAAGGAACCGAAGCGTGTCACGGCGAACTCGACCGACTCTTCGACGACCATCCGGCCGCCATCGTGCGTCCAGATCGGTACATCTTCGGCGTGAGCGATGCCGATCACTCTCTCGATACGCTCATCGCTTCGCTCGCGCAAAAACTCTCGCTGAACTAGCGACGCTGTCGTCCCAACCGCGGCTTCGCCAATCGGAGACCCCATGCTGACCTTGTATCACAACGCGCTTTCCACCTGCTCCCAGAAGGTCCGGCTGGTTCTCGACCACAAAGGGATCGCGTTCGAGTCGAAAGAGATCGACCTGATCAGCGGCGGTCAGCACGATGCCGACTACGTCAAGCTCAATCCGAACCACGTGGTACCGACCGTGGTCGACGACGGACACGTCTTGATCGAGTCGACACTGATCAACGAGTACCTGGACGATGCGTATCCCGAGGTGCCCATGCGCCCGGCCGACGCGGTTGGCCGCCACACCGTGCGAATGTGGGGCAAGAAGCTCGACCAGAAGGTTCACCCCGCCACCGGCGTCGTCACCTTCGCGATTGGTCCGCGCAACATCCTGCTCCAGCAGCCTGAGGAAGTGCGCGATGCGAACATCAACGCGATTCCTGACCCCGCCCGACGCGCCGCGCGACGCAGCGTGATCGAACACGGCGTGAAGGCCCCGGAGTTCGAGGGCGCGCTGCGCGCGATGATCGGCCTCCTCGACGACATGGAGGAGACCCTGTCTCCAGGCGCATGGTTGAGCGGTCAGAGCTTCGGAATCGCCGACGCGGGTGTCTTGCCATACGTCCTGCGCCTCGACCACGTCGCCATGGGGTCCCTGATCGAAGCGCGTCCCGCGCTCGCTGAGTGGTACAGCCGCGTCCAGGCGCTCCCGGCCTACGCGACTGCCGTAGACGGGTGGCTACCGGCTCCCGTCGTCGAGATGTTCCGCAACAATGGCAAGGCGGTCTGGAGCGACGTCGAGCCCCTGACGCGATAGGGCGCTCCATTGACGATTCCGGAGCCGGCCCAACCTTCCCGGGACCTGACAGCATCCGAGCTGGACAGCCTCGCCAGAGACGGTGTCGTCTGCGCGCGTGGCCTGCTCGACCTCGACACCATCGAAACGCTTCGCGATGCACTCGAGGACGCGATCCAGAAGCTCAGCGTGCTGAGCAAGGGGCTCAACCGCGACAGCCAGGGCTTCCATGGCGACATCTTCGTGTGGAAACTGCACGACGCGTTCCGGGACCTCGCCCTGTTCTCTGCGCTTCCCGTTCTGGCGCAACAGGTCCTGGGCACGCCCACCGTGAACTTCTTCTACGAACAGTTTTTCGTGAAGCGAGCCGGAAGCCCCGTGGACACTCCCTGGCACCAGGACATTCCCTTCTGGCCCGTCGAAGGAAACCAGATCATCTCATTCTGGATCACGCTCGATCCCGTCACGCGGAAATCCAGTGGACTCGAGTTCGTGCGAGGATCGCATCGCTGGTCGCAGCGATACAAGGCCGTCACACCGGGTTACGACCCGTACATGATGGATACGGACCTTCCGGCGTCGCCCAACTTCGCAGAAGAACGTACGGAGCACGATGTCGTCGGCTGGGACATGGAACCCGGCGACGTGCTGCTTTTCGGGCCCGTGGTCTGCCACGGTTCCGCCGGGAATGCTTCGAACGAGACGGATCGACGCGCTCTCGCCTTCCGCTACACCGGCGAGGACGTTCGTTACGCACCCCGGCATGCCACGATGCCGCTCCTCTGGGAGCACGGCCTCGAGCCGGGCGATCGACTACACGGCCCGCTGTTCCCCCAGGTCTGGCCCCACGCGATCGAGTCGGAGATCGCTCGCCGCATGGAAGGCCCGGAACCGCCCAGCCAACAAGCGGTCGGCGACTTCATGCAACGGCTGGCCGACGCTGGCTTCGGACCCGGCGCTGGCAAGAAGACGATCCTCTCAGATGCCGGAAGCGACGCCTAACCAGCGACCTTTCGGCCACCTTCCCAGTACTGCTCGCGAAGCTTGAACTTCTGAAGCTTCCCGGTGGCCGTGCGCGGGAGTTCCGGGATGAACTCGATCGACGTCGGGCACTTGAAGTGCGCGAGCTGCTCCCGGCAAAACGTGATCAGTTCTTCCTCCGTGGCCGATGCGCCTTCGCGCAGGACGACCAACGCCTTGGGTGTCTCCCCCCACTTCTCGTGGGGCACGCCGATCACGGCGCATTCCATCACACCAGCGTGCTGGTAGAGCGCGTCTTCGATCTCGGGAGAGCTGATGTTCTCGCCCCCCGAGATGATCACGTCCTTCTTTCGATCGACGATGTGCACACTCTCGGTCTCGTCCCACACGCCGAGGTCGCCCGTGTGGAAGTACCCGTCGTAGACGCACGCATCCGTCTGGTCAGGCTGCTCCCAGTAGCCGGCGAAGACCACATTGGACCGAGCACAGACTTCCCCCACCGTCTCCCCGTCTTTCGGAACCGGGTTCCCTTCATCGTCCAGGATCTGGAGTTCGACCCCCAGGGCCGCAACGCCCGCGCGCGAACGCCGGGCGTAGTCGCCGTCGGTCCAGTTCGCATCGGGCTGCGAGATCGTCAGGAGCGGCGCAGTCTCGGTAAGGCCGTAGATCTGGAGGAAGTCCCAACCCATTTCGCTCTCCAGCCGTTCGATGAACGCTGCCGGCGGCGGCGCGCCCGCGACCGTAAAGCGGGGCTTCGTCGTGATCGTATGCTTGTCCTTGTCTGGATAGTCGAGCACCGTGCGCAGCACGGCGGGCGCCATGCACGCGAACGTGACCTTCTCTTCCGCAATGAGCTCGAAGATCTTCTCGCCGTCCACCGCGCGCAGAACGACGTGCGTACCGCCCATTCCGGTCAGGGCATAGACGCCGCCCCAGCCATTGCAGTGGAACATGGGGAGTGTCCACAGCTCGACATCCTCATGATGGATTCCGAGGTGGGCGATCATGCCGTACGCGTTGATGTAACAGTTCCGGTGCGTGAGCATGACGCCCTTGGGACGTGCCGTGGTACCCGACGTGTAGTTGATGGAGACCACGTCGTTCTCATCGAGTTCGACATCGGGCGGCGGACTCGTCGACAGCCCGTCGATTCCATCCTCCCAGTCGAGCCAGCCGTCGGGTGTCGCACCGCCGTGCTTGGCCACGATCCAGTGTTCGACCTTCGGGAGGCCGCCGCGGATTCCGTCGACGACACCGGTGTACTCGTGGTCGACCACGATCGCCTTCACGCCCGCGTGATCGATGATGTACTCATGGTCAGCCGCGACGAGCCGGTAGTTGAGTGGCACCAGGATCGCGCCGATCTGGGCTGTTCCATAGAAACTCTCGAGAAAGAAATGGGAGTTTGGGCTCAGGATGCAGACGCGATCGCCCTTTCCGATCCCCAACGACAGGAGCCAATGGGAGAGCTGATTCGCCCGCTCCTGCAGTTCGCGATAGCTGTAGCGATGTGCTCCGTCGACGACGGCGGTCTTGTCGGCGTAAACGCGCGAAGAGCGCTTGAGGAAGTCTGTGACAAGCAGGGGAACGTGCATGGAGTCTCCGTTCGTTAGTCCGTGATCGCTAATCGATGATCGCCTGATGGACGAGTGTATCGAAGTCCGCCCGGATCGAGGTCTCCTGACCGAGGCCCATTACCTGGACCATGAGCACGGCCGCAAGATCTTCCTCCGGGTCGACGAAGTACCAGGTGCCCGCGGCGCCGCCCCATCCGTGGGTCCCGTACGAATCGAGCGTGCCGACCATGCCCGGTTCGGTCACGACGCGTACGCCGAGCCCGTACGAGTTCCCGCGGAACGCGACCTCCCCGGTTCTTCCGAGCGCCGCAAACGTCTTCTCTTCAGGCGACAGGGAATCGGTCGTCATGCGCTCGATCGTCTTCCGGCTGACGATTCGCACCCCGTCGAGCTCACCGTTGTTCAGCATCATTCGCGCGAAGCGCATGTAGTCGTCGATCGTCGAGACCAGGCCGCCACCCCCCGAGGCGAACGTCCGCTCTTTCGCATAGACGCTCTTCGCCGGATGATCGAACACGACGAGTTCTCCGGTCTTCGGATTCCGCGCATAGTTCACCGAAAGGCGATCGAGCTTGTCGGTCGGCACCCAGAAACCCGTGTCTTCCATGCGGAGCGGCTCGAAGATTCGCGTGCGTAGAAAATCGGGAAACGACATCCCGGAAGCCCGTTCGATCAACACGCCCAGCACATCATCCGCAAGGCTGTAGTGCCAGCGCGTTCCGGGCTGGTGCCGCAACGGGAGGGCCCCCATCGCGGCCATGAACTCGTCCGGCGTCCCTTCGGTACTCGATCCGTCGAGACCGGCGTCGGAGATCGCCTGACGCAGCGGACCCTGTGCGGTGAAGCTGTATGCCAGGCCCGCGGTATGCGTGAGCAGATCGCGGACCGTGATCGGCCGGGCCAGCGGTTCGACATCGGTCAGCGGGCTCGTCGGGGTCTTCAGCACCTTCACATCGGCGAGCTCGGGCAGCCACTTCGATACCGGCGCGTGGAGCCCGATCACTCCCTCTTCTACCAGGATCATGGTCGCCACCGACGTGATGGGCTTCGACATCGAGTAGATACGGAAGATCGTGTCCCGCGCGAGCGCAACGCCCGTGGTCGGGTCCTGTTGACCCTGTGCATCGAAGTGAGCCTCGACACCGTTGCGGAACACCAGGGTCGAGACAGCGGGAACGCCACCCGACGCGACCGCGCGCTCCATCGCGGCGGTAAGTCGTCCGAGGCGCGCCGACGACATTCCGTGCCCGGCGTCCTGGTCGCTGCCGGCCAGGCTCGGCGTCGAGCCTGCGACAACGAGCACCAGCGCCAAATGAATTGCGAAGGAAATGCGGGGCACGGAGGCCTCCCGTAGCAGTGGATGGTGGCGCCCAGGGTACTGGGTCGGGCTGCCGCCAGCATCGCCCGCGAGTCGGTCGTGACCCCTACGAAAGCGAGGCCGGGGGCGCCTTGCCTCCGGCCTCGCAGGACCGGAAGCAGTGCCGAAACCTGCTTCTGGTCCCCGCCCATTGGGGCTACTTCGTTGACCGCCGCACTGCGCGGCTACTCCTTTGGCCGCCGCCCTGCGCGGCTGGTCCTTGGACCGCCGCCCTGTGCGGCTAGTCGTACGTGATGCCCTTCTTCCCCGCCTGGCCCTCGATGGTTCGGAAGACCTCGGCATCGAATCCGTCGCCTTTGCCCTCGGCCTCTCGCTTGGCCAGTTCCTCAGCGATGTAGGCATCGCGGCGCTTGCTCATGACTTGCACCTGGGATTGGAGGCGTTCCCGCTCGGCTCGGTTGCGCGCGACGTAGGCTTCTCGTTCAGCCGGTGCCATGACCTTCATCTCCGGGGGCAACTCCGACTCGGCAACGTCGCCGACCGAGAGACCATCGCGCGCCGCATCCACCAGGTCCTTGGCCCCCGACACGACGCGACCCCCCGACTTCGCGAGGTAGGACAGCCGGTCCGCTGCCGCGTCGGCTTCGGCGCCGAGCGCACCGTCGACCTTGCGTTTGATCTCACGCTGTTCTTCCGTCTTGCCGTACGCGATCACGGTCCCGGCCAGTTCGCGATTGAGTTGTGCGAGCTCGCCGTCCATGGGCGTCGAGAGCGCAAGCATTCCGCCGTCCTGGGCGATCGCCGCATACTGGCCGCTCGCGAGCGACGCGATCTGCTTCCAGACGCGAGCCGTCTCGTCCCAGTTTCCGCACTGGATGGTGTTGACCGAGATGTCGCGCTTCCCGGCACGGAGTGCGGTTTCGTCGAACGGCACGTCGCCGTAGTCCATATGCGGGGGTGCGTCCCCGACCAGGAAGACCACGCGATACACGTCCTCGTCTTCACTCCAGGAAAGGTCATGCACGGCCTCGTGCAACGCCTGGTTCACGGACTCGGGCCCGTCGCCGCCGCCATCCGCTCGGAACTCGCGCAGGTGGCCGTAGATCTTGTCGATGTCGGTCGTCAGGTCGTAGCGTCGCGTCACGTACTGGTCGCCGCGATCGCGGTAGCCGATCAGGGCCATCCGTACACCGCTTCGCTGCTGGTTGCTGACGAGTCGGTTCGCAATCGACCAGATCTTCTGCTTCGCGCCGTCGATCAGACCCGACATCGAGCCCGTCGTATCGAGCACGAATGCGACCTCGATCCGAACCGGACCGAGGTTGTCCGGGAGGTCGGGCCTCGGGTCGGCAAGCACGGTCTGGCCAGTCGGGGGCGGCTCGGCCGTCGTCGTGCGCTCGGCTCCGACTGGAAGCACCGTCAACAAGAGCACGGCAACGCTCAGCGCGCTTCGCGCGGCCGGAGACGAGAGGAATCGGGAACGGACGGGCGTCTGAATCATGGGGTTCTCCTTGCCCTGTTGTGACCCCACGCTAGGCGGAACGTTCACCCACTGGCGTAAAGGCCCGGTAAAACGCGCGTACGCCACGGCTGACGGCTTCGAAAAACGCACGTGCACGTGGGCCTTCTTGGCCGAGCTGCACATCGCGCTTGCCAACCCCCCCTGGCCCGTGCGAAGGTGCGCGCCCAGCCGCGAGACCGCCGACCCCCGCCCCGATCCCGGAGCGGGGTGTTTCGCGTTGTCCAGAGAACCCGCTGGCGCCCAGGAGACGCACCGTGACCACGACCCCGGCATTCGGCCTCGATTTCGGCACCACGAACAGCGCCATCGCGCGGGTCGGGCCCAGCGGCGTTCCGGAACTCGCACACTACGAAAGCCCGGATGGCCGCGTTCCGACCTTCCGTTCACTGCTCTACTTCGATCGCGAAGACGATCGGTCCCCGGTGGAGATCCACTCTGGGCCGGGAGCGCTGATCCACTATCTGGAGCGCGAGGAACACGGCGGCCGTCTCGTCCAGTCGCTGAAGTCCTTCCTGGCGACAAGGCTCTTCTCCGGCACCGCGATCTATGGCCGGATGTGGCGGCTCGAGCAGTTGATCGGACAATTGGTCGGCGACCTCCGCGATCAGGCCGAGCGCGACTTCGGTGAACCGGTGCATCGCGCCGTCGTCGGCCGCCCGGTGCACTTCGTGGGCGCAGACGACGAAGAGGCAGCGGAGCTGGCGGAAGCCCGCCTGCGCGCTTCACTGACCAACGCCGGATTTCGGGAGATCGAGTTCGAGTACGAGCCCGTCGGCGCCGCCTATCACTATGAGCGCGACCTCGGTCATGACGAGCTCATCCTGATTGCCGATTTCGGCGGGGGTACGAGCGACTTCTCGCTCCTCCGTGTCGGACCGTCTTTCTCGGAACGAAGCGCCCGCGCCGACTCGATCCTGGGACACGACGGCGTGGGCGTCGCCGGAGACGCATTTGATGGCAGGATCGTCCGGCACCGCGTCGCGCCTTTGCTAGGTCGCGGCAGTGAGTTCGAGTCGATCTACGGCCGAAGGCTCCCGGTGCCGGCATGGATCTATCAACACCTCGAACGCTGGCACCACGTATCCTTCCTGAAGTCGCCGAAGACGATGCGGCTCCTTCTCGACCTCAAGAAGGACGCAGTGGAGCCGGAGAAGCTCTCGGCCTTGCTCGAACTCGTGGAACTCGATCTCGGCTTCTCGCTGTATCGCGCGACGGAAGCCACGAAGCGCGCACTCTCGGCGCACTCTGAAACCCGTTTCCGGCTCGAACACGAAGAAGCGAGCTTTGTCATCGACGAACCCGTCACGCGCGCTGAGTTCGAGGAATGGATCACGCCAGAGCTCGATGCCATCCGTGCTTGCGTCGCTCGCCTGATGGAAACGACACGCACCGCAGCGTCCGATGTCGATCGCGTCTTCCTGACTGGCGGCTCGTCCTTCGTGCCCGCCGTCCGGAAGATCTTCGAAGACGCTTTCGGCCCGGAGAAGATCCGCACGGGCGCGGAACTCACGTCAGTCGCGAATGGCCTCGCACTCCGGGCAGCGGAGTCCTGAAGTCGCGGGCCGGCCTCATAGCAACCGCCAACCGCCTCCGATGCGCCCGATCCGGAGGATCTCGCCCAACTCGGGCCTATCACGCCCGATGTCTCCGATCCCGAGACTCCGCAGCACTTTCCGCATCACGCCCTTGTGCAGCACAGCGGCCGTGCATGGACCCGTTTCTGCGATGAGACGGTCGGTCCCGCTGAAGATTCGGCGCTCGAAGTCGGCAGCCGTTTCTCCACCCGGATAGTCGAAGCCGGTTGCTGGCGTCGCCGAGCGCCACGCCGCGCTCAATTGTGGGTCCATCGCTTCGATCTCAGGGAGTGTGTGGCCCTCCCAGCGGCCAAAGTCTACTTCCTGCAGGGCCGGCTCGATGCGCACGGCCGCTTGTTGGCTGACGATGCGCGCACCCTCCCAGGAGCGGTGGAGCGTGCTCGCAACCCAGGTATCGATCACCTCTGCTGACAGCACCCAGCCCGCTCGCCGCATCTGCTCGCGGCCCACCGCCGACAACGGCACATCATTGCGGCCGTGGTACCGGATGCTCGATTCGCCCGCGGTCTCGCCGTGACGAATCAGGAAGAGTCGACGAATGGTCATGGGCCTCCGGGAATGGGCAACATGACAGAAGGATCCAAACCAGTCCGGTCGGCGTCAATCCAATCAGGAATCGAACTGGCACGTGCGCGGGACGGCCCCGGTGCGACGGCTAGTATCCGCTGCGGCCTCGGACGGGCCGCCGGAATCACATTGGGGGGACAGCTTCGTGACTGCACGCGCTTGGGGAATCGTCGGCCTGGTCGTCGTATTGCTATTGGCGGCCGCCGCCTTCTGGGTGCGCTGGGAGACCGAACCGCCGGTCCTGGCTGCACAGGGCGAGACCGGGGAATTGTTCGTCGGTGCCAAGCCGACGACCGTGACGTTCGATCTCGGTGACGGTTCGGGCCTGCGTCTGTTCGCGGTGCGTTTGCGCCACGCGGACGGCGAAGCCGTGATCACCACGACCGAGTATCCGGGAGACGCCCTCACGGGCGGGCGGATTCCGTATGAAACCGTCGATGTCACCCTCGACCCGGCCACGCTCGGTGTCCCGCAAGGCGACGCCGTTCTGGTTGCGGAGTTGACCGACTGGTCGTGGAGCGGCCTCCTCGCCGGCAATACCACGACGGTCGAGATTCCAGTGTCGATCGATCGGGAGGCGCCGAAGCTATCGGTCTCCTCTGGCCTGACCTACGTCCAGCGCGCGGGGAGCGGTGCGGTGCGTTATCGCGTCCTCGAGGCCACGGCCGACGATGGTGTCCGCGTTGGCGACGCGACCTTCCGAGGCTACCCGTTTCCGGGGGGCGCGGAGGGCGAACGCATCGCGCTCTTCGCCATTCCGCGAGACGCAGCGCCGGATGTGACGCCCAAGGTCTTCGCGCGCGACCGCGCCGGGAACGAGCGCGAAGTCGGATGGCCCGTACGGGTTCAGGAGCGCAGCTTCACCCGGATTCCGATTCGCCTCGGCGCGAACTTCATGGAAGGCAAGGTGCCGTCTCTCGCGGGCGAACTCGGCATCGAAGGCGACGACGCAGTGGCCGTGTTTCAAACGATCAATCGCGACGAACGCGCGCGCAACGAGGAAGCGATTCGCGCCGCGGTCGTGAAGTCTGGCGCGACCGCATTGTTCGACGGTGCGTTCACCCAGATGCGAAACTCGGCCGTGACCAGCCAGTTCGCCGAACACCGGACCTACTACGTCGACGGGAAGTCGGTGTCCGAAGCCATCCACTACGGCTACGACCTGGCCTCCGTTTCGGGCGCTCCGATCGAAGCCTCGAACGCCGGCGTTGTCGTTCACGCTGAGCCGCTCGGGATCTACGGCAACTGCGTCATCGTCGACCACGGCCTCGGCCTGATGAGCTTGTACGCACACCTGCGTGAGATCGACGTGAAGGTCGGCGACCGCGTTGCCAAGGCGCAGCGTCTCGGACGCTCAGGCGCGACCGGCCTCGCGGGTGGTGACCACCTCCACTTCGCGATCCTGGTTGGCGCCACCTACGTGGACCCCAAGGAGTGGTGGGACCCCAAGTGGGTTCGAGACCGCATCGCACCCGCAATGGCGGCCGCCTTGCCGTGAGCCGCGGCCGTGCGGCCAGATCACTCCCCGTCGCGGCCGATCTCGAAGGGAAACTGATCAAGCGCTACAAGCGCTTCCTCGCTGACATCGAGCTGGACGATGGCCGCATGATCACGGCGCATTGTCCGGACCCCGGAAGCATGCGTGGCCTCGCCAACCCCGGAGCGCGGGTTCGCTGCTCCACTTCGGACAATCCGAAGCGTAAGCTGGCCCAAAGCCTCGAGATGATTCGTGCCGGCCGCACCTGGGTCGGCGTCAACACGGCTCGCGCCAACGCCATCGCTCGGGTCGCGGTCGAGAATGGGCTGGTACCGGAGCTCGCCGGTTTCGCGTCGATGCGTGCCGAGGTTGTTGCCGAACCCGGTAGCCGTCTCGACTTCTTCCTCTCCGAGCACGACCGAGGCGCCCCGCCGACCTGGCTCGAAGTCAAGAGCGTCACGATGGCCGAGGGAACCCTCGGGCGCTTCCCGGATGCCGTCACCGAACGCGGGCGCAAGCACGTCGAGCTCCTGCACCGCCTCGCGAAGGCCGGCGGACGGGCCGCTCTCCTGTTCGTCGTTCAGCGCGGCGACTGCCAGAGCGTCGAACCCGCCGACGAGATCGACCCAGCGTACGGCACGGCCCTGCGGGCTGCGGCAGCCGGCGGCGTCGAAGTGCTGGCCGTCCGCGCCCGCGTCAGCCCCACGCGCATCCGCCCCGAGTGCGCGCTACCCGTCTGCCTATGAAGGCCTTGCGGCGCGACCTCCTCCGTTGGTACCGCGCGAACAAGCGCGACCTCCCGTGGCGCCTGACGCGCGACCCGTATGCCATCTGGATCTCCGAGACGATGCTCCAGCAGACGCGCGTCGACACCGTCATTCCGTACTACGAGCGGTTCCTGAAGCGCTTCCCCACGGTCGAGGCGCTGGCCGATGCAGCGCCCGATGACCTGATGCAGCTCTGGGCCGGGCTCGGCTACTACTCGCGCGCGCGAAACCTCCATGCTGCCGCACGAACCGTATCCGACGAATTCGGCGGCAAGCTTCCGGACGATCCCGAGGCACTCCAGACACTGAAAGGTGTCGGGCGCTACACCGCGGGCGCCGTGGCATCGATCGCCTTCGATCGCCCGGCACCCATCGTCGATGGAAATGTCATGCGCGTACTGACGCGCGTCCTC
Organism: Deltaproteobacteria bacterium; assembly: GCA_029261815.1. Taxonomy (GTDB): domain Bacteria; phylum Myxococcota_A; class UBA9160; order UBA9160; family UBA6930; genus JAJDAP01. The sequence continues at coordinate 25,614 of JAJDAQ010000061.1, forward strand.
GACCTGCACGACGACATCCGGCTCCCGGCCACCCAGAAGCAGCTCTGGGCAGTGGCCGAAGAGCTGGCCAAGGGGCCCTCCCCCGGCGACCTCAACCAGGGCATCATGGAACTCGGTGCCATGATCTGCACGCCCAGGGCACCCAAGTGTCTACTCTGCCCGATCCGAAAGCACTGTCGGGCGCAGGGCAACGGGGAAGCGGAGAAGCTCCCGGTCAAGAGCAAGGCCGCAAAGGCCAAGCGCGTCGAGGCAGCCTGCGGCTTCCTTCTCCGCGATGGCAAGATCCTCGCCGCGCGCCGGCCGCCGGAGGGTTTGCTAGGCGGCCTCTGGGAACTCCCCGGCGACGATCTCGCCGACGGGGAAGCACCGGAGGAGGGACTCGCCCGTGGCCTCCGAGAACGGCTCGGCCTCGAGACGAAGAACCTCCGCGCCACCGCGGCCGTCAAGCACGTCTTCACGCACCGCGTACTGACCCTGCACGTCTTCCGCGGCGAGGTCGCTGGCCGCCGCGTACGGCGTTCCTTCTACGACGCGCACCGCTGGTGTACGCCGTCGGCGCTCCGCGGCCTGCCGTTCTCGGTCGTCGCGGACAAGGCCCTGCAGTCGGGAGACACCAACCCTTGACTGACAGCGCATTCGAGACCGCGCCGCGATCCGGCGGCACGGAGGGCTGGGCGCGCGGAACGGACCGCGCATTGGTCGCGCGACTTCGAAAGGGTGACCCGCCCCCGACCTGGGAGATCGACCTCCACGGGTTCACGGCCGACGAGGCACGCGCGGACCTCCGAGATGCGGTGCGGGAGGCCTACGACGAGGGCGAACGCTGCGGGCTGGTCATTCATGGCCAGGGACACGGCTCCGAAGGAGGCCCCGTGCTTCGCGCGGGCGTCCCCGCCTGGCTCAGCGCGCCCCCGATCGGCAGGCTGGTCCTCGCATTCACTCCCGCCCGTCCGGCCGAAGGCGGTGTCGGCGCGACGGTCGTGTTGCTACGACGTCGCCGAGCAGATCGGAACTGAACGCCTATCCTGTGCCGACCATGGCTTCCCAGTTCGGCACCCTCTTCCGCATTGCCACCTTCGGCGAGTCCCACGGCGGCGCCGTGGGCGTCGTGGTCGACGGCTGTCCGCCGCGACTCGCGATCTCGCGGGACGAGATCCAGTTCGATCTCGACCGGCGGCGCCCAGGCCAGAGCCGACTCACCACGCCGCGGCAGGAAGACGACCAGGTCGAGATCCTCTCCGGCGTATTCGAAGGCCGAACGTTAGGCACGTCGATCGGTCTCGTCGTCCGGAACAAGGACGCGCGCCCGTCCTCCTACGAAGACTTCAAGGACGTTTTTCGCCCGTCCCACGCTGACTACACCACCGAGGCCAAGTACGGCATCCGCAATTGGCAGGGCGGCGGTCGGGCCAGCGCTCGCGAGACCATCGGCCGTGTCGCGGCCGCTGCGATCGCGCGCAAGATCCTCAAGGAGGCAGCCGGCATCGAAGTGCTCGGCTGGGTCCAGAGCGTCCATGACATTGAGGCCGACGTTGACCGCGACCGCGTCACCCTGGAACAGGTAGAAGCGCAGGACACCCGCTGCCCGGACGCGGCTGCGGCCACGGCCATGGAAGAAGCCATCGATGCCGCACGCGAACGCGGCGATTCGCTCGGCGGAACTGTCGAGTGCGTCGCACGCGGCGTTCCAGCAGGCCTTGGAGAGCCCGTCTTCGAGAAACTCGAAGCCGATTTCGCCCAGGGGCTGATGTCGCTTCCGGCCGCCAAGGGCTTCGAAGTCGGCAGCGGCTTTGCCGGAACCCGGATGACCGGCCTCGAACACAACGACCCGTTCGTACCCGGAGAAGGGGGACGGCCGCGCACGACCTCCAACTACTCGGGCGGAATCCAGGGCGGAATCAGCAACGGCGAGCGCATCGATCTCCGCGTGGCATTCAAGCCGACGGCAACGATTCGCTCGGCCCAGAACACCGTCAATCGAGCGGGAGAGGCTGTCGTCCTCGAGGCGCGCGGCCGTCACGACCCGTGCGTACTGCCGCGTGCCGTTCCGATGGTAGAAGCGATGGTCTGCTTGACGCTATGCGACCACTGGCTGCGCCAGCGTGCAGTCGACGTACTCCCTCGCTAGGCACGGGACTACGGAAGCAGAACGAAGCCGGTGCCGAACGCGGCAGCGCCCGAGAACACCGAGAGCAACGCGAGGATTCCGTGGATCTCGGGCTCTCGACTCTGCCCTTTCTCCAGGCGTCGGCCGAGGGCCGCTGTCGCGAGGAAGAGCACGAGCGCTGTCGTACTGACGAAGCCATGCGCGGTGCTGAAGACATCCCAGCCTCGCAGCAGCACGACCGACAACAGCCCGGCACCGAATCCGATCAGCAGCATTCCCATCGTCGGCTTCGCGAAGCGCAGGTGACTTCGATAGTCGGCCGCGTCCTTTCGAATTCCCCGTCGCCGCGCAGTTCGTAGCCGCAGCCCGGCGCGCAACGTCACGACGGCCATGGCGAGACTCGCCAACATCCACACAGGATGCAGGTAGGCCAGATAGAAGGAGACAGGGTCCACTCCGGTGGCGTCTGCCACGCGCGCTACTCGACCTTGTGGATGGCATCGTCCGGGAGCTTGGCCAACAACGCGTCGAGCGAGTCCTGCAAATAGCCCGCATCACGCGACTCAAGCGTCAGCAGCACGTGGAACATCTCCTCACCGATCTTGGGGTAGGAGCCCAGCATCAGCTCCGGGAATTCCTGCAGGAGTTCGTTCAGCGAGTGGGCGATGTCGCTCTCGCGCTGCTTGACGTAGACCTGCTTCAAGAGCACGGGAACACCGCGGAAGCGGCTGCGGATCGACTCGAACTTCTTGTAGAGAAGCTCCGGAATTCCGGGGAAGACGTGCACGTTCTGGACGATCACCACGGGGAACCACAGGTCGCCGGCATCCACGAGCTGCGAGCCATCGGGAACCATGGCCATCTTGAGCTGGCTCTCGTTCGGTGGCTTGTTTTGCGCGCGCTCGATGCGCGCCGCGATGCTCTCACTCTTCGTGATCTCGAGGTCGAAGGCCTGGGCGACGGCCTCCATCGTCATGTCGTCGTGGGTCGGGCCGATGCCGCCGGTCGTGAAGACGTGGTCATACGCGTCACTCATCGAGCGGACTTCGCGTGCGATGCCTTCGACATCGTCCGGGATCGTCAGGATCCGCTCGACCTCGACGCCCAGCTCGCGCAGCTCGCGACACAAATAGGGCGAGTTCGTGTCCGTGACCTTCCCGGACAGAATCTCGTTTCCGATGATGAGAATCCCGGCTGTGGGCATCGCGGTAGGGTATCCCAGCCGTCGGAGGGTTGCCGACGCTCTCGCAGCCCGACCCGTCGCGCTCTCCCGGTTGCCTACACTCGCGCGATGGATCACGAAGTGCAGTTCGAACGCCGCGTTCGGGGCGTGACGGAGCGCGTGTACGTCCGCGTCGCGGACGGAACCTCGCTCTGGCATGCCGCCCGCGACCAGGGACTGCCGGTGGCCACGTCCTGCCAGGGCTCGGCCCTTTGTGCACGATGCGGGATGCAGATTCGGGAGGGAGAGGCCGCGCTCAGCGCTGAGACGGAGCCCGAACGCGTCGCCAAGGGACGCGGCAATGTGGACCCCGCGCAGCGTCTCTCCTGCCAGGCCTTCGTGCACGGAAACGTCGTCGCCACGACGACATACTGGTAGGCGAGCCGTGGGCGGGCAGGCCATCATCATCGTTGACCACGGCAGCCGCGCGGCAGCTGCGAACGAGCAGCTCGACGAAATCGCCGAGCGGCTGCGTGCACGGCTGCCCGAAGCGCAGGTCGAAGCCGCTCATATGGAGCTTGCCCAACCCGACTTGCCGACCGCAATCGACCAATGCGTCACCCGGGGCGCATCCACGATCACGATCGCGCTCTGGTTCCTGGCCCCAGGTCGACACGGCGCGGGGGACATCCCGCGGATCGCGTCCGAAGCCCGCACGCGTCATCCGGGGATCGAGATCGTCACCACCGAACCGCTTGGTGTACACGATGGGCTCGTCGATGCCCTCACTGACCGCATCAACGAAAGTGCCAGTCGCTCGCGAAAGGCGTGAGTTCGAGTGCGCGAGCGACCGCCCGAGACGCCCCGTTGTCGAGGCGCGCACTATAGAGCGGGACCACGCCGTGCCGAGTCATGGCTGCGGCCCAGGCATCGACCGCGTCGGCCGCGAATCCCCTGCCCCGATACGCCGCGAGCGTTTCGACGCCGACCTCGCAGCCGCGGCCCGGCGTCGTCGCGCAGAACGCCAGCGAGACGGGCGCCCCGTTCTCCAGAATGCCGAACACGGGCCCACGCAAGGCGAGACTTCCGGCCAGGTGCGGGAACGCCAGTGCCGCCTCCGAGACCTCGGCGGGCGTAAGCGGACGAGCCTGCGACCCCGCACGACCTCCCACATCGTCGAAGCGATAGGCCAGCCCGGAAAACGCGTGTGTGACCGGGTGCCGCTCCTCGATCCGGACGCGCATGGCGTGCAGTCGTTCCGGAACAGCTTCCAGATCGGGCACTGCGCGTTCGGCTCCCGCGAGCCGGGCCAGGTCCCGCGTCAGATCTTCGTCCAGGCCTGCGCGCAGCCGCCAGAGGTTCCCGAGCCGCGTCTTCCCGAAGAACAGGAATGGCGCGCCGTCATCTTCCGCTGACGGATCGTTGAAGCGAACGATCCGGCCGTCGTCATTGTGTTCATAGAGCGAACCGATCTGGAGGGTGAGCCAATCGAGGTCGTGCCCCAGCGCGTCAGGCGTCGCGGCCATGCTCGTGCTCATGGACCTTCCAGGTCGCGCGGGCGGCCATCGAGCCGGTTGCAGTGAAGATGGCGATACAGAAGAGCAGCGTCGCGGCAAAACTCCAACTCGCAAGACCTTCGGGGAGCGGAACTTCCTGGATGTTCATGACGACCAGCGACATCAAAGCGCCGAGCGGCAGCCCTCGGGACAACAAGCCCTGCCGAAGCACGAACGCGCGCGGCCCGCGCGCGCGAATCGCAGCCCACTCCTCTCGGTCATAGCGTCGCATGCAGCGAGGATGGCGCCGGCTCGGGGGCATGTCATCTTCGGCGCGCATGACGCGTCTCTCGGCATTCTGGTTCGTGTACATGGCCGGGCTCGGGCTCGTCTACCCGTTCCAGGCTGTCTGGTACCAGGACAGTGCGGGGCTCACGGGCTGGCAGCTCGGCATGGTGCTGGCCCTCCGGCCGATCATGGGCATCGTTGGCCAACCCTTGTTCGGCCGCATCGCGGACCGCAGCGGTCGGCGCGCCCTGACGCTGGCCGTCGTGCTGGCGGGTGCCGGCGTCGCCTACTTCGTCCTGCCCTGGGCGCCCGGCATCTGGGCCGTCGTTGGCGTGGCCGCGGTCGCCGCCTTCTTCGGAACGTCGGTGATGTCGCTCGGGACGTCCGTGAGCATGGCGGCCCTCGGAAGTCAGGCGAGCCAACGCTTCGGGAGCGTCCGCGTCTGGGGCACGGTCGGGTACGCGATCGTTCTCTTCGCGTTTCCGCGTCTGCTGGGAGCCTGGCGAGACCGCGAGGGCCTGACCGATGCCACCGGCGAGCCTGGCCTCGGCGCGATCTTCATGGGGATGGCCGTCTTCTGCCTGCTCGCGGCCGTGGTCGTGGCCCGGGTCCCGATCGCGGGCCAGGCCGCGGCGAAGAGCCGACGCGGCGATGTCGCCCTGCTGCTGAAGCACCGCCCATACATCGCCCTGTTGGTCGTGACCTTCCTGGGCCATGGCCTCCTCCAGGGCCCGATCCAATTCTTTCCACTGCTCGTCGCCGAGCGCGGTGGCGGATTGACCGATGTTTCGAACCTCTGGCTCCCGATGCTGGGGATGGAGACCCTGCTTGTCGCCTACTCGAGCCGAGGGGCCGACCGTTTCGGACCGAAGGCCCTGATCGGTGTCGGCATCGCGGCCGACGGATTGCGCTGGGTGCTGACGCTTCTCGCTCCGACCCTGGGCTGGATGATCTTCCCGCAGTTCCTTCACGGCGTCGTGATCGCCGGCTTCCTGATCGGGACCGCGCTCTACGTCGAACAGGTCACTCCCGATCGCTTGCGTTCAACAGGCCAGGCGGGGCTCGCAATGGTGGGTGTAAGTTGTGCGACCGCGTTCTCAAACCTATGGGTGGGCCTGAGCGTAGATTTATGGGGGATCAAGGCCCCATTTTGGGTGGGCGGAGTTGGAGCGATGACCCTGGGCGTTCTTGCGCTCCTTTGGCTCCCGAAGCCGCAGAAGATGGCCGAACTCCCCTAGGGGCCGGTGTTTATACTCAAATTTGACGATACTGGTTGAATTCGTACAATATCGGCCATGTCGCAAGTGGCCCCCCAACCGCTCCCGGCACGGATCGACCGTGCCGAACGAACTCGCCAGCGCATCCTCGATGCCGCCGGAAGTTGCTTTGCCGCCACCGGGTTTTCGAAGACCACGGTGGAAGAGATCGCCGCCCGCGCCGGCGTCTCCAAGGGCATCGTCTACCACCATTTCGATGGGAAGGACGGACTGCTCGAACGCGTGGTCGAGCGGCTGTGCGCCGACTGGGTAGAAGTCAGCGGACTCCACACGTGGATCACACGGACGGACTCGCTAGAGGACGCAATCAGCGGGATGCTGCGCGCGTCGCTGGCATACGCGCGAACCCATCCGCTGGTGAAGGGACTCTTTACCCTGGACCCGCTGGTCACCCGCGCGCTCGGCTCGAGCGAAAGCGTCAGACGCGTCACCGAAGCGTCTCGTCGGCACATGGTGGACGAGATCCGTGCCGGCATCGAACGTGGCGAGCTGCGCTCCAGCCTGGACCCCGACCGCGTGACCGACGTCATCCGGTTGATCGACATGGCCCTGATCGACCACTTGCTGTCGCGGGACTGGATCGATGTCTCCGACGACGGGTTCGTCGATGCCTGCCTGGACATCCTCTTCAACGGGATCGGAGGTTCGCAATGAACCGGCCTGCCTCGCCCACCACACTGCTCCTGACGGCCGTATGTGCCGCCGCCCTCCTCGTAGGCTGCTCGGAAGCCAATACGGCCGACGACCTGCCGCCCGTTTCCGCCACCGCCCAGGCACTGGGCGACGCCGACCAGCCAGAAGAAGGTATTGAAGTCGAACGCGTCGAACGGCTGGCTCTGCGCGCCCGCGTTGCAGCATCGGGCACGGTCGAGGCGCGCCGTCGGACCGAAGTCGGCGCCGAAGTCACGGGCCGCATCACCCGCGTTCACGTCGATGTCGGCGATGACGTGCCGGTCGATGCACCCCTGTTCCAGATCGATCCCGTGCCGTACCGCATGGTCGTGGCCGAAGCGCGCGCAGCCCTGGCCCTCGCAAAGGCCGAGAGTGCCAACGCCGACTCGGAAGCCGCGCGCATGCGCGTTCTGGTGGAGCAGGCGGTCGCATCCGAACAGCGCTGGGACCAGCTCCAGACTGTCGCCGCGGTCTCGCGCGCCCGCGTGGCGGCCGCCCAGGCCCGCCTCGACCGCGCGCGCCGTGATCTCGAGCGAACCGTGGTGCGCGCTCCGTATGCGGCCAGCGTCGTGGAACGACGCGCCCACGAAGGCCACGTCGCAGGCATGGAACCCATTCTGGTGATCCAGGAGCAGCATGCGCTCGAGGTCATTCTCGATGTGCCGGAAGCGACGCCGGTGCCCGTACGCGTCGGCGACGCCGCGATGCTGTTCGTCGAGGGCCTGGCGGCGCCAATCGCGATCGAAATCGATCGCGTCGCCGGTCGCGTCGACCCCCATACCCGGACCTACGAAGTGCGCGCCGATGTCGTGGACACGCGCGGGCTCCTGAAGGCTGGAAGTTATGCGCGGGCCGAGATCCAGCCGACGCGGATGGCCCCCCAGGCAGTAGTCGCGGACACCGCCGTTCTCAACCGCGATGGCCGCAGCTATCTCCTTCGGGTCGAGGACGGTGTCGTGCGGCACGTCCCGGTCCGCATCGGCATCCAGGTCGACGGACGAGCCGAAGTGCTCTCCGGCATCTCCCCCGGCGACTGGGTCGTGACCGGTGAAGCGGTCGTCCGCCTGGCGGATGGCACGCGGGTCGCTGGTGTCGGCGCTGACGTGCCTGCGCTCTCGACTGCGCATCAGCCGGCGACGCCCGAGGAGCCCGGCACGTGAAGATTGCCGACATCTCGATCGATCGGCCGGTCTTTGCCGGGATGCTCATCGTCTCGCTCGTGGTGCTGGGCCTCGTCTCGTTGCAACGAACCGAGCTGCGTCTCGAGCCCGAGATCGACTTTCCCTACGCCTACGTCGTCACCGAACTTCGCGGCGCTTCGCCCGAAACCGTCGAACGCGAAGTCACCGACATCCTGGAGCAGGCGCTGAACCCCATCGAGGGCATCAAGAACCTGTCTTCGACCTCGTCCCAGGGCATCTCGCGAGTCTTCATCGAGTTCGGCATTGGGTACGACGTCGATGTGAAGGCGCAGGAGGTCCGCGACAAGGTCGCATTGGCACGTCCGGACCTGCCACTCGATGTCGAATCCCCGGTCGTCCAGAAGTTCGACTTCGATTCGATCGGCTTCATGACGATCGTGATCGGTGGCAACCTCGGCCCCAAGGAACTAGCGGACTTTGCCGAGTTCGAGGTCAGAGAGCGACTCGAGCGCATTCCGGGCGTTGGCGGCGTAGCCCTCCAGGGTTCCAGGGAACGCGAAGTCCGCATCTGGCTCGACCCGCTGCGGCTCACGGGTTACGGCGTCTCGATCGACGATGTCGCGAATACCTTGCGCGCCGAGAATGCCGAGTTCGCGAGCGGTCGGCTGGAAGGCGAAGCGAAGGAATGGTCGGTCACGACCCAGGGCAAGGCCAGCAGCGTGCTCGAGTTCGGCGAAATCATCGTCGCCGAACGGGATGGTCGTGTCGTTCGGCTGCGCGACGTTGCCGTCGTCGAGGACGGGCTTGCCGAACGCAAGACCGTGGCGCGCTTCAATGGCCGGCCCGGTGTGGCCCTCGAGGTCGTCCAGCAAAGTGGCAGCGACCTGGTCGCCGCGACGCGACTCATCCGCAAGGAACTCATCTCGATCCAGGAGACCGCACCGCCCGAGATCGAAATGACGGTCGCGCGAGACTATGCCCGCATCATCGAGGACCAGGTGGCATCCGTCCTGTTCGACATGATGCTCGCCGCCGCACTGGTCTTCGTCGTCGTCCTGATCTTCCTTCGCAACTACCGTTCGACGCTGATCGCATCCCTCGCGATTCCGACCAGCGTGATCTCGACATTCACCTTCCTCTACTGGCTCGACATCTCGCTGAACAACATGACCTTGATGGCGCTGTCGTTGTCGGTCGGCCTCGTGATCGATGATGCGATCGTCGTGCTCGAGGGCATCTACCGGAAGATCGAAGAAGGCCACGATCGTGTGTCGGCTGCCCGCCTCGGCACGGCCTCGGTCGGTCTCGCCGTCCTGTCGACCACGGCCGCGGTCTGCGCCGTCTTCGTTCCGATCCGGTTCATGACCAGCACGATGGGGCGCTACTTCTTCGAGTTCGGTGTCACCGTCACGGCCGCCGTCGCGGTTTCGTCCCTCGTCGCGCTGACGCTGACCCCCATGCTCGCCAGCAAGTATCTGCGGCAGACGCCCAAGGAAGGCGCCTTCTTCCGAGTCTGCGAGAAAGGACTCGTCTGGATGGAGCAGCGCTATCGGCGCCTGCTCGAAGTCGCGCTCGGCTACCGCCGCGTCACCGTCGTGTTCACGATCGCGATCGTGTTCGGTGGTTGCTGGGTCCAGAGCACGGTCCCGGTCGACTACTTCACGCAGGACGACCTGAGCGAAGCCCGTGTTTCCATCGATCTACCGATCGGGACGCCCCTCGCGGTGACCGACCGCGTGATGCGCGACGTCGAGGAAGCCATCGCACGCCATCCCGACGTGCGTGGCGTCTTCGCCTCCGCTGGCAACGTACAGCAGCACCGCCCGAACGAGGCCGTGATCGATGTCCTCTTGATCCCCAAGGTCGAGCGCGAGAAGCCGATCGATGACACGTTCGTGGAGCTGCGAGAGATCGCCCGCGGCGCGGCGCCCTCCGTTGAGGACCTCACGGTGGGCCACCCGATGTACGCGAGTTCGAGCGGCGACGACATGGTCGACGTCGAGTACGAGCTTCGCGGGCCCGACCTCGACCGCCTCCAACGTTATGCCGCCGAGTTGATGCATCGAATGGAGAAGGAACCCGGACTCGTCGACGTCAGTTCGTCCCACGAGACCGGCCGCCCGCAGATCACGCTCGACATCGATCGTGGTCGCGCCGCAGAAATGGGCGTCTCCGCGACCGCACTCGGTCGCACACTTCGTACCCTGCTCGCCGGCGAGAAGGTCGGCTCGTTCGAAGACCAGGGGCACCGCTACGACGTCCGCGTCCAGGTGCTTCCCGAGTACCGCGACGACCCGACCAAGCTCGATCTGATCCGCGTGCGCTCGGTTCGCGGTGAACTGGTGCCGATCGCGAACGTCGCAAAGATCCACACCGAACTCGGCCCCGTCGAAATCCGGCGCTCGGAACGTGCACGCGTGATCGAAGTCCGGGCGAACACGGCTGGCGATCTCTCGCTCGAACAGGCCGAGATCCTGCTCGAAGGCTGGGGCCAGGAACTCGGAATCGAAGCACCCGATGCGTTGATTGCGGGCGGCCAGAGTGAATCACGCGCGGAAGCCGCGGCCGACATTGGACTCGCGCTCGGGCTCGGAATGCTCGCGATCTACATCATCCTCGCGTCGCTCTTCAATTCGTTGACGCAGCCGATCACGATCATGATGTCGGCTCCGCTCTCCTTCATTGGCGGCTTCCTCGCGCTCAAGCTCGCGGGTCAGAGCATGGACATCATGAGCAACATGGGGCTGCTCGTCCTGATGGGCCTCGTGATGAAGAACGGCATCCTGCTCGTCGACTACATCACGCAGCTCCGCGAATCGGGGATGGACCGCGATCAGGCGATCCTCGAGGCGGGCCCCGTGCGCATGCGCCCGGTCCTCATGACATCGGGCGCGCTCGTGTTCGGCCTGCTTCCGATGGCGCTCTCGACGGCAACCGGTGCCGAGTTCCGTGCGCCGATGGCCTGGATCGTGATCGGAGGCCTGGCGACGTCGACCGCGTTGACCCTGGTCATCGTGCCCGTTGTCTACACGCTGATCGACAGTGCAGCGGAAAGCACCAAGAACGCCGTACGATGGGTGGCGTCGGGCGGAAAGCGCAGCGACGCACCAAAGAGCGAACCCAACCCCCTGGAGATCTGATGGAGAAGCTGGTCTACGTCGTCTGGAAGCGCGAGGGCGACTCCCACGAAGACTTCAAACGCCGCCTGCACGACGAAGTCGTTCCCGCATTGAAGACGGTGCCGGTCGAACGCATCCGCGTTTCGGTCACCGACGACGTCGTCGCACACGGCACGCCGATCGGCACGATGGACCCGGGCAAGAGCGGCATCGTCACGTGCTGGATCGAGCAGAGCCAGGACCACGCCGCTGTCGAGGCAATCCTCGACCCCGCGTGTGGACGCGCCGAGGGCTACCTCGTCGTCGAGTCGCGACCCATCATCGGGAAGGAACTCGATACCCAGCCCGGCGAACGCACCCCCGGGTCGGCCCAGGTCACGTGCATCGTGAAGCGCGAAGGCCTTTCTCACGAGGAGTTCCTTGCGGTCTGGTACGGCGAACATCGCGCCGTAGCCACCGATACGCAGGACACGTTCGGCTATGTGCGCAACGAGATCGTGCGTGCCTTGACGCCGAACGCGCCCGCCTGGACGGCCGTGGTCGAGGAGAACTTCCCGATCGAGGCGCTGACCAACCCCGAGGTCTTCTACGACGCGGTCGGCGACCCCGAGAAGCTGAAGCGGAACGCGAAGATCATGATGGACACGTGCTCCAAGTTCCTCGATCTGTCGAAGATCGAGGCCCATCATTGCAGCCAGTACGACTTCTAGCGGGAGACCCTCCTTGGCCAAGGTTCGCGACCCGCTCGGCAAGATGCGCAAGATCATTGCCCAATGGCCGGAGACGGACGAACGCCTCTCTCACGGCTCTCCGACCTTCTGGGGCGGCAAGAAGACCTTCGCGAACTTCCACGACAACCATCACGACGACGGCCGGCGGGCGATCTGGTTCAAGGCGCCACCCGGGATGCAAGGAGAACTCGTCGAAGCCGATCCCGATCTCTTCTTCGTACCCCCCTACGTCGGACCCAGCGGCTGGGCGGCCGTTCGGGTGGACCGTGACGTCGATTGGAACATGATCGAAGGGCTGCTCGAGCAGGGCTATCGCCTGGTCGCCCCGAAGCGGGCGATCAAACTGCTCGACGAAGCGGCCGCAAAGTAGGGCCACCGCGAAGGCCTCAGCCATCGACTCCGGGTAGGCCCGCCGTCGGGCTCGGCGGCCGGTGTTCGAACTGGGGAAGGTCGTCGGCAACCTCGTTCCACACCGCCTTCTGGCCAACGAAGGCATGGCGGAAGGGTCGCGTGCCCGGATCGTCGTCGAGAATTCCGGGATTGAGCATGACGAATGGCGTGCCCGTGATCTGGCACGGAAGCGGCGAGCCACAGGTCCGGCAGAACGCACGACGATAGGCGGGCGGTTCTTCGAGCAACGGGGCCTCGTAGACCTGGACCAGGTCCTCGCCCGTGAGCCATCGCAACTCGGCAACGGGCGCCAGCATTTCCGGCGCGGCCGCCGCGCCACTGGCTTTCCGGCAACGCGCAGCATGGCAGAACTGCATCGGCGTCAGATCGCCGCCCGCTTCGAACGTCACACCCCCACACAGACAGCTTCCCCGAGCCATTACTCGCCTCCTCCGAGCGCGCGATCGAGCGCCCACCAATGGAATGCCGCGATCACGAGCGCGTGGTCGACATCGCCGGCGCGAAGGCGATCAGGAATTTCGGCCTCGGGCACGAGTTCCACCGTCGTCTCTTCGTTGGCGCTGTTCTGGATCTCGCCCTCCTGGACACAAGCCTCGGCCAGGTAGGTGTAGACGCGATTGCCGAAGAGTGCAGGATTCGGGTTGACGGTGCCGATCTCGCGTACCGACCCCGCCCGGTAGCCGGTCTCTTCCCGAAGCTCCCGCGCGGCCGCGGTCGCCGGGTCTTCGCCCGGGTCCACGAGGCCTCCGGGGATCTCGAGGGTATTGGCGCGCAGGCCATGCCGGAACTGATGGACCATCACCACGTCGCCGGCCATCGTCACCGGGATGACATTCACCCAAGCGCCGGAATCGATGCGATAGAACGGGCGGGTCCTGCCGTCGCGCGGCGACCGCGTCCATGAGCGGCTCACGTCGAAGACCGCACAGTCCTGCAAGTGTTCGCGTCCAATCTCGGGCCAGGGCTTCGGTTGACTCATGAGCCGAGGCTAGCGCGACAGTATCGCCTACCCTCCGGCTCCTCATGGACGGTCGATTGCGGAACATCGTCGGTTGGCGACGCGGCGGGCACCTCTTCACGGTGGCGGTCGCTGTTGCCTGTGGCCTGGCTGGCGCTTTCGGCGCCGTGGTCTTTCGCCTGCTGATCCGCGTCTTCCAGGCCCTCTTCTTTGAAGGCGCCGACGGCGTCGTGGCTGTCTGGGAAGAGGGACTCCTGGCCGAAGCCGGCGACCCACGCGCCGTCGCGGAGACCCTCAGCCCCCTCCGTCTCATCTGGGTACCCGCCCTCGGCGGCTTGATCGTCGGTCCGCTCGTCTGGTTCCTGGCGCGTGAGGCCAAGGGCCACGGCGTCCCCGAGGTCATGGAGGCCGTCGCACTGAGGGGCGGCGTCATGCGACCTCGCGTCGTGATGGCCAAGACGTTGGCTTCGGCTGTCTCGATCGGCAGCGGCGGGAGCGTCGGCCGCGAGGGCCCGATCGTACAGATCGGGTCCGCCATCGGAAGCGTGTTAGGCCAATGGTTGGGCGTCCCGACGCGACAGCTTCGCACGATCGTCGGCTGCGGCGCCGCGGCTGGAATTGCCGCGACGTTCAATGCCCCAATCGCGGGTGCACTGTTCGCGGTCGAAGTCATCGTTGGCGACTTCGCCGTCACTCAGTTCTCGCCCATCGTGATCTCGGCCGTCGTCGCTACCGTGGTCTCGCGATACTTCCTGGGCAACGAGCCCGCATTCCCGATTCCCGACTACGAAGTCGGCGGCCCACTCGAGTTGCTTCCCTTCATGGTGGTCGGGCTCGCGGCCGGCATCATCGGCACCGCCTTCGTTCGCGTGCTCTATCGGACCGAGGACATCTTCACCTCGATCCCGATCCCTGAGTGGTCCAAGGCCTCGGTCGGTGGATTGATGATCGGCGGCATCGCGATCCAGTTCCCGCATGTCCTCGGTGTCGGCTACAGCACGATCGGCGATGCCCTCGCGGGCGAACTCTCGATGACGATGCTGGGCATGCTGTTGGCGATCAAGATCCTGGCCACGTCGATCACGATCGGTTCGGGCGGGAGCGGCGGCATCTTCGCGCCTTCCCTCTTCCTGGGCGCCATGACCGGTGGCTTCTTCGGCAAGGCCATGAACGGCTGGTTCCCGAGCTTCTCGTCCGACTCGGGTCTCTATGCCCTGGTCACCATGGGGGCCGTGGTCGCGGCGACGACCCATGCACCGCTCTCGGCCATCATCATCATCTTCGAGCTGACGCAGGAAATCGACATCATCCCGCCCGTGATGGCCGCTGCCGTCGTCTCGAGCATGCTGGCGATGCGCCTCTCCCGCGACTCGATCTACACGATGAAGCTCATGCGCCGCGGCATCGACCTGAAGAAGGAAGACGACCCCGACGTCCTCAAGAGCATGTACGTCCGCGAGATCGTGGACGAATCGCCCGGTGTCGTGTCCGCATCGGCACAGCTCGATGAAGTGCTGATGCACGTCGTCGAAGGGGACCACACCGAACTGTTCGTCGTGAACGAAGCCGATGAGTTGCTAGGTGCGATCCATTTCTCCGAGCTCCGCCGGATCATTCTCGAACAAGATGCCTTGCGCGGCGTGATCGTGGCGAGCGACCTCCTCGAGCCCCACCGCGCTCGCGTGACGCTGGACGACAACCTGGCCACGGCGATGCAGCTGCTCTCGAACGACGAGGTGGAAGAAATCCCCGTCGTCGATGCCGACAACCCGCGCTCCCTCATCGGTTCGATCCACAAGCGCGACGTCATGTCCGCCTACAGCCGCGAGATCATGCGCCGCGACCTGGCGGGTGGTGTCGGCTCCACGGTGGCCGTCGTCGACCGCGTTCACCAGGTCGACCTCGGCGGCGGCTTCGTGGTCCAGGAGGTCATCGCTCCCGGTGAGTTCCACGGCCGCACGCTGCGAGACCTCGACCTGCGCGCGCAGCACGGGGTGCAGGTCCTGTTGCTCCGGAGCCCCACCGAAGACGGCGGCCGCCTGATTCGCGTTCCCGGGCCCATGGATCTCGTCGCCCCGGGCGACCGTCTGGTCCTCGCAGGCCCGAAGGACGCCGTCGACACCATCGCCGGGCGTTAGGCGACGTTCTAGAGGACCTCGTCGATCTCGATCGCGATGCCGCTGTCGCCGGGCGAATGCGGCGTGAGCGCCGCACCCTGGAGGTCGCCGGGGTTTCGGGTCATCGCATTGCCGTCCGCGTCCACGCGAACGGTGATCGCGAACGGCCCCTGGAACGGCATCTGCTCGATCATGAGATGCTCCGGTCCGATCGCGAAGGACATGGGAAACGTGGGATCCGGCACGCGCAGCACCGCGGTCGGCGGCCCCGACGGCCCCATCCGTGCGATCACGAACAAGATCGCCCCCTCGGGCACGCTTCCGGCCAGCGCCGGAGCGACACGCAACGTCCCGCGCATCGCTTCACCGGACCCCGACCGCGCCTGAGGCGGCGCGGGAGCCCCACCGCTCTCGCCAGGGCCGGGCATGATCGGAGCCATCCCCTGATCGCCCTGCGCGGCTTCCGGGAAGATCCGCCCAAGATCGGGCTCCGCGACCGCATCGTCCGTAAACGGCTCGATGTTCCGGTCACACCCCAGACCCCCTCCCAAAGAAAGGGCCCCGAGCAAGACACCAACGCCGACGACTGATCCGATATGCATCGACGAAATCTAGCCGCCACCCGGCACCCCGTCCTCGACCCCGGAACGGAAGCCCAACTCGAGCCAGCGGCCGGCGGGGCGATGGCATGTGGAGACGAAGTCAAGCGCAGCTCGGGGTGGCCGGCGGAGGCAAGCCGGGCTCGGGCGAAGCCCGTCTGCCCGAAACCCCGTCCCCCAACGCATCGGAGACCCACGAGAGCGAGCCATTCGTCGGAACGTGCCATCGCTCCGCCGGCCGCTGGCGCCGCCCAGGCTCCCACCCCAAGGAATCGGGCACGCGCCCGTCCCGCGTGCGCTAGCTTCGCCAACACAGCCTGGGGGTGGACCCAGTGGTGCAAGTCGCGCTGCGAGGGATCCTGAGATGACACCCTTGGAACCTGATCTCGTTCGCGCGAGCGTAGGGAAGGCTGGTCCGTCGGAACCGTGACCGCAGGCTCGCCCTGCCACCCTTCCCCGGCCCGTCCCCCGTGCTCCGCCCTCCCAAAGGAGCGTGACCATGGCCTCTACTTCGTATCCGCCGCTCGGCAACAACCCTTCGACCGGCGCTGAAGGCACCTCGCCCGGGAGCTTCGCGAACCCGCCCGATATCGGCGGGCCGCTGTCATTCAGTTCTCCCGACACTCCCGGCATGCCACCGGCTTCGCCGAAGACCGCGTGGGACTTCATGCCCGCCGGCTGGACGCGCGACGACGCCTCGGGTTTCGCCGTCGCGCCCGAAGGCTTCGAGCCGATCACGCAGCTCGAGCACGCACGCCTCGGCAAGATCACGCCCGAGATGGAGCGCGTGGCCGAGCGCGAGCCCCATCTCGGCGCCGCCCAGGTGCGGGACGAAGTCGCCGCTGGTCGCATGGTCATTCCGGCCAACCGCGTCCACCTCGGCTACCAGCTCGACCCGATGGCGATCGGCCGCGCGTCGCTCACGAAGGTGAACGCCAACATGGGCGCCTCGCCGATCTCGTCCGGCATGGACGAAGAAATCGAGAAGCTGCAGTGGGCCGAGAAGTGGGGCGGCGACACCGTGATGGATCTTTCCACCGGCGGTGACCTCGACGCGTGTCGCGAAGCCATCATCGGCGCATCGACCGTGCCGATCGGTACCGTGCCCATCTACTCGATGATCATCGGCAAGCGCATCGAAGACCTCGACGAGAAGGCCATCCTCGAAGGCATCGAGCACCAGGCCAAGCAGGGCGTCGACTACATGACCGTGCATGCCGGGGTTCTCCAAGAGCACCTGGCATTCGTCGAGAAGCGGCTGATCGGCATCGTCTCGCGCGGCGGCTCGCTGCTCGCGAAGTGGATGATCGCGCACGGCAAGCAGAACCCCATGTACACGCTATGGGGCGACATCTGCCAGATCCTACGCCGCTACGACGTGACGTTCTCGATCGGCGATGGCCTGCGCCCGGGCGGCCTGGCCGATGCGACCGACGCGGCGCAACTCGGCGAACTCGAGGCGCTCGGCGAACTGACCGAGGCCGCCTGGCAGCACGGCGTCCAGGTCATGGTCGAAGGACCCGGCCACGTGCCGTTCGACCAGATCGAATACAACATGAAGTTGCAGCGGCGGCTCTGCCACGGCGCGCCGTTCTACGTCCTCGGACCGCTCGTTACTGACATCTTTCCCGGTTACGACCACATCACGAGCTGCATCGGAGCGACTGCGGCCGCCTACCACGGCGCCAGCATGCTTTGTTATGTGACGCCGAAGGAGCACCTCGGCCTGCCGAAGAAGGACGACGTCAAGCAAGGGTGTGTCGCCTACAAGATCGCGGCGCACGCGGCCGACGTGGCGCTTGGCATCCCGGGAGCGCGTGACCGCGACGACGAACTAACGAAGGCCCGGGCCGCGCTCAACTGGGAGAAGCACTTCGAGCTTTCCTTCGACCCAGACCTTGCGCGCGCGTACCACGACGAAGACCTCGATGTCGATACGGACTTCTGCGCCATGTGTGGCCACGACTGGTGCTCGGTACGGATCTCGAAGGAGATCGTCCAATTCGTGTCGGGCAAGGATGAGACCTACAAGTGGGACCTGCCCAAGATCAGTGAAGCACTGAGCCCAGAGCAGCAGGCCATCCTGGAGCAGCGCGGCGTGCTCGCCCCCGAAGAGATCCACCGGCTCGCCGGCAAGACGCGGAGTGCAATGGGCGCCCAGACGGGCGAGAAGGCCGACTGCCACAGCGACTACGTCGAGCCTGAGACCGCCCAGGACCTGCAGGACGGCAAGTAGAGCGCCGGCCACCTCGTTGGCCCGTGAATGCAAGAGCGCCCCGGAAACTCTCGTTTCCGGGGCGCCACGTTCTCCGAGAGTCACCCCCCCTTGGATCAGCTCGGATACTTGAAGACTGTTTCGGCATCCAACCCGGGGACTTGAGGAAAAACCTGCGCACGGGGTGCATTTCAATGGGTACGCAACTCCACCTCAGCGATGAGCAGCTTCCGGAGTACCTGCGAGGGTTGGGGCTCGCTGGACGCGATGAACGCGTGTCGGTGGAAACCGCGGGCGACGGCAACATCAATTGGGTGAGAAGGGCCACGATCGAAGGAAGCGAACATCGCTCCCTGATCGTCAAACAGGCCCGCCCGCAGCTCGAGAAATTTCCCGAGTACGAGGCGCCGCCCGCACGCCTGGCCTTCGAGGCCCGTTGGTTCGAATTGGCGGCCCCCCATGACCCGGATGGGATCTGCCCCCACATTCTCCACTTCGACGCGGACAACCACGTCCTGCTGATGGAAGACCTCGGCCACTGCGAGCGGTTGGACGCTGCGCTCGCGCGCGGCGCCGATGTCTCGGAGGCAGCCGTCGCGCTTGCGACCTTCCTCGGCCGCCTGCAGTCCGCGACCGCGGGCGACAGCTCGCTGGTCGCGGAGTTCGAAAACGAAACCATGCAGCGCCTCCACGGCGACCACATCTTCACGCTTCCGTACCAGGAAGAGTTCCCGTGCCCGCCTGGGACCGCGCGCCGCGCTGCCGAGATCCGCGAAGACCGCGAACTGCGCGAGATCGCCGCGACCGCGTACGCACGATTCCTCACTCCGGATGGCGTCCTGGTCCACGCGGACGTCCAGGCCGGCAACGTGCTTCTCGACGTCGGTGGCGCGAAGCCCCGCCTCCTCGACGCCGAGATCGCGCACATCGGCGACCCGGCGTTCGATCCGGGAACGCTGCTCGCGCACCTGGCCTTGCCCGCGCTCGCCCGTGGCGAAGCGATCCCAACCGCCCTGTTGCGCAACACCTGGGATGGTTATTCGCGTTCTGCCGGCAGCGCGGCGGCTCCGATCGTGGAGAGCCTCCGCATCGCGGGGCTCGAACTCATCCGCCGCACGATTGGTGCCGCACGCGTGAGCGCGGTTGCGCGCGACGACGCCGGGATGCGCGTCCTCGATGCCGGAGTGGAGTGGGTGCGTACGCCTGGATCGGTGGACCTGTCGTCCTAGTCGTCTTCGGGCGCCACTACGGCCGAGCCCACCTCGATCGCCGCGCGCTCTGCGAATCGCGGCACCGGGGCATCATCGACCTCGGCCCACTGGATCTTCTGGTAGTCGAAGCCGCCGTTCTCGATGACGTTGAACTTGACGACTTCGAAGTAGGGCGAGAGGTCGAAGTCGCGCGGCGTCAGGAGCGTCGGGTGACGCATGCGGAAGAGGCCGGTGTAGGCGTTGCTCTCGTAACCGAACACCCGGCGCAAGAGGCCCCCGCGTTTCTGGGCAGGACTCGGTGCATCGAAACCCTCGGGATGGTCCACCGCGGGCAGGATCGGAAAACGCACATGGTGGAAGATGCGGCCGAGCAGACTCGAGCAGATCACCTCGGTGGCCTCCTTGCTCCCGAAATGCAGCGCCGTGCGTCGAAACCGGTCGGGCACGACCCGGACCGGGATCAGGTATCGGGCGAGGTCGAGAATGTTCTGGACGTCGTACGACAGGCCGAGTGCGCCGATCGCGTCGTCCAGGATCTGCTTCAGATCGTCGGGCCGCAGGCGATGCGGGCGCACGAGGCGGATGTTGTAGTCGATGTACTTCGTCACTGGGGCAAGCTCGACCCCTTCGGGAAGTGCTTCGACCATCAGCCGCCGCGCGTCGTCAGCGCCGAACGCCGCGATCGCGGCGTCGGCCGCCGGCCCGCCGCGCCGCACGATCTCGTCGCCGATGTAGAGCGCAGCATGCGACCACGAGCTCTTCGTGAGGTACTGGATGATCTGGGCGACGCGCGTGTCGCCATCCACCAGCAAGATGTCGCCCGGGTGAATGTGCCGACGGAGCGCGGAAGGATCGTTCCAGACCCTGCGCTCGTAGTGCGGCATCGGCTGGGACAGCCAGTCCAGGATCCAGCCAGTGAGTCGGCTCCGAATTCCCACTTGTCTCCTCGGTGGTCGGGGTGAGGTCGTTGGATGTACGACCGTGCCAAGCCATTCGGCTTGCCGCGGTTCCGGGCTGAGCCTGGGCGAACCGTTGGGTTCCACCCTCGCTTCCCAGAAAAGCGTGTTTTTCCTTGGCCCTTTGGAAGGCCGTGGGGTATCCTAGCGCCCCTTCGAATCAGATTTCTTCTTCGATTTCAGGTAGTTACGCGCGCATCACATGAGCGTGCGATGGCTCGACCCGTGTCGAACGACGCTTACGAGCGAAACAGGAACTTACGTCATGGACGTCAGGATCAAGGCCAACCTCGCCTTCACCATCTCGGGCTCTGCCCTCGAGGATGCAATGGCGGAATACGACGAGCTGTCGCTGTCTGGCCTCATCAAGGAGGTCCTCGACAAGGCAGTCGCCATCGACGACATCCAGGTGGACATCGTCGAAGGCCCGAACACGCTGGAAGACTACGATAGCCAGACCGGCGGCGGCGGAAGCTAGCCCCTGGGCGTGCCGGCTCGACCTGGTTCGAGAACCGGCGGCCATCACGGCCCCTTTGGGGAGAAGAGCGAGAGCTGTTCCGGGCGCGTTCCTGTAGGCGTGCGCTGACGCCGACGAGTCACCGTCGGAGCAGGCTCCACTGTGCTGGCTGCGACACGCGCGGGGGGCTGCTGCACCCGCCGACGGCGCGGCTCGTAGATCCCCTCCCGGCGGGCATAGGCCAGCAGGCGCTTGTAGAACGCTTGGAAGCCGGGCCCATGGTGCCAGTACTTCAAATGCGCGAGTTCATGGCAGAGCGTGTCGACCAGGCTCGAATACTTCAGCAGGTCTCCGCTCCCGACCTTGACCAGTCGGATCTTGATCGTGCCATCGTCGAAGCACGCTCCCCACCGACGCTTGACGCCGGCGCGTTCGGCTTCGACGACGCGGAAGCGCAATCCGAACGGCTCGGCGATCTGGCGCGCGTCGCGATTCAATCGCGCCACGACGCGGTCGCGCGTTGTTCGATCTAGGGTTTTCCTGGAGTCCGCCACGCAAACGCCAGCTTCGCTGCGGCACTCCGAGGCGTCAAGTAACCTTGCGTCGTGTCGTCCGCCGAGATCCCGATCTTTCCGTTGGGCCAGGTCGTCTTGTTTCCAGACGCGACCGTGCCGCTCCACATCTTCGAGCCGCGCTACCGCCAGATGACGGCCGATGCCCTCGCGGGCGACCGTCGCATTGGCATGGTCGGTGTGCGACCGGAGAGCGCGCAGGAAATGGGCGGCGATCCGCCGCTCTACCCAGTTGGCTGCGAGGGCTTCATCGAGCAGCATCAGGAACTCGCAGACGGCCGCTACCAGATATTGCTGCGTGCGACGTCGCGCTTTCGCATCGAGGCAGAGTTGCCGCGCGAAGGCGGCCGACTCTACCGCGTTGCGCGTGTGGTCGAGCTGCCTGAAGTCATGGGCGACCCGGCCGAAATCGCGAAGCATCGCGCGCGTGTCATCGCGCATCTGGAGGAGATCGCGCGGCGCGCGATGAGCGATTCCGCATCCGAACCCTTCGACACCGCTCCGCTCGCCGCACTCACAGACGAGAAATTTGCGAACGGTGTCGCACAGTCGATCGCGCTCCCGCCGCAAGAGAAGCAGAGCTTGCTCGCCGCGGACTCGATCGAGAGCCGGCTACGACAATTGGAGAGCGCACTGTCGTTCCACCTCACGGCGCGTTCCCATTCGGCGCCCGGGGGCAACGAAACCCTGCATTGAGCGCCGAATTCGGGCGCGTTTTGGCGTTTCCGTTTTTCAGTGAATTTTCTCGTTTATCTTTGAAATGGACCAGTTTCGAGAGATACGAGATTTGTTCGATCCACCGGAATGACACCGTTCCGTGACGCCGGGTGATCTCTTGGTTTTCCCGCGGAACCCCCCGAAACCATGAAGGGTTCTGCATTGCAAACACCGGTTTCCGACGGCTTGAACGGTCGTTTCGCATGAACCGCTCATGTGTCACCCGGCCGGCCAGTTCGGAAGTCGATGTGATTGCGAAGCCGAGGCCTACATGCTCTACTCCGCCTTCCTGGGGAGCGTGAGCCGGCTGGATCTGGCCCAATCTCTCCAGATCCTCCAAAAACCGCGTTCTGCTGCACTTTCTCGGAAGACCGGATGCATCATCCCCCCGCGGTGTGGGACGACGTTTTACGTCGCCTTCGCACCGAGATGCCCGACTTTGCGATTGAGGCTTGGATTCTCCCCCTATCCATCCGTGAAGACTTCACGGACGGCCATCGGGTGCTCCACCTCATCGCGCCCAACCCGTTTCATCGCGATCGGGTACGCAACCGCTTCATCCAGACGCTGACCGAAGCGGCGACGGCGGTCGCGAAGCAGCACGTGCACGTGCGCATCGGAGTCGAGGGGGAAGCGCTTCAGGAGAATCCCTCGGTCGTCGCCGCTAGCGCCCCGATGCCGATCGAACGCGCGGCACCCACGGCATCCATCGCGCGCGCCACGCTGTCGGTCGAGCCCAAGGAACCGACTCTCGAAGTCGCCGCCACGGCAACCCCCGAGCCCCTTCCTGAACCGGAACGACGACCGCTGCGCGTGCGACCCGCCGCGGCGCACGCCGAAGACGACGACGCGCCACAGCAGCTGAACCTTCCTGCGACGTTCGAGAACTTCGTCGTGGGCTCCGCCAATGCCCTGGCGCGGGAGGCGTGCCTCGCAGTCGTCGAGGGCCGCCAGACCGGAGCCAACCCGCTCTACATCGTGGGCAGCATGGGGTCGGGCAAGAGCCATCTTGCGCGCGCCCTTGTCAGCGAAGCGCGGCGTCGCAATGACGGCCGGACGGTCTACTGCTCGGCCGAGGGCTTCACCACCGAACTCACGCAGTCCATTCGTGAACGCGACACGAAGAAGTTCCGCAAGCGGTTCCGCGGGGACTGCCGCCTCCTCGTCATCGAGGACGTGCAGTTCTTCGAGGGCAAGGGCGCGACCCAGGGCGAACTCTTCCACACGATGGAGCACCTGCAACGGGTGGGCGGTCGCATCGTGCTCACGGGCGACCGCTTGCCGCGCGAGATCCAGCGCCTCGATCGACGGCTCGCGTCGAACATGGCCAGCGGCCTCGTCGCCGGAATCGAAGCACCCGACCGCACCCTGCGACGCGAGATCCTGCGCGCGAAAGCCTCGCGGGGAGGCCTGCGCGTTCCGGACGATTGTCTCGAACTGCTGGTCGACTCCGTGCGGGGGAGCGTCCGGGACCTCGAAGGTGCACTCGTGCAGGTCGTGGCCAGTGCCAGCCTCCTCGGCCGCCGGATCGACCTCGAACTGACCCGGGAAGCGCTGCGCAAGGTCGCCGCCCCGGCCAATGGCCTCCTGACCCTGACCGATGTCATGGACTGCGTTTGCGGGTTCTTCGGCGTCACCGAAGCGCAGCTCCGCTCGCGCGCCCGGTCAAAGGGAGTCCTGGTTCCGCGCCAGCTCGTCATGTACCTCTGCCACCGCTACACCGACGCCAGCTTCTCCGAGATCGGTCGACAACTCGGGCGAAATCACCCGTCGGTGTCGAACGCCGTCCAGAAGGTCGAGCGCGAAATTCTCGAGCGCGCGCCGCTCCGCTACCAGGTCGAAGAACTGGTCGCGCGCCTGGGCCGCGACTAGCCGAGCGAGTCGCACCGCCCGCGCCCGGAGCCATGCTCCGCTGCAGCGGAATCCCTTCGCCGTGCATGCTCCCGCCTGCGGCCAGCGGCGCCTGACGCCCGCTCCTGCGTTCCCCCGTTGGCCCCTCCCTTGCAAAAGGGTTCTCTGCCGCGCCGAACCCGCAAGGAGACCCACATGGCCGCTGATCAAGAGACCCGCCCCTTCATCGCTCCCGAACCGATCGTCGAGTTCGACTTCGCCGATCCCGCCTTCCAGGCCGACCCGTACCCGACCTATCGTGCGCTTCGCGAGCTGGAACCCATCGCGTTCCGGGAACAGGATGGCTTCCAGGCTTTCTGGCTGACGCGTTTCGAGGATGTCGAGGCCGTGCTGCGCGACAGCCGCTTCACCAGCGCCGAAGGCCCTCCGGAACTTCGCCAGCCCGGCGTTCCCGAGAAGTTTCGGCGGCTCGGCGTACTGCTCGAGAACATGATGCTGCTGCGCAATGGCGCCGACCACGCCCGCCTTCGGTCCCTGGTGAACAAGGCGTTCACGCCACGCATGGTCCAGAAGCTGGTTCCTCGCATCGAGCAGATCACCGACTCACTCCTCGATGCGGCGCTCGATCGCGAGACGGATGAGCTCGACGTGATCCGGGATCTCGCGACACCGCTTCCGGTCCTGGTCGTCGCGGAGCTACTCGGCGTTCCGTCGGAAGACCAGCCGCGATTCAAGGAGTGGTCCGACGACATCGCAGTCGTCCTCGACGGTTCGGTTCGAACCGCCGGACTCCCGGCAGCCGCCGAGAGTGCGAGTGCACTGGCCGAGTATCTGCGCGACGTCGTCGCGAAGCGCCGCGCCGAACCGCGCGAGGACCTCCTGTCTGCCATGGCCGCCGCACGCGACGACCGGGACGCGCTGACCGACGACGAACTCATCGCCAACGCCATCCTGATCCTGATCGCCGGACATGAGACGACCACGAATCTGATCGGGAACGGGACCCTCGCCTTGTTGCGCAACCGCGATGAACTCGCGCGTCTGCAAATGCGGCCCGACCTGGCAGAGGCCGCCACCGAAGAGTGCCTGCGATTCGACCCTCCGGTTCAGCTCACCGCGAGACACCCGATCGAAGACGTTCCCTTCCGGGGGACCTGCCTGTTCCCGGGTGCCGAAGTGACCCTCTCGTTCGGTGCAGCCAATCGAGACCCTGCGTGCTTCGAAGACCCCGAGCGCTTCGACATCACGCGGTTCGCCAAGGGCACCAAGGCGCGCCGTCACCTCTCGTTCGGGCACGGTCTGCACTTCTGCCTCGGTGCCCCGCTTGCGCGGGCCGAGGGCGCCGTCGCCCTGCGAAGACTCGTCACGCGACTGCCCGGAATCGCGCTCAGCGACGAGTCCCCCCCGCGGCGGCCTGGTCTGGTCCTCCGCGGAGTGAGCGCACTGCCGGTCAGCATCCGATGAGTGGCGCGACCGCCGAGGTTCTCCCGACAGCTCCGGCGCCCGATCTTGCTGCCATTCCGACGGCGCACGAGAAACTGTCGCTCCGGACGATTGCCCTCTTCTCCTCCCCGATCGCTGGCGAGGGCTTCATGCAGATGTTGACCAGCCTCTATCTCCTGAAATACACGACGGACGTCCTCGGCCTCGCGCCGGCAACCATGGGCTCGATCCTGTTGCTAGGCCGGATCTGGGACGCGGTCTCTGATCCGCTCGTGGGGTTGTGGTCGGACCGCACGCACACCACGATCGGGCGACGAAGACCGTGGATCCTGGCGGCGGCGATTCCAATGAGCGTCTCCTTTGTCGCGATCTGGGCTGCCCCCGTTTCGCTCGGCACCACTGCGGTGACCGCCTGGGTCGCCGTCGCGATCATGGCCTACTACACCTGCCGGACGGCGTTCGGGGTGCCACACGATGCCCTGGGCGCAGCGCTGACACCCGACTATCACGACCGGAATCGACTCTTCGGAATCCGACGGGCATTCTTCGGCGTCGGAGCGATCTTGGTATTCGTTGCGCTCGGTGGCTTTCTCGATGGCGAGGATCCTCGCGGCCACGCATTGCGGGTGACAACGCTGGCTGCCGTGGCCATGGCCGTGGCGGCTCTCGGAACCGGGCTCTTCGTACACGAACGGCCCGAGCACCTTGGGCGCGGGAGCCGCGACATCGCCTCCGCGTGGCGCCATGTAGCCGCCAATCCACACGCGCGGATCCTCCTGGGTGTCTTCTTCCTGCAACAGGTCGGCACCACCGGCGTCACGATGATGGCCGCCTACTACGCCGAGTACGTACTGATGGATGCCGGCGCGTTCGTCCGGATCATGGGATCACTCTTCGTCAGCTCCGTCCTCTCGATCCCGCTTTGGATCGCGCTCGGTCGCCGCTTCGACAAGAAGAGGCTGCTGGTCACGTCGATGGTTGTGGTAGGTGCCGTCCTGACGTCTCTTGGATTTCTCGGCGAAGGCGATAGCGGGATCCTGCTCTGGGTCGGGATCAGCGCAGGAATCGCGATCGGTGGCCTGGACGTGCTCTTTCCTTCGGTCCAAGCCGACGTGATTGACTATGACGAGGCGCACACGGGGGAACGCAAGGAAGGCGTCTACTTCGCCGCCTGGCACTTCTCGGCCAAGACCGCGATGGGACTCGCGGCTTTGATAGGCGGCATCGCCCTCCAGTCGACCGGATTCGTCCCCAACGAGATCCAGACTGCCGAGACCCGCGACGCGATCCGGGCAACGATGTCACTGATCCCGGCCGTCACCTATGGCGCCGGTGTGCTCCTGTTCTGCCGCTTCGGCCTGACACGCGAGGAGCACGCGGCGATCCGCCGCACGATCGCGGACCGCGTCTCGTGAGGATGCGTCAGTCCCTGGGCGCGGCGATACAAGTGCATTCGTCAGGATCGACGGACTGGCACTCCGGTGGAACCAACCAGTCTTCGTTCCAGCCGCGCGGGCTGGGAGAATGCCTCGCCACAAGGTGGCGCATCCCCACGAAGAGCCGACCCTCGGAGTCGATCGCCAGCGAGTTCGGGTCGAGACGTCGGTAGTCGACACGTCGGACCCGCTTCAGCTCCCCTTGCGCATAACGAAGGATCGCCTCGTGCGTCACGATCCAAAGCACCTCGGGGTCGCGCGGATCCACCGCGAATGCCCTGGGAGCCGCGCCGAGCGGAACGATGTGGCCCACACGCCACTGTCCGTCCTGGTCGCGCGCGGGTTCGAGCAATGCGCCCTCGTCCCAGCTCATGAATGCGAGACCCGAGAGTGCGATGATGCGGCCGCCAAGGCGCACGATCCCCTGGATGTTCTCCTGGGAGACGCGCTCGGGTCCGCTCCCATCGCGCGGCACCCAATAGAGCGCGCCGCCGAGTTCGGTCCGATCGACGCCAAGCCAAGCACCGTCGACCTCTTCGAGGACGACACGGGGCCCAGAGAACTCGGTGGTGCCCGGAACATCGATCGAAGGCTCTATCGACGCGGGGCGCTGGTAGGGACGGACCGATGGTTTGCCGTCACGAGAGGACGCCACACTCCAGTTTCCGGAAGCCCCTTCCTGCCAACAGCCGCGTTCAGCGGGTCCCGGGCTGTGACGACCGGAAGGCAGAACCACCCAGTCTTCGAGTGAGGCCCCCAGTGCCGCCAGCGGCAATGCCGCGAACGCAGCGCCGAGCAGTGCACCCCGAACTCGCGCGCGAGAAATCAGTGCTGGAGGTCGTGCAACTGGACCCGTGCCAGGCCCCGCTCGTTGCGGAAGCGGCGGGGACCGGCCATTTCCCGATCATGGTCGGGCTCGAGGCTCGGCGGATCCTTCTCCGGATCCTCGAAGCGGCGCAAGATGTCGTACTTCGTGCTGCGCTCCACCGGCGTCCGGCCCATCTCGCGGATCAGACGGCGCATTTCTTCAGCGGGAAGATTCTCTCCATGGTCGGCGCCACTCTCGCGCGAGATCGACTCTTCCATCAGTGTGCCACCCATGTCGTTGGCTCCGGACTGAAGCGCCAGTTGTGCCACCTTGGGACCCATCTTCACCCATGACATCTGGATGTTCTGGATGTGCGGGCGCAGCATCAGCCGCGACAGCGCGATCAGCTTCAGGTCATCGGCCGCTGATGGACCGTGCCCCTCGATGTTCACGTGACCCAGCGCGTTCTTCTCGTGAATGAAGCCCAACGGCACGAACTCGGTGAAGCCTCCGGTCTCCTTCTGGATCTCCCGGATCAACTCGAGATGTGAAACGATATGCCGAGGCTTCTCGATGTGGCCGTACATGATCGTGGCCGTCGAACGCAGGCCAATTTCGTGCGCTGCAGAGATGATCTCGCGCCAGCGAGCCGTCATCAGCTTGTTGGGCGCCAAGATGCCGCGGATCTCGTCGTCCAGGATCTCCGCCGCGGTACCCGGCATCGTTCCCAATCCGGCCTCAACGAACGAACGCAGCATCTCATCGAGCGCCATCCCACTCTTCGCGTGCGCATGGTCCATCTCTTCGGGCGAGTACGCGTGGATATGCAGGTTCGGGAACTCGGCCTTGATGCCGAGAAGCAGATTCCGATAGTCGTCGAAGTTCTTCTGCGGGTCGATCCCGCCCTGCATGCAGATCTCGGTCGCTCCGCGGGCGACCGCATCTCGACACTTCTCGAGGATCTGATCGATGGTCCGATCGTAGGCGTCCTCTTCTTCGCGATGCCGCGCGAAGCCACAGAAAGAGCATCCTACATAACAAACGTTCGTGAAATTGACGTTTCGGCAGACAACGAAAGAGACGTCGTCGCCCTTGTCTTCGGACCGCGCGACATCGGCAGCGCGCAGGAACGCCTGGAAGTCAGGGCCCTCGGTCGCCAACAGCCGCAAACCATCATCGTGGCCGAGTTCACGCCCCTCGAGTGCGCGATCGAGGATTTCCGCCACACCCCTCGAAACATCCGCGTAGAGCTTCTCCAACATCAAGCCGCCTCCAGGCCGCCGCGGGGCAGCGCATAGCCTCGGTCGTCCACGAATGTTTGTGTGCGTTCCAGCATGTCCCCAGCGAAGAACTCGGGCCGTCCCAGGTGCCGCGGATAGACAGGGAGCCGCTCGACAAGCCTTTGGCCCGCGGCCTCGGTGCGGTCGCGAAGGTCCCGCAGCGTCGGCCAGGGCGCCTCGGGGTTGATGAAGTCGAGGGTCACCGGCGAGACACCGCCCCAGTCGCCAACTCCGGCATGCAACAACTCTTCGAGGAGACCGGGCGCCAGGTTCGGCGGCGCCTGCAATTGGATGCGATGGCCTAGCACCAACCGGGACAGCGCGATCCAACCGGCCACTTCGCTGTCAGGCAGCGCCGCGGCCCAACGCATTCGCGTCCCCGGCTTTGGGTGGAAGGGCTGGATGATGGCCTCCTGGATGTGATCGAACCGGTCATCCAGGTCGCGAATGGCATAGAGCGTATCGACCCGGTCAGCCTCGTCCTCGCCGATTCCGATGAGCATCCCGGTCGTGAACGGAATCTTGAGCTCGCCCGCTTCTTCGTGCATCCGCAGGCGCACCTTCGGATCCTTGTCCGGGGCGTACTGGTGGGCCTGTCCCTTGCCGCGCAGTTTCGGGCTCGTGCTCTCGAGCATGAGTCCCATCGATGCGTTGACGGGCTTCAGTGCCTCCATCTCGGGGACCGTGAGGATTCCGGCGTTGGTATGCGGGAGCAGGCCACCCGCGACACCGACCTTGCAGCCTTCGACCAGGTACTCGGCCGTGCTGCGGAAGCCTTCGCCGGTCAGCCATTCCTTGTAGGCGCGGTAGGCAATCTCGGGCTTGTCGCCCAGGCAGAAGAGAGCCTCGATGCACCCGGTGCGGTCACCGCCTGAGATGAGTTCTGCCACTTCATCCAGCGTGTAGGTCTTCGCTTCGGCCGAGTCGGGTTGCTTGGCGAACGTGCAGTAGGAACAGCGATCTCGGCACAGGTTGGTCAGCGGAACGAAGACGTTTCGCGAAACCGTCACCACGTCACCGCAGGCGATCCGCTTGCTCTCGGCCGCGGCGGCCATGACCGCGGCCCGGATCGATGCGTCTCCCAAGCGCGTGGCAAGCCACTCGGCGTCGGCGCGGTCGAGCCGGCCGGCCTCGGGGGCGTCGCGTAGAGCGCGCTCAGCGTGGGAGAGGTCGTGGGTAGTCACGGGAGGGGGCCTCGGGGCGCGAGGTGGGAAAAGCCTACTCCAGCCAGGAGGGGCTGGGCAGTCCCTTCTCCTTCAAGAACGCCGGGTTCCAGAGCTTTGCCATGTAGCGGTTGCCCCAGTCGCACAGGACCGTGACCACCGTATGGCCCGGTCCCAGCTCCTTTGCGAGGCGCACGGCACCGGCAACATTGATTCCCGAGGAGCCGCCCAGGCACAGCCCCTCTTCCTTCATCAGGTCGAAGACGTAGGGCAAGGCCTCGGTGTCGGGGATCGCGAAAGCATCGTCGAACAGCCCACCCTCGATATTTCCGGTCACGCGTCCCTGGCCGATGCCCTCGGTGATCGAGCCGCCCTCGGTCCGCTTCAGCTCGCCGTCCCGGATCCAGTGGTACATGCAGGCGCCGAGCGGGTCAGCGGCGGCGACCCGAATCCCCGGGTTCTTCGACTTCAGGAACTCGGAAACACCCGACAGCGTGCCGCCAGTCCCGATCGCGCAGCTGAAACCATCGACCTTTCCTGCAGTCTCTTCCCAGATCTCGGGGCCCGTCGAGCGAACGTGGGCGTTGCGATTGGACAGGTTGTCCCACTGATTGGCATAGAGGACGCCATTCGGCTCGCTCTTGGCCAATTCCTTCGCATAACGTTCCGCTTGCTTCACATAGTGGTTGTCATCCGCCAGCGGGACAGCAGGGACCGCGCGGAGTTCGGCACCGAGCAGGCGCAGCATGTCCTTTTTTTCCTGGGACTGGGTGTCGGGCATGAAGATGACGGTCTTGTAGCCGCGCGCGTTCGCAACGCACGCGAGGCCGATCCCCGTGTTGCCGGCGGTTCCTTCGACGATCGTTCCCCCTGGTTTCAAATCTCCCCGCTCTTCCGCGTCGAGAATCATGTAGAGCGCCGCTCGGTCCTTGACGGAGCCGCCAGGGTTCAAGAACTCGGCCTTGCCCAGGATCTCGCAGCCCGTCATTTCGGACGCCTTTCGCAGCCTGATCAGCGGGGTATTGCCGACGGTTTCGGCGAAGCCTTCGCGTATGGTCATCGATTCTCCTCTGCGACGCTGTCCGCCGCACGCTCCAGAAGCGCTCGGCCGTGCGGATCGAGCGGGAGCCCAACCGCGAGGTCGATCGCCTCGGCACTCATCTTCTTCATGCTCTTTCTCAGGACGTCGACCGTGTGATCTTCGTCGAGTTGTTCCGCAACGCCTTCGAGTTGTGTCTCGAGGAACACGAGGCAAAGGGCATCCTCGAATGCCTGCGCCTCGGCGTCGCGGCCGAGGCCTCGCTTCATCACCAGGTCCCGAACCCGTACGATCTCGTCTTCGGGCCACGCCTGCTGCGCAAGGATCTCACCGACCGTGTCCGCATGGACCTTCTGCAGCGCTTTCCGCCAGACCAGGTAGCCCTTTCGCCCCGCCGGATGGTCCGCCCGCGGAATCGTCCAGCGCTTGATGTGGTGCGCGCGGGCCGCGACGAGCAGGGCGTCCGAAGGTTCAGCCACGAGCCGCGGGATCCAGGCGGTCGCCATCTCTGCGTGCGCCTGTTCCTTGGGACGTCTCTCGCCGCGCACGAAGAGCGTGTGCGGATCTTCCGCGTTCACGGCATCGATCGCCGCGTGCGCGCGGGCAACTCGGTCGCCCATCTCAGTAGCGCGGAAGGCTCGGGTCGATGCGGTCGATCCAGGCGAGGATGCCGCCGCGCAGATTCCAGGCGTTCTCGAACCCGGCCTTGCGAAGATCCTTTACCGCCTGCGCACCGCGGCCACCGGCCTTGCAGTGAACGACGATGTGCGAGGACGCGTCGAGCTCGCCGCGCGCCTCGCCCAAGGTCCCCAACGGAATCAGATCGCCGCCCAGGTTCACCGTGTCGAACTCACCTTGCTCGCGCACGTCGATCAGCCGGACGTCCTTTCCCGAATCGCGCATCTCCTTCAGCTCTTCGGCCGTGATGTCCCATTCGCTCTGCGGCGCCGCGTACGGAATCCGTAGCTTCGCCACCGCCGGAAGCTTGGCCATCACCGCTTCAAGATCGGCTGCCGCTGGCAAGACCACCGAGAAGGCGACAGGAGCGCGTTCGTCCCCTGCGTTCGCACGCGCCACTGTTGCTCCGGCGCCGAACGCTTCGTCGAGTACCGGCTGGAGTTCGGCCAGGACGGCATCCGCACCATCGGCCGTGTTCGCCGAGCGCAGCCGGTCTGCAACGATGATGTCGAAACGAGCGAGATCAAAGTCCAACTCAAGCGTTCCGTCATCGGTGATTGCACGAACGGCGCCGAGCGCGATGCGCAACGTGTCGCGAAGTTGATCGGCGGCAGATACGTCGCCTTGCCGCTTTCGCGTTGTCGTGAGGCCCTCGTCGTTGAGGCTGTAGTCGACATCGTGGCCCACCAGGAGCACACCCGGGCCGTTCGGCACGTGGAGATAGTCCGCCACGTCGATCAGCAGGCCCTCGAGGAGCGCCTGCTGCATGCAGCGATGAAAGACGGGGATTGCGCCGGCGAGGTCACCGGAGGCGTTCGTAGCGGGAATCTTGACAGCAAGTCGAATCGGATTCATGGGAGCCTCAGGCACCAGGGGCCGTGGGAACTTCGAGCGCAGCCTGCTCCGCCGCGATCCGGGCTTCGCAGCCGTGTGCGGCTTCGATGAAGAGCTGCGCTTCTTCCACGCGGCGCGAAGCGGCGTCGCGCTCGCCCGAAGGCGCTACCTCAGCGAAGCGTTCGAGCAGGTACTGACCGAACTTGCCCTTCGCGAAGCGATCGAAGAAACGCTCGTTGTCGAAGAATCGGGTCTTCCATTCGGTCACGATGTCCTCGGGATCCTCGGTGACATCGATGTGTTCGAGCCGTACCAACGCCCGCGCCGCCGAAAGCATCGATCGATATGCCTGATCCTCAGCACTCTCGAAGTCGCCCTCTTCCAGGGAGCACTGTGCATCGAAGACCTGTGACTCGGCCTTCATCACCTCGATCCCGAACAGGCTCACGACTTCACCGGCACACTCGCCGATTCCGAGGTCACCAATGGTGAACTCGCGCGCGTCGCCCCAGTCTGCATAGAACGACGGGTCCTGATCGTAGGCCGGGACCTTCATGAAGGGCTGGATGATGCCGCGTACGTTGCGCTTCCCGAGACGACCGATCCACTGCTGGAACGTCTCGCCCTTCTCGCGGCCCTGCACATAACCATCGGTCAGAGCATCGACCACATCGGGCGCGGCCTTGCTCGGGACCGACCCCATCGCCATGCCGTACTGTGCAGCATTGTCATGCGACTGGCCGCCCAGGATCACCTGGAAGTGCGGAACGCGACGGCCGTCGATGCCGCGTGAGTTTCCGTAGAACCCGATGTCGGCGATGTGGTGCTGCCCACAACTGTTGAAGCAGCCCGAAATCTTGATCCGCATGTTCTTGACGGCCGTGTCGAGCGAGGCGGACTTCGTTGCAAGGCGCGTGCGGAGTTCGCCCGCGAGCCCGCGGCTGGCAGCGATGCCGAGCTTGCAGGTATCCGTGCCCGGGCACGAGGTCACGTCGACGATGGTGCCGGCGCCAGGAATCGCGAGACCCACGGCATCCAGCGCCGAGAACAAGGCCGGGAGATCCGCCTCCGAAACGAAGCGCAGCAGCATGTTCTGCTCGACGCTGGTGCGAATGTTGTCGCCAACGAATTCGCGCGCGATGTCCGACAGTGCACGCGCCTGAGCCGACGTGAGGTCGCCGAGCGGCAGGTTGATCGTGACGACCGAATAGCCTTCCTGCGCCTGGGCTCGAACGTTGGTCTCGAACCACTCGTCGAAGCCCTGCGGCTTCGCACCACCGTTCAGTCGCTCCGGCGGACGCGTTGCCGGACCGCCGGTCACTGCGAGATCATCGAGAAAGGCCGTGTGCCTCGGGTCGGGCGGCACCGTCTTGATTTCTTCGACCACGAGACGCTTGAACTCTTCGATCCCGAGTTCGGCGATCAGGAACTTGATGCGAGCGCGATTCCGATTCTTCTTCTCGCCGAGACGCGCAAAGACGCGAGCCACCGCCTGGATCTCGACCAGGAACTCTTCGACCGGCGTGAATTCGGAGAGCACGTGCGCCTGGTGGGGGACTGCGCCGAGTCCACCGCCAACGACGACCTTGAAGCCCCGGCGACCGTCCTTCACGCGAGCGATGAAGCCGGCGTCGTGAAGCTGGACCAGTCCGCAGGCTTCCTGCTCGCAGCCCGAGAATGCGGGCTTGAACTTCCGTCCAAAGTCCTGCACGTCGGGGTGGCCCAGCAGGAACGTCATCAACGCCTGTGCGTAAGGCGAAACGTCGAAGCCTTCCGTGTTGCAGACGCCAGCGAGCGGGCACGCCGTGACGTTCCGGACCGAGTTGCCGCAGGCTTCGCGGGTGGTGATCCCGACAGCGGCCAACCGGCGCATCAGGTCCGGTGTGTCTTCGATGTGGACGTAGTGGAACTGATAGTCCTGCCGCGTAGTGACGTGCAGAATCTCGTCCGAGTACTCCTCCGCCACGTCGGCCATGACGTCGAGTTGCTCCGGAGAGACGCCGCCGTAGGGCACCTTGATCCGCACCATTCCGGGTGCGTCCCACACGGTCTCGGGCCCCTTCGTCGGGACATCGGCGAATGGCAGTTCGCGTGTCGCGAAGCCGTCATAGCGCTGGCCATTGTCGTAGCGCTGGCCGTAGACACCACGTCGTAGCCGGGTCTCGGCGAACGCCTTGTCGCTGAGCTTGCCCTGTTTGCGCAGCTCCACCTGGGCCTCGAACTGATCGATCTCTTCGACCCAGTCGGGATCCGTGGTGGAACTGAGCGTGTCCTTCCAGGTGGTTGCGGACATCGAAAACCTCATCGCTTGGCGATCGCGGATGCGAACGGGTCGGGCGCAGACAGGAAATTGGGGGAGATCGCGTCAGCCGGGCGCGGCGGGGACGCGAGAGCGGCGGATCATAGCAATGGCCCCTTGAGATGCCGACTCCAAGGGTGCGGATTCGTTGAGGTATTTCCTACCAATGCGGTGTGGATTTTCCCCACGGGGCATCTCGTGGGATTTCCTTGAGGTTCCGCCGCTGTGCACCAAGAAGCATCAAGCCTGCGTACCCAAAAGCCGATGAACTGCAGGGGGAGAAGGACCCACATGTCCCGAGGGATCTGGAGAACTCTGCGACCGCGCGGGATGGCATTCCGTGTGGGCATTCTGGTGTTGGCGAGCACGCTCGCCACGTC
This sequence comes from Deltaproteobacteria bacterium, assembly GCA_029261815.1. Lineage (GTDB taxonomy): Bacteria > Myxococcota_A > UBA9160 > UBA9160 > UBA6930 > JAJDAP01. Next base: position 61,032 of record JAJDAQ010000061.1, read on the forward strand.
GGCCGCGATCTCCTGGGTCAGTGTCGGCTCACTCGAAGGATTCCTTCGCAGCCGGATCGACCAGAACTTCCCCGAGTTGCTCGAGTCGTCGCACGGCCGCCTCGACCTCTGGTATCGGCAACGTGTCCTCGACTTCGAAGTCTTCTCGCGGAGTGAGATCGTCAGCGCCGCGCAGCACAGTCGCCCGAACTCTGTTTCCGAAGTCACTCGCTACCTCGAGTTCCTGTTGGCGAGCTTCCCGCAGTATGAAGGCCTCCTCATCACGGGGGCTGACAACGAAACCTGGATTTCTGTCGGCGCACACCCCGAACTTCCGGGTTCCGTCGTCGCGGAACTCGCCCGCGTCGACGGACCGACGGTCACCGGCCTCCATGATTTCGGCGGGAGCCGCAAGCAGGTGGTTGCTGTTCCGCTCGATGAGGGGCCGCACAAACACTTGCTCGTGGGCATTGTCCCGCTCGCGGCTCTGGCTGAACCGATCCTTGCGCCGGATCTATTCGACTCGATGGTCGGCATGATCGATGCGTCGGGGGCCCTCGTCGCCGGCGAAATTCCGGTGCGAAGCCTTGCGGGCGTTCCACTCACTGACGGCGTTCAGGTACTCGACGATGGCACCGGCGGGCAGTTCGTGATCGCGGCGCGACCGCTTGGCCGGTTCAACTGGCAGCTAGTCGTGTCCCAGGATTACGGGACAGCATTTGCTCCCGTCCAGGAAACCGTCGATCGCACCCTCGTCACCAATCTCTTCCTCGGACTGATCTCGAGTCTGCTGGTTCTCGGCCTCGTCGCTTGGCGCATGCAGCCGATCATCCGACTGGTAGAGGGCGCCAAGCGCATCGCTGACGGTGATGACGACGTCCGCGTTTCCGAGATGGGCACGTTCGACGAAGTGGGCCAGCTGGCGCGGGCATTCAATGAAATGTCCGAGCGCCTCGCTGGTAACCGCCGTGAGTTGGAGACCCGGAACCAGGAATTGATCTCGGCCAACGAGGTGCTGGAACAGCTTTCGATCACGGACGGCCTGACCAAGCTGCATAACCATCGTCACTTCCAGGATCAGTTTGCCAAGGAAGCCAAGCGCACCGAACGCAACGGCGACCCGATGTGCTTGATCCTGATCGACATCGACGACTTCAAGAAGCTGAACGACCGGCTCGGCCATTCCGCCGGAGACCGCGTTCTCGAAGGCGTGGCGCAGGTAATGAACTCGCTCACCCGCGAGACCGACTACCTCGCTCGTTATGGCGGCGAAGAGTTCGCCATGATCCTGCCCAAGACCGACCTGGAAGGCGCGATCTCGCTGGCCGAGAAGATGCGCCTTGGCATCTCGCGGCTGGAAGTCCCGGTCACCGGCGGCGACGGCTGGGTCCAGGTCACGGCATCCTTCGGCGTGAGTCGCTATCGCGAGTCGACGTTCGTGACTTTCGAGGCTGCGGACAAGGCGCTCTACGAAGCCAAGGGTTCCGGCAAGGACTGCGTCATTCCCGCCGGCGAGGACTGAGCGCCACGACACCGTCGGGACAGACCCTCGACATCGGCGCTACCTAACGAAGAAGTGCGGCGTGGACCCAACCGACTTCGCCGCTCGAAGTTCGGATCAAGACCCACTCCTGTTCCTGGAGCTCTGGAAAGACCGGAGTGCCTTGCGTCAGCACCGCGAGCACCTTCTCGTTGGTCGAAGGTCCACCGCGGAGGTTCACGCGCCCGGCGCGGATTCGCTTGACGCCGGGCTCGGACGCAGCGAGCCGCGCCTCTTCCAGGCTTCGCTCGGCGATGCGTTCTGCACGCCAGGCAAAAAAGATGGCGGCGCCAAAGTTGCCTGCCGCGATCTGGCTTTCGGCCTCGGCCAGCTTGACGTTGGCTTCGTCGATCTGGCCCGATCGCCAGGGAGCCTTGTCGCGCGCACGATCGATCTGGATGTGGGCACCCGCGAGTGCCGACACGGCGTCCGCGCGAGATCGGTCGCCTCGCAGACCCGACTCGGCCGCGACGAGCGCCTCCTCGGCCGCCACAAGGTCCGCACGGACACGCTCGAGTTCGCGTTCGAGCATCTTCGAACGCTCTGACTCCGCGCGGTGGTAGACCTTTTCTGCCGGGGCCGGGGCCAGGGCGGCCGGCGGCGGTGGCGGCGTTTGCGCGCAACCGGCGGCAAACGCCCAAACGACCGAGCCGGAAATCAGCAGATGGCGGGGGAACTTCATTCCGGACGTATCGTCCAGTCCGCAGAAACCCTTAGGCGCCGCCATGGATGCCGGCCGCCGAGCTAGCTGTAGTCGGGCGCTGACTCCCCAGGGGGATACGTTCTCCAGCGACGATGCGTCCAGATCCACTGGGAGGGCAAGCGCCGGATCTCGTCCTCGATGACGCGATTCATTCGACGCGCGTTCGCGACAATGGCGGCGAGCGGGTTGTCGGCATCTTCGACCAACGGGAGCACGGGTCGGATCCGGCAGACGTGGTGGATGCCATCGGCCTCGCGTTCGATGAAGACCGGAAGGACCGGAGCACCCGTCTTCTGCGCCAGGCGAACCGGGGCCACGCGACTCGCAGCCAGTCGCCCGAAGAACGGAACGAAGACGCCCTCGTCCCGGCGGCAGTTCTGGTCGTAGGGCATGGCCAGGAAGCGACCGGTCCGCAGGGCTCGGAGCGCCCCCCGGGCTGCATTCCCCCTCCGTAGCAGGTCGCTCTCGGCACCACTGCGCGCTTCGGCGGCGAGCGATTCGAGGATCGGATTGTCGCGCCCGCGGTGCACGATGCTGAGCGGATAGCCGTGCGCCGTCATCGCGCGGCCCAGCAGCTCCCAGTTTCCAAGATGAGCGGTCAGGACGATCACGCCCCGCTGAGCATCGTCTGAGGACCCTTTCGCCGCCTCCAGGTGCTCGACGCCTTCTACGCGAACGCGTTCGCGAAGAGCATCGTCGGACTGCCGGGCCATCCACGCGAACTCAGCCACGCAGCGACCGAGGTGCTCGAACGCTTCGCGCAGGACCTGCTCGCGCTTCGCCTCGGTCCACTCGGGAAAGGCAATGCGAAGGTTCACGCGTGCGTCTCCCACACGCGGTCCACCGGCCCGAACGTATGCGCGCCCGATCGCGGCGCCACGCCGGAGGCCGACCTCAGGGGGGCCCATTCGCAGTGCAGCGAGAAGCCCCGCTCCCGCCTTGCCTACGATCCGATCCAGCCAGCCGACGTCGGACTCAGCCGCCGGACCGGCGCTCAGATCGCGGCCGCCCACTCCGCCTCGACCTCTTCGAGTTCAGCCCAGACTTCCCGGTCGATCGCGCGAAAGCGTTCGATCGCCGCTTCGAAGCGCTCGGGCGTACCTTCATCGATTGCCAACTGGCGACCCTTGTCGCGGACCCAATCGATGTGCCAGCCCTCATCCTTGCTCACCGCGCGCAGCACCTCGAGGGTTCGCTCCGGGGTGTCGGGACGCTTGAGGTGTTCGACGTAGCGCTTCAGTGCGCGCTGCTCGACGACGACGGTGAGCGCCAGGAGGTCAACGGGATGCCGCGGCAGACCCGCTCGCTTGCCAATCCGCACCTGGTAGCCGTCGGTGATCGGCACAGGCGACGCGCCGAGCTCCTTGATGCGTTCCGTCCAGAGCCACGCATGGCGCGTCTCGTCTGCCAGATGCTCAGAGAGGAGTATCTGTGACTCGGGATCGGTCAGGATCCGGAGCAGGCGATAGATGAGATTCGAACCGCGAAGTTCAGCATCTCGGTAGTACGAGTACGAAAGCACTTCGTATTCGAAACTCTTCGGACGTTCGGGAGCAACTGCCGCCATGTCTTCCTGCACCATTGGGGGGTGGGGTTCAGCGGGGGTAGAGAGCGCCACTTGGCGTGGGCGACGATCATAGCCGCGGGTTTCAATGCGGTCGAAGGCGGACGAACTCGAACTGATGGTAAAACCCATCACTTCTGAGAAATTTCGTGGGCCATCACCCGGTGCGGACCGAGTTCGTCGAGATCGAACCGCTCCCCGTAGCCGTCGAAACCGAGCCTCTGGTAGAAGCCCTCGGCCGATGCGCGCGCATTGCACCAGACCCACTCGGCTCCTCTCGCGCGGGCGTGGTCCAGGCAGGCTGCCACGAGCGCCGCACCGAACCCGGCCCCTCGAACTTCGGCGTGCGTGGCCATTCCACGGATCCGCTGGGCCGGCCGCAGCCCCCTCAGCGCGAAGGGCTCGCTGTAGAGCGACGCGATCCCCACGATTTCGCCGTTTCGCATCGCACCGAAATGCCGCGATTCGGGCGCTTCGTCGCCCGGGTAGTCCAGGCGTTCGGGCGGGGCGGCTGGCCGCAACACCGCGGCGCGAAGCGGCCGTGTCTCGGCCGCCGTGATCGGACGGACGTCGACCGCCATGTCGGCTACGAGCTGCCTCGCTCCCGGCGGATGCTGACCCCGGCGAACTGGAGGACGCCGGCCATCGGGCTCGGCTTTCGCACCGTGATGCGGACGGCGTCGACCTCGAACTGCGCGAGCACCGCATCCGCGATGCGTTGGCCGAGCGCCTCGACAAGCTTGTGGGGCTGGTTCCCGGCGACCTCCTCGACCACTTCGAAGACGCGCTTGTAGTGGACGGTGTCCTGGATGCGGTCACTGCGCCCAGCGTCGCGCAGGTCGCGCTCGAGGACGATGTCGAGCGTCACGGGGCGACGCATCTTGCGCTCGGCCGCGGTCACACCGAGTGCGGCCGGAATCTGGATGCCTTCGATCAGGATCTCGTCGGGCACGGGAAGCCCTCCTCCACGGGGAGGGCGGAGCCTAGCCCGCGGCACGTGGCGCGGCGATGCACCCAATGGTTGACGCCGCCGCAACATCGGCGGAACCTCCATCGTTCGCGCTGCCAACCGTCCGGCGCAGCAGGAGCCCAAGATGACCCTGACCGAGATCCAGCAGCGGGAGGCGCGGACGTTCCTCCCGGTCGTCAACCGCATGCCGGTCGCGTTGGTCCGAGGAGAGGGATCGCGGGTCTGGGACATCGACGGCCGCGAGCTGGTCGATCTGACAGCCGGTTGGGGCGTGACCGCGATCGGCCATTGCCATCCCACCCTGGTGGAGGCGATTTCACACCAGGCGGGTCAGCTCATGCAGACCACGAACCTCTTCTACACTCTCCCTCAGCTCGACCTGAGCGACGCACTCAACGCATCGACGCCGCCCGAGATCACGCGCTCGTTCTATGTCAGCTCTGGCGCAGAGGCCGTCGAAGGCGCGCTGAAGATGGCCCACCGCGCGACCGAAAGGCGCAAGTTCATCTCGACCGGCGGCTCCTTCCATGGGCGAACGCTGGGTGCACTGCAGGTCATCGGTCAGGCCAAACATCGCGACGCCTATCGCGACCTGATGCCGGAGCAGGTGGTCGTGCCCTTCAACGACATTGATGCGGCGCGTGCCGCGATCGACACCGACACGGCCGCCATCATTGTCGAGCCGATTCAGGGGGAGGGCGGCGTCAATGTCGCGAACCCCGGATACCTCCCGCAGCTGAAGGAACTCGCCCACGCAGCCGGTGCGTTGCTGATCCTGGACGAGATCCAGACGGGCGTCGGACGGACCGGGCGCATGATGGCGCTTGAACACGACCCGGTCGTGCCCGACATCCTCACGCTGGGCAAGGGACTCGGTGGAGGTTTTCCGATCGCCGCATTCCTCTGCACGGAAGAGGTCTCGAAGACGGTGTCGCCCGGCGATCACGGCGGAACCTATGCCGGAAACCCGCTCGCCTGCGCCGCGGCCCTCGCGACGCTCGACGTGATCCGCGAAGAGAAGCTCTGCGAGCGCGTCGCCGATGTCGGGGAGCGGCTTCTGGCGCACCTCGATGGCTTCGCGACCGAGCACCCGTCGTTGGCATCCAACGCGCGCGGGCGCGGCCTGTTGCTCGGCATGGAGATCAACGACCCTGAACGCGCTGCCGCCCTGCCCGGTCGCTGCCTCGAAGCCGGCATCCTGATGAATGTGACGGCCGGAAACGTCCTACGGCTGTTCCCGCCGCTGAACATCCCCGAGGACCTGTTGTTCGAAACCGTCGACCGTATTCTGGCGATCGTACGTGACTAACGTCAGGCAGGCGGGACTTCGTCCTTGCCGAGGGTGAGGACCTCGACGCCATCGTCGGTGACCAGGAGCGAGTGCTCCCATTGCGCCGAGAGTGATCCATCGGCGGTGACGGCCGTCCAACCATCGTCGAGGATCTCGGTCCGCCAGTGGCCGAGGTTGATCATCGGCTCGATCGTGAACGTCATGCCGGGCAGAATGCGGTCGCCGCTATTCGGCTTGCCGTAGTGGAAGATCGTGGGGGCCGTATGGAATTCCCGGCCGACGCCATGACCCGTGAACTCGCGAACGACGCCATAGCCCTCGCCTTCGGCGAACTGTTGGATGGCGTGGCCGATGTCGCCCGTGGTCCCACCCGGCTTCACCGCGCGGATGCCGAGCCACAGGGCATAGCGCGTGTCAGCCACCAACCGCTTGACCTTGGGCGTGGCGGAGTCGCCGATGATGAAGGTGCGCGACGAGTCTCCGTGGAAGCCGTCGAGGATCGGCGTCACATCAACGTTCACGATGTCGCCGTCCTGCAGAATGCGATCCGTGTCAGGGATCCCGTGGCAGACGACATCGTTCACCGAGGTGCAGCAGTGGCCCGGGAACGGCGGAGAACCGTGGCCCTTGTAGCCATAGGGAGCCGATATCGCGCCGCCCGCCTGGGTCACTTCGTCCACGAGGCGATCGACATCGGCTGTGCTCATACCGGTTTGGATCTGCTCTGCGACCTGATCCAGGATTTCACCCGCGAGCTTGCCGGCTGCGCGCATCGTGTCGGCCTCGCCAGGCGACAACACAGGCGGTCCGCCGCGGCGCGAACTGCGGCCGGGGACCTTTCGCTTCTTGATGCGCTTGACCATGGGGCCTCCTGAAGGGAACGGAGGATAGGCGAGAAATTCGGCGCGTCCCATCCATGCCCGGCTGCAGAGCCGATCAGCCGGCTTCGTCGTCCAATAGGCCAATGAGATAGGCCCGCATGTCGGCCGGCGCGACGATCTCCTCGAGAGAGCCGACCTCCCGGGCCCGTTCGACCGAGTGGATCCGATCGAACTCTTCGGCCATCTCCTGCTGCTTCTCAAGCAGGACATCGGCATATCCGCGCTCGTACGCCAGGCGCGCGGCATCACTCTGGTCACGTTCCCGGGCGAGCTCAACCACCCGTGGATCCGCCACCGCTCGCGCGCGGACTTCCCTTCCGAAGACGACCTTGGCAGCCGGCCCGCCGCCGATCACCGACGCATAGGATCCTTCCAGCGCGGAGGCGCGCAGCCGCGGGTTCAGCGCGCGGGAGAAGACGACGTAGGCGCCGCCGTGATAGCGCGAGACCACCAGGAACAGGATCGGTCCATCGAAGTTCACCACGGCGCGCGCTATCTCGGCGCCGTACTCGAGCTGGAGCTTACGCATCGACTCGGGCGATCCGTCGAAGCCCGAGAGGTTCGCCAGGATCACGACCGGCCGGTTGCCGCTCGCGGCATTCAGCGCGCGCGCCACCTTCTTGGATGACTGCGGGAACAACGTCCCGCCATTCCAGGCATCGGGGCCATCGTGGGGACGGAAGCCGTCGCGGCTCACGTTCTGACTCTCGATCCCGACCAAACAGACGGGATCACCTCCGAGGTGCGCGTCCCACACGATCGCGGTTTCTGCGCCGACCCAGCTCCGCCAGCGTTCGAGGTGACCGCCGTCTTGATCGATCACCGCGTGCATCACAGCGCGCATCGAGAAGGGTCGCTTTCGGCCCGGATTCGATTCGCCCGAGAAGATCTCGCCCACCGAAGAGAACTCGCTCGTGGTCTCGATCGTGTGCTCGCCAACGCTGCGGGTGGCGGGGTCGCCGCTCTCGGTGCCGCGGGGCCCGGCTTCGCCCGGAACCACGTAGGTGTAGCGGTAGTGCTCGTAGAGGATGCGGAATGCTTCGGCGAGGTCGCCGGCGAAGTATTGCGCCTGGCCATTCGGCCCCATGATGCGCTCGAAGCCGCCGATCGCGGCCTCGTCTTCCGCGGATACGGAACCGGATGCCTCGAGCGCCGCTCGCCCGGTCAACACCATCGAGGCGTTCTGCGTCATGATCAGGACGCCGCGGGTGTGCATCAGCATTGTGGACAGCGCGTCCCAATAGCTCTGCGCGCCGACGTTCACACCCGCAATGATGAGATGGATCGTTCCGCCAGTCTGGGTGAACTCGATGATTCGCCGCACGACGCGGGCCGTGGCATCAAGGTTCTCGGTCCCACTATCCATCGCGATACGGGCGCCGGACGAAACCGGGATCCACTCAAGCGGTACACCGCGCTTTTCGGCGAGGTCGATCGCGGCCACGATGCGATCGCACTCGGCACCCGCGAGCGAACCCATTCCGCGCGTCGGATCGGAAAGCACGATCACGCGCTCCATTCCCTCCGGGACCTTCTCCGTCGGTGTCGTGATCCGCCCGATGACCACGCCGCAAGTGTTCTCGCCATAGGCGCGGCCGGAAACGCTGACCGCTGTCGGAGTGGGCGCGGCCGGGTCGAGGTCGTACTCCTCGAAGTCGCCGGCAGGCAGATCGAGGTCCGGATCGACGCCAGAGGCTGCGCGCCCCGAACCCGTCAACATGCGCACGATCTCGTATGGGTAGACCAGCCGACGTCGGCGCGCGTCGACGACCTTTCGCTCGTAGTCGCTATGCGGCAGCAGAACGCTCCGCCTCGGTTCGCGCATGAGGATGGTCATGCTCATCCCCGTCACGTTCGAAATCACGACCTCGAGTTCGCGACTCGGACGTTCAGGCGCGTCGCGGTCGAGCGTGCGGAGCCGGGCGACGACCTTCTCCAAACCCAGGTTTCGTGTGGCCGGCGCCAGCTTTCGCGACAGTCGCTCGGACACTTCAGGGCCGAGGAAGACCTCGGCACCGAGATAGATCGCGATGCGGTTCCACTGGAGCCGACGCTTGGGGTCGCGCTCGCGAAGGATGCTGCGCAACAGTCGCGTCGCTTCGTGGAACGCGTGCTCGAACGCGGGTAGGTGGAGATCCGCCTCGTGGCCGTCTTCTGGTGAGCGCGTTCGCAGGTCGGCGAGAACGAAGATTCGCTCGTCCCCGGGTTCGTCCTTTGCCCGGCCGTGAAAAGCGTAGATCCCCTCGCTGGTCGCCACCGCCTCGAGGTCGAAGCCCGAGAGCCGCTCCAAGTCGACACGGTCTGCGGCTTCCGGGTGCAGGCCGTGCAGGCGAGCGTCTTCGCGATACCCCGTCGGCGTCGGCAGGAATGTCCGATGGCGGTCCGGCGCGTGGTCACGAACCTCGGTCACGGTCAGCCGACCGGCCGGGAGCCCATCGCCGAGAAGCGGCGCGAGCGCCGCCTCGACGTCGAGTGCGTCGTCCTCGGATTCGGTGCGCGTGAAGAGTTCGAGCGCGTGCACCGAGGGCCACTCGTGGGACTCACGGCCGCGGCGCGCCTCGTCCATCAGATGCGCCGCCGTACTGGCGAGTGTCTCGGGTGCGCATGCGCCACCGATGACGACGCGGCCGCCCGGAAGTTCCATCCGCTCGAGCCAGTGTTCGCCCTCGCGAATCGTGGCTTGCTCGACGGGGATCTCCGGCGAGAACGCGCGACGGAGATGCGCCGCGAGTGCGATCGCGCGCCGTCGCGGATCCGGATCCGAAACCCAGCCCCCGACACGGTCGAACACCGCGCGCCTAGCGTCTGCCAGATCTCGCAGGACCCGCTCGGGCGGTGCTGTGGGCTGACTCGCAGCAGTGTCGAGCCATCCCTGAACGCCCTTGGTCGTTCTCTCGGCCTGCGTCTCGACCTCGGGCCGCTCGAAGATTTCGTAGTGAGCCTCGATCGCAGCATCCGCCACGAGGTGGGAAACCAAGCCACGCATTCCGGACACCGCATCGAGTGCGCGCGCCAGGACTGCATCCCCGCTCATATGGACGCCGCGGCGCGCCAGCGCGACCAGCCGACGGAGCATCGCCAGGCCCAGCCGGTCGCGGAGTTCGGGTTGGCGCTGGGTCGCCAACAAGCGAAGCACGGCGCGTTCGACCGCGTCGTTGGGGGTCAGACTCCCGATGCCATAGTGCCCAAGCGCCGCGCGCACCAGGTCGAGGTACGCCTCATCGAGCCCGGCGCCACCGGCGCGAACGCGGCGAGCGTACATTCGCAACCGCGCCTCGTTCGACGGGCCGTGGTCCCCGGCGATCGACGCACCGGGCGCGCGAATGAACAAGCGCGCCACGTCAGCAAGGGCCACCAACTCGGAGCGGATCTCGGCGAGCTCCCAACAAAAGGCATCTGAGACGTCGTCGGGAACTTCAGCTTCGAGGAAGCGTCCGAGCGCATCGGCCCGTCCCGGATTTGCGTCATAGCCGAGCAACACCCGGCGGGTCTCTTCCCGAACGCCCGCGATGGCGGAACGGCGCTGCGCGAGTGGAGCGCGATCCGCGGCCGAAAGGTCCGGGACTCCCAAAGGTTCACCCTGCATCGGCGCGAAGAGAGGCTCGAGCGGATCGTCCAGCTCGGCCAATGCGATGCGCGCGGCGCCCGCCTCTTCGTCGCCATCGGCCTGCGGGTCGATGACCAGGATCACGTCGCCAGCAGCAACCTGCTCGCCCTTTCGGACGCGGACTTCGGTCACCACGCCGGCCACGGGCGCATCGAATCCGACTTCCATCTTCATCGCTTCCAGGACGCCGAGCGCCTGACCACCCTTGACCACGTCACCGGGCTGCACATGGATCGTAACGACCATCGCGGGCGCACCGGCACGAACCTGGCCCGCCGTCTGCGACGAGAATGCGTAGGCGCGGCCCTCGACTTCGACACGCATGCCGACGTCGCCGACGTCGTAGAGGATACGAAGTGTCTCGTCGCCGATCTCGAGACGCGCAGTGTGCGCACCCTCCTCGCGAAGCGTTGCGCCAACAACCCGACTGTCGAGATGCACGCGGTAGCGCCAGGCTCCGAGTGCGAACACCTGGAGCCGGTACTGCTCGCCCTCATAGGAGAGATCGATCTCTTGACCCTGACTCGCCCCGACACGGGAAAGGTTCGATGCGTCTGCGAAGAAATTCAGTCGTTCGTTCGCGCGGTTCCGTTGATAGGTGAGGATCGCCGCGGTCACCAACGCGGATGCGTCATGGCCTGCATCGTGCGATCGCGCGTCGCCGAACCGATCGAGCCAGGTCGTATCTACGGCGCCACGGCGATAGTCCGGGTGTTCCAGGATCTCGGCGATGTATCCCTTGTTCGTTGCGCCACCCTCAATGACGAGGTCGAAGTCCGCAAGCGCCGCGACCAGACGGGCGCGTGCCTCTTCCCGCGTGGACCCGGTCGCAATGACCTTGGCGATCAGCGAGTCGAACGCCGCAGGGACCACGCTACCGCTCGCAACCCCGGTATCTACGCGAATGCGTGGCCCGAGCGCAGGCTCGAAGCGCGCGATGCGGCCGGGTGCCGGCAGGAAACCCTTGTCTGGATCTTCGGCGCATACACGCGCCTCGATTGCGTGGCCCTGCTCGACGATCACGAGGTCAGCCAGAGACTCGCCGCGGGCAATGCGGATCTGGGTCTGTACGAGATCGATGCCCGTGATCTCCTCCGTGATGCCGTGCTCGACCTGGAGTCGCGGATTCATTTCGAGAAAGCTGTATTCATCGCCGGAAACCAGGAACTCGACGGTGCCGACGCCGGCATAACCGACTTCGCGCGCGATCTTGGTCGCGGAGTCCTGGATCCCCTGCAGCACGGCCGGAGCAAGACCCGGCGGCGGTGCTTCTTCCAGGACTTTCTGGTGGCGACGCTGCACCGAACAGTCGCGGGTGCCGACGGCATGCACGTTGCCATACAGGTCTGCAGCGATCTGCACTTCGATGTGGCGCCCACCCACGACCTTCTTCTCGACGAAGAGGCGGCCGTCTCCGAACGCGGCCTGGGCTTCCGACGCCGCCGAGGCGAACGCGGTCTCGAGGTCTGCCGGGTCATCGACGACCCGAATGCCACGGCCCCCGCCTCCGGCCGACGCCTTGACCACGACCGGGAAGCCAATGGCTTCTGAGTGACGCCGGGCATCTTCGGCTGTCTCGAGAACACCACGGCTCCACGCAGTGACGGGAACAGCCACCGACTCCGCCAGGTGCTTCGATCCGATCTTGTCCCCGAGAGCGCGCATGGCATCTGCCTGGGGGCCGAGGAATCGGATTCCCTCTTCGGCGAGGCGATCGACGAATGCGGGGTCTTCGGCGACGAAACCCCAGCCCGGCCAGACCGCATCCGCGTCCACGGAGCGGATGGCGTCGATCAATGCGCCGTGGTCCAGGTACGCAGCGACGCCGACGCCGGCGAGTCGAACCGCGAGATCTGCATGTCGCACGAACGGTGCGTCGCGCTCGACCTCGGTATACAACGCGACCGCCTGGAGATCCGAACCCTCCTGGGCGCGTAGTGCCTTCACGGCGCGAATGCACCGCATCGCGGACTCGCCGCGGTTGGCAATGGCGAGCCGCCGGATCGGTTGGAAGCCGCTCAACCCACTGCTCCAGTCTCCAACGTACGACCCCTCAGGTCTGCGGCCCACGCGACGAATCGCCCATGGTGAGACAACGAGAGGTCTACCCCGGCGGGCGTGTCGCCGTTCATCAATACCGGTATGCGCTCTTCGCGCGCGACGGACAACCGCTCGGGCGGCTGACCAAGGTGCTGGGCCAGGCCTGCAACCGCGAGTGCGCGAGCCGCCAGTCCCTCGTCTTCGCCGACGGCGAGATGAGCGACCTGCCAACACTGCGCTTCTGCGCTTGGCGTTGCTGCGCTGACCAGCGCGTGGACATGCTCTCCGTCTTCTTCAACCCACATCGGAAACTTGTGGCCCGCGTGCTGCACGGTGCCAGAGAGGTTTGCGTCGAGCAGGACCTCGAAGCGACGCGGCGACCAGATGACGCTTGCGTCGAGTTTCTTGTGGACCTTGTACGCGGCTTCCTTCGCTGCCCAGTACATCCAGCGCAATCGGTCGGGCGCTCCGCTCGAAGCGAGGGCCTCACGCTCCGCGCGAGAGAAGACACGGGCGTCGAAGCGGACATGACGCGCTCCCGGCTGTGTGCTCGGGTGGCGCAAGTCGACGACATCATTGCCGATCATCGAACCAGACCTTCTCCATTTCGACGAGCTTCGTGACGATCTGACGCGACAGGTCGAGCGAACCGCGCAAGCCACGTGCGTCCGTTTTCGGTTCGAGACATTCGAGCGAGACGCGGAAGGTTTCGCCCCGGACCGGGGACTTCGACCACGTCTCCTGCTGGTCACCTCTCAGGTAGACGCAAAGGACGCGGCACCCGGGAAGCGAAGACACGAGCCGACCGACCCCGTACGCGGCGCTGTCGACCTCCACGCGGCCCGTACGGCTGCGTCCGCCTTCTGGAAAGATCAGTGCGGTTTCGCCGCGTGCGACCAGGAATCGGATCTTCTCGAGAACCTGGGCCACCGCTTTTCGATCAGAGCCCCGCTCGACCGGAACGCACTTCAACAAGTAGGCGATCACTCGCTTCCACCAGGTGGAAGCGAAGTTCGCCTTCTCGGGCGTATTCCACGCCAAGGCCGCGAAGTCGCGCAGGTAGTAACGCGGACCCGCCAACGCCCACTCGATCGCGAACGAGTCGTACATCGTCAGGTGGTTGGCGCAGATCAGGAGAGGCGCATCCGACTCCGCCCGCAACCGGGCGAACTCCTCGCGAACGACGTCGATGTTCTCGACCCGCCAGCGCAGACCCCATCTCATCACTGCAGTGAAGATGGGAACCCACAGCGGCGACAACAGACGGCTCACCGCATGCTGCCGAAGCAACGTGCGGCGCTCGCCATCCGCTAGCGCGCTCTCGGCCAAGGATCGCGCCTAGAGCTTCTGGCCGATGAGCGTCACGCAGTCGCCGATCGTGTTCACCGTGTCGACGTCTTCGTCTGCGATCTCGATGTCGAACTCGTCCTCGAAGGCCAGCACGACGTCGACCAGACGGGCCGAATTCACCTTCAGGTCTTCGAGCAGGTTCGTTGTCGGGCTCACGGACGCGAGCGCCTCTTGATCCTTCACGTAGGGCGTCAGGATCTTGACGACTCGTTCCTGGATTTCGGTGGTTTCCATGGGTTCTCCTCTTCGAATATCGATGGCTTGAATACGGTTGGAATGAATGGGCGCGCTGCGAGAGGCACGACGACCGGGTCGCCTAACCTTCCCACTTGCGGAGCAGAAGGGACGCGTTGACATCGCCGAAGCCGAAACCGGCTTTCATGATCACCTTGAGGTCCGGAATTTCGCGCATCTCGCTGGCGATCGATGCGGCGTGCGGCTCGATCTCGGGATGCACGTCCTCGCAGTTCAGCGACGGATGCACGAAACCTCCGTCGAGCATCAGGACGGCTGCCACGGATTCGATCGCCCCGGCGGCGCCCAGGGTGTGCCCGATCATCGACTTCGTCGACGTGATGACCGGTAGCGCCCCGGGTTCGCGACCCAGCGCCTTCGCCCAACTCCCCACTTCGCGGGGGTCGGCCCCAGTCGCGGTCAGGTGCCCGCTGATGGCCTGCACCTCTGCGGGGTCGACTCCGGCCTCTTCGATGGCGAGGCCGATGCAGCGACGAACCGCTTCGGGATTGGGCGCCGTCATGCTGCCGCCCATCCGGTGGCCCCCGCAGTTCACGCCGGTCCCCAGGACCTCGGCGTAGATCCGTGCGCCGCGGTCCTGTGCACTCTCGAGGCTCTCGACCAGGACCGCGCCGGCGCCGGCTCCCGGGACGAAACCTCCAGCCGTGGCGCTCATGGGCCGCGATGCGCGTTCGGGCTCTTCGTTGAACTTGCGGCACATCACGCGCATCGAATCGAATCCTGCCCAGTTGTAGATACTGGGGACCTCGGCGCCGCCGCAGATCATGCGCTCCGCCTTGCCGGCACGAATCCGTGCTGCGCCGTCGACGATGGCTTCGACTCCGGTCGCGCAAGCGCTCGAATTCGTCGTGACCTGGTTCCCGAGCGCGAAGAGGCCGGACAATCGCGCCGAAACGCCACTGGCCATGACCTGCTCCACCGCGGTAGATCCGAGACGACGCACCTTCTTGGCGTTGACCAGCGGGACGACGCGCTCGGCGATCGTATCCATGCCCCCGATTCCGGTCCCCATGATCGCGCCGGTTTCCCAATGGACGGTGTCGTCCGCCGCATCGGGTTTCTCCAGACCGGCATCGAGCCAGGCCTCGAGCGTCGCCAACGACGCATAACGATGGATCGCGTTCATCGCGAGAAGCACTTCATCGTCGAATGCGGCTTCAGCGAGTGCATCCACGCCCTGCGGAACACCGGCGACCGTGCATCCGAATCCATGCTCGGCCATCTCTTCGACGTGGCGGATTCCGCTCTTGCCCTTCCGCAACGCTTGGCCGAACTCGGCCAGACCGTTCCCGTTCGGGGAAATGACACCCAGGCCCGTGATGACTACGCGGCGACTCATACCGTGACTCCGATGCCGGCGAGCGTTCCGCTGCAGACGACCGTTCCGTCTTCGGTCTTCATCTCGGAAGCAATCTTGAGCTTCCGTCGCCGGTAGAAGACCCGCTGCGATTCAACCGTGACCGTATCTCCCGGATAGACGGAGCGGTTGAACTCGATCTCGGCCTCCGTGAAGAAGGTCGTGATCTTCTCCGCCTCGTCCGCGTGGTCGCGGTAGCTGAAGAAGATGCCGAGCGGCACGACGCCGCACTGTGCCATGCATTCGATCAGCAGGACGCCGGGTGTCACCGGGTTCCCGGGGAAGTGCCCGCGATAGCATTCGAGCGCCGGATTCCAGGTGTACCGCCCGACGACGCGCTCGTCACTGAGCTCGAGGATCTCGTCAACAAAGCGAAACGGGTCCTGCTGCGGGATCAGCGGCAGGATCTCTTCGCGTGTGAGGATGCGGCTATCCGCCATACATTCCTCCGTTGACGTGGATCACGGTTCCATTGACGTAGCTCGCACGCGTCGCAAGCCAGGACACAGCGTCGGCGATCTCTGCCGCGGCGCCCATTCGTCCGAGCGGAATACGGGACAGGATGCCCTCACGCACTGCCTCGGGGAGTTCCTCGGTCATCTCGGTGTCGATGAATCCCGGTGCGACCGAGTTCACCAGGATCGCGCGGCCGGCCATCTCCTGCGACAACGAACGCGTCATCGCATCGAGTCCAGCCTTCGCCATCGTGTACGGGACCTGCCCGGGGTTCCCGGTATGCCCGACGACGCTCGTAATGTTGATGATGCGCCCCGACTTCTGGCGAAGCATGAACCGACGCAGCGCGAGCTTCGTCAGGTACCACGTACCGCGTTCGACAGCGCGGACGGCGTCGTAGTCGTTGATGCTCATCGCGGGCGTCAAGCCGTTGACGTTGTACCCGGCGTTGTTGACGAGAACGTCGAGCCTGCCGGCTTCGGCTTTGATCGTCTTGATCATCGCGTCGATGTCGTCGGTCTGGGCGATGTCGCCCTTCACCAGGAACGCGTCGGGAAGCTTCTCCGCGACTTCGCGCGCACCGGCTTCGCTCGAGCGGTAATGCACGCCGATGCGGAAGCCCTCATCCGCGAGGCCCTTTGCGATGGCGGCGCCAATTCCGGTCCCGGCGCCGGTAACGAGTGCGACCGGCGTCTCGCTCATTGTTCTTCTCCGAAGCGCACGAGTCCGTGCGCCCATGTCAGGCCCCCGCCCACGACCACGACCGCGACGTCGTCTCGGGGCGTGAACTTGTCCCACTGCATCGACAGGACAGACGGGGCGCTCGCGCCGCCGGTGTTGCCGCGAATATCCACATTGGCGTGGTGCCGCTCAGGCGGAATTCCGCAGCGCTTGCACACCTGATCGAGCACGCGGAGGTTCGCCTGATGACCGATGAAGTGGAGGTCGCGCGCATCACCGCCGTCGGCCGACAACTGGGCGACTTCTTCGTAGCCCTGACGGGTCTTTCGGATCGCGAACTTCTGGACGGCCGCGCCGTCTTGCGCGAAATAGCCGGTTCGTGGAATCACCACCTTGTGGGCACTCGCCGGGTCACTGGCCACCGAAGAGCCCAGGAAACGCGCACGCCCCGGTGTCCGGGTGGACACGATCGCGGCGGCGGCGCCGTCGCCAAACAACACGCAGCTTCCGCGGTCGTTGTAGTCGACGGTCGTCGTCAGGCCTTCGGTCGCCACGGTGAGTATGAACTCGGGTGTGCGCGCCGGGTCCATCATCGCCAAGTTCGCGAGCTGCGTCAGGAAGGTCGAGCATGCCGAGCTGATGTCGTAGGCGGGAACGTCGAGCCCCAGTTCGCCTGCAACGAAGCAGCCCTCGGCCGGTGTCGCCATCGTCGGTGACGAGGAACCACTGATCACGAGACCGATCTGCTCGGGCGCGATCCCGGCGCGCTCGATGGCGAGCCTGGCCGCCTCGGCACCCAGCTTGTACGTAGGCGTCTCGACCGCTTCCTGGGCTGCGCGCGTATCGACATTTCGCGTGTCCCGGATGTAGTCGAGAGGCAGCACGCTTCGGCGCGTACGAATCCCGACGCGATCGACGATCCACGAATCGCTGGTCCCGATGTCGAGCGACTCGAGAAATGCGTTCGTGATCTCGGTCGCGGGATGCGCGTGGCCGACCGCGTGCAGGTGAAGACTCACGCACTGCTCCCGGAAATATGCTCGCCACCGTCGATGCGAATGATCTCGCCGTTGATCCACGCCGATTCGGGCAAGCACATCAGGTAGAGAACATTCGCAACGTCGGGCGGCGTGGTCAGCCGACCGTAGGGGTTGCGCAGGCGCGCATGCGCCTTGAGATGGTTTGCTCCCGGGATGGCTGCCAATGCCTGGGTCTCGGTCACACCGGGCTGGAGCACATTGCAGCGCACGCCGTACGGCGCAAACTCGGCCGCGATTGAACGCGCCACGGCTTCCAGCGCCACCTTCGCCGCCGAAACCGCCGCATAACCCTTCCACGCCAGGACGTTGCCCTCGCTGGTCAGGCCGAAGGTCCGTGCATCGGCCGCGAACAATCCCTTGCCGTGGATGTCCTGGACCCAGTCCAGCAAGCTCGTGCCCATCGTGTGGATGGTGCGTGCGACGTCACCAGCGTCCAGGTAGGAATACGCCGGATACTCGGGTTGCGACGAAATCTCGGCGACCTCGTCGAGGCCCTCCTCGAGGAGCGCATCGGCCGCTTCCACCAGCTTGCTTTCATCGATGCCCAGCTTGGCTGCGAGTTGCTTCGTCGCTGTACGTTCGCGGCGCTTCTCGGGAACGATCAGCTTGAGGTTCCCGAACGCAATCGAATGAAGCAGGCACTTCACGCGGCCGGACTCGCCCATTTCGGACTGCAGTTCGGTCAACAGCTCGGCGCGCTTGTCGTCGGCAAGTGCGTCGGCGTTACGCGTCAGCACCTTCACGCCGGAACCCTTCAGCTTCTCGAACTCGGGCTCGATCCGCTTCATGGCGCCACGCCGGTCACGGTGGACGATGAACAGGTTCATGCCGTGCGCGGCCAGCTTGTGGGCGCTCGCGAGGCCGAAGCCGCTCGAGCCACCCAAGATCAGGGCCCAGTCATCGCCCGTGAATGCACTCAACGTGGATCCTCCTCGCCGACACGCGAAGACCACCCGCCTCCCGGTTCCACCGGGGCCAGATGCTTCCTCGTGCATGGGCTTTGCGGGGTTTCACCCCCTCCGCTTTTCAACCGAACGGGTGGAGCCCGGCCATTCCGGGTTGCCTGGACCCCAATTCCCCCGATCTGCGGACAGTGACCGGATGTGACTCCGAGTCATTTCCGCGATCGGGTTCAGGATCGCCCAAGCGCCGCGTCTGTCAACCCGCGTTGCCTGGCTCGAACAAGGCGCGTGCCGCGCCCCTCACCCGCGGGCAAGCATCCCCCCAACCGGTGGGAGTGGCAAGGATTTCCTGGGATTGACACAGGACTTTGACACGCCGACGGCCCAGCCGCGCGTGGCCGGGCACTAGCCCATCCAGGCGCCGTTGTTCGGGTCGAGGGCCTGGCCCGTGAAGGCCACGCCGGCTGGCGAGAGCAGGAAGGTCACGAGGCCGGCGATTTCCTCTGGCGCACTGATCCGTTGCAACGGCACGGCCGCAAGCTGTGCCGCCCGGGCGTCCTCGTACCCAAGACCCTCGTCAGCGCCGAGTTCGGTCATCCGCGCAACCGCCATGTCGGTCTCCACCCAGCCCGGGCAGATCGCGTTCACCAGGATGCCGCGCGCCGCCCATTCGGCGGCAAGCGACCGGACGAGGCCGAGCTGTCCGGCCTTCGCCGCGCTGTAGGCCGAGATCCCAGGCACGCCGAACCGGGCGACACATGAGGAAATGGCGATCGCGTGCTTGAAGCCACCGTCCGCCGCCGCGTGCCGTTCGAACGCGCGAAAGCAAAAGTAACTGCCATCGAGGTTCGTTCGGACGATCTCGTCCCAGCGATCGTCCCCGTCGCCAAGGTCGTTGGGGCCGCCGACGCCGGCATTGGCGACGACCGCGTGCAGGGGACCCTTGGCGCGGGCGACCTCGGCGAACCCTTGATCCACCGCGGCGCGATCTGCGACATCGACCGGGACCACGTGCGTCTCGCCCGGTGCTTCGGCCGCTACGGCTTCCAACGTCGCGCGCGTGCGACCCATCAAGGCCACGACTGCGCCGCGCGCCGACAGCTCCAGCGCGATCGCCCGACCGATCCCACTGCCAGCGCCGGTCACGACGGCAACGCGGTCGCTGAAGTCGGTCATGCATCCTCTCCGTTCGGGGGCTCGAGCGGCTCGATCCCGACTTCGCGCAGCTTGTCCAGGAGATCTGCCGAGCGCGTCACGTGGACTTCGCAACCTGCCGGCAGCGCATCCGCCAGCCGTCGGAAATAGCGACGGTCCGGCCGACCCTCGACGAGGATCACGACGCCGCGGTCCTCCTCCGTTCGGATCAAGCGTCCCGACATCTGCTTGAGATTGAGCAACATCTTGCCCAGGCCGTAGCGGTTGAAGGCGTCGATCCCGCGCTCCTTCAAGCGCTGCTCGCGACGACGGCGCAACTCCGTCGGCACTTCGAACGGGAGCTTCTCGATCACGACCGCCTGAAGGGCATCGCCCGGGATATCGATCCCCTGCCAGAATCGCCGCGCGCCTAACAAAACTCCGGAACCGTTCACGAAGCGAGTCACGAGCGCCGAAGGATCGTCGCTCGCACGTCGAGGCGTGATGACGTCGATCCCTTCTACACGAAGCTTCGCATCGAGGTCGTCGGCGACTTCGTTCATGCGACGCAGACTCGTAAAGAGACCGAGCGTCCGTCCCCCGAGCGCGTTCGCCATCTTCTCGAGAACGTAGGAGGTCTCGGCGACGAGATCCTGACCGCCGCGCATCGCGATGACGCGCATGTGGTTCGGGTAGTCGAACGGGCTCGGGACGATCAGCGTCTGCAGTCGCTCGCCGGCGCGGTCCTCGAGTCCCAGGTCACCGAACGCGGCAAAGGAGTCGCCTCCCACGAACAAGCTGGCGGAGACGCCGGCGAAAGAACGCATCCCCTCCATGAATCCAGCGTGGAACGGATCCGCCGGGGAGACCTGGCGAACCACGAGACGCCAGCGATCAAACGGCGCGGTGATGTTCTCGAACGATGCCACGGCGTCCGGCTCGTCTTCGGCGAACGCAAGGCGCAGGCCTTCCGCAGCGTCGCGCAGCTCCGAGGTTGCACGGTTCAGTGCGGGTTCGCCTTCATCGCCACCGGGTATCTGGCCCGCGATGTGGTCCAGCCGCTCGGCGACCATCTCGGCCGCGCGCGCTGCGGGCGCGAGCCCCCGATCTGACGGGTCCGCAATATGGACTTCGCCGAACTCGCCGGCGGCATCGGCCAATGCCCGGCCAACTGCCGTCAGATCGAGCAACAACTCCCGGCGCCATGCACGGGAGTCCTTCTCCAGTTCCCGACGCTGTGCCGCGGGAAGGAGCGAGTCTCCTCGCTTTCGACCGGGTGCGGCCGGACGGCCGAAGATCTCGTCGAAACGATCGAGGACATCATCGGGTCTGACCGAAATCGCATAGACCTCGTCAGCGACGTCGGCGAGTTCATGGGCCTCGTCCACGATCGCGTGCTCGAAACTCGGATAGTCGGGCGGCCAGCGCAACAGGAGATCGTGATTGGCCACGATCAAGTGTGCGCTTGCGAGCGCAGCGCGACGGCGGCCGAGCGGACAGGCGCGTTCCTTCGCACACTCTTCCCGGGAACAGTGCTCCGAACGCGACGCAACAGCGCGACGCAACAGACCGCGGAGCGGCGGATAGCGACGCAAGAGTGCGCCCGGAACGCTTCCCACCTCGCCGTGGGGGCGAGTGTGTGCACACGCGTCGAGCACGGAGTAGGCGAGCTGATCCTCCGGGAACATGCTCGGGTCGTGCCCGTCCGCCAGGGCCGTGCGCAGCCGTCGCGCGCATGCGTAGTTGGCGCGTCCCTTGATGGACACTGCTCGCAGCTCCGGGTACCCGAGGAACCGAGCAGCGGCCGCGATGTCCTTGTCCATCAATTGGTCTTGCAGGAGTTTGGTTCGCGTCGAGATTACGACGGGGATGACTTCGCCCGCGGCCTCGGCCTCCATCACGAAGGGAATCGCAGCCGCCAGATACGCGAGCGACTTCCCCACGCCGGTTCCGCCTTCTGCGAGCAGGACTTCTTCCCGGTCGAGGTTGCGCGCGAAGTGCCGCGCAAGTTCGACTTGTTCGTTCCGCACCCGATAGCCGGGGAAATGACGCTGTCCGCGGGCTTCATCTTCGAGTGCCGCTGCGATCGCGTCCTCGTGGAAGGGAACCGGCGTCTCTTCGGTGACACCGATCGGGGCCCAGGCCTCCGCCGGGGGCGGGACGCCGCGCCGCTTGCCACAGGCGAGCAGGCCGAGCCAGGGGTGATCCGGCGAGAAGTCCTCCAGGGCGCGACCGGCCGTCACATAACGAGCTTCGCCGTCCTGGGCGCCGGCACCCGCGATGGCCATGACGCGCGCGGTATCGAGGGCATCCTCCAGACCGCGGTGGTGCTCTTCGCTGTCGAGCATTGCCCGGGTGAAGGACTCGAGTCGCAGGTCGGGCGCATCCGGGTGCGTCAGCGCGAGCAAGTCGAGGGTGTCGAGGTAGGTGGCCTTCTCCAAGGTTTCGTCGACGTACGCCGCCAGGAAGGTTCGCTCGAACGAAGCATTGTGCGCGACGATCACGCGGCCGGTGAGCGCTGTGCGCACTTCCTCGAGGAGTTCATCGAGCGCAGGCGCGGCCCAGGCCTCACGATCTTCGATCCCCGTGAGCCGCTTGACCGCGCGCGGGATCGGGCCCGATGGACAGACCAGGCTCGACAGCGTCGTCATCCGCTCCGTGCCCGGGTCCACGAGCAGGATGCCGAACTCAAGGATCTCTGCGCCGTCGCTCGGCGAAAGCCCGGTCGTCTCGAGGTCGACTACGGCCAGCGGACCCAGCCGGTCAGCCAGACCCGACAGCACGCCGGGGAGGATTCGGAAGTCGCCCGGCTCCCCATCGCGACGCTCGAGCATGGTGGGCCCAGACATTCGCGTCTGCGTTCCACCCTAGACGTAGATCCCGCCCGAGTACTCGCGGTCCTGGCGGATCTCGACGTTGATGAGCGACGGCAGTCCACTCTCGACGGCGCGTTCCAGCGCCGGGCGGAGCTGATCGGGCTCGGTCACGTGCTCGCCGTGCCCGCCAAGGGCTTCGACGACCTTGTCATAACGCGTGCGGTTCAGAAGCACAGCGGCGAGGCGATCCTTGCCGTAGATACCGAGCTGCGGACGCATCATCTGCCCCCAAGCTCCGTCGTTCCCGACGATGCCGATGATGGGCAGGTTGAAGCGCACCGCAGTGTCGAACTCCATTCCGTTGAAGCCGAATGAGCCGTCGCCGTACATGATGACGACTGAGCGATCCGGGTGCGCGAGCTTGGCTGCGAGCGCGAACGGCATGCCGACACCGAGCGTTCCGAGCGGACCCGGGTCCATCCAGGCCCCTTCACCGCGCACGGGAAGGATCTTGGCCGCAGTGGCAACGATGTCGCCGCCGTCGCCGATCACGATGGGCTCGTTCTGGGTCTCGAGCCAGTCCCGGACCTCACGACACATCCGCTGCGGGTCGATCGGGACTTCGTCGCTGTTCAGGCTCGCTTCGACCTTCGCCTCTTCGGCGTTCTCGATCTCACGCAGCTGGTCGCGCCAGCTCGAGAAGTCGAGGGTCACTCCCTGGTTCTTCATCTCCTCCTGGAGCATTTCGAACGAGCAAGCGAGATTGCCCACGATCGGCACGTCGGTCTGCCGGTTCTGGCCGATCAACGTGTTGTCCATGTCGAGCTGGATGATCTTCGCGTCGGCCGGGATCGAGGCACCGAAGCGAAGGCGGAAGTCGAGCAGCGTTCCCGCCAGCAGGATCACGTCGACCTGCTTCATGGCATCACGGCGCGAGCGGTTCAGGAACTCGGGCGAATCCCACGGCACCGAGCCGCGGCCCATGCCGTTGCAGTAGGTGGGCAGGTGGGTTTCGGAGATGAACTTGTTCATCTCCTCGCTTGCGTACGACCACTTGACCGAGGTGCCGGCCATCATCATCGGGCGCTCGGCCGTCTGGAGGATCTCGATCGCGTTGCGCACTTCGGCGCGGTCGGGCGAGATGCGCGGGGCCACCGTGCGGATCTTCGGAACCGGCGACTCTTCCCACTCGGCCTGCCCCATGAAGACGTCCATGGGAATCTCGAGGTAGGCGGGGCCGGGGATGCCCGAAATCGCGTGACGCACGGCGAGTTCCACATACTCGGGAATGCGCTTGGTCTGGTAGATCGCGTCGCAGTACTTCGTGATCGGGCGGACCACACCGAGGTGGTCCATTTCCTGGAGCGAACCGCGTCGCAGGTTCTCGAATGGGCCCTGGCCACCGAAGACCAGGATGGGCGAGTTCGCGCGCCAGGCGTTCGCGATGCCCGTGACGCCGTCGGTCACACCCGGGCCGGCCGTAATCGCAGCGACGCCGATGGAACCCGGGTTGCAGCGGGCCCAACTGTCGGCCGCGTGGACGGCGGCTTGTTCGTGACGGACATCGACGATCTTGATGCCTTCGTCGATGCAGCCGTCATACAGCGGCATGATGTGGCCGCCGGACAGGGTGAAGATGACTTCGACGCCGGCTTCCTTGAGTGCGCGTGCCGCGAGTTGTCCGCCGTGTGCGGGCATGGGGGAGCTCCTTCTGGATGGGCAGGCAGTGTAGCCGGCCAAACGCAGAAGGGCGCCGGGCCATGGCCCAGCGCCCTTCGAAAGCGATTGGCGCCGCCTGGCGGCACCGTCGGCGCGTCCTAGCGGACGACCCGGAACTCGGCGCGGCGGTTCTTGCTCCACGCCGTTTCGTCATGGCCGCGTGCGGCCGGTCGGGCTTCGCCGAAGGATACGGTGTCGATCCGCGAGGATGAGATACCGCTGTCGATCAGGTACTGCTTGACCGCGCTGGCGCGGCGCTCGCCGAGGCCGAGGTTGTACTCCTCGCTACCGCGCTCGTCGCAGTGCCCCTCGACGACCACGGTGCTCCACGAGCCGCTGCGAATCGCCTCGGCGTTGGAGCGGAGCGTGGCCTTCTGGTCGGCCGTGATGGTCGCCTGGTCGTACTCGAAATAGACGGACGAAAGTTCGGGCACCGACACTTCGGGCGCGCCGCG
This sequence comes from Deltaproteobacteria bacterium, assembly GCA_029261815.1. Lineage (GTDB taxonomy): Bacteria > Myxococcota_A > UBA9160 > UBA9160 > UBA6930 > JAJDAP01. The sequence goes on from JAJDAQ010000061.1 coordinate 85,772, forward strand.
ATCTTCGACGCCGTCGTCTTTGAAGCCGCCGTTGTCGGTCTGCGTCGTATCCGGCGCCGGCGGCGGCGGATCCTCCTGGCAACCGGCGCAAGAAACGCCGAAGGCCAAGACGAACATCAGAGCAAAGGCAAGCTTGGAAACTGAGTGGAGCCGCATGATGGGTTGATCTCCCGGTTCTGCGTGCAGGAATGGCACGGCAGGGTCCCCGATCCGGCGACATTGTCCCTACTCGCTTCTAAGCGTGCAAGAGAAAAGCCGAGGGATTTAGCGACCTTGAACCTCAGTCACCCCAATAACGTGGTGTTATTCCCTCAGTCTTGGCCAATTCTGCTCGTCGAGGACTACCGGCCCTGGAACCTTGGCGCGCGTTTCTCCATGAATGCGCGCACCCCTTCCTTGTAGTCATCACTGTCGAAACAGCGCTGGATGGAGTCTCGCATCTCGTCGTGGTCGCGCGCAGCCGGCTCACGAGCCAGTTCTCGCACGATGCCTTTCACACTCCGGATCGTGAGCGGTGCGTTCTCGGCAATCTGTGCCGCAATCCGCCGGACCTCAGTTTCGAGATCGGCTTTTGGAAAGACGCCGTTCAACAGGCCCATCCGGAAGGCTTCGTCCGCGCCGAAGCGGCGAGCGGTGAAGAAGATCTCCTTCGCGACGGACGGACCGACCAGGGCCTGCAGCGCCTCGATCCCGCCGGCGTGGTAGCCGAGGCCGAGACGTACTGCGGGAATGGCGAACTGGCCATCGTCGGCCGAGTACCGGAGGTCCGCCCCGAGCGCGGTGGCCATGCCACCGCCCACACAGAAGCCGTGGATCATCGCGATCACGGGTTTTCGGATCGCGCCGATGGCGGCGAATGCCTTGCCCGTGGTCGTCTCGTAGGCGGCGGCCCCATCGCCGGTCCGACGCTTCTCGAATTCGGAGATGTCGGCGCCGGCCACGAAGGCAACCTCTCCCGCGCCGCGGAGCAGTACGACACGGATGTCGGGATCGCGATCGAGATCCTGTGCCGCGGCCGGAATCGCCTGCCACATGGCCTCGGAGACCGCGTTCCGTCGCTCGGGTTGATCGAATACGATCCAACCCAGCGCCCCTTCCTTCTCGACCTGGATACGTCCGCCCATGGCCGACACCGTAGCGGACGGCGCGGCTCGCGAGGGGCCGCCTCAGGCCCCGGCGCCGGCTTCGCTGGCCGCCCAACGCATCGACTCGAGCACGGCGTCGTCAAAGACCTCGGCCTCGACGAACGTGCGGGGCGCGATGCCTTCCGCCGCCAGCGTCTTGAGGCTCGCGTCGCAGCTGTCGGGACCGAGACCTAGCATCATGGCGCGCGCATACTGGCCCGCGTCGGCCGGCTGCTCCAGATCGAGTTGAACGATCTGACAGTCGTCTCCACCTCGGCGCAATGCGAGCCGGAAGCCCACCCGGGCGTCGCTTCCGGTTCCGATGGTGGCCGCAAACGCACGCTCGATGCGCTGCCACGGCAGGACGAAGGCCCCGTCTTCCCGCTGGAACAAGAGGCCGCCTTCGGTGGGCTTGGCCAGCGCCAGCGCGTGCAGGCGTAACCGCGACGGGACGCCGCGCGTGATCCGTTCGGTTGCGATCGACATGACCTTTGCTGTGTCGGTCGTTGCCGTCGATGTCTGAAGCCGCGGAGCCGACTGCAAGCAGGCCGAAGGCAACCGAGCGGCAAGCTCTCGCCTATCCTTTCTGGATGCTCGCCACGCGCCGCGACCGGAGAGATGACCCGTTCCGAAGCGAGCGCTCGTGCACCCTCGCCCGGGGCGGCATGGTCTGCGCGAGCGTGCCGGTCGCCGCCGAGGCCGGGCGCGAACTCCTCGCGGCTGGCGGCAACGCCTTCGACGCAGCGATCGCGACTGCGGCCACCCTGTGCGTCGTCGAACCCTTCATGACCGGGATCGGGGGCGATGCCTTCGTCCTGGCCTGGTCGGCCCAGGAGGGGCGGCTCGTGGGGCTCAATGGCAGCGGCCGGGCGCCATCGGGGCACTCGATCGAGGCGCTGACCGCGGCCGGTCACGAGACGATTCCCGAGACCGGCATCTGGTCGGCAACGGTCCCAGGGACCGTTCACGCTTGGGCGACCCTCCACGAACGTCTGGGTCGGCGCCCGTTCGCAGAGGTTCTGGCACCCGCGATCCGGGCCTCGGAGGAGGGCTTTGCCGTCGCCGAGATCGTGGCCCACTACTGGCGCGGTGCCGTCGCGATCGGGCGCCTCGTCAACGACGCGGCGCGCCGCGATTGGGCGCCGGGTGGGACAACGCCCGCCGCAGGGGAGTGGTTTCAGGCGCCGGCGCTGGGCCGGACGCTGCGCGCAATCGCCGAAGGCGGAGCCGCCGCGTTCTACGAAGGTGCGGTCGCAGACGCGATCGTCGCGACCTCGAACGAACTCGGCGGTGGCTTCGGTCGGGCCGATCTCGCTGGGCACACGTCGACCTGGGTCGATCCCATCACGACCGACTACCGCGGAGCCACGGTCGCCGAACTGCCACCGAATGGACAAGGCCTCGCGGCCTTGATCGGCTTGAACGTGCTCGAGGCCTTTGATCCGGCCGAGGCCCCGGCCGGCAGCGCACTCGAATGGCACCGACGCATCGAAGCGATGAAGCTGGCGTTCGCGGACCGCGCTGCGTACATCGCCGATCCAGCGTTCTCGGAGGTTCCGACGGAGCGGCTCCTCTCGAAGGACTACGCACGCAAGCGCAGCGCGCTGGTGGGTTCCGCCGCCATGCCTGGCGCAGATCCCGGCCTCGGGTCGGACACCATCTACTGCTGCGCTGCCGACGCAGAGGGCAACCTGGTCTCGTTCATCCAGAGTCTGTTCGGGCCGTTCGGGAGCGGGATCAGCTGCGGCGACACCGGCGTGGTCCTGCAGAACCGCGGCTTCGGCTTCTCCAGCGACCCGGCACATCCCAACGCGTTGGCCCCCGGCAAGCGGCCCTTTCACACGATCATTCCCGCAATGCTGCTCCAGGACGGTGCCCCCCGGATGGCGTTCGGCATCATGGGCGGCCACATCCAGGCACAGGCCCACCTCTCCTTCGTCTCCAACGTGGTGGACCATGGAATGAACGCCCAGGAAGCCATCGATGCGCCACGCTTCCGTTACGAGGGCAGGCGCCGCGTGATCGTCGAAACACCGGATGCGGTGCCTCCGGAAGGCGGGAACCTCGGCGATGCCCTGGCGCTTCGCGGCCATGACGTGGTGGCTCCGCCAGACCGGATGGCCGGGATCTTCGGCGGCGGGCAGGCCATTGAGCGGCTTCCGAATGGCGTGCTCGCCGGCGCCTCGGACCGCCGGAAGGATGGCATGGCCGTGGGCTTCGACGGCCCCTCGGCAGAGCGCTCGCATTGAAGAAGGCCCACCGGGTTGCCACCCTGCGCGGGTGAACGACACCCCCGAAGAACGCTGGATCCTCCTCCGCCTCTCGGGCGAGGTCACGACCAAGGCCAAGACCACCCGTCGGCACTTCGTGGCGCGGCTCGTTCGCAACGTGAAGGAGACGCTCTCGGCCGCGGGCATCCGGGCCCGCGTCGAGCGTCACTACGAGCGGGTGCTGGTCGCCACCTCGGATGGCCCTGCGGCCGTCGAGGCACTGCGTTGCGTCTTTGGTCTCCAGAGCCTCGCGTTGACCGAGACCATTGCGGCCGAGCGTCTCGAAGACATCGTGGAGACCGGCGAACGGGTCTTCCGCGATGCCGTCGCCGGGAAGCGATTCGCGGTGCGTGCGCGCCGGGTCGGGAACCACCACCCCGTCGGCATCCGGTCGCGCGACATCGAGTTTGCACTCGGCGAGATCCTCCTTCGCCACGCCTCGAAAGTGGATCTCGGGAACCCCGAGGTCACCGCGCACGTCGAGCTGTACGAGGGAAACGCCCACCTCTTCTGGGACAACACGCCCGCGAGCGGCGGACTCCCGATCGGCACCGGCGGCGGTGCCGTCACCCTCGTCTCCGGCGGCTTCGACTCGGCGGTGGCTGCGTGGCAGCTCCACCGGCGCGGCGTCACCCAGGACTACGTCTTCTGCAACCTCGGCGGCCGCACCCACCAGGCGGGGACGGTCCGGGTGATGCACGAACTCGCCCGTCGCTGGTGCGGCGGTAGCCGGCCGCATCTCCATGCGATCGACTTCGCCGAGGTCACGCTCGACTTGCAGCGCAACACCGACCCACGTCTGTGGCAGGTCTTGCTGAAGCGGTTGATGCTGCGCGCGGCGGAAGCGGTCGCCATCGAACGTCAGGCCGATGCCATCATCACGGGCGAGGCCGTGGGCCAGGTCTCTTCGCAGACGCTGGTGAACCTGCGCACGATCAGTGCCGCGACCGACCTGCCCATCTTGCGTCCCCTCGTCGGCATGAACAAGGACGAGATCGTGCAGACGGCCAACCGGATCGGCACGGGGCCCCTCTCGGCCGTGGTCGACGAATACTGTGCACTGACGACGAGAAACCCGGCGACACGTACCGCGATCTCGGCCGTCGAAGCCGAAGAAACGCGCCTCGATCCCGCACTCCTGGCCGACGCGATCGCAAGGCGGGAGGTCCTGAATCTGCGCCGGATCGACCCGGACGATATGGGGCTCCCTGAGATCGAAATCCACGAGGTTCCGGACGGCGCCCTCGTGCTCGACGTCCGCACGCGTACCGACCACGCCGGTTGGCACCCGGACGGCGCGGTTCATCTCGATTGGAACGAGGCGCTTCAAGCGTATCCGTCGTTCGGCAAGGACCGGGCTTACGTCGTCTTCTGCGAGTTCGGCTTGAAGAGCGCACATCTCGCGGAGATGATGCGCGCCGCGGGCCTCGAAGCGTTCCACTTCAAGGGCGGCACCCGAGCGTTGCGCGCGTGGATCGAGAAGAACCCCCGGCCTGTGGCGTGACGCCTCTGGCCGACTAACGCGCCTGCGCGTTATTGGATTCGGCCGTCGACTCCGAACCGTCACTGAATTCGAGCGATACGCGGCAGGCGAGATCCAGCGCGGTCGCTGCCTCACCGCGCGCCCAGGTCGAACGAATCGAGAACGCGGCCTCAAGGGTTGCCCGGCGAAGCGCGAGCTTCTCGCGCTCCGCCACCTTCGAGAGCTGGCTTCGCAACTCCCCCGCGATGAAGAGCGCAGGGAGCGGCTCTCCGTCGCACCAGCACTCGCCCGTGTCCAGGTCGATTCGCAGTGCGCCTTCCTCCAGGGAAACGAGCGCATCGCGATCTTCTCGTAGACGCCAACCCAGGAACACGGAACAGAGGTCCTGCGCCAGCACCTCGGCGACCGGAATCGTCTCCATCGCCTAACGAATCGTCTTCGCGTGCAAGGCAGGCAGACCGTCCAGGCTCTCGAGGTTGTTCTCGAGTTGGTACTTCCGGAGTCCCTCGGGCCCTTGTCGCTCTGCCCACCCGTCCATCTGCGTTCGCTCCCCCGTGTAGGTCATCAACGGCACGCCATAACCGCACGAATCGGAGATCCGCAGGGCTTCGACCCGAATGATCGAGCGGGCGCGCTCGGGCTGCGGGAACTCCCTGGCCAGCGCCGCGAAGGACGGATCACCCGGTTCGACGGCTTCGCCGCGTCCATGGATGCGAAAAATCTTGGGCGGCCCGTCGAAGGCACAGAACATCAGGGTGATGCGGCCGTTCTCGCGCAGGTGCGCCACGGTTTCGGCACCGCTGCCAACGAAGTCGAGGTAGGCGACCTCGCGGGGGCCGAGAACGCGGAACGTGTCCATGCCCTTCGGAGAGCAGTTGACGTGGCCACCCTGTGCCGGCGCCGTCGATACGAAGAACATGTGCTGCTGCGCGATCCACTCTCGCCAGCGCTCATCGATCGCGTCATACACTTTGCCCATGTCGTTCCTCCGCGGCACGCCGAAGAAAGGAGCGTAGGCAAGCGGCCGAGCGGCGTCGCGACCCTAACGGCGCTAACGGCCCTCGGAGCCCTGCAGGCGTTCGCTGGCAAGACGCATCCGTTCGAGGGCCTCAGCGCGCTCATCGGCAGTCGCGTCTGGCATCGCGCGGTCGATCATGGCCTTCTGTCTGGCAGGCGACAGCCGCTGAAAGCGATGCAGGCGGTGTCGCATCCGCTTGCGGTCTGCGCTGTCCATCGCTTGCCAACGCGCCGCGCGCTGCCGGTAGCCGTCGCGCTCGGCCCGGCGCTCATCGGCCGATCCAGTGTGGAGACGGTTCGCGCGCCACCGATCCGACCCGCGTGACGCCCGGCCGGCGGCACGCTTTTCGAGCCGCGCCTGGAGCGCCACCCGATCGTCTTGCGAGAGCGATTCCCAGCGTGCGAAGAAGCGCTGGCGGTTGGCCGGCGTCATCTGACGCAACCGCGCCTCCGCGCCGCGCTGCATCGGGGCGTCTAGCGTCTCGATCCACGCGCTCATCGATGCGGGCATGTCTTCCCGCGTGCGACCACGGTCCTCGCCCGCCATCGGCGCGACGAAGAACAAGATCGACAGACCGACCAGCAGGCCCGACCCCCAACGCAGGCGTAGGGTCAACTGCTCCCCTCCTCGAGTTCGTCGAGGACGGCCAACAGGTCGAGCACCTCGATCACCTCGCGGTCGGCTTCGTCTGAGGCGACGAGAAAGTCCTCGGGAATCGTCTCGGTAAGTGGGATCTGGACAAGTTCCGATCCGTCGCTCTCGGGCGACTCGGGTCCGACCGCGAGCCACACGACCAGGAGTGCGCTGGCGGCGAGCGCGGCACTGGCGGCCAAGCGGCCGAACCGGCGGCGCGCAGGGCCGCGGCCCGCTGGCGACCGCGGTACGGCCGGCCCATCCCCTTCTGTGAGTCGCGCGCGCAGTCGCTGCTTCAGGTCTTCGCCAGCGACCGGGCCGCCCATTGCGCGCACGGCCTCGTCCACAGCCGCGAGTTCGGCGAGTCGCGCTCGCAACTGCGGCGACGCGGCGAGTTCGGCGCTCAGCGCGGCTTCCTCCTCCAGCGACAATGCGCCGTCGAGGTGAGCCGAAAGCCTCTCTTCCTGCTGCGAGGTCACGCGGAGCCTCCTCTTTCGGCGGTCGCCGCCGGGGATACCGGCTCGCCTTCGGGGGTCACGAACTTGCTAAGCGAGACGCGAGCGCGGTGCACCAGGGCCTTCACGCTCTTCTCGCTGGTGTCCAACGCGCGGGCAATCTCGGCGTACGACTGGCCCTCCACCGCGGACAACCACAACGCGGCCCGTTGTCGCTCTGGAATTCGGGCGAATGCGGCGTCCACGGCGTCGCCGACACGACGCGCATGGGCAACGTCGTCAGTCGCCGGCGCATCGGATACCAGCTGGAGGGTGGGACCCTCGTCGTTGGCCGCACCGTCGTCGGGGCGATCGTGCGCATGACGTCGAAACGGCCGTCGAAGCTCGTTGCGCGCCGCGTTCCCGGCGATCGTGAACAGCCAGGTCGAGAACCGGGCCTCCGGCGAATAGCGCTCGCGCGCGCGGTGTACGCGCAAGAACGTCTCCTGAACGAGTTCCTCTGCCACGGCAGTGTCCTTCACCATCCGCACCAGGAAGCGCAGCAGCCGCGTGGCCCAGCGGTCGAACAAGGCCTCGAACGCCTGCTCATCCCCGTTCTGGAACGCCTGCATGAGCTGGACGTCGTCGTCCACGCGGTCATCGCCTCCGGTGTGGTCCTGGGTGTTCAACCCACCCGCTGCCTGGAGGTTGCGCGGATTCTCAGCGGTTGGCCAGGAACGCGAGCACAGCCTCGTTGAAGGCCACGGTCTGGTCGATATTGACGCAATGGCCGGCGTCCGGGATCTCGACCGATTGTGCGTTCGGCAACTTCGCCGTCATGACCTGGGCCGCTCGCGCGTAGCCCGTGTCGAGCGCGCCTACGAGGACCAGTGCCGGCATCTGCAACTCGCCGAGCCGGTCCATGGTGGCCGGGGCGGGGCCGGCCACGCGTCGGCCGAAGCGCGCCACACCTGCCGCATCCTGGGCTTCGATGGCTCGGCCGGCGGCCTGCGCGGTTTCATACTCGGGGTGCAAGCCGATAGCGTTGGGGGCTGCGCGGCCGTCCGTATACCCCTCGAAGCCCACCGCTTCGAGTCGGTCGGCGATGCGTCCGACCTGGGCTTCCCAGCTCTTCTGCGCCTCGGGGTTCTTGAAGCCAGGCCCACTCGCGATCAACAGCAGGGCGTTCACCCGCTCGGGCGATCGCAGTGCGAAATGCTGGGAGGCCAGACCGCCAAACGAGAGACCGCCCACGATCGCAGGCTGGCCCGGTGCCGCCCAGTCGAGAACACGACCCAGGTCGTCGACGACGTGATCGATGCTGTAGGCGTCGAGATCGTCGGGCGCCTCGCTCAGGCCGTGGCCGCGGTAGTCCCACAAGACGACCCGGAAACCGGCGGCCACCAAGGGCTCGACCTGGGGGCGAAAGTTCTCGTGCGTCTGACAGTAACCGGGAGAGAGGATGAGCGGCTCGCCCTCACCGTGGACTTCTACGTAGAGGCGGATGCCGTCGCGCGCTTCGATGCTGGCCATGCCTACGAGTCTAGCGGGCTCACCCGTCGGAGAGACGCCTCTTCAGCGCACCCACCATCTCATCGATCTGCATCTCCATGGGCAGCTTGATGGTGAGTTCGGGGACGAACGTTTTCGTCTTGCCCTCCATCGCGATTCGGACGCGGGTACCGGCCGCATCGCCGGTTGCGATGATGTTCCCGCGAAGTTGCTTCCAGACGTTCCCGTCGCACACCTTCTCGAAGCTGAGATCGCCGGCGTCATCCCATGAAAAATGGAATTGCGCTTCGCCTTCCCGCCCCAGCGCCTTGTAGCGCGAGTTGACCGTGATCCGGCCCGGCTCGCGACCGATGATCTCGGTCTTCGCTTCGGGAAAGAGCCCGGTCAACGTCGTCTCGTCGGCGAGCCGCGCGTGGACGTGCTCGAGATCGGTCGGGACCGAGAACTTTCGTTCGATCTTCATGAAGACCTCCGCTCGTGCGTCAGTGGATTGTGATGTGGCCGGGCATGACGAGCATCGGCTTGCCCGCTGGCAACGCCTCGAAGGTCACGAGCATCTGACGGAGCGCCGGGGGTAGCGGGAGTTCGGCCAAGGAAGCAGTCGCCCGCACGCCCAACAGCTCCGCGAGCTGCTGGCCCAACGGCTTGGGTCGCGGGTATTCGATGATCCCGACGTCGGCGCCGGGGTCCAGGTCCGCGAGTTCCATCGCTTCTTCGACCGCCACGCGCAGGCCCCCGATCCGGTCCACGAGGCCGATCTCGACGGCCTGTTCCCCCGTCCAGACGCGGCCCTGGGCGATGGCATGTACGGCGTCTCGTGACATCCCGCGGCCGTCGACGACCCGGTCCAGAAAGAGCGAATAGATGGACTCCACATCGCGCTTCAAGACGCCCCGCGCCTCGGGCGTCAGCGCGTCGGAGACCAGCAGCAGGTCGGCGTTCGCGCCGTGCGTGACGGACTCGAAGCCGATGCCGAGCTTTTCGTACAAGCCTCCGAATGACGGTCGGATCGTGAAGACACCGATCGACCCGGTCAGCGTCGCTGCATAACTAACGATCGAATCGGCGCCGGCTGCGACGTAGTAGCCGCCCGACGCGGCATAGTCCGACATCGAGACGACGACGGGTTTGCCCTCCTCCTGCGCGCGTTCGAGTTCCCGGAGGATCAGGTCCGACGCCAACGGAGAGCCGCCCGGGCTATTGACGCGGAAGATGATCGCCGACACGTCCTCGTTCTCCACCGCTTCACGAATGCTGGCGGCCACGGTCTCGGACGCCATGACGCGCCCGCCGCTGGCCGTGCGGTCTCCGGAACCAGTCACTACCGGGCCACTCCCGTAGATCAGGGCCAGGGTGCTGACGGGCTCGAAGCCCACCGTCTCGGGCGACACGCCGTCGTAGGTGGCCGAGTCGACCGTCGTCGGGTCTCCCAACGACTCCATGAGTTCGTCGTAGAACGCGATCTGATCGATCAAGCCGGCATCCAGCATTTCGGTAGGCGATGTCGGCGCCCCATCGATGATCTCCCGCACCTCGTCGGCCGTCATGCCGCGAGAATCGGCGATCGCACCCACGAAGGTCTTCTCCACCGAACCCAACATCGACCGCATCATCTCGCGATTCGGATCGGTCGCCTTGGAGTGGGCATAGGATTCGACTGCGCTCTTGTACTGACCGATGCGCTCGTACTCGACCTCGATGCCGAGCTTCTCCATCAATCCCCCGTAGAAGAGGTACTCGCCAGCAATTCCGACGAACGGATTGTGGCCACCGGGGGTCGCCGCCACGTGGCCGGCCGCGCTCGCCAGGTAGTAGGAACCGTTGCCGTACCCCTCGTACTCGAGAAGCGCGATGGTGCGCTTGCCCGCCTCTCCGAGCGCTGCGATGCGCCCGCGAAGCTCCTCGGCCTGGCCCCATCCCATCTCCACGCCGCGGATCCTGAGCAGGACGGTCTCGATGCGCGGGTCGCGCTCGGCCTTGCGAAGGCGCGAAACCGCCTGCAACAACGACTGTTCGGGGCCCGCGAACAGGCTCAGCATCGGGCTGACAACGCCGTCCACATAGGCGCCCTGGATGTCGACCACGAGCGTGCTGCCGTCCTCGATCGCGGGCTCCGAGTTCCCGGTGAACATCCAAACGACCACCAGCGCCAACAGGCCCAGCAGGATCCAGCCCTTCTTCGACATCGCGAACATCCCCCGATTCATGCAGAACCGCGCAGCTTCAGCGCCCCGCCGTTCGAACCGAAAGGTAACGAACGCCATGGGACAGCCCGTCTACATCGCAGGCGTGGGGCTCACGAAGGTGGACCTCACGGGCCGGGTCTTCGGCAGCGTCTTCGACCTCTTCGCTGAAGCGGTCGAAAAGGCGTTGGCAGACTCGCGCGTGCGCTCGTTTGGTGCGCTCCAGGTCGGCATCATGGACAGCGAGGAGTTCGAGAACCGCGCCAATATCGCGGCCAAGGTCGCAGACCGGCTCGGTTTCCGTGGCATTCCGGCAGTCCGCAGCGAGACCGCATCTTCGACCGGCGCTGCAGCGTTTCACGAAGCCTGCGCCAAGGTGGCTTCCGGTGATTGCGAGAGCGTGCTCGTCGTCGCCGGCGAGCGCATGAAGAAGGTCACGACCCAGGAAGCGACCGCCATCATGTCGAAGGTGGTGGATCCGGTGGAGCGGCGCTTCGGCTTCACCATGCCCGGCATCATCGCGCTGGTGACCCAGGCCTGGATGGGCCAGAACGGGATCGGACGCGAGGAGGGCCAGGAAGTGCTTTCTCGCCTGATGGCCCGCGCCCACGCACTCGGGGTCGACAATCCGCTCGCCGCATTCCATGGCAAGCCCGAGCCGCAGCACAACTACTTCGACGAAACCAAGAACCTACCGGTGGCCACGCCCCTGATGCGCAAGGATTGCTCGCCTATCTGCGATGGCGCTGCGGCCGTGATCGTCACCTCCCGCCCGACGCCGATTCGTGTCGCCGGACTTGGCTCGGCGACCGAGTCTTCGTCGATTCTCGACCGTGGCGCTCTCACGCACATGGATGCAACCCGCCGCGCGGCGCGGCTCGCGTACTGGCGCGCTGGCATCGCCCGGCCGCACGAACTCGAGAACGTCGTGGTCGAAGCCCACGATGCCTTCAACAGCCTGCTACCGATCGACCTCGTCGACCTCGGGCTGTTCAAGGCCGAGGACGCCGTACACGCCCTCGTCGGGGACCTGGCGAACGGCGTCGTCCACCCGGTCGCGAACCCGGTCACGGGGCCGACCGGTCACATCGCCGTCAACCTGTCGGGCGGGCTCAAGGCCCGCGGCCATCCGGTCGGGGGCACCGGGCTCTTCCAGATCGCCGAATGCGCCCTGCAGATGCAGGGGCGCTTTCCCAACCCTCGCGCGCAGGTCGAGCGAGCCGAACTCGGGATCGCGCAGTCGATTGGCGGACCCGGCAACAACAACTACGTCACGGTGCTCGAACGCGAAGGGTCCCAACGCCGACGCGAGGATGTCGCGCCGCCGCAGATCCAGTTCGAGCGTGCGCCGCGCCCGGCCGCCGTCGCATCGGACGCGCTCGTGGATGCGCGCGCCGTCATCGAAGCCTCCACCACGATCCATGTGACCGGCAAGGACGCGACAGACCCGGTCCACATCGCCGTCGTCTCGCTCAACGGTCAACGCATCTTTGCCAAGCTCGACCGCGAAGCCACGCCCGATCTCGACCCGGAAGAGATGCTAGGCGGGAAGAAGGTCCGCCTGCTGGTCAAGGACGACGGCGACCAGTACTTCCAACTCGAACCCGAAGGGATCGGCTTCCGCGATCTCCTCGGGAAACTCACGCGCCGCATTGGCTTCACGCCCGAGAAGGTGGAGGATGAATCTGCCGCGGGAGAACGTGAAGCGAGCTAGTCGTCGCTTTCGGGCGTGGCAGATTCGACTTCGAGACGGAGTCGGCGCTCGACCTCCCGAGCCTTGGAGGTCGCCGCCTCGAGATCGACCAGGAGTTTGGTCTCTGCGCTGCGTTCCCGGATTCGCTCCGTAAATGCCTCCAACTCCTCGGCTCGCGCCCGTGCGTCCTCCAAGGACGCCGCTGGGACGGTCTGACGGTCGATCCAACGCGTCACTTCCACGGCCTCTCCCTGGGAGTCCACTGCACGAACAACGATCTCGTTCGTACCCGCGACCAACGGAACAATCGCGTCGAACGACCCATCAGCGAAGAGCCGCTTGCCTCGTCCCGCTCTGTTCGCGGTCCGATTGACGACTTCCAGTTCAGTCACGCGATCGAGCCGTGCCTCCGCAAGCTTCTCGGCGATCTCACCCGCTCGGCCGACCTTTGTGTGACGGCTCCCGGTGAGCTCATCGACGAACTCGAAGAACGGAGCGTTCCGGACCGCGGTCGCGCCCAGCGGAAAGAAGTGCACTTGCACACCCAGGTCCTGCAGTACCTGTGCAGTCGCCGCGGCATGCTCCGGTCCCCGTCCTTTCGGCCGGTTCGGGAAGCCATCGAACAAGACCAGCATCTGCATTCTACGGGCGGGCGACGGCGCTTCTTTGCGCGCTTGCAGGAGGTACGCACCGCCTGTCGCCATCGCGAGGCCGGTGTTGCTACCGCTCGACCGAAACTCCCGCGCCCTCCGTCGCTCACCGACGGCCAACTTGTCCAACGTGTCGAATAGCATTTGCCGGTCGGAAGTGAGCCTCGCGCGAACGCGGGGCCGGCTTCCATAGGTCAGGAGACCCACCCGCACGCGGCTCACGTCCATCGCCTGGACGAACGACCGAACCGCAGCAAACTCGGCGGCCGCAATCGTGTCACCCGTGTCTGAGGAAAGAACGCTGGGGGTGAACCGGGAGCTCGAATAGGGTCGCATGAACATCTCAGGCACGTCCCAACCGTACCGACCAACACGGCCATCCCCATCAATGTCGTCACCAGAGGCGATCAGAGTGGACTTCGAGAGGTCCAAGGCGATGAAGACATCGAGGTAGGGCGACTCTCCGGTCCAGACGAATCCCTTGACCTCGGTCCACGCCAGAGCAGTCGACGCGCTGACAGGGTTCGCGGGAGCCGAAACGTTCAGGTGGATGCCACCTTCGGCGTTTGCGGCGGGGGTGCAGAACAGCGCGACCACGGCCACCGCCGCCGCAAGCGCGGCACGAGCACGCTCGCAGTCCATCACGCCAGGGCCAGTCCAACAGCGAGTGCTCCACCACCCACCAGCAGTGTCAGCATCACCTGACCGAACGCGGCCGTCATCCGACGGCCGTCGGTCGCCTGCGTCAAGGCGGTCCGCGATGCGGACACAGCGGGGACGATGCCCAGCAGGAAGGCCAGGGCCAGTACCGGCAACGCTCCCTGAACGACGGCAGCCCCGACCAGCAGGAACGGGATCGCCAGCATCACCGGCACGAGGCGTCCGGCGCGCACCTGCCCGAGACGGACGATGGGCGTCTTCTTGCCGTGCCGCGCATCCGCATCGTGTTGCGGGAAATGATGCAGGTAGAGGACGGCCATGATCAAGACGCCCAACGCCGACGCGACCAGGAGTGCCGGCCCATCCTCGAGGCGTCCCGTCTGGACGAAGTAGGCACCCAAGCCCGCCATCGGCCCGAACAGGAGAAAGATGATGGGCTCGCCGAGACCGTAGTAGGCGAGCTTCAGGGGCGGCGCCGTATAGAAGTAGCCGAGCACGGCCCCCGCCACGCCGATCCACCAGACAGTGTGCCCGGGGTGGATGCCATCGAGAGAGACGCCACACACGAGGCCGAGCCCGAAGCAGCCCGCCGCCAGCCCCCACATGCCACCGCGGGATAGGGCACCGGTCTGCAAGACCCGGCTGCCCAGCGGAAACGGCGACTTCTCGAAGTCCGGATCGGCATCGAGTCCGCTTTCGTCATCGAAGAGGTCGTTGATGACGTTCACGCCGGCTTGCAGGGCGATCAGGCCAAGGACGGTGAGCAACGCAGGGACCGCATGCACCTCGTGCCCCTGCCAGGAAACCAGCGCCGGCATCACGATTGCGGGCATGGCGCCGGCCAGCAGGGACGGTGCGCGGGTCGCGCGAAGCAGAAGGCCAAGCATCGGTCAGGGCGTCTCGATCGCGGCGCGGATATTGCGCCAGCGGCCCTGCGCGCCTTGCCCGTGGCAAGACACACTGCCCTTCCCTGGCACGATGTCCTTCTCGGTCATGATCCCCATCGCCAACGTGAACGGGCCCAATGCGCCGACCTGTTCGGCTTGTTTGACGGTCTCACCATCGATCGACCACGTGACGCTCTCGGCCGCAGCGTCCACGCGTATCGAGTAGGCGTGCCATTCGCCGGGTGCGGTGCGCTCCGGTTGTTCGTCGAACCAGCAGAAGTACTTCGGGCCCGCGTCCCGCTCCGGTGCGGTCGCCCCCGGAAACGGCAGGTGAGCGTGCACGGTCGCCAGCACGTCGTTCCCAACGAAGAAATTGAGCGCGACGCCGCGCGCCAGGTCCAGTAGGTGGAACGACACGAAACCGTCATACAGGTCGCCGGCTCGACCCCCGTGGATCGTCGCGGCCTGTTCCCAGGAAACCGTCAAGGCGCCACCGGCCGGCGCCGCGAACGACTCGGTCGACCAGTACATGTGCTTGGCGTTGTCGAAGAACTGCACATGATCGTTTGCGCGGGTGAACGGCGATGCACTCACGATCAATTCGCCATTCTGGATGACGACCACGGCGTCTGGCTCTTGATAGACCCAGGCGTTTCCATCGGGCATCGGGAACGAACCCGGGACCCATGCGGCGCCCTCTCCTGTCCCGCGAACGATGTCGCCAAACCCTCCGACTTCGATTTCTTCGTGTCCCACGAGCATCCTCCGACACACGAGTATACTCCGCGCCCATGAGCGAAGCGCGTGCCCTCTACAAGGAAGCATTCGGCCACTACGTGGCGGGCGAGATCAGCGAGGCGATTGCCGGCTACCGCAAGGCCATCGAGGCTGACGACAAGCTCGCGATCGCCTGGAACGGACTCGCCATGGCGCTCGACAAGCAAGGCGACCTCGACGGTGCCATCGAAGCCGGCAAGACGCTCGTTGCGCTCGAGCCCGACGACGTGCTGGCCCACACGAGCCTCTCGCGGCTGTTTCAGCGCAAGGGCATGATCCCCGAGGCCGAAGACGAGCAGGCGCTGGCGGCCCGGCTCCAGATGAAGCAGAACGGCTAGGAGCGGCGCCCGCCTAGCCCTCCAGCGCCGACATGAGAACGGCCCGGGTTCGCTCCCGCTCGGCGCCACCCGGCGTGAACTCGGTCGCGGCGAAGTCCGTGACGCCGGCGCTCGAGAGCCCGGCCAGGGCCTCACGCACCTGGTCCTCGCTGCCGACCACGGCCACGTCGCCGGGCCCGTCCACCCCTTCCCGCTCGAACATCGCGCGATAGGAAGGCAGCTGTCCGTACATCGATAGACCCTTGCCGATCATCGCGCGAATTCCGGCCTCGTCGTCGGTGACGCAGACGGGAAGTGTCGCCAGGACCCGCGGCTCGGGGCGGCCCGCCGCAGCCGCAGCCTCCTGCAAGGTCGGGACGATGTGTTCGCGAATCGTCCGCGGCCCGACCCATGCCAATGTCGTCCCCTGCGTGCGCGCCCCTGCGACCCGAAGCGCTTGGGGACCCAATGCGGCCACCAACACCGGACAAGGCTCGCCCGGCGGTCGGAAGACCTCGGCCTGACAGGCCAGCACTTCCCCGGTGAAGTCGACCTTGCCCACGGTCAGTAGCGGCATCAGGATCGAGAGGTATTCGCGTAGGTGACGGATCGGCTTTTCGAAGCCGATTCCGAGTTCGGCCATCATGGCTTCGTGCGAGAGGCCAACGCCTAACGTGAGCCGGCCGCCAAGCAACCCGCGGATCGTCAGGGCCTGCCCCGCGAGCACCATCGGATGGCGCGGGAACGTCGGAACGATCGCGGTTCCGAGTTCGATCTCCGGAACCTGCTGGCCCACGACCGACAACACGGTCAGCGCGTCGAAGCCGCCGGTCGGATGTTCCGCCAGCCAGTAGCTCGCGAAACCATCGTCAGCCGCCCGTTGCGCGTCCTGGACGATCTTCTCGACGGAAGCCCGCTGAACGAGTCCGGTGCCGTTGATGCCGAGGCGCATGTGGACTCCTTCGCAGAAAGCGCTTCGGCCCTCTACAGGCTGGCCAAGCTACCACAGCGCCATGACGCCTCAGCCGATCCGGATGCCGCGTCGGGCCGTCAGCCAGCGCCGGCGCGCCATCGTTGCGTGCAGCCCGCGACGTGGAAACCGTGGGAGAACGCGGCCTCCAGGTGGGCGTCCGTGGGGCCGACTTCGCCGGCGCGCGGATTCGTCCAGGCAATCGGGCCCCAGTGACACCCGGCCTCGCTGTAGCCGGCTAGCCGATTGTGCATCGGCACGCAGACCAGGCCGTGTTCGGCCAAGAGTGCCCAGAGCGAAATCAGCGTGAGCTCGGCGCCCCCTCGTCCGCCAGCACCGCCGGTCGCGAATGCAGCGCCGATGCGTCCGACCAGCCCACCCTGCATCCACAAGGGAGCGATGCGCTCGAAGAAGACCCGCATGGACGATTCCATGCCGCCCATATGGACGCCGCTCCCGAGCACGATGGCATCGGCCGCGATCGCCTGCTCGGCCGTTGCCTCTTCGGCCGAAACGAGATCGACGTCGGCGCGACCCTCCCGCGCACCCGCGGCGAACGACTCCGCCATCCGCAGGGTACGGCCGGTCTGGGACGCGGTAACGATCAGCATCTTCATGACGATCCCCGACAGCTGAAGCGTTCGAGTGCGGCAGCCAGGTCCGGCGCGTCGGCCGCGCCAGCGCGCACGTCGGCATAACGCACCTGTGCCGCGTGTAGCAGGTGACGCGTGATTCCCGGCGTCTCGGGTGCGCCGTAGGCGGTGTCGCCCATGACCGGATGCCCGAGATGCGCCAAGGACACGCGAATCTGATGAAGGAAGCCGGTCTTCGGTGACACTTCGACGAGCGTGACGTCCTCTCCATGCGCGGTCGCCTTCCACGCCATCTCGGTGCGTCGCGTGCGTCGATCGAAATCTGGATGGTCGGGTTCGACCACGCGCACGCGCGCGGGACGATGCTGCCCGACCGCCAGGTGCAGCAAGCAGGACCCTTCGCCTTCGAGGCGGCCATGCACCAGCGCCCGATAGCGCTTCTCGACGCGGTGCCGTCGAAACCCGGTGCGGAGCTGATGCCATCGATCTTCATCGGTCGCGAACAGCAGCACGCCTGACGTGTTGACATCGAGGCGGTGCACGACGCCACTGCGCAGCCCCCCTTCGCCCACACCGACAATCTCGGGGTACCGCGCGCAGACGGCGCCCAACAACGTGCCGGTCTCACCTTCCCCAAGCGGATGCACGGCGGTACCCGCCGGCTTGTCGACCGCGAGCCAGCCCTCGCCCTCTGCGACGATGACGAGGGGGGCGTCCGGCTCAGCGATCGGTCGCTGTTCGGACGGCGGCGTGAACGCGGCCACCGAGAGAACCTGGCCCGCCTCGAGCGACTGACCTTTCTCCGAGAGCCCGACCGAACGGCCGTCGACGGTCACGCCTCCTCGGCCGAGTACGCGACGCCCCTCCGCCCGACTCACGCCGAGCAGGAGCGGAAGGACCTGGTCCAGCCGGAGCCCGGCTTCACGGGCGTCGACCGTCAGTGACTGGGCTTCGCCTGCCAAACCTTGTGCACTCGATTCCATGGCCGCGCAGTCTAACGCCCGTTGACACCGAACCCCCTCGGGATACCTTCGATTGATCATGGTCAGCCGCCTTTCATTGATTCAGGGCATTATTTCGTCGATTCCGGGCTCGCCCGGCCTCGAGAAGGGCTGATATCACCCTCAGGAGGCCGCCGGCGAGACGCCGCGGCCTTCGAGAGTCCTGGGCCGCTCGTCGAACCCCAAGAAGAGGCGGCCTCCCGGAGTACGGGAGCAAACGATGAGCGCCAGAGAACGCACCCGCGTCGCCGTCATGGACACGACGCTTCGCGACGGCGAGCAGACCCCCGAGGTCGCCTATACGCCGGAAGAGAAGCTCCAGTTGGCCCGCATGCTGCTGGCCGACGTCGGCGTCGACCGGATCGAGATCGCGGGAACCCGTGTCTCGGAGGGCGAACGCGACGCGGCGCGGAAGATCTGCCGCTGGGCCAAGCGCAACGGAATGCTGATGCGCGTCGAGATGCTCGGCTACTGCGACGGCAAGAAGTCCGTCGACTGGCTGCGCGAAACCGGCGGACGGGTGATGAACCTGCTCGTCAAGGGCAGCGAGCACCACTGCACGGGCCAACTTCGCATGACACCCGAGGCCCACCGGAAGCAGGTCGCCACGACCCTTCGTTATGCGAAGGAGCAAAAGGTCCGCTGCGGCGTCTACCTCGAGGACTGGTCCAGCGGCATCAAGGACTCGCCCGAGTACGTGTTCGCGATGATGCGCACGCTCGGCGAGCACGCGGTCGACCGCGTCTACCTGGCCGACACCCTCGGCATCATGGCACCGCGAGACGTACGCCGTTCAGTGGAGCTGATGACCGCGACCTTCCCGGATGTCGACTACGAGTTTCATTGTCACAACGACTACGGCCTCTCGGCAGCCAACTGCCTCGCCGCGGTCGAGTCCGGCTGCACCGGTGTCCATGTGTCGGTGAACGGACTCGGCGAGCGTGCCGGGAACGCGCGGTTGGCCGAGGTCGTCGCGGTTCTTGGCGACCACGGACCGTTCGAGACCGGCGTGAACGAAGACCGGCTGGTCAGTGTCTCACGCACCGTGGAGATCTTCAGCGGCAAGGACATCTCGGCGAATGCGCCCATCGTCGGCGCCGATGTCTTCACCCAGACCGCGGGCATCCACGCGGACGGCGATGCGAAGGGCGACCTCTACGAGAGTCGCCTCGCCCCGAAGCGTTTCGGCCGCAAGCGCCGTTACGCCCTTGGCAAACTCTCGGGCAAGGCGTCCCTCGACCAGAATCTCGGGCAGCTCGGCATCGAGCTATCGGCCAAGGACCGCGAGCAGGTGCTCAGCCGGATCGTCGAACTCGGCGACAAGAAACACACGGTCGTCCCGGAAGACCTTCGCTTCATCATCGCCGACGTCCTCAAGACGCCGAAGGACCAGATGGTCCAGATCGCGGGTTACGACGTTTCGGTCGGGAGCAACGCGTCCCCCGAGGCCACCGTGACCGTCGCCTACCGCGGCAAGGAGGCCATGGGTAAAGCCACCGGCGGCGGTGGCTACGACGCATTCATGAATGCGATGAAGAAGGCCGTCAAGAAATTCGGAATCGATGTCCCGCGCTTGCTCGACTTCCGCGTGCGCATCCCGCCGGGCGGACGAACGAGTGCGCTGGTCGAAACCCTGATCACCTGGCGCGGCGAGGGACCCGAGGACTCGTTCTCTACGTTGGCGGTCGACTCGGACCAACTCGCCGCCGCGATCATCGCGACCGAGAAGATGTTGAACGTCGTCGCAGCGCGGCAGGCCAAGACGCGTTGATGCGGGCGGCGGAGCGCCAGGCCGACGGCGCCTGCCCGCGGCCCGTGATGAAGGCCCTGTGCCTGATCGCGCTCCTCATGCTGGTGGCATGCAACACGCCTCCGCCTCCGCCCGACCCGCTGCATCGTCCGGCGGAAAGCCTGCTCGAGGTCATGGCCGTGCTGCGGCGGCATGTCCCGGACGACACCTATCGCTATGCGCCGGCCGTCGACTTCACCGGACGGAACGTCTACCGCGCGTCCTTGCTCCGCCTCGAGAACCTCGAACGCGCGCACGGCGAGAGCCTTCGCGCGGGCACCTGGGACGAGACCATCGCCTTCGCGAAAGGGCGCGCACTTGAAAGGTTGCGCGCCTACGACCTCGCCGGCGCGAGCTTTCGCAATGCCGCGCGTTATGACGGAACCCTGCGGCAAGAGGCACTCCGGAGCGCGGCCATTTGCGATGCGCTGGCCGAAGCGCTGACCCTGGACGAGTCGGTCGAGGAGGACGCGTTCCCGGGCCCGATCACACGAGACGAAGCGTTCTCGACCTATGACACGCGCGACGCGCTCCTGGAACACATCGCCCGCGACGCACGCGACGACCACTACCGATTCATCATCCAGGAAGAGCGGGAGCGGCTCGTGATGGAGCGGGCAGAGTACCTGGTGGCGCTGCGTCGCCTCACCTCCGACGGCGACGTCCGGGCCCTCGCGGCGTTGCAGCGAAACGTCGTTGATCACCGCGACAGCAAGAACGCCAATCGCCACCTGCTCGCCCTGGCCGACCTCTACCGCACCTTGTCCGAGGAGTACGTGCTCGTGCGTCCGCCCGAGTCGCTGCTCTTCGACCCGGCGCAGTTCGAAGAACTGGTCGCAAGTGCTGCGCGCCTCTATGAATCCGTATCCAACCAGGATGGAGCGCCTGAGAAACTGGAAGCCGCACAGCGGCTCGAAGCATTCCTGGCGTTCACATTGAGGGTCGACCGTGATCGTTTCTCCCCGTAGCCGGATGGCGCTGCTAGGCGTGGCCTTTGTCCTTCTCGGGACAGCTTGTGCCACGGATGCGCCGCCGCCGCCGACCGACCCGTTGGAGCCCTTGCCCCTCCTACCCGCGATGCTGCCCGATGACGCAGATCTCGCCGCCCGCGATGCCGCGGTGGCACTCTGGGCCGACGACCCCGCCGGCATTCGTTCCCGACGGGAGCAGCTGGAAGACATCGATCGCAACCATCAGGCAGCCGGCGATCCCGTGACCGGCCTCGTTCCGTTCGTGCGCGACGCAGAGATCGCGCTCGTCCCAGACGCCCGCGAACGCCGCGACCTCTACCGGGAGCTGCTCGAGGTCGACAATCTCGACCCCGCCCTCGAAACGCGACTCGAGGCCGAAGTCTCTGACGACCCCCTGGAACTCGCCGAGCGTCGGATACGCGACGCGCGGATCCGGCGCTGGGGCGGGTACGCCAACTCGCTGACGCAATCGGTCGGGAGGAATGTCGCGAACCCGACCGTGCTCCCCCTGAAGGTGGCGCAGGCGCTGGTTCGAGTCGGCCTGCAAGCGCATCTCGAGGACGAGCTGTCGGTGCAGGAACGACAGGCCCTTCAACACTGGAAGGACTTCACCAAGCGACACCCCGATGCGGAGGAAGCCTCGGCCGTCCTCGCGCGAATCGAGGATGCCCAGGCGCGCTGGCTAGAAACCAAGCGAGACCAGAGCCTGCGACAGGCGCGGGCATCGCTGGAAGAAGGCAATTCCCACATGGCGGCCGCGTTCGCCGCGCGTGCACTCCGCTATCTCCCCGACGACCCGGAGGCCGCCGGCCTGCGCGTGCAGGCCCTGAGCGAGCTGGAGCGCTGGCAGGTCGAACGTGCGCGAAGCCTAGAAACGACACCCGGGCGCCTCCAAAGAGCTGGCGAGGTCGTCGAACTCGCACGTGCGCTGTGGGAACCCGGCGCCGATCTCGGAGCGGTCGCGAACCACTTCCTCGAAAGTGCGCCCCGGGACGAACGCGCTGACGAAGCCCGCTTCGTACTCGCCACCGCGGCCCACGAACGCGGCGAAGAACTTGTCGGCTGGCAGATTCTCGAGGAGCTGGCCGACGAAGACGTCGAGCGTTCGAACATGTCGCGCCATGCGCGTGCGTTGGTCCAGAGTCTCGACGCGAATCCCTATCAAGGCTTCCTCGACGCGAACGCACTCGCGCAGAGCGACCGCTATCGGTGGCTCGCCTTTGGTCCGCTCTCGTCCGGCGCGCGCGACCGCGACCTACCCCGGCCCGTCGAGTGGCTGGTCGAACTCCCGAGCCTGGCCGGCGTACTCTGGGGTCTGCCGCAGCGACTGCTGCAGTTCCCGTTCATGACGGCAGAGCGACGCTCTCCAGGCGTGATGGCCTACCGCTACCTCGAACGCTTTCCTGCCGGTGCGCACGAACAGAACGTCCAAGAGTGGCTGCTCGACTACGAACAGCGACGCAAGAACCATGTCGGCGCCTATCGCCTGGCCGCCGGCTCGACGCTCGTAGACGCGGATGAACTCGCGGAACTCAGGGAAGCCGCCGCCGCCCAGGCACTCGAAGTCGCCGAAGGCGAAGAGCGCCGGGATGTTCGCGTGCGGCTGCTACGCCAGGCCGCGCGTGACTTCAAGGGAACGGTAGCCGGGCACCAGGCCGGCCTCGGTGTGCGGCGCGAACTTGAGCAGTTCTCGCCCCAACGGATTCGGATCACACGCGGCTTCCTCGAAGAGAACCGGGCCGTCGCGGGCCCCAATGGCCTCGCGATCCGCCCAGCGTTTCTGGATGGCGAGCTCGCCAATGGCGAGCTCCACCCGGATGGCCTCTCGTTGTTAGGCGGACGAATCGTCGAGCTCGCCTTCATCCGCGAACGCGGAGACAAGGGCGATGCTCCCGAGCTCGTGCGAGAGCGGATCTCACAGGAACGACTGACTCGCGTCGTGACGCAGCTCGAGGAGAGCGCCCTCCACGCGATTCGAACCGATCGCGACCTGAGCCGCGAGCCCGACGCAGCTCGGGACACCTATCTCGAACGCGCTCGCCTCGGCGCCGTCGACAAGGCCGACCTCCGCGCAGAAGCCGGATCGACGTACACCTACATGGGCGTTCGCGAACGCTTCGGTGCAGTCCGCGGCCGCGAATCGATCCTGCCCGTGGAACTCGTCCTCCAGGGGAGCTTCTCCGACTTCGCGCTCGGCGCTTTTCCTCGGGTCCGCCTGCCGAAGTCGACAACGGACGCAGTGCTGTATCGCTAGTTCGCGGATCGTGCCGCGATGGCACGATCGATCAGCTCGACCGGATGGACCACTTCAGCCTGGAGCCCGTGAACGGCCACTCCCGTCGAGAGCTGCATCAGACAGCCCGGGTTTCCGCTTGCGATGAAGTCGGGCGCCACCGCGGACAGGGCATCCATCTTCCGTGCGAGGATCCGTGCCGACATCTCCGGTTGCGTCAGGTTGTAGATGCCCGCAGCACCGCAGCAGCCACCGGGGTCATCGTGGGCCACGAGCGTCAGACCCGGGATCGCTTCGAGAAGCGCGCGCGGTGGAAGCGAAACGCCTTGCGCATGAATCAGATGACAAGGGTCGTCGTAACAAACGGTGCCCTCGACGCGGCCGAGGTCTCGCGGGAGTCCGGCCTCGGCCAGAACCTCACTCACGTCCCGGACCTTTCGGGCGAAGTCATCGGCTTCGCCGGGAAGGACGTGGTCGGCCTCGCGCATCGCTGCGCCACATCCGGCCGAGTTCACCACGATGGCGTCGACATCGGCCGGGTCGAAAGCCGCCACGTTGCGCGAGGCCAGGGCGCGCGCAGTCGTCGCGTCACCGGAATGCGCCTGGAGCGCGCCGCAACAACCCTGGCCCTGCGGCACGACGACATCGAAGCCCGATGCGGCCAGCACCCTTACGGTTGCCGCGTTCACGCGGCCGAACATCTCGGGCATGATGCAACCCTCGAAGACCGCGACCCGGCCGCGGGTCGGCCCCTCCGCGGGTGTGAAGGCAGGGAGTCGCCCGCGTTCACTGCTCGGTGGAATCTGCGGAAGAAGCGCGTGCATCTCCCGAAGGCGCTGCGGCATGAGCGGCCGTACGAGTCGATCGAGTCCAAGACGTTGCGCACCCGCGAGCAGATTCACGGCCCAATGCAGCCGACGCGGATGGGGCACGAGATCCGCGAGTGCGGAACGCTCGATCCGGGCGGCGATGCCCGTACGCAGGTCGGCATCCGCGACCGCGGCGCGCGTCTCCTCGAGCAGCGCACCGTATGGCACGCCGGCCGGACACGCCGTCTCGCAGGCGCGACAGCCGAGACAAAGCGCCGCCTCCTCCACGATGGTCTCGCCCAACGGGATTCGACCTTCGGCGACGCCGCGCATGAGGTAGATGCGCCCGCGCGGCGAGGACGTCTCGCGGCCCGTCTCGCGGTAGGTCGGGCACGCGGTCAGGCAAAGACCACAGTGGACACAGTCGAGCGTGCTCTCGTATGCGGCCGCGAGCACTCCGAGGGGTGTCCCATTTTCGGGCGATGTCGTCATGCGTTCCCCACGAAGCGGCCCGGGTTCAGGATGCCGGCGGGGTCGTAGCGCGACTTGATCGCGCGCTGAAGCGGCGCAGTCGCACCCACTGCACCGTAGACTTCCCGCCCGTAGCGAGCGCTCACGCTCGCAGCCTCGATCGCGAAGGGGCCCCCGGCGCAGCGCGATGCTTCGCGCGCGCAGTTCCACGCATCCGCGATCGAGCGCTCGTCCTGATCGTCGAGCGCGAATGTCCCGCGAACAATGCCGCGGGCGGGCTCAGCGATGACCACGCCGCCGCCGGCTGCAAGGATCTGCGAAACCTCGGCCCACCGGGTCGGGCGCCCGGTCACGCGGACCCGGAAGGGTCCGCCGTGGCGGGCCTCCTCGAGCCCACCGAATGCGTCGTCGCTCGACACCTCGCCACCCAGCGTCCGGAGCCTCGCGACATCGTGCTCCACGGCGGCCTCGTCCCCGGCGACTTCGAAGTGCAGAATGGACGACGCGACGACGGCTGCGCGAACACTCGCACCGCGCGCGCCTTGGAGCAGCGCTGCGGGCTCATGGCCGTCAGCCGGGGCAGCGACGAACGCGACCCGCTCGGGCACCGGTTGTAGACGCACCCAGACGGACACGATCACACCCAGCGATCCGAACGATCCTGTAAAGAGCTTGTTGAGGTCGTAGCCGGTGACGTTCTTCACGACGCGGCCGCCGAAACGGACCAGCTCGCCACTCGGCAGTGCGACCAACATCCCAAGTACGTGATCTCGCGGCGGCCCGTAGCGAAAGCCCTGACGCGCACTTGCGACGACACCCCCGATGGTCGCTTCCGGCCCGGCCGCGTCGAACGGCAGCTCGAAGGAGGACCCGGCGAGCTCGGCCTGAACGGAGCGAACCGTTTCACCCGCAGGCAACAAC
This sequence comes from Deltaproteobacteria bacterium, assembly GCA_029261815.1. Taxonomy (GTDB): domain Bacteria; phylum Myxococcota_A; class UBA9160; order UBA9160; family UBA6930; genus JAJDAP01. The sequence continues at coordinate 111,171 of JAJDAQ010000061.1, forward strand.
GCAACGCCCTCTTCCAGGTCGATCTCCCGCTCGGTCCGGATGCCGACCGTATCGAGCCGCACGCAGGCCGTGCACGGTGCGTTCGCAAACGAAAGCTCGGTGCTGCCGCCGACGATCAACAGGCCCTTGCCATGTTCCCGGCTGACACGCAGGGAAGCCGCGAGCGCTTCCCGACTCTCAGGGCGCAACGTCGCTTCGAGCTTCGCCCCTTCGAGCGCGACGGGCGCATGCGTCTCGACACCGCCCGGGAGGATGCTCTCCATCTCAGCGACCCAGGAACTCACGAGATCGGAACCTCGTCGTAGCCGCGCGCCTTGGGGTTCGACTCGGCACAGAAGCGGGTCGTCGGGAAGATCTTCCCCGGGTTGCACACACGCTCGGGATCGAATGCGAGCCGGAGCTTCATCATGGCATCCAGATCGGCTTCGCTGAAGAGAAGCCGCATGTAGTCGCGCTTCTCGGTACCAACACCGTGCTCGCCCGTGATCACGCCGCCGGCTTCGACGCAGATGCGAAGGATCTCCTCGCCAGCGGCGATCACGCGTTCCATCTCCTCCGCATCGCGGCGGTCGAACGAGATGTTCGGGTGGAGATTGCCGTCGCCGGCGTGGAACACGTTCGAGAGCTTCAGACCGTGGCGGTCACCGATCTCGCAGACGGCCGCCAGGATCTCGGGCAGTTTCTTCCGAGGCACAACGGCGTCGTGGACGTAGAGATCCGGGGCCAGGCGCCCCATCGCACCGAACGCGCCCTTGCGTGCGCGCCAGAAGCGCACCCGCTCGGCTTCGTCACGGGCCACCTGGAAATCTCGAGCGCCGCTCGCCTCGGCGAACTCGCGGATGCGTTCGACCTGACGTGCCACCGACGCGCTGCTGCCATCCGCCTCGACGATCAAGATCGCCCCCGCATCCCGAGGAAGACCCGCCGCATAACGACTGTCTTCGACTGCATTGATCGTCCGCTGATCGACGATCTCCATCGCCGCCGGGACCAGGCCCGCGCCGATGACGGCGCCCACCGCGCGACAAGCTTCCACGACACCGTCGAAGATGCCCAGCATCGTGGCCACGGTTTCCGGAACGGGCGTCAGGCGAACCGTGACTTCGGTTACGATTCCCAGCGTTCCCTCGCTCCCAACCACGGTACCGACCAGGTCGTAGCCGTTGGTACCGCCCGCTTCGGATCCCAGCTGGAGGCACTCGCCATCGGGCGTCACCAGTTCGAGACCGAGGATGTGGTTGGTCGTCGTTCCGTACTTGAGTGTGTGCGGCCCACCCGAATTCTCGGCCACATTCCCGCCGATCGTGCATGCCTGCTGGCTCGACGGATCCGGTGCGTAGAACAGATCCAGGTGCGCCACCGCCTTCGACAAGTCCGCGTTCACGACACCGGGTTGGACGATGGCGAAGCGGTCATTTTCATCGACGCGCACGATCCGGTTCATGCGTTGAAGCTCGATGATGACCCCGCCTTCGATCGCGGTCGCGCCACCGGACAAACCCGTGCCAGCACCCCGCGGAACGAACGGAACCTCGTGCTCGCGGCAGGAGCGCACGATGCGCTGGACTTCCGTCTTGTCTCGGGGCAACACGACGGCAACGGGGCGGCCGCGATGCAGGGTGAGCCCGTCCGCTTCGTAGACGAAGAGTTCCTCGTCGCGAACCAGAATTCCGTCATCGCCCACGATCGCGCGAAGTGCCGAGACAAGCCTCATGGAGCGGAGGTTAGCCGCTAGCCGAGGCCGAGACGTTCGAGATCGTCTTCGTCGAGCCCGAGGTAGTGACCGATCTCGTGCTTGACCGTGATCTGGATCTGCTCGACCAATTCCGCCCGGGTGCGACAGATCTTCTCCAGGTTCTTCTTGAAGAGGAAGACGCGATCGAAATCGACGGGCTGATGCGAAGGCTCCGCTTCGGTACGCGGCACACCAATGAACAGACCCAGGATCTGGGGCGAAATCCGCTCGCCCTCGAGCAGGTCGTCTTCCGGGAAATCGCGCACCAGCAGCGGCACGTTCTCGACGTATTCCCGAATCGAGGCGGGGAGGTCGGCCAGCGCCTGCTCGGCTGCACGGTCGAAGTCGATGTCGGCGATCGCGACCGGAAGCGGATAGTGATCGGGATCGAGGGCGTTGGCCTGCTGGAAAGCCCGCCCGGCGTCCTCGTCTTCGCCGGCGCGTTCCAGCGCCAGCGCGAAGTGATAGACCGCATGCGGCGAATCCGGGTCGAGCAGCACGGCGTACTCGAGCTGCCGCCGCGCGTCCGCGAAGCGTCCGAGCTCGAACGAAATCTGACCCTCGAAGGCCCGGTAGACCGCCACGTCGCCCGAAGTCTTGATCGCACGGCGCACCAGGAAGAGCGCCCCTTCGAGATCCTCCAGGTAGAAGAGTGCCTTCGACTTGAGGTAGTAGACCTCGGCCTCGGTAGGTCGGTCGAGGCGCGGCGTGTCTTCGGCACCCGACAACAGGCGGTCGCATTGCTGGATGGCGCGCTCGAACTCGCCCATCTCCTCGATCAGCAGTTCGGCGCGGTTCAGGTGAGCCGTGAGGAAGTTCGGGTCCGCCTTCATCGCCAACTCGAACTGGTAGAGCGCTTCCTCGGCCCGGCCCTCGTCCCATAGGATCTCGCCGCGCCCGTTGTGCGCCTCGGCGCCGCCAGGGCGCGCCTTCAGGGCCTCGTCGAGCCATGCGAGGGCCTCATCGGTGCGACCACCGTGTGAGGCCTCCATCGCAAGATCGAGGCAGTCCCAGTATCGGTCCTTGTCATTCATGGCTTGGAGGGGGGTGGCCCGGAGTGGCCTTGGGGGGTTGGGGGAATGCGCACCATAGCAGAACCCATTCGCGCACCCGGCCCGCAGCCTCCGTCGAGAAGGGGCGCCAACTGCTTGAATCTAAAAGGGATTTTCTTTCTTCCACCAATCCCAAAGGCGCTCGCGAGCACCGACGGTAGAACGCCGAGGGAGGGCCCCTGAGGGGCTCTCGCAGGGTGTTTCAGCACCTCAGGCGGCGAGCAACCACCGCTCGGCCCAGGCCTCGGCCAGGGTCTCCGGCTTGCCGGCTGCCACTGCGCGTGCGGGCGCCGGATCGGGCCCGTTGGGCCGCACGAGCCGCGCGAGGCCCCGTAGTTCGCCCCATGCGACGGCGGCGGCCAGCTCGGGGTCGGCGGGGCGAACCGCTCGCGCCTCGATGGCGCGGCGAACGATCGTCGCCAGCGTCTCGTAGAGGCGCGTTCGAAGCGCTTCCTCGTCGCTGCCGAAGGGGGAACCCGGCGTCTCATCGAAGATCAATCGATCGAAGGCATGGGCATCCCGGGCGAAGCCCAGGATCTGGTTGGCGAATGCGCGGAGGCCTTCCGAAGGCGGGACGTCACGCACCAGCGTCTGGACGCACTCCAGCAACGAGCCGGCCTTCTCCGCCGCGACCGCACGCAATAGCTCTTCCTTGCCGCGAAAGTGCATGTAGAGCGACGCTGGCGAATAGCCAAGGCGGCGAGCGAGCGAGCGCATCGTCACGCCGTCGAGCCCGGACTCTTCGACGAGACCCAGAGCGGCAGCGACGATTTGTTCTCGGAGAAGGACAGTGGGCTGGGGTTGGGCCTGGGCCATGGTCGATGCACCTCGCGGAATCGGGATGTTTCCATCAAGTCCTACGCTGCGTGGGGCTCAAAGGTTTCCAGACCGTGAGCCGCGGTCGGCGGTTGACAGAAGTCAATGGGCGCGGTCCCCTAGTGGGCCGACTTAGCAACGCGAAGGAAGACACATGGTGCTCGAAGGCAAGACGGTGATCGTTTCAGGCGTCGGCCCCGGCCTCGGCGGAGAGATCGCGAGCCGCGTCCTGCGCGACGGTGCAAACCTCGTGATCGGCGCTCGCAACCGCGAGAAGCTCGAGGGCATTGCGAAAGACCTCGACCCCAGCGGCGAGCGCGTGCTGGCCCACCCGTTCGACATCACGGACCCGGCCGCGTGCGCGAGCCTGGTGGCCGCAGCCGAGGAGCGCTTCGGCGGTGTCGACGCGATGGTTCAGGTCGCGGCGCTCGACACCGTCTTTGGCGGCTCCGATGTCGCGACCCCGGACGACTGGCGCAAGACGATGGAAGTCAACGTCATCGGCTCGGTCGAGCTCACCAAGGCATGCGTCCCCGCGATGGAGCGACGCGGCGGTGGATCCGTCGTCCTGATCGGAAGCCAGAGTTATGCGCTTCCGCCGGACACGCCCCAGCTCGTCTACGCCTCCTCCAAAGGCGCCCTGCTCGCCGCCAACGTCCAGCTCGCCCACGAGCTCGGCGCGAAGAAAATCCGGGTCAACACCGTGGTCCCGACCTGGATGTGGGGACCGCCGGTGGAACGTTATGTGAAGTGGCAGGCCAGTGAGCGAGGCGTTTCGGAGGCCGAGGTCAAAGCCGGCATCGAGGCCAAGTTCCCGCTCGGCGAAATCCCTGCGGACGATGACGTTGCGGAAGTCGTCGTTCTCTTCTGCTCCGACCGTATGCGCATGGTCACCGGCCAGTACCTGCGCGTCGACGGCGGCGAAAAAATGACGCTGTAGCGTGAGTACCCCGCGACTCGCCGATGTCGACCTGACCGCCCGCATCCGGGATCGCGATGAATACGAGGCGCGACTTCGGCATGCGCAGATCCGGCTGCTCTACCTCCAGCATCGGATTCGCGACAGCGGACTTCGTGCCATCCTCGCTTTCGAAGGGTGGGACGCGGCTGGCAAGGGCGGAGCGATCCGTCGTGTGACCGAGAAACTCGACCCTCGTTCGGTGCGCGTTCACGCCATCTCGGCACCCGAGGCCGAGGACCACAACCGCCACTACCTGCGCCGGTTCTGGATGCGTCTTCCCAAACCAGGGCGCATCGCCATCTTCGACCGCACCTGGTACGGCCGCGTCCTCGTCGAACGCATCGAAGGGCTATGCGACGAGGAAGCGTGGCAACGCGCCTATCAAGAGATCAATGCGTTCGAACAACAGCTCGTCGATGACGGAATCGCGCTGGTGAAGTTCTTCGTACACATATCGAAGGAAGAACAGCTCCAACGCTTCGAGGATCGGCGCGATGACCCGTTCAAGGCCTGGAAGTTGACCGACGATGACTGGCGAAACCGCGACCAGTGGGACGTCTACGCGCAGGCAACCGACGAGATGCTCACCCGCACGCATAACGACTCTGCGCCGTGGACCGTGGTCGCGGGAAACCAGAAGAAGTACGCACGCGTGTACGTCGCCGAGGAAGCCGTCCGCCAGCTCGGGACCGCCTTCGACATCGACGCGACGCGGCTTCCGAAAGGCTGGCAGCTCGATCGGTAGCGAAGCCTGATCAGACCAGCAGCTTGCGCAGGAATCGGTTGCCGAACACCTTGCGCACGAAACCGTCTTGCATCTTCTTCGATGCTTCGATCGTGTACGGGTAGCCGCCCATGCCCTTGCTGCCCTTGGTCGTGTCGATGATCACCGGGTGAACGTGGCAATAGCCACGAATGCCGACCTCGCCGTTGACCTGGCCCACGCCACTGGCCTTCACGCCGCCGAACGGGGCTTCGGCCACGCCGTAGGTCACGGCGATGTCGTTCACGCTCACGCTTCCGGTTTCCATCCTGGCACCGATGGCCGCCCCCTTGTCGAGGTCCTGGGTCCAGACGTTCCCAGAGAGTCCGAGGTCGGAATCATTGGCGAGCGCGAGTGCTTCGGCTTCGTCCTTCACCTTCTGGATGGCCACGATCGGTCCAAAGGTCTCGCTCCGCATGAGCTCCATGTCGTGGTCGACGTCGACCACGACCGTCGGCTCGAAGAAGAAGCCCTTGAACTTCGGGTTCCGTTGACCGCCGACGAGCACCTTCGCTCCTTTGGCCGTCGCGTCCGCCATGTGGGACTCGATGATGTCCATCTGCTTGTCCCAGAACACCGCGCCCACATCACTATCACCCACCTCGTTCTGCTTGAGTTCCCGGGTGAGCGCTACGACCTTCTCCACGAAGGGGTCGTAGATCGCCTCGGGCACATAGACACGCTCGGTGCCGCAGCAGTAGTGGCCGGTGTTGAAACACGAGCCGCGGACAGCACCGTCGGCGGCACGGTCGAGGTCGGCGTCGTCGCAGACGATCATGGCGTCCTTGCCGCCGAGTTCGAGCGTGCACGGAATCAGCAAGCGGCCACAGGCGGCGCCAACCTTGCGACCGGTCGCGACACTTCCGGTGAAGCTGACCTTGTCGACGCCGGCTTCGATGAGCGCGGCGCCCGTCTCTCCGTCGCCCTGCACGACCTGGTAGAGGTCCTCCGGGAAACCAGCGGCCTTCGTCAAGTCCTCGAATAGCAAAGCAGACAGCGGTGTGACTTCACTCGGCTTGTGGACGACGGCATTCCCGGCCATCAGCGCCTGCGCGAGCGGGTTGGCCGACAACGCGACGGGACCGTTCCAGGGGGTGATGAGACCCACGACGCCAAGCGGTTGGAAGTGCAGCTCGATCTTCTTCGAGAAACGCATGAGTCCGGAGGGCCGTCGCTTCTGCGTCTTCAAGAAGCCTGCGGCCCGCTTTGCGTAGTACGAGATCTGCATGCACGGGGCCATGATCTCCATGGAGACCGCCTCGTTGTGCGGCTTTCCGGTTTCGGCGATCACGCAGTCGACGATCTCGTCCTGCCGCTCGACGATCACGTCGACCAGGCGCCAGAGGTACTCGGCGCGATCCGCGAAGGAGAGCTGGGCCCATTTGGCCTGCGCCTTGCGGGCCCGCTCGACGGCGCCGTGCACGTCGGCAGCACTGCCGGCGTCGAATTCACCGATCGGTTCGAGGGTGACGGGACTCTTCACCACGTAATGGCGGCGCTCGGCCCCGTTCTCGACGCGTTCAAAGATGGCCATGGGCTTCCTCCTGGATGGCGCGTGGCGCCGTGCTGACGTCGGTTAGACGGCTCCTGCCGACCACTGACGGGTGTCAGAGAGTAGCCCGAGGGAGTCCCAGTCGCCCCGGGTGGCGTCAGCGGCCCGCGACGGACGCAGTCGCGGGTGCCGAGGTCCGCGGATGCGCAGATCCGGAGTCGCGTTCGGGCGTATTGCTCAAGCCCAGGATCGCGACCACGAACAAGAGCGCGGCCAACCAGTTCACGACGTCGAAGCGCTGCATGATCCCCCCAGATCAACGCTGTTCGCCGACAGGGTCCCGACATGGCGACCGATGCGCAAGTCCGGCGGGAATGTTAGTCGAAGTCTGCCGTCGAACGCTTCTTTCCACCGGGGCCGCTGTAGCTCAGGGTGAAGCCGGGTTCCCGTGCGAACTCCACCGGTTTCAATTCCCCGAGCAAGCGCTGCCACTGCTCGATCAGCGCATCTTCGGCGGCGTAGTCGAACGGGTCCTGGAGCACTGTTTCTTCGCGTCCACCCCTCTCCGGTGGGTTTGCGACGAGCCACTCGACCGATCGCCGGAGGCCCTCCCGAGGCGAAACGACGTCGCGGTAGCCGAGATCGCTCTTCAGTTTCGCGATATCGAGAACCCGGTGGGTCGGCAGCGGCTGCAGCATCAAGGGTCGAGCCGGAATGGCCCACTGATACGGCATCGACACCACTTCAAGGGTGGCGTCCATGCAATCGGCCACGACCTCGGTGAACTGTCGCAGGGTCAGCACTTCTTCGTCGGCGCAGTTGTAGATCTGGCCGCATGACGCTTCTGGCTGGTCAACGGCCAACAGCAGCGCATGGGCGAGATTCTCGGCATAGCCGTAGTGCTGAAGCGTGAGCCCATCCTCCGGGAGGATGATCTGCTTGCGTCCGTCCAGGATGCGCCGCACGACGCACCACTCTCGGGGCACCAACTGATAGGGCCCGTAGACGTAGGGATAACGAAAGTGTGCGGCCGTCGGATGGTGCTCCAACACAGCCTGTTCAGTGCGTGCGATCCGGAAGCCCTTCTCGTCGTCCTCGGGAAGCTCGACCAGCCCTGCATCCTCGGCGGTGGGCACCGGAAGTCCGGCGGGCGAGAAAACCTCCGGGTTCATGTAGCCGCGGTAGACAGGCACACCGCCCACGGAGAGGAAGCGTCCGCACCTCCCTTCCATCGCCTCCGCAATCCTGCGCAACCGACCGTAGGTCGCGACGCAAATGTCGAAGCGGCGCGTGCCGAGCGCGGCGGTGAAGGCATCGAGGTCGAAAGGGTCGGTGTGGATGTGCTCGACATCGTCCGGGATCTCGTCGATCTCGTGATTTCCGGTGTGCAGGATGGCGACGCGGTAGCCACGTGCGCGAAGGCCATTCACGATGAAATGGCCGGTCGGGCCGGTTCCGCCGATCACGAGCGCATTCATGGGATTCTCCGAGGGTTCTTGGTGGAGTCATGGTACCGACGCGGGCCTGAATTCGATGGCCGTCCATGGCGTCAGAATCCATCGAGCGGGAGGATCCAGTGATGCGCGACCAGAAGATCTCGAAAGCTGCGGCGGCGGCTCTCCTGGTGTTGGTGCTCTTCGCCGATGCGCACGCGGCCACGATGCCGTCCGACTCGTTCCTGCTCGACGACGTCGATGCAACGACCCTCACGGCAGCCGACGTAGACCCACGACCAGCGCGGTTCGCGTTTCCCCCGGGCGAGCGCCTCGTCTACCAGATCCAGGCCGCCGGGATCGCGGTGGGAACAGCGGAACTCCGCGTCGCGCGTTGGCTGGCGCACGACGGGCACCGGATCGCGCACGTCGTGGCCACCGGGCGCACCAACGACGCGCTCTCCGTCTTCTTTCCGATCCGCGACCGGATGGAAGCCTGGATCGATGTCGACACCGGACGCACCCTTCGCAGCGCCACGTGGACGCAGCACGGCCGGCGCAAGGAATCACTCGAGTACGCGACCTTCGACCAGGAGGCGCACTTTCTCGAACGCGTGGAAGAAGAAAAACACCGCGCCCGGCTGCGCGAAAGCGGCGTCGACCTCGGCCCGCGCGCAATGGACATGCTGGAAGCCTTCTACGCCGCTCGCAGTCTTCCCCTCTCGATCGGCGAAACGACGCGACTCCCGGTCGTGGCGAGCCGGAAGGTGTACGAGCTGCGGCTCGCGGTGGCTGGCCGCGAAGAGGTCGAGTGGCAGGGAACTCGCGCGAACGCCTGGGTCGTACACCCTTCGAGCCATCTCGACGGGGAACCCCTCGGCAACGGCCGCGGCGAGCTTCGCATCATCGAGGCCACGCGTGGCGCACCGCTTCGGCTCGACGGCTGGTTCGCGACCCCGAGTGGCTTCCGGGTTCTCGGCGTCGATGCCACGTTGGTGACCTTCGATGGCGGCGAGCTGGCGTGGCCACTGCCCGAGGGAGAGCGAACCGCCGAGCGCTTCGCTTCAGTCACGACATTGGAGGGCGAACCGGACTGGGAGATTCCGTCGGCCGTCCGGTTGTTGCGTCGCGAACGCGGCCTCGTTCCCTACTCGCGAAAGACCCCGATCAGCACGGCGCGCTAGTAGACGATCAACAACTCGACGTCGAACATCAGGGTGGCGTTGGGCGGGATGTCAGGCGGACTCCCGCGGAGGCCATACGCGATCTTGGCCGGACATCGGAAGCGCGCCTTGCCACCGACCTTCATGCGCTGAAGTCCCTCGGTCCAACAGGGAATCACACCACTCAATCGGAAGGTCCGCGGTCGGTCCCCCCGCGTGGAGTCGAAGATCGTGCCGTTCACCAGGGTGCCGTGGTAATCGACCTTGACCATGTCGCTGGGACCCGGAGTCGAACCCTTTCCTTCGATCAGGTGGGTGATCTGGAGGCCCGACCGCAGACGCTCGACGCGCTGCCCGGGCTCCGCTCCGGCCATCGTCCCGGAGAGACCAAGGGCGGCGATCACGAGGGTGGACATAACCACTTGGAACCATTGACTTTTCATCGCTTCCCACCCCCTCGGCAAGTGCTCAGGATAGCGGCCTGGAGGCTTCAGTCGCGGCGTCGGCCGGACGAATCATAAGGGGTGATTTGCACCCGATTTGCTGACTTGCTGGTGGACCGAACGCCGTGAACGTCTGGGCCTTGTTCAGCCTCGCTGCCGTACTGCTGACGATCTGTACCGCGGCGACGTTGTTTCGACATCTCCCGCCGCGCCGACTCCTGCCTGCACTCCCGGCCGCATTGGGGGCCGCATTCCTATTCTCGTTCGGCGACCTGCTCGCGCAGCTGAGCGAAGGAACCCCGGCGCTTTGGGCCGGCGTCTCCTTGTCCTACACCGGGCTCGTATTGTTAGGCCCGCTCTGGTTCTGGCTTGCCGTGGAGCTGGCCGACTACCACGGGCTGCGGCCCCGCTGGCTGCAATCGCCTCGTTGGAAGCAGATTCCGCTGTGCGTCGGCGCACTGAGCGTTGCGTTCGTACACACCAATCCGTGGCATGGTCAGTTCCTGACCCTCGCCGAGGGCCGGAACGACTATCACGTGCTCTGGTACATCCAGGCATTGAACGGCTACCTCACGTCGATGGGCGCGCTCGGTGTCTATGCATGGATGGCGCGGAGCTCGACCTCGGAACGCGTGCGCAGACAGGTTCGGCCGATGACCATCGCGGCCACCCTGACCCCGATCCTGAACGCCATCTATGTGCTGTCCCCGATGGAGTTTCCGTTCGACCTCACGACCGTGGGTGTCGCCACGTCCTGCGCGATCCTGGTACTGGCGCTCCGTCGGGAGGAGTTCGTCTCGGTGAGCGTCGAGTCGCTCGGCGGACTTCTCGAATGGGACTCGGATGCGGTCCTGCTCGTCGACGATGAAGGCCGCCTCGTCCAGTCGAACCCGGCCGCCCAGCGCCTCTTCGGCCACATGCTCACCGGCTCCGGGATCGACGTACTCGACCGCCTTTGCCACGTCCTTCGACGACCCGGCGCCGTAACGAGACCGCTCTCGCCCGATTCCCTGCGGCGTCGACTACTCGGCAGCTCTCAGGCCGATGGTCAGCTCTTCCGTCTTGCCGATCGTTGGATTCGTCTGGAAAGCACCTTGATCAAGGACTCCGACGGTCGAACGCACGGCGCCTTCCTGCGGGCCCGAGACGAGACGGCGCTGCGGGCGGCCACTGAAGCGGCAGCCGAACATGCAGCCGCTCTCGAAGCCACGTTCGCTGCGACCGGTGAGGGCATCTGCATTTCCGATGTCCGAAATCGCGTGCTCTTCGCGAACGACCGCTACGGCGAAATCCTGGGCCTCCGCTCATTGCGACCGGGCGTTGACCTCAATGCCCTGCTCGAAGAACTCCTTCCGCGGCTCGAGGACTCCGAGCGTTTCGTCTCGATCGTTCCAGCGATCGTCGACAACCCAGCCATCGTCATCCAGGACACCTTCGCGATGGCCGACGGTCGCATCATCGAACGCACCAGCGTTCCATTGATGCAGGACGACCGCGTGAGCGGCCGTGTCTGGCGGCTCGCTGACGTCACCGAGGAGCGGCGCTCCGAGGAGGCCATTCGGAACGCTCAGAAACTGGAAAGCCTTGGGCTCATGGCGGGCGGTGTTGCGCACGACTTCAACAATCTGCTGGTTTCCGTGCTCGGCAACGCAGACCTCGCTCTGCTCGACATCGAGCCCGAGAGTGGACTTCGCCCGCTGCTCGAAGATATCCGCCGTGCCGCGGAACGCGGCAGCGACCTGACGACGGCGTTGCTCGCGTTCTCCGGCCGGTCTAGCGGCGCACTCGAGCTGATCGATCTGTCTGAAGTCGCACGGGAGATGATCGACCTCGTCAGGGTTTCCCTGGGCCCGAACGTCCGGCCCCACTTCGACCTCCCGAGTGGTCTTCCAGCCGTTTCAGGCGAGGCCACGCAACTTCGTCAGGTGGTGATGAACCTGCTCATCAATGGTGCGGATGCGATGCAGCCGCACGGTGGCCCCCTTCGTATCGAAGCAGGGACCGTGACAATGTCGGTGAAGTCCCTGAGAGACCTTCACTTTCCGGCTGACGCTGAGCCGGGCAACTTCACGTTCCTGCGGGTCACCGATGAAGGCATTGGAATGGACGAAGAAACGAGGCAGCGGATCTTCGATCCCTTCTTCACGACCAAGGAGAATGGTCGCGGACTCGGGCTCGCAGCGACGCTAGGCGTCGTCAAGGGTCACCGAGGCGCCCTCGACGTCACCAGTACACCGGGGTCAGGCTCAACCTTCACGGTCTACCTGCCCGCCCACGACGAACGGCTCCTGACCCAGTCCGTCGACGAAGAGGATGAAATCGATCATTGGCGAGGCACCGGTCGCATCTTGCTGGCTGACGACGAGCCCGCGGTCCGCCGGGTTGCCGTGCGCATCCTTTCGCGTGCCGGCTTCGAGGTCGTCGAAGTCGAGAACGGCGCCGAGGCCATCGACCTCTTCAAGGAGATGCATGGCGACTTCCGCATGGTCGTCCTCGACCTCACCATGCCCGTGATGGGTGGCAAGGACGCACTCCGGCGACTACGCGAACTCGACCCCAAGGTTCCGGTCTTGCTCGCGAGCGGCTTCAGCAGCGACCAGGTCGCACTCGACGAGTTCGGCGGCCGCACGGATTTCCTGGCCAAGCCCTACCGCAGTGACGCGTTGAGCGAAGCGATCCGGAGACTCCTCGGCGAGTAACGCATCAGCTCGCAGCACCGCACCGCCGCGTTATCATCGGCCGCCCACTCAAGGAGTCCTCCATGGGCAATGCCACCGTCAAGAAATCCATCCCTGCACCCGCCGACAAGCTGTGGGCCCTCGTCGCGGACTTCGGCGACACCTCGTGGATGCCCGGTGGCGGTGGAAGCGTCGAAGTCCAAGGCAGTGGGCCTGGAATGGCGCGCATCATCAACGCAGGCGATACGAAGATTCGCGAGGTCCTGGAGACCTGCAACGCGGCGGAGCGCACCCTGGTCTACACGATTCCCGAAGGCGTTCCGTTTCCGGTCGAGAACTACCGGTCGACCATGACCGTGACGGGCGACGAAAACGGCAGCGAACTCGAATGGACCTGCTCGTTCGAACCGAATGGTGCCACCGACGCCGAGGCAACCGCCATGATCGAGGGAATGTACGGGACCATGATCGGCTGGATCAGCGACACGGTTTCTGGCGGATAGCTTCAGCCTAACGTGGAATCGTCGCGCCCCCGTTGGCGCGCCAGATCTGTCCGGTGCAGAAACGACTCGCGTCCGAAGCGAGGTAGAGCATCAGCCAGGCTTGATCGATCGCCTCGCCCACTCGGCCGATTGGCGAGAGCCGTCGCTGACCTTCGACCCACGCTGCATAACGTTCCGGATCGGGGCTGCCGTCCTCGGCCTCGAGATGGCGCATGGTAAACGCGGTCTCCGCGGTCCCGGGCGCCAGGACGTTGACGCGAATGCCCGCGCCTCCCTCTTCGACCGCGAGGTTCCGCGTCAACTGCGTGATCGCGGCCTTGGCCATCGCGTAGAGCCCGTAGCCGGGGGCCGCGACGTCCATTCCGGCAGAAGCCGTGTTGATGATGCTGCCTCCACCGGTGACGACCGCGACGCGCCCGTCAAGACGAAATGGAGCGAACGGATCGGACATCGGGGCGTCTCCCTGGCGACTCGCCGATGCTAGCTCGCCGGATTCTCGTCACGAAGGGACTCGAAGAAGCGGCGCAGCGATCGCTCCACGAGACGAGCCGAAGCTTTGGAACCGGCGAGGTCCAGGGCGACCCGCCCCTGGCGACTGAACACGGTGACTCGCGGAAGCGGAAACCCCGGATCGAACAGCGTGTCCGTGATGGCGGCGCTGTTGTGGGCGACCACTTGCGGCGCCCACCACCCAAGCCCGGCCAGACGCAACCGCAGCGCCTCGTCCGTGTGCCGCCCCTGACCGAAGACGATCACTTCGGCGTCCTCCGGGAGTAGTCCGTGCCAATCGATCTCGGCGAGCGCAGCGAGCTCCTTCCCATCGACCGCGGCAAACACTGCAATGAACCAACGATCGTGCTTGAGCCCGCGGTGCGGTTCAGGGAGGACACCGGGGCCCGTTCTCCAGACCCGCGATGCGATCATGCCCAGGAAATTGTCGTCCCCTCTCGTGGCGTCACCGCGCTCGATCGCGCTTGCTCTAGCGACGACATCGGTCACCTCCAGCGGAACCGAGAAGCGCCCGTTTCGCCCGAAGTCGAGGCGCACCCGCCCGCCCTTCTCGAGACGAACCACGATGGCTCGCGAGCCAACGGAAAGTGCGACGTCGTGTCCCGGCGGCGTCCAGTCCCGGACCAGGCTGGCACGCGCGGGCCAATACGCCTCCGGCGGAACGGGAGCCGCTCCATTCGTGCAGGCCAGGAGTGTGGAAAGAATCCATGCCGCGCCAACCATTCGAATCACCGTGTGCGCCTTTCGACAAGAGGGGGCCGCCATCCGTTGTCGGATGACGGCCCCGAGGATGCCCTGAGACCCGTGAGCCTCCCTGACTGGCAACACGACCTAGGCGCGTCGGCGTCCGAAGAGACCCAGGCCCAGGATGCCTGTGCCCAGCAGCAGCATGGCGCCGGGTTCCGGGACCACGGCGGAGATGCCCAGGTTGTCGATGGCGACGCCGCTCTGGAACTCGAGGCGGACGACACCCGCCGTTGCGCTTCCAGCGAACACATCGGCGCCAAAGGCGGTATCGATCGCGCTCACGACCACGTTCTGGATGAACTGGAAGCCGCTGCCGAAGTCGGCCGAGATCACGATGTTGCTACCCGCGCCACCGGTCTGTGCCTGAGCACCGAAGTCCACGCGGAACGTGTTGGCGTTCAAGCCGCCGGTGTTGAACGCGAAGTCGACGACGCTCGCGCCCGTACCCACCAGGCTCAGCGCATTCGTGCTGACGCTCGGAATCTCACTGGCTTGGAGCGTGAAACTGTCGAACGGGTTCAGGGACTGGCCCGCCGTGACCGGCAGGTTGATGTTGGACGCGAGGCTTCCGGTGGTCGCCGTAGCAGCCGTGAACGAGATCGTTCCGAAGGCAGCCGACTCAGCACCCAATCCATTTGGATCGAGGTCGGAGTGGTTCGCCGCGCAGCTCGTGTCCTCGACGAAGTCGCCGTCGCAGTCCGCGAAGAAGGAGCCGAGGAAGTAGGAAAAGTCTGTACCAGCGACCAGGAAATTGTCACCCGTGTTCAGGGTGACCGCCTGGGCAGCTCCCGCGATGCCCAGCACGAGGCTGGCCAGGGGGATGATGAGGAATCGCTTCAGCATTTTGGATCTTTCTATTGTTCCCAGAGGTCATTGTTTGAAGAGATCGGAAGGGCGTGAACCGTGCGCCGGCTAGGGCGCCAGGATTCCGACGGTGCTGAGGACCGTCCATCCGTCCGCGAAGTGCGGGTTGGACGGGTTGGAGTCCGCCGCGCCGCGATACGTGGTGCTCTCGATGCCGGCCCATTGACCGAAGTCGGTGGCACCCAGGGTTCCGAGCGCGCCCACGGGATGCAGGTTCAGCTGCGGCGTCCCAGCGTCCTTGACCAGCTTTCCGCTCGCGTCACCGGTCGGATCGAAGAACGTGTTGTCCGAGATCAGACCGAGGAACGATCCGGGCGACTGACATCCAGCCGCCACGCCGTTGGTGCAGAAGTTCGAGGACAGAACGGGATTGCCGCCTTTCTCGATCGCGTATCCATTGCCCGCAGTCACTGCGGCCAACGTGTCCGGACCGACATAGGCGCCATTGGTCGTGTTCGATACGTACATGTTGGTCACCGTCGTGCCGCCCGAGTCCCAAGCATCTGCCGTCCCAGTGTTCAGGATGATGCTATTGCCAAGGATGCCGCCGTGCTGCGAGTCGGCGTCCCAAGAGCCGTTGTTGAGCGACGTCGCGATGCCACCCGGCAGGGTGCCCACCGCACTGTTGCCTCCCAGGATGGTGATGTTGATGGACAGCGGGTTCGACGCGGGGAAGCAGGTGCCCGGACCGGGCTCGGTGCCGCCGGCGTTGACCTGCACGTTGCAGTCGCCGTCCGAACCGTCGATTTCTCCTCCCTTGTCGCCGCTCTGACCATTCGGGTAGGTGAAGAACGGCATCAGGACGATCGCGTTCTGGATCGAGCCGGTGTACCCCTGGTCGAAGTCGAGGCCGTCGTCGCCCTGGTAGGCCACCATCAGGTTCCGACTGTTGACCGTGCCACCGAACCACTCGATGCCGTCATCGAAGTTGGTGAAGATCTCGACGTTCGAGATCTGTGTACCAGCGCCGACACCACCGAGGGTCAGTCCGTTGAGTTCGTTGGCCGTACCGATCGCGTCTCCCGCGTGCCGGATCGACACATAGTTCAGGACGCCAGAGTCGTCGTTGAAGTCCGGACCTCCGTAGAAGGTGTTCGAAGCCGGGAAACCCGGGACCGAGAAGCCTTCGATGATGCCCTGTCCGTACGGGGCGCCAGCACCTTCGTCCGACAGGTTGGTGGGCGCGTTGCCCAGAATCACGACCCCACCCCATAGCTGGACGTTGTCCGCTCCTGCGGGGCTGAGCGGCGCGAGGGGCGAACCGGCCGGGTCATCGTCATAGAACGTGTCGCCGGCTTCCCAGGTCGCGTTGTCGCCGAGGACGTCGAGATCAACTTCGTTGTTGCCGTCGTTGTCCGTCGCCGCCGTAGTGAAGATGATCGGGTTCGACGCCGAGCCATCCGCGATCAATCGGCCGGTCTGCGTGATCGTCAGCGATCCGGGCGATCCGAGAACAGATCCGGACACGGCTGCGGCGCTGCGGGGCTGGCCCCGAACGATACAGCCGGGAAGGATGGTCAGCGTGGCGCCGACCACGAAGACGGCGCCGTCGAGGATGATTGGACCCGGGTTCGTGGCGCCGCACCACTCCGTGTCGGTCGTGATGGCCGCGAACGTGGGCTTTCCCGTTCCAGGGTCTCGTGCGCCGAACACGGTCTGTGCCCAGGCGCTGCTCGCTGCGAAAATCATCGTGCATGCGATGACTGCAGAGATTACTTGCTTCATGATTGAACTCAGCCTCTCGAGATTTGGTTTCGTTAGTTCTTGTTCATCTCGTCCGTCGTGCAAGCAACCTGCCGTGCACTCTCGAACGGGGCGGATGATGGCCAGTCGACATGTCGCCTCAGGCTCGTCCCCGTGAACTTTGGGTGTGCCGCGGTTTCCTTCCGCGCGCCGACCTGACGCAGATCCGACACATCGATGGGTGGTGCGGAGACCTGACAAGTCGCAGCAAGTTCCCCGGTGTCCCGCGAACGTCACGCAGCCGGAATGCGGTGTTACGAAACCCTCACAAACGACACACGCCCGGACCGCGATCTGGTCCGGGCGTGCTGGAGGCGTCGACGCAGGAGAGGTCCTAGAAGAGGACCTCGTAAGACATCGAGAACGAGTAGTCGCGACCGACCTTCAGGAGCCGCTCGGGAACCTCGTTCCCCGTCACGGCCTCGTCGTAGATCAATCCGCGCGTACTGTCGGTAATGTTCTTGACGCTGGCCTTGAGCTGGATGCGTCCCGGAATCCGTTGGAGCTCGAAGGATTGGCTCACGATGAAGTCCAGCTGGTTGAACGACTTCGTATACCGGTCCAGGGTAAGCGCCAGGACGTTGCCGTTGTTCTGCGTGAACGCGGATCCCGCCGAGTCGAGCACGTCGCTGATCGCGAACCAGGCCAGTGTGAACTTCGTTCCCCACTCTGGGTGATCGAGGCTCAGATTGACGTTGGCGATCCACTCCGGCTGACCGAAGAGCCTTCGCTTCCGGCTGAGCTGGGTGGAGACCGGCGTATCGCCAGTGGCGGCGAAGAAGAATATCGATGCACGTTCGATCTCGGCGTCTGTTCGTTCGACGTCGGCGTCGATCTTCGTGTAGTTCGCGCCTAGCGTCAGGTACTCGAGGAAGTACAACCATTCGATGTCCTGGCCGAAGGACAGGATCGACAGGTTCTTGCTGATCTCGAACTCCCATCCGCGCACGGAGGCTTCATTGGGGTTGTTGAAGAAGGTCCGGTACAGGGAGGCACTACTAAAGGATGAGAAGTTGCTCGGATCGCGCACGACGATGCTTTCGATGGGCCGGTCGATCGATTTCGTGAAACGGCTCACCGCGACGAAGTCCCGGTAGTCACCCCAGAGGTACTCGAGACGCACGTCGCCGGAGCGAACGTCCGATAGCTGGAGTTGCGGATTTCCAACCACGAGGTCGGTCGTTCCCGGCTCGACGCTCACGTAGTAGCCGACTTCGCGGAACGAAGGCCTGGCAACGGTCTTCGAATACGCCGCCCGGAGTGTCAGACCCTGCAGAAGGCCGAAGCCGCGGAGGGTGAATGCGAATGAAGGCAACGTACGATCCTCGTCGATCCGACCGTTGACCAGCGCCTCGAGCTGTTCCCTGGATGTCAGGTCGACCAATCCGGTCACCGGATCGATCGGCACGTCGATCCCCAGGATCTCGTCGTTGAACGTCGCCTGAGAAGGATCGAACCCAGGACCGACCGCGGACTCGAAGGGGCGCGCGACGTTGTCGAACCGATCAAAGAACAGGTATTGGACCGGAAAGATCCGGGGGGTGTTCTCGCCCGCAATCGTCAGCGTCGAGAACGGGTCATTGATCGACTCGATCTCGATGTGCTCCCGGCGAACACCCGCGATCAAGTCGAGGTGCTCGAAGAGCGTCACCTTCGCCTCGGCGGTCCAGGCGTCGACCTCGCGCGTCGAATCGTTGGTCGTGTGCCGAAGTGTCGATGTCGCACCGAGGTCGATTCCCTGGAAGACCGCTTGCCCAATCTCGGGCAGTGTATTCGCCTGGATCACGAACTGCGTACCGGCACCCGTACACGAGGGGTTCTGGATGCACGAGAAGTTCTGGACTCGAGCGCCGTCCAGGAATGAAGCCTCGACGGAACGTTCCGCATCTTCACTCCACCAGCCGCCGCGCACTTCGAATCCGAACGCATCGTTGATTTCGTGCACGTATTCGAGGTCCAAACGGTAGAAGTCCTGCCGCTCTCGGACATCGTTCTCGCTGAGACTCGTCGACTGACCGCCGAGGTAGGTGCCACCTGCGCCCCGCGATTCGATGCTGACTGGCGCCGAGGATGGAATCAGTCCGAGGTCGTTGAGGTTCGTGTAGATCAGGTTGGTTCCGAGCGATTCTTCCAGCTGAATCGTCCGGGCATGGTTGTAGGCCCATCGCAACGTGAGTCCTTCAAGAATCTCGATCGCCGACAGATCGTGCTCGCCGTTCAGCTGATAGACCTTCAGTTCCCGATCTCGCCGGAACGATTGCGTCTGCAGGAAGCTGTCGTTCAGGACACCGCCTCGAGTGATCGGCTGCGACGGATCATCGCGAAGCTCACCGAGCCAGGAATCGAGCGTCGCCACGCCAAAGAGTGGGAATGCCGCCGCGAAGATGTCGTCGGTCGAGAAGCCCAAGTTGATATGCGCGGGAATGTTCGTTGCGTAGTCGTAGTTCGGTAGAAAGCCATTGAGGCGGTGTTGGACCGACTCTTCGAGACTGCTCGAGTGAAGGATCGAGCCGTCGATGCGATGCAATCCCTCCTCGTCCAGATCGATCCCGAGTCCAAGATAGGCGGTCTCCTGCTCGTCCCGGCTGCTCTGGGTCAAGTCGTATCGGCCGCCTGAGAGGCTGAGCTGGCCGAGCGCCAGGTCGCCGGACCGGTCGAGAAAGCTGAAGATGCTGTCCTGGCCAGGACGCGGCTCGCGCGACTCCTGGAAGCCTTCGGCTGTCGAATAGTCGGTCTCGCGCTGCACGAGGGCCTTGAATCGGAGCTGGCGATTCGCGACGAAGTACCGACCGCCGAGGGACGCTGAATAGTCGCTCTCGGTCACCTTCGATCCGCCGGTTTCGCTTCCGGCCGAGCCGCCTCGAATGAACTTCAGATAGCCGTTCCGTGCGCGCTCGTTGAATCCCGAGCCAGCGCTGACCTTGAAGACGAGGCCCTCATCCTCGCCGTCGAGATCGGAGTAGGAGTGGGTGACGATATCGAGGCCGCCGCCAGATGAGTTGGATGGCAGGTAGGAGGCGAAGGTTTTCGACACGACGAGACGGCCAACCACGTCCGACGGAAAGAGGTCGAGTTGTACGGACTGCTTGTCGGGATCGGGGCTCGGCAGCGGAGCCCCGTTGTAGGTGGTGCTGCTGTAGCGGTCTTCGAGGCCGCGGATGATGGCGAACTCGCCCTCGACCACGTTCACACCGGCCACGCGTTTGAGCGCGTCGCCCACATCGGCTGCGGCGAATCGCGAAAGATCCTCGGCGCTCAAGATGTTGACCTGGGTATCCGCCTCGAAGCGGATGTCGATTTCGTCGAGCATCGACTGCGCCTGTGTCGCAGTCACCACGATCTCATCGACGGCGACGGCGCGGTCGTCGTCCGGTGCCGGTGTCAATGGGAAGTCGGCCACGGCCATGAGCTCTTCATCGCTGACGATGATGTCCGTCACCGTTGCCGATCCGTACCCGGAGCGGCTGTAGTTGACGCTGTAGGAACCTGGTGCGATGTCGAAGAACTCGAAACCGCCGTCCGATCCAGTCACCTGGAGCTCCGACCATGCATTGCTTCCGTCGTCCGGAGCGGGCCACTGCAGGAGAACCGTGACACCACGTAGCGGTTCCGCGGTCTCGGCATCGTAGACCTGCCCGCCCACCGAGCCCTCCCCCGGCTCCGGCGCAGTCGCGTCCTGGGAAAAGCCGGGCGCGGTGCCCAGAAAGATCATGGCAAGGAAGGTCAGCAGGGCAGCGACGACGCGGCGCCGCCATTCGACGCGGGAGGTTCGAGTCATGGGGATCCAAGGTGTGCAACGACTCGTGAGGAAGACGATGCGGGGTTGAAGACGGGTGACGACTGAGCGAGCTGACTGCCTGGGACGTCGCGGGCGCACAACCTAGTCAACGGACATTCGCATCGGGGGAGTGAACGGTGACGTCTGGCGTACGAACCTGCGTGGCGATGCTCAATTTCGTCAACGTTCTCCACATTCCAGGGTACTGCGCCCGAATATTGTTAGGCGACGGTTCGAATGGCGAGTGCGACTTCGATCTTGGTTTTCGAGAGAATCCAGATCGCGACCGACTTTGCGGCAAGCGGTTGCGCCACGTCGGACAGGACGGATGTCAGTACCGCGCGACATACGCGCTCCGCATCGCCGTCTCGACAACCCGCGACGTACGCGTACTGACCGACGATCTCGAACCACCGCTCGAAGAAGCGCTGAAACGCTTCGAGACTCCCTGCCTCGATTTCGAGGAGATCCGTACGCGTCGCGCACTCAATCTCGTCGACCTGGTGACGAAACGGGGTGATCGAAAGCAACTGGACATCACTGCTTGCCATTGGCGGCAAGGTTGGCAGACGGCCCCGCGCGACTGGTGAAGAAGAATCGACGATCGGTGCACGATTCCCGGGCGATCCTCACAGTTCCTTCAGCGAACCCTGGACTGTTTGTCACGGAGGCGACTCATACCTTTGCGAGTCTGCGCGACACCTTGACGGCCGAATCCAAGCCCAGACCCAAGACCATCCTGATCGCCAGCCACTCTGAACGTTGGCGGGAAACGGTGGTCTCTGCGCTCGACACGATGCCGGTCGTGATCTGCTCTCATTCGGACGTATTGTTGGAGCACGCCGGCCGGCTCTGTCCGGCCCTTGTCGTCCTTGATTCCGCACTCGAGGACTGCACCGGGCTGGCGGCACTGCGCGCGCTCCGTGAGATCGAGAGCGGCCGCAACATCCGTGTGATGGTTCTCCAGTCGTTGGCGACAGAAATGGACCGCATTCTTGCCTTCGAGAATGGCGCTGACGACTTCGTGGCAGCGCCATTCTTCTCTCGTGAGCTGCAGTCCCGCGTCCAAGCGCTGCTGCGACGCCGCGAAGCTGCGAGGACTCCCAGGAGAAGGTCCGTGCTCAGTTTCGAGGATTTCGAGGTCGATTTGAGGGCGGGCGCCGTCTGCATCGGCGGGCGGCGGGCGCCATTGACGACCCGCGAGTTCGACGTGCTGAGGGTTCTCGTCCAGGAACGAGGCCGTGTCGTTCCACGCGGCGAATTACTGGGCCATTCCGGCAACGAGGTCTCGGGCGTGAGCCCACGGGCCGTCGACACGCATGTGAAGTCGATCCGACGGAAGCTCGGCACTGCGGGACGCTGTATCGAGACCGTGCGTGGTGTCGGATATCGCTTCTCCGCCTCGCCTGGAAACTCCTCCCCAAGGGGGGGCGACACCTTCACCTGATCGTCACCAAGCGAGGAGTGCCGCACCCGCCCAATGCGCGGCATCTTGTCGGGTCCCCATCCTTGGGGTTTCACCGCGGCCCTGGCCGCAGATGGGATGCGCGTTGACGGATCAGATCGCGAAGGCGGAGTCGCAAGGCCCGGACCGGTTCCTGAACCGGGAGCTTTCGTGGTTGGCATTCAATCAGCGGGTGCTGGCCCTGGCCTCGGACGACGGCGTGCCGTTGTTGGAGCGCGCAAAGTATCTCGCCATCTCCGCCGGAAACCTGGACGAGTTCTTCCAGGTCCGAGTCGCCGGCCTCAAGGCACAGCTCGCGGCCGGGATCACATCGGCCTCGGCAGACGGCCGCAGTCCCAGCGAACAACTCCACGAAATCCATCTCGAGGCGCAGCGCATGACGACGCTGCAGGACCGGCTCTTCCGCAAACACCTCGCACCGGCGCTCTCGGCGGAGGGGCTCCAGTTCGTGGACTGGGAAACGCTGGACCGCAAGGACCAGAAGCGGTTGCGGGCCATGTACGACGCGCAGATCCAGCCCGCGTTGACACCACTCGCGGTCGATCCGGCGCACCCATTTCCCTGGATCTCGAATCTCTCGCTGAACCTCGGCTTGCAGGTCCGCGACCCGAACTCCGGAGCCGCCCGGTTCGCGCGGGTGAAGGTGCCGCCGGTACTGCCCCGACTGATCGCTCTACCCGACGGTGAGCGTTGGCTCCCGATCGAACAACTGATTCGGGCACACCTCGGGGGGCTGTTCCCGGGGATGGACGTCGTTTCCGATCACGTGTTCCGTGTTACGCGAGACGCCGCGCTGCTGATCGACGAGGGTGAAGCCGACGATCTCCTCTCGGCGATCCAGTCGGGCCTCCACCGACGACTGCGCGTCAACGATGCGGTTCGGCTGGAGATCGGCGGCGGCGCCCCACCCGAAGTCCTCGAACTCCTGATCGAGGAACTCGAGCTCGATGAGCGCGACGTCTACCGACACGAGGGCCTGATCGACTTGACCTCTCTTTGGCAACTCCATGCGTGTCCACGCCCAGACCTGAAGGACCCGAACTGGCAACCCATCACGCAGTCGGCACTCCGCAACCTCGGCCCGGGCGAGGGGAACCGAGACGTCTTCTCGGTCATCCGGGACCGCGATGTCATGGTTCACCACCCCTACGATTCGTTCACCACCTCGACGGAGGCTTTCGTCGAACAGGCGGCAGCGGACCCGGCAGTGCTCGCGATCAAGCACACCTTGTACCGCACCTCGGACAAGGACAACCGCATCGTGCGTGCGTTGACCCAGGCGGCCCAGAACGGAAAGGAAGTCGTTGCGCTGATCGAGCTCAAGGCGCGCTTCGACGAGGAGTCCAACATCGAGTGGGCGCGCAACCTCGAAGCCGCTGGCGTCAACGTCGTCTACGGCATCGTCGGGTTGAAGACACACGGGAAAGTGGTGCTCGTTGTCCGACGGGAACGCGATGGACTCACGCGGTACTGCCATGTGGGGACCGGAAACTACAATCTCGACACGGCTCGCCTCTACGAGGATGTCGGCATCCTCACCGCTTCGGAAGCAATCGGGGCCGACGTGGGAGAGTTGTTCAACCATATGACGGGCTACAGCGACCCCGGAGAGCTGGACCAGCTTCTGGTGGCGCCCGCAAGCCTGCGAACCCGGTTGATGGGCCTCATCGACGACGAGGTCGCCGCCAAGGACGGCCACATCACGATCAAGGTCAACGGACTTTCTGACCCTGCCTTGATCGATGCGCTGTACTCGGCGTCCCAAGCCGGCGTGCGCGTCGACCTGATCGTTCGGGGGATCTGCTGCCTTCGCCCCGGCGTTCCCGGCCTCTCGGAGAACGTGCGCGTGCGCTCGGTCGTCGGCCGCTTCCTCGAACACTCCCGTATCTATCGCTTTGGAAGCCGCGCGCGCGGTGAACACATCTTCGTGGGTTCCGCCGACTTGATGACCCGAAACCTCGATGCACGTATCGAAGTCTTGACCCCCGTCCTCGACGAGCGCCTCTGCGAGCGGATCAACGAGATCCTCGCGGTGAATCTGGCCGATGACGCGCGCGCCTGGGAGCTCCAACCCGATGGCGCCTGGCGCGAGACCCGTACCGCGAACAGCTTCGATGTCCATGCGCACTTTCAGGAACTAGCGCGATCGCGCTAGGCCATTGACGACCTTGGGCGCGCAATGGAGACTCCCGTGCGGGGGGAGCGGGCTTGAAGCTGGTTCTGGTGCGTACTGCGCGCGCGGTCAAGAGGTCGGATTGGACCGGTCCGGGAGGCGGCAGGCCTCTGAGCGATGCCGGCGACAAGCAGGCGAAGGGCCTGGTCGACTTGCTAGGCGGGACGCACGTTCGAGCCGTCGCCTGTGGGCCCTCGCTTCGTAGTCGCCAGACCCTGACGCCACTCGCGAACGCACTCGGACTGCCGCTGCAAATCGACGATCGTCTCGATCGGGACGCGCCGCCGGCCGAGCTGATGGCGCGAGTGAGTGCTCTCGGTGAAGAGGGAGCGGTTGTCTGCCTTCATCGCGGAGGCCTCTTGGCGGCGTTGGAGAAGACCATGGGCGCGGGGCAGGCGGATCTCGAATCGCGCTGCGAGCGGGGCGGCGCCTGGATCGTCGAAGGCGACCCCGCGCAAGCGACCTATTTCTCGCCTGGACGGTCCGCGTTCCCGGCGGACGACGCCATCGAGCCGCTGGCAAGTGTCCCGCTCACCGGTCGAAAGGGGCGCCGACCCGGCGCACCCAGGATCGCGGTCCTCGACCTTGGGAGTACGTCGTTCCACCTGCTGGTCGCCGAGTGGACGGCCGAAGGCACCATGCAACGCATCGACCGTCAGCGCGTGATGCTCCGAATGGGTGCCGAGCTCGCCCGCTCGGGCCACATCCGCAAGGCGCTGCTCGAGCGCAGCATCGAAGCGGTTCACGAGCTGTGCGCCGCAGCTCGTGAATGGAAAGCGGAGCAACTCATCGCCGTTGGCACATCCGCACTCCGTGATGCGAAAAATGGAAGCACGGTCGTCGCCGCCCTCGAGGAGGCCATTGGCGGCCCGATCCACTTGCTGTCGGGGGAGGAGGAGGCGCGGATCATCTTCCGCGCGATCCGTTCCCGAATCGATCTGGGCGGCCGGACGCATATCGGGCTCGACCTCGGCGGCGGGAGCCTCGAAGTCGTGGTCGGCAATGATCACGAGATCCTCTACGAGAAGACGTTGCCACTTGGCGTCGCACGCCTGCACGGGCTGATCGACCCCGCCGATCCCCATCGCGAGAAGGACCTTCGCACGCTGCGTCATCTCCTTCGGGAAGCGCTGACGCCGGTCGCCGAGGAGATTCGGCGCTTCGACGCGGTCGGCTG
>JAJDAQ010000062.1 GCA_029261815.1 Deltaproteobacteria bacterium
CTCCTCGTCGTGTGCGGGCCGTCCGGTACGGGCAAGAGTACGGTTGGCCGAGCCATCGGCCGCGGTCTCGGGGGCGCCACGACGATCTCCACCGACTGGATTCGGCGGCGCCTGACGAGCGACAGCGAGTCGTCCGGCGAACGCTATGCGCCCGAAAGAGTCGCAGCCGTTTACGATGGCGTCATGGAGAGAGCGCGCCCTCCGCTTTCGTCCGGCCGGACGGTCGTGCTCGATGGCACGTTTTCGAGCCCCAGATTCCGCGCGCGCGCGGCCCGGCTCGCGAACGAACTCGGAGCCGATGCGTGGCTACTCCACGTGTCCTGCCCCGAGGACATAGCGCGTGAGCGTGCGGCGCGGCGGCTTGCCGCGGGGGCTGACCCGTCGGAAGCCGGGCCGGAACAGGTCAGCGCAAGTTTCGCTGGCTTCGAACCGCCGGACGAGTGGCCGCAGGATCGGCTTCTGACCGTCGATACCCGTACCGAAGGACACCGCGACGCCACGATGGAAGCTGCGATCTCCCGCGTGCGCAGGTCCTGAGAAC
Source organism: Deltaproteobacteria bacterium (assembly GCA_029261815.1). GTDB lineage: Bacteria > Myxococcota_A > UBA9160 > UBA9160 > UBA6930 > JAJDAP01. Next base: position 542 of record JAJDAQ010000062.1, read on the forward strand.
GGCTGCTACGTCGAGAACGTGCGAGAGCGAGAGGGATCGTTCACCGTTCCGCCTCGGTTGCTCGGCGGAGCGCTCACTGTTCCCGCTCGTCCTGGTTAGCGCCGATTCTGGCGGAGACGCGGTGCAATGAGGATTCCAGATCTCGCCTTGCGGACGCCGTCAGGCAAGGAAGCAGGATGGCGAAGTGATGCCGGACGCCTCGTTCCTGGTCTGCCCACGTGATCTTCTCGAGCCCGTCGACCTCTCGAAGGTGTTCCATCCAGTAGCGGGAGACGATCCAAAGCGAACGCGCGAGGACGCGGAGATCGACGTGCAGGTCGCGGCGAAACAGGCCTTCCTTCTTTGCGCGCCGAAGGAGCGTGTAGAAGTCTTCGAGGTCTTTCGCCATCTCGGGGTCGGGTCGCCGAGCACCGGAATCGTTCGCGAACTGCGCGCGGTCGCGCAGCAGGAAATGATTCTGGAAACAGTGATTCATGGAGAACAGCAGGATCTCGACATAATCGTCGGTCACCGGGCCGCGCGGGTATTGTGCACGATGCGCGCGGAGCGCATTCGACATGCGATCCTGGAGTTCCAGGACGAGTTGGAGCTTGGTCGGGAAGTGGTACGTGAGGTTTCCCTGGGCGATCCCGATGCTCGCGGCGATCTCGGCCAGTGTGGTCGCGGTGTAGCCCTTCTCGTTGAACAGGCGAAGACTCGCATCCAGGATTCGGTCCCGCGTCGTGGCGCGCTCAGTCATGGGAAGCGTGTCTCCGAAGTCACTCAGGGCCTACGTGCGGAAGGGTAGGCAGTGATCCTAGGTTTAGGTTTATGAGCCTAGGCTGCAACGGTTCGAGGATGCGGGTTCGGTCGGCGCGGCCTCGGTCGGGGCCTCGCCAGCTTCCTACGCGCCTGGCTTCGGTGCAGCCGCGGGGCGCCAGTACAGCTTCTTGGCGGCTCCCAGGCTCAGGCCCGTAGCAGAGCCGCTCCCCGAGAAGGGCGCCTGTCGGTCCGGGTCGATGCCCGATGCCGGTGTATCCACGCGCCAGAGCGGTTCCCAGCAACCATGGGCTTCTAGACGCGTGCGGGCCGTGGCCTGCTCGGGATCGGAGAGCGCGTTGAAGTGTCGCCTCAGCTCTTCGAGGCACCACACGCGGTAGGGGGCGGTACGAATGTGGCGGTAGGGCGCGTCCTCGATATCGACATCGAAGTGGCTCCGGCCTGCCTTCCACGCTTCGGCGTTGGCACACAGATACGGGAGATAGCCCGAGCCGATCGTGTCGAGGATCGGCCCCCAATCGTCCGGGGTCTGCACCAGGAGTTCGCCACCCGTCACACTGCTCTGTGCATTCCACACGCGAGCGACCCATTCGAAGACGGCGGGGGCGGTCTCGCGCATGATCCGCGCGCTCGGCGGATCCATCGCGAAGTGGCGGAACATCGGACCGAAGAACCCAAAATCAGCGAGGCTCGGGCGCGTTCCGAGCAGGTAGGGACGTGTCTTCAGGATCGCGTCGAACTGGGCGAGCGAGTCGAGATAGATCTTCTCGACATGGTTCCAGGTGGCCGGCGTGACGCCATCTCCCTTGGTGAAGAGCGAACGCTGGCGGTTGCGGATGAGCGGTCGCTTGACGAAGGCCGGGAGCGGGATGTGTCGCGCCGCTTCGTCGACGAGGATGCGGCTCAAATGATAGGCGCCTTCCGGGTAGTCCCAGCGGTAGTGCATCGCCGGACGCCAGAGCCACTCGTCGGCGTAGTCCTCGAGGAGTCGACTGAAGAAGGCGACCACCGGGTCGCGCGGGATCACGGCCGCGTCCGGGTACCGTTCGTCGAGCCAAGCGATAATGGGCGTGGTGTCGGTGAGCCAGCGACCGTCCGCGAGTTGCATGCCGGGCACCTGGGCGACGCCCGTCGGACCCGCGAGGTCCGCGGGGCCGGCCGCAACCGGTCGGTACGGCAGTTCCATGAAGCGAAGCACGGCCTCGAGCTTTCCCGTGAAGTAGGAGACCTCCGGTCCGTAGACCGTGAGGGGTAGGGCCGAGTCGCCTTCCACCCCCGCGGACGCGGACTCTCGCCGGGCCGCCTCGCGCGCGTTTTCCGGGGTGATCGGCCCTTCGAGAGTCGGCCTCGATCCGAAGCTGTTCTGATCTCGAGAACTCATCGTTGATCTCCTGTGCCGGCGGTCACGCTCGCTAGTCGCCGCGGCGTTCTGACTACGAATCTTCGGACGTCATGACGCAAGCGAACAAGCGTCCCGGTTTCGGATCCACCAGCGTTTCGAGTAGGCGGGCGAGGGCCTCCGCATCCGCGGTCCGGCTCGAGACGGCTTGCCAATCTCCGTAGGCCTCTCGGGTCTGCCATTCGCCAATCACGAGGTACTCGAGCGGTTCGGTCTCACTGCGGAGGAGCTTCGCACCGAGAAATCCGTTGATCGCGTCGGGCCGAGTGAGCATCCCAGCCGCTTCGAACGCCGCCTCGAACGAGGCGTCTTCGCGCGGCTTTACGTGGAAGCGGATGACACTGGTAAACGGCATGTGCGCGGGCGTCAGTGGTCTGACGTCCACACGACGTCTCCGCCCTGAACGACGTGGGTCAGCGTCTTCTCGGGTTCCGAGAGGGCTGCGATGTTTTCGAGCGGGTTCGTTCGGCTGATGACGACATCGCCCCAGGCGCCCGGAGCCAGCGTTCCGATCTCGCCCTCGAGGCGCATCAGTTGCGGATTCACCACGTACATGGAGTGCAGGATCTCGCGTGCCGGTTGAGCTTCCGCCCGGATCGCGAACTCCCGATTCTGACGGGGCTGCGTCTCGCCAATGAGATCGGTGCCAAAGCCGATCGCGACGCCGGCAGAGGCCGCGATGTCGAGGGAGCGCAGGCCTGCTTCGGAGACGGTCTGGTTCTTCGCCTGGTTCGCCGCGGGTAAACCGAGCGTCGCCCCCAACTCCTTCATCGCTTCGTAGGTCACGAGCGTGGGGATCAGGACCGCGTTTCGCTCGGCCATCTTCTTCGCGGTCGGCGCGTCGATGAGATTGCCGTGCTCGATCGAGTGAACACCACCGTCAACGGCCATCTGGATGGCATCGGGCAAGTACGCGTGCGCGGCGACATAGGTGCGGCGATGGGTCGCTTCTTCGACTGCGGCCGCGACCTCGCCTGGTGTGTACTGGACGCAGTCGAGCGGATCGGACGGAGACGCGACGCCACCGGAGACGTGGATTTTCAAGAAGTCGGAACCGTCTCGGAGCAGATGACGCGCCGCCTTGCGGACGGCATCTGCACCGTCGGCGACGATGCCCAAAGCGGTGTGGCGCATCTGGCAGGCGCAGTCGGGAACGGGCCGTTCTCCGCCCTCGGCATCTCCGTGTCCGCCGGTCTGGGAAATCATCAGGCCCGACTGGATGATCCGCGGCCCCACGGCGGCGCCAGCCTGGATTGCGCGCATCAGCCCCCGCAGGTCCCCTCCGGTGTCGCGCACCGAGGTGAAGCCGCGATGTACGGTTTCACGCGACAAACGCGCCATCGCGATCCCGAACTCGACCTCGGTCCAGCTCGCGAGCTTGCGGAAATCGAGCGTGGTCAGCCGGAAGTGGACGTGGGCATCGATGAAGCCGGGAAGGACGAAAGCGCCCCCCGCGTCGATCTCGCGATCTGCGGCGGCCGCTTCGTCGTGCGCGACGATTTTTCCCGCTTCGATCGCGAGCGTCTGTTCACCGACGAAGTCCAGCGACTGCGTATCGAAGACCTGGCCGTTTCGGATGACTGTGCGCATGAGGTTTCTCGACGACGGATGCTGGGGTCACGGTCCCCGCCGATCCGCGGCGTGGGTGTTTCCGGCGATTGGACTGTCGCACGCATCTCCATTGCGAGCACTCTGGAAGATGCCCGCAGTCATGCCCGCCGTCCGAGGGCCTTTCTCACCAGGAGTCCCAATCGGATGAAGGGGTAGACGTACGGCAGCAGCTTCAGCGTCTTCTCGATCTCCCAATCGACAAGCGCCGCGTCGAGCCGGGCATAGAACTGGTGGAAGAGGGCGGTCGCGCGTTCCGAAGAGTGATCGACAGCATCCAGCGACATCGAGAAGAGCAGGAGTACGACAATCAGGTTCGTCTTGTAGGCGTTGATGAACTTCCGGTAGGAGAAGCCCGTTACGCCTGCCTCGACGAGGCGGCGGTGGTAGAGCTTCAGGAGGTCCTGCTCGGTCGCGCGGCGGTCCTCGATCGAAATGCTCTGGACCAGCCAGCGCGTAATGTCGTTGACCGGATCGCCAACGCCGGAGAGCTGCCAGTCGATGATGGCGAATCGTCCCCCCTCGGCGGATGGCTCGATGATGTTGTCCGATCGCAGATCACCGTGGGTCAGGGTGAAGGGGAAGGGCGGCGCCGGGTCCAGTTTGAAGAGCGGCGGCAGCAATGGCAGGAGGCGCTTGATCTCCGGGTAGGCATCGAAGCGCCCGGTCTCTTCGGCCTGGCGCATCCCTTCCTCGAAGAGAGCGAGGCCGTCTTCCATGGACACTTCCTTCATGAGCCAACGCGCCCAGGCATAGCCCTCGAGCTCCTCGCTGTTCCACCACTTCGCGTGGAGCGTGGCGAACTGCTCGATGACCTCGCGGGAAGTCTCGCGGCTCGTTCCGGCGACCTGGTCGCTCGGCACGCCGGGTGCGAGGTCCTCCAGGAGCATCGCGAAGCGGTAACTCTCGTCGTCGATCTCGCTGAAATAACATGTAGGGACCGGGACTCCGGCACGGTGGCCGATGTTTCGATAGAAACCGATCTCGCGCTGATAGAGATTCTGGTCGCGAGCCATCTCCAGCGTCTCGGACGCGGCGGCCGCAAATTTTGCGATCACGCTTCGGGGCGGGGACAACCCGTCCTCCGCGTAGGTCAGCCGGACCCGGGCGAGTTGGCCCATGAAGCCCTCACCGATGCCGATGACCTCGGTCGTGAAGCCCGTGATCGTGGCGCCCCCGGTCGCCTCGCCCAACCCGGCCTGCAGCCAGTCCGTGGTGAGTTCGTCAACCGAGCGCGGCATCGGGTTCACGCCGATTCCTTTCCTTCCCGCGTGCCGGGCGCGATCTTGAGGTCTGGCGGTAGATGCTCGTGGGCGTTGAGGACGACGAGTTCGGGTGTTTCCACCTGGGCCTCGAACGCCAGTTCGGTCACGGCCGCATTATGCATGATGTACTGGTGGCCAAAGGCCGGACGCGTGCCGAGTAGTCTCGCGATCAAATGGGCAATGGCAGCGCCGTGACTCACGAGGATGAGGTTCTCGTCGGAGTGGGTCGCGCGGATCTCGCTCACGGCGCCGGCCATGCGCGAGCCGAGTTGGTTCGGGGACTCGCCGTTGTGTCCGCGAAAATCATCGTCCCGGACCGATCGCTTGCCGAACTCGAATGCATCGAGTTGCTGGTAGGTCACGCCCTCCCAGTCGCCTAGCGACCCCTCGATGAGGCCGGGGTGCGTGCGGATCGGTAGAGCGAGCGCGGCCGCGATCGCTTGCCCCGTGTCGTGGGCGCGACTCAACGGACTCGTCACGACGCGGTGGTAGTCCCGAGACCACTCGCGCAGCATCTCGGCCGTCATCGCTGCCTGGCGGAGCCCGCGCTCGTTGAGCGGCGAATCCGTTTGCCCATGGGCGATTTGTTCGAGGTTTCCGACGGTTTCGCCGTGTCGAACCAGTAGGAGATGTTGGACCCGCGTCACGGCCCAGAGCCTAGCGCGGGCTTACGCGAGGTCTCTGAGACGCCGCACGGCGCCGAGCAAGAGCAGGCCGAATACCACGTGGACGGCGATCACGGGTGGCCATCCGATCAGGTAGATCGTGTTGTTGATGACACCGCCTTCGAACGGTCCGCCGCCGAAGGCCAGCCCGCGCGTCCCGGCGATCGCGTTGGCCCAGGCCGGGATCGTGAAGCCCCACCCGGTGATGATTGACGTCCAGAAGAGGGCACGGGACTCGCGCGGACTGAGGGTGAGCAACGGCGTCAGGGCTGCGAGCGCCATCAGGAGGAGGCCATTCGTGATGCCCTCCATATGCGCCATGTTCCAACCTCGCCGGTCCCCCGGGATCTCGAAGTCGATCGACGGGATCAACGGGAACAGGACCACCTCGCCGAGCAGCATGAACATATACATCCAGCCGACGAGGACCGCGGTGATCCACAAGCCCGCGCCGTTGGCGACGAGCAGTACGCGCATTCGTTCATTCATGGCGGCTCCGATGTGCGAGGTGCAGTTGGGTTATCCGATGGGCGCGATGGCCGGCTGCATCGTCGTGCTTCCGGCGCGCTCGAGCCCGTCGAGGATGAGGTCCAGTACGAACTCGAAGCTGTCGGGCTGATTGGGGCCCTCGACGTGATGTCGTACGTGCTCGGCGAAGAAAGGAAACTCGTCGGCCGGCATGTCTTCGAGGAACCGGCTCGCGACGTCGGAGAGATCCTGGGGGGCCACCGGGAAGTCGAGCTTCTGAAGCGTGAAGCCGAGGATGTGCGTGCTGATCGCATGGAATCCGCGACACGCCGTTTCGACCGAGAACCCCGCTTCCCGGAGGCACCTCAGGATGGCCTCCATGTGGCGTAACTTTGCTGGCCCCGGCCCGCGGCTGGACCACATTCCGCTCGCCCACGCGTGACGCACGAGCACCTGGTGCGCCGATATCGCGGTCTTGCGCATGGCGACCTTCCAATCGCCGTTGAGGCTAGGCGGTGCCTCGATTTCATCCGCCACCAGTTCGATCATGCCGTCCAGCATCTCGTCCTTGTTGGCGACGTGGTTGTAGAGCGACATGACTCCGAATCCGACTTCGCGCGCGAGCACACGCATGCTCAGCGCCTCGACGCCGTGCTCATCTGCGAAGGCGACGGCGGCGTGGAGCACCCGGTCCCGGGTCAGCGTGGGGCGGGCCTTTTTCGGGCGCGACGTCTTTCGAGCCATTGGCTCTGAACTCCTTTGCGATACGTACAGTGTACGTTAGTGTTACGTACAACGTACGCATCGTACTCCACCCCGCGCCTGAGGTCTCCCCAATCATGGCACCGACCCCCTCGACCCCGCACTCCATTTTTCAATCGGGAGCGGGCCGATGAGCGTGGCCAGCATCGCCGCGCTCGCACTCGTCGGCTACGGCGCATTCGTCGCAGTCATGGAGATGGCCATCGGCACCGTCCAACCCGAGATGGAAGGCGGCGTGCTGTTGACCACCACCGATCCGGACGGCGCCACGTCCAGTAGAAAACTCGCCGGCTTCGAGTTCGAAGGGAATCTCTACATCGGGTCCAATCACTGGCTTCGCGGCTGGTACCGGCGCGCGCTCGCCCAGCCCGAGGTCGAGGTCACGACGGGCGGGGTGACCTCGCAGCGAATCGCCGTGCCCGTGGATGGGGCCGAACACGCGCGCGTCGCCACGGCGTATCGCATGGGTTTCGTGCTCCGGCTTGTCTGTGGTTTTGCGCCGAGTCGATTCCTTCGGCTGGATCCGCGATGACGGCCGTGTTCTCGCGAGCCGTGGCATTGAAGCTAGGCGGCGGACTCAAGTTCGCGTCCCGCATCCTCTTGGCTTCGGTAGTCGGGGCGGAGGCCGCACATGCAGCCACCCTGGAACTTGGCGCGCACGCGCCTCCCTGGGCGCAGGTCGGCGCGGCAGTGCTCCTGTATCTGCACATCGGCGGAGGCGCTGTCGGTCTCGTGACCGGCGTGATCGCGAGCCTTGCCCGTAAGGGAGGGGCCGCGCACCGGCTCTCAGGAAAGGTGTTCGTCGGTGCCATGTTCGTTGCCTACGTCATCGGAGCGGGCGTTGCGCCGTTCTTGAGCGAGGGACAGCGGCCAAACTTCGTGGCGGGCGTACTGGCCCTCTACCTGTTGGCAACGGGTGTCTCTGCGGCGCGGCGGCGAAAGTTCGACGCAGGGCCGGCGGAGCTTGCAGGTCTCGTCGTGGCCCTCGCGATCACCGGTGTTGGCGTCTGGTTCATGATCGAGGGCGCGGCCAGCGAGAGCGGAACCGTGGACGGCTCGCCCCCGCAAGCACTCGCGGTATTTGTCGTGGCCGGGCTCGCGGCCAGCGCAGGGGAAATCAACGTCATCGTGAGGCGCTCGCTATCGAACGGCGCCCGTGTTTCGCGTCACCTTTGGCGAATGTGCGCTTTGTTCTTCTTCGCCTCTGGCTCACTCTTCCTTGGACAGCCGAAGGTGTTCCCCGACTGGTTCAACGCCTCGATCCTGCCGGTCTTCCTGGCCTTCGCTCCGGTTCTACTGATGACGTATTGGCTCATTCGTCAGAGGGGGTCCCAGCGGTAAGTCGCTCTCACTCGAACCCCGGCGTGAGCCAACGGACCTCCTGTTAGTCGGGGGCGACGCTGTAACGTTCGGCGTAAGCCGCGAATTCTTCCGCGAGCGCGGGATAACTCCAACCGAAGTCTGCAGGATCGTAGGCGTGACGACCCATCGCGCTTGGACGGTCTCGCGCCATCCACGCTCGGATGCGGCGTGCGTGAAGCCGCCCGGTCTGCTCGCCGAAGTGGTCGTGGATCCGCTGCACGGTTCCCAGGGGGTCGGCGACGAGGTCGCTGTACTGTACGTGGGTGCACCAGCCTTCGCGGGCGTTGGCATCGAAGTCCATCCCCGTTGTGAGGGCGCTCTTCAACTTGGACTTCCATTCTTCGGCCGCGGGCCGCGGATCCTTGCGGTGGGTGAACATTCGCTGAAGTGTGTTGACCAGGCTTGCGAGCGAGGTGACGACCGGTCCCGGGTCCCGGTGCGTCCAGATGATCCGGGCGTCCGGATAGGTTTCGAGCAGCGTGGACAGACTCCACAAGTGGTTGGGCGTCTTGAGGATCCAGCGTTCCGTGGGCTGAGCGGCCTGGAGTGCCTGGAGGGCGAGCCGGTGCTGCGCGTAGGCGGGGGCCATGTCGCACGTTTCGAGCCAACGTCCATAGCTCGGGACGTGGGCCTGGGTTTCGACGCCGAGCGTACGGACGTCGTACATGAAGAAGGCCACACACTCCTGGGCCAGCGTCGCGCCGGTCGGGTGCATGAATGCGAAGGGTGGGTTCAGCGCGTGTAGCTGGTCCGCCTCGACCTGGTTCTGTTGGATGCGCGGGTCGGTCGCCGCCGTCTCGAGATCCGCCGGCGGGATGAGGTCGGCGGCTTCCCATTGGAGGGGCGCTCTCGCGAGCGGGTCGAGTCCGAGAAGGTTCGACAGGAGGCTGGACCCTGTTCGCGGCAGTCCCACGATGACCCAGGGCTTCTCGATGCGTTCGTTCCGGATCTCCGGATGCTGCTCGGCCCATTGGTGGAGACGGGCTCGGTTGGTGAGCGCACGCGTCAGCATGCCGCGCACACCGAGCCGTCCGAACGTGTTGAGTTCGGCCTCCTCGCGCGCGGCTTCCAGGTATCGTTCGAGCGGTTCCCGAAAACTATCGCCCCCGAGGTCGTCGGTGCCTGCCTTCTTCCGTGCCGCATCGACGATCGAGTGGGCATCGAGGGTCGGCAGCGGCCGTCCAATGCGCTCGAGCCAACCGCCGGCCTGGTTGAGCGCGCGAAGGGGCAGAGAGTTCAGCTGAGCGTCGCGGTAGGTGTAGGTCGTGGGCAAGTTCGTGTCCTCGACGACGCTATAGCCCGTCTCGAGACCGGCGAACATGTTCAGCGAGAGATGGGGAAGTGGCGCCGCAGCCAATCGAGGAGGTGTCCATTGAAGGCAGCGGTCTGTTCTTGCTGCACCCAGTGGCCGGCCTTTTCGATGAGCTGCATTTCCAGGTTGCTACAGCGCTCGGGCATGTCGGCGGCAAATTCGGGTCGCAGGGCCGGGTCGCGGTCGGCCATCAGCATCAGGCACGGGATGTCGAGCGGGACGACGCCAACATCGGGATGTCGTTCCGCGTTGCCGTCGATGTTCCGATACCAGTTGATGCCACCGCGGAAGCCGGTCTTCTCGAAAGACGCGACGTAGTGCTCGAAGTCTTCGGGGCTGAGGAGGGGGTCGCCTAGCAGCGGCCGAGACTCGGGCTCCAGGAACGGGTTCATGTTGAGCTTCCCGTCCGCCATCGCGACGGCGAAGACTTCCTCGAGCGGCGGTGCGGTTCGCATGATCATCTCGACGATCGTGCGCGTGTGCGCGTCGAGCTGTGCCTCGGGGATCTCGGGTTTCTGGAACCACGCGACGTACTGGCGGTCGGTGTCGCCGTCGACGGCGGCCTCATGCACGGCCACGCTCGGAAACGGGATGTAGGGCGTGCAGGCACACGCCACGCCAGCGACGCGGCTGGGGTGGAGTACCGGCATCGCCCAGGTGACGAAGCCGCCCCAATCATGGCCGACGAAGACGGCCCGCTCGATGTCGCGCGCATCGAGTAGTGCGACCAGGTCTCCGGTGAGAGCGGACAACGTGTAGGCATCGACGGGCTCGGGAAGTGAGCTCCCGCCGTAGCCGCGCATGTCCGGCGCAATGGCCCGGTAGCCGGCTTCGGCGAGGACGGGCAACTGGTGTTGCCAGCCGAGGGCCAGATCAGGAAAGCCGTGGACGAAGACCACTGCGGGTCCGTCTCCACATTCGTAGGTCCTCAGGTGGAAGTCCGGGTCGTCGGCGCGCCCGGGCAGTTGGATGATGTGCTCCTCGATGATCGGGTTCATTGGGATGCCTCGGCGTGGGACGAGGGGGCGGGGGCCGCTTGCGGGCCCCGGATGAGGCGTCCCGGGAGCTTTCCGGTCGGCTTCCCATGGCGGTAGATGACCTCGCCGTTGCAGAGCGTGCTGTGGTAACCCGTGATCTCCTGGAGGAAGCGTTTGCCACCGGCGGGAAGGTCGTATGCGATCCGCGGCGCATGGATGCGTAGGTTGTCGAAGTCGATGACGTTGAGGTCGGCCTTCATCCCGGGGGCAATCACGCCCCGGTCATCCAGGCCATAACACTCCGCAGTCCGGCGCGTCTGGTTCTCGACGAGCTCTTCGACGGGGATCCGGTCGCCCCGTGTGCGGTCGCGCGCCCAGTGGGTCAGTAGGAATGTCGGGATACTGGCGTCGCTGATCATGCCGCAATGCGCGCCGCCGTCCGCCAGCCCATAGATGCTGTTGGGATGACGCATCATTTCGGCCGTGGCGTCGAGGTCGTTGTCGACGTAGCCCAGCATCGGCAGGAACATCAGTCCGTCGCCCCCGTTCGAGGCCATCACGTCGTACGCGACTTCTTGCGGGGTGCGACCTTCTTGTTCTGCGATGGCCGCAATGCTCTGCTCCGCGGTCGGTTCGTAGTCCGGATTCTCGCCGAGCACGAACATCTGCTCGAAGCCGTGAAGGATCATCGCGACGACCCCGGTCAGTTGGCTGTAGTCCGGCGGCTTGGACAGGATCGAAGCCCTCGTTTCGGGCGTCGCCAGCGCGGCCTGCCTCTCTTCCCGAGAGAGCAGGGTCAGGGGCCAGAAGTTCTCGTGCAGGAGGAAGGGATGGGCGCTGCTCTCGAATCCGAGTAGCAGGCCTGCGGGCCGTGGCGCGATCTGGGGGGTCAACGTCCCGCCCTCCGCCCGATCGACTTCGGATGCACGCAGGAGCCGCCGCCATTGGTCCGGGTCCCCCGCGCTCTGCACCATGCTGTACAAGACCGGCCTTCCGGTCTCCTTGCCGAGTTGCTTCATCCAGCCGAGTTCTGCTTCTTCGGGTAGGTAGTCACCGGCCAACTGGAAGACGCCATGGCCGACCTCGCCTAGCATGCGCCCGAGTCCGAGCACTTCATCGAACGCGGCGAGGGTGCCGGGGACGAACTCGCCATCCTTCGCTTTGTGGAGGTGGGTTCGCGAGGTGGAGACGCCGAGGGCTCCCGCTTCGAGCCCTTCGCGGACGATTCCGGCCATCGCAACAATGTCTTCCGGGGTTGCTGCCTCGTTCTTGGCGCCCGCGTCGCCCATGACGTAGGCGCGGACGGCGCCGTGTGGGACCTGGGTACCGATGTCGATCGCGAACGACTGCCCTGCCAGCGCGTCGAGGTATTCGGGGAACGTCTCCCATTGCCATTGAATTCCCTCGGTCAGCGCGCTCCCGGGGATGTCTTCGACGCCTTCCATGAGCTGGATCAGGAAGTCGTGGCGATCCGGCTTGACCGGCGCGAAGCCGACGCCGCAATTGCCCATCACCACGGTGGTCACGCCGTTCCAGGGCGCCGGCGTCAGGTGTGCGTCCCAGGTGGCCTGGCCATCGTAGTGGGTGTGGATGTCCACCCATCCAGGGGTGACGAGGAGGCCGGTCGCATCGATCTCCTCTCGGGCCTCTCCGACGTCCAGGCCAACGGCTGAGATCTTCCCGTTCGCGATGGCGACGTCAGCGCGGCGCGCCGGTGAGCCGGTTCCGTCGATGACGGTTCCGCCGCGGATGATCAGGTCGTGCATGGGGGGCCTTTCTGGGGCTGAATCGAACAGGGTGCCGCATGGTGCATGGAGAGGTGACAGTTGTCAATTTAATTCGAGGCTGCCGAGAAAACCCCTGAATCCCCGCCTAGCGTGTCAGGAGTCCATCGAACAGCACGTTTGCGGCGTTCTCGGCCTGGGTCCGGATGTCCCCTTCCGAGGCGAGGCCGTCGGGTCCAGCCAGGCGGGTCGTCAGGGCGGGGAGGGCGAAGACCCCGCCGGCGCCATGGGTCATCAGGAAATAGAGCAGCGTCACGGAAACAGGCGAGATCAGGCCCTCGGCAGCGAGGTCGTCCAACCAACGCTCGCCGAAATCCCGTACGGGCTGGATGTAGGTTTCAAACAAGTAGTCCAGCCGCGGCCCCGGCTGGCTGGCTTCCTGATTGAGGATCTGCAGGAGCGAGGGGTGTCGGGCGTTGGTCTCGATGAAGAACGCAACGATGCCCCGCAAGACCCGCAGCTTCTCGTCGCCCAACGAATCTGCCTTCCGCATGAGCTCGTTCTGTAATCGCCCGAACCCGTGGTCGATGGCCGTGTACCAGAGGTCGGTCTTGGTACCGAATCGCTGCGGGATCAAGTTGTGACTGACGTCGAGGCTGCGTGCGATCTCTCGGACCGAGGTCCCGTCGAAGCCGTTCTCACCGAAAGCCTTCAGGACCGCGTCGAGTAGGACGTCATCCGGGAGGACGCCGTCCTCGCCCGATGCAGGCCGTCCGCGAGGTCTCTTCGCCATCAGTCTTCGGTTCCTCGGCATTCAAGGTGCGGGATTGCGAGGTGGGTTTCCGCTCGGAGCCTATGCGACAATTTCCGCCCCACGCCGTGCGGTCCCGCGATCGCGTTGGAAGCGTACCTGCCGATGATCAAAAGCCCAGGAAGGATCCAGAGACCATGAATGTTGAGAACGCTGTCATTCCCACGCGCGAGCAGATCGAGGAACTGGGGGCCGGAGGGCACGATCGACCGATCTACATGGTGAACCTGCTCACCTACAAGGAGAAGGCTGAGTACGAAGATGGGCGCGAGACGACGCTCAGCGGGCAGGAAGCCTACGCGATCTACGGGTCCGAGGTAGTCGCCCATCTGGCCAAGGTCGGTGGGAAGCCGGTCATTGCCGGCGAGGTGACGGGGCTTCGACTTGGTGTCGTCGAGGAGCTTTGGGACTCGGTCGCCATCGCGATGTATCCGAATCGCAAGGCCATGCTCGAGATGGTCACGAGTCCCGAGTATGCGAAGAGCGCGGTACATCGCACCGCGGGACTTGCGGGACAGCTCAATATCGAGATGGTTCTTCCTGAACGTTAGGCCGGGGCGGAAACGCCTGGCAGTGGCCGCCTAGAGGCGATCCAGCCAGTCATCGAACTGCAGCCGGTCGATCGCGGCCACGCTTCGGCGAAGCACGATTCGCAGCGTCTCGTCGCGTTCGGTCAGTGACCCGAGTCCCATCGACGTCACCGCAACCATGAGGGTCTGGAACGAGAACGCGCAGTACTGCGTTCGGGCTTCTTCGGGGTCGAGGTGGATGCCATGAGCGGCCAGCGCGCTCACGTAGACGTCGATCAGTTCGTCCTCGTGTTTCGCGAGCACTTCCGGTTCGAGGGAGTTGATCAGGAAGTACTGCACGTCGCGGATGCCGTGGCACCAGTGCATCCCCTGGAAATCGATCATGCCGATTCGAGGGCCGTTCGGGGTCGCGTATTCGAAGCAGTTCGCGAGGTGGCTGTCGCCGTGGATCAATGTCAGGGAGCCGCCATACCAGGCGTCCACGAGTGCGTCCCATTTTTCGACCGCGCGGCGGAACAGGTCGGCATGTCGCCGCGTGAACAGATCCGGGGCGGCCTTGTGCGCCGGTGCGATCGCAGCCGCATTCAGCGCACGCGTGAGGTCGCGTCCGCCGGGTGCCAGGTAGGTGTGCAGGTGGGGCGGGACCAGCGCGTCGCGCTCTTCCGGCGTCCATCCCCAGAAGGCGGCATGCAACTCCGCGAACGCCAGAAGGCACTGCCGCGCGCGTTCGGGCGTTGTCCCCGCTGCCATGTCGCGGTTGATGAACATGCGCGTCCCCGGCGTTTCGAGAAGGTTCTCCATCAGCAGAACGAAGCGACCGCCTCGCTCTGCGACCGCATAGACACGGGGGACGCGGATCGGAACGCGGGCGGCGACGCTTCTGCAGAATGCGGCCTCGACCGCCCAGAACCCGACCGCGTTGGCAAAGGCGCGCGTTGCCAGGGAAGCGCACGGGATCTTTGCATAGGCGGTGCGCGGCAGCGGGGCCGCCACGGCGTCGGATTCCTGGTAGTCGAGCTCGATCAGGAAATTCGTGCAGTTGCTGCTCTCGAAAGTGACGCCAGGGAGTCGGACCGCGCGAACCGGGGGCAGGGGCGGGGATCCGGTCGGCGGGTGGTCGCGCAGGAGTGCGTTGACGACCGATGGCTGAGCGAGCGCCGCCGGCGTCCGAGGGAGCGATCGCCCCCAGATGTCAGCCATCCGGTCCGCGGCGACTCGTCCCAGCGCACGGGTGATGCGCCTGGCCAGCGTCAGGCTACCGCGAAGAGCCATGCGTCTGGTCACTGCCAATTCACTCGAGCACGCCTTCGAGGGTGAGGGCCGCGAAATCCTGGTCGCTGAGCCCGAGGATTCCCTGCGCAACCTCTACGTTGTGTTCGGCAAAGACAGGCGCCCGCCGCAGGCGGTGGTCGCTGCCGACCCAGCGGGCAACCTCCCGATCGATGGGAATGTCGATGTCCGGCGCGATGGGTTGATGCACGGTCTGGTAGTGGGTTCTCAGCAGCGGGTCGACTTCCATCATCTCCCGAAGGTTCTCGACCGGAGAGGCCGCGACGCCGGCGTTCTGGAGGTGTCCCGAGCCGCGCCACTTGTCCTGCGTCGCCGTCCATGTGCGCACGATTTCGTCCAGAGCATCTTCGTTCTGCTTGCGGAGATCCAGGGTCCGGAACTGCGGAGATTCCGCGAGCGAGGGCTGACCGACCGCCCCGCAGAACGCGCGCCAGGTGGGTTCGTCTTCGACGGCCAGCGCGATCCACTCGTCTACGCCGGCTGCAGGGTAGACGCCGTGCGGCGCGAAGTTCGCGTCGCGGTTCGCGTTCCGGGCGGGGACCGTTCCGGTCGACCTGTAGTGCATCCACTCGACGCCGAGCAATGAAAGCGTTGTCGAGAGCTGGACGGTCGAGATCTCCTGACCTTCGCCGGTTCGGTCGCGATGCCGCAAGGCTGCCAGAAGGCTCGCGACCATCAGATGCGGCGAGAGGAAGTCCGGAAATGCGACGCCGACGCCGCGCGGCGGTTCGTGTGCGAAGCCGGTCAGCATGTTGAAGCCGGACGCCGCCATCAGGATGTTGCCCATGCTGGCGCGCGGCGCCCACGGTCCTTTTGGATGCGCGCCAGGGAGATTGAGCAGGATGATGTCGGACTTGATGGCGCACAGGGTGTCGTAGTCGAGGCCCATCCGTTGGAGGGCTCCTGGGCGAAAGTTGCTGGTGACCAGATCCGCCGTGGCGATCAGGTTCTTGACGACCTCCCGACCGCGTTCAGTCGAGACGTCGACCGAGAACGACTTCTTGCCCGCATTGACGCTGTTGTACAGGCCGCCCAGGTCCGGATCGGGCTTCCCATCGGGACCGAGCTGGCTCCGCATGGAATCCGGGCGTCGATTCGATTCGATCCGAATTACCTCGGCGCCGAAGCTTGCGAGGAGGCGACTTCCGATCGGGGCGGCCAGCACCCAGCCGAAGTCAACGACGCGCAATCCTTCGAGCGCACTCGACGGGTCCGGCGCTTCTTGATGGATGCGGGCGGGCGGCGGCCCAGCCCGAAGGCTGCCGAGAACCTGCAAGCTGTGTTCGCCGAGCATGGGTGCCCGTTCGATCGTGACACCATCGGCCATGCCGTCGACCGGCGATCGCAAGAAACCCAGACGGCGGCCGAGCCCATCGTGGTCGACGTCGAGAAACTGGTCGTTGACCGTGAACTGCTCGTGACGGGCGATGTCGCCGAAGTCCAGCACTGGCAAGCACACGATGTCGGCATCCAAGGCACCGGCGACGAACTCGTCGCGCGTGAGCGTGCGGCTGAGTCCGAGGATCGCCTCCGAAACCGGGTTGTCCTTGCGCGGCGCATCGATTCGGGCCCAGCGCCAGTCGTCGGCTGTCATGTCGTGCGCAACGCCGACGGCGTCGCACCAGGCGAGAAACGCGGGGAAGCGGTCGGGGCGCACCAGCAGTCCGACATGGCCGCCATCGCGACAACGCAGCGCCGAGGAGAGCCCCGGCCGCTTCGGGATCCGTCCGTGCCAGGCCCATTGGGTGGCATTGGCCGTTTGCATGACGGCCATCGCCGTCGCTTCCTGAATCGAGACGTCGATGTGGCAGCCGGCGCGCGCGCCGTCGTGGTCCCGCTGGAAGAGCGCGATGGTCGTCGCGGAGGCGGCCGCCAGACCGGCCATGCAGTAGGACGGATACGCGCCGCCCTGGACCGGCGTTCCGTGGCGTTCCCCCGAAACTGCGATCAATCCGCCCGCCGCACCAGCGACGAGATCGTTGGCCTTGCGGCCGGCCACGTCGTCGAGTCCGAAGGGTGTGACCGAGACTTGAATAAGACCCGGACACAGGGCCGCGAGCGCCGTGGGGTCGACGTGGGCACGGGCTCCGGGCCGTGCCGTCTCGATGAGAACGTCTGCGCTCGCGACGAGTTGTTGGAACGGTGTGCTCTCCAGCCAGTTGCCGGGTGAGTCGATCACGACGGATTTCTTGTTGGCCGACAGGTACTGATGATGGAACGAGCGTTCGCTGCCGCGTTCATCGTCGAGGAACGGTGCGAGGGCCCGGATCGGGTTCCCGGACGGCGGTTCGACCAGGATCACTTCGGCGCCGAGATCGGCCAGAACCCGTCCGCATAGCGCCGCAGATCGGTCCGCGAGGTCGAGGACCCGAACGCCTTCCAGTGCTCGGCTCAAGAGGGCCTCGGAATCGTGACGTGGCCAACCATCGCCACGATTCCACCCGTAAGTCCGACCTCGAAGTCGATCTCGACGCGGTCGGGATGTACCTCGACGACCTCGGCACGGGGCACGATCTGCACGTCGCATTCCGTGGGTATGCGCCACCTCGAGTCGACGCGTGCGCCGTGCAGGAGTACTCCGGAACCGAAGCGCTGCATGACGACGTCGAGTGCGAAAGCCTGGACATGAGAGCCGCCTGCGATCGGTTTATCGAGGCCCGCGGCTCGCGCGACCTCGGGGTCGCTGTGGATCGGGTTTTCCGGGTTGTCGGTGTCTCGCGCCGCCATCATGCCGAGCGTGATGGTCATGGGCTCGCCGCCGAGTTGCTCCCCG
>JAJDAQ010000063.1 GCA_029261815.1 Deltaproteobacteria bacterium
GATGGCGGCCGACGTGGGCGCCGGACTCGACGCCCTCGGCGTCGACGAGTGCGACCTGCTGGGGCACAGCCTGGGCGGCATGGTCGCGCTCCGATTCGTCCTGGCGAACCCCGAGCGTGT
Source organism: Deltaproteobacteria bacterium (assembly GCA_029261815.1). Lineage (GTDB taxonomy): Bacteria > Myxococcota_A > UBA9160 > UBA9160 > UBA6930 > JAJDAP01. Next base: position 121 of record JAJDAQ010000063.1, read on the forward strand.
CGCTTCCCTGGTCCTGATGGACACCGCCGCGCGCTCCCCCGACGGGATGGAACCGGCCACGTTCGAGGTCCCGATCCAGATCGCGCGCTCCCAGGGGATGACGGCGCTCGCGGCGATGCTGCGCCAGTTCGGGCCCAACGCGAACCCGCCGGAAGGCAGCCCCATGGCGCGTTCGATCGAACGGATGGGAGCCGAGCGCTTCTGGCAGCGCATCGAATACAAGCTCACGCACATGGACCCGGAGGCATTTGCCTGCCTCGGCGCCTTGCTGGCCAAACAAGATGCCGTCAGCGATCGGCTCGACGAGATCTCGTGCCCGACGACGGTCCTGGTCGGCGATCAAGACCAGCCCTTCCTCGCCCCCTCGAAGGAGATGGCAGCCGGTATCCCGAACGCCACCCTGGCCGTGATCCCGGAGGCCATGCACTCCCCCCAGTTCGAGAACACGGCAGCGTGGCTCGAGGTGATTGCCGACCACCTGGCCCGAGCACGCGGCTGACGCGGGCGGGAGCCGGGAACGTCTTCCCGGCCCCACCCAGGTAGCGTTACTCCGTCGGGGCCCAGTTCCCGTGGAAGCCGAACGGCACGCGCTCGGGGAGTTCCACGGTCGCGAGGGGTTCGCCCTCGACGTCCTGTGCATGCAGGATCACGACATCGGCCGCGTTGCGATCCTTGTTATGCGCGTAGGCCAGGAGCCACCCGTCATCCTCGGCAGCGTCGGCACTGCGAGGAACAAAGACGGGTTCCTGGTACTGGAGGTGCGCCTCGGCGCGTCGCTCGGTCTTGCCCGTCTGCAGGTCGTGCTTCAGCAAGCCGCCGAACACGAACTCGTCGCCGACCTCGCCGCAGTAGCCGTAGCGGTAGGGCTTTCCGATCAACCGCTCGTCATGGCGCGGAAACTCCTGGCCTTCGTCCGAAAGCCGGCTCTCCTTGACCGGCCCACCCTTGGGGTCGATCAGCCAGCGGTCCAGCGTGGGTCGGCCTTCGTTCGGCCCATCCAGATGGGTCGCGAACATCTTCGGGTGGCGCACCACGTCGAGGACGACCCGGCCATCCTTGTCTTCGTACGAGTTCATCGGGTGAAAGACGAAGCAGGGGTCCACTTCGTGCCAGGTGATGTCGCTCGCTTCGCCTTCGCGCGGCAGGAGGCCGACGCGCGTTCCGTAGTCGTCGAACCAGCGGTAGGGCAGCGGGTAGCCCTTCTCCAAGAGCTCGGGGTCGAATAGGACGGGGAAGTCGAAGACGATGAAGTAGTTCTCGGTGATCGCACAGTCGTGGACCATCGTCTTGCCCGGAACCGGAATCTCGACCGTCTTCCGGACACGCCCGTCGGTGCCGATGACGTTGTACTGGAGTTCGTCGAGGCCCACGTAGTAGCCGGTCACGTGGAGTTCGCCGGTATCGGGGTCGCGCTTCGGGTGTGCGGAGAAGGGGCCCGGCAACGTCCCCTCGAAATCTGAACGGGCGACGGTATCGAGTTCGTCGGTCAGCTCGACCGGGTTCCCGCCGGCTTCGACGATCGCGTACGTCTTACCGGCGTGGGAGATCACGTTCGTGTTCGCACCGCCACCGCCGATCTCGGTGTATCGCGGCCCCGGCGTCTGCGGCCAGCCTTTCACCTCACACACCTGATCGTCGCGCACATAACGACTTCGGTAGGCCTGGGCCTGGCCGTCGCGCAGCCAAAGCCCGTGGACGAGCCCATTGCCCACGAACCAATGGTGGTTCGGGCCGGGCTCAGTCACCGGGTTCGGCCCGATGCGCATCAGGCGACCGTCGAGTTCGGCCGGGATCTGACCGCGGACCGGCAGATCGTGCGCGGTCACTTCATCGGCCACCGGCGCGTAGTTGCCTTGGAGGTACGGATTCTCAGTCATGCTTCGGTTCCTTCGGGCGTTTCTTGTGGAATCCAGATGGCCAGTGCTGCCACCAGGATCGAATCGAGAGAGGCGCCACTCGTAGAAGCGAGGGCACCCTGTGACCAGAGTGTTGCGATGCCGTGGACCAGCGCCCAGAGCGACGACGCCAGTACGCGCGTGTCCTGCCCAGGTTCGAGTCCAACGTCCTGGGCAGCGCGCACGTGGCGGACCAGTTGGTCGAAGGCCGCGGCCGATCGCTCGGCCAGGCCTGGATACGCCGGATCGAGTTCTTCCTGGCGGAACATCAGCGCGAATAGCGCCGGGTTGGCCACCGCCTGATCGACATAGGCGCGACCCGCGGCTTCGAGCCGACGCAGGGGCGAAGACCCACCGGGCGCCTGACTCGCGGCCTTGTCGATAGCCTCGTCCAGCGCGCGAAACCCCCGGGCTGCGAGTTCTGAGCGCAGGGCCGAGGTCGACTCGAAGTGCCGGAGTGGCGCGCCGTGGGAAACGCCGGCACGCCGCGCGACCGCACGCAGGGTCAGGCCCTCGACACCGGCTTCAGCCAGCGTCGCCTGGGCAGCTTCGACCAGCCGTTCGGCGGGTGCAGAGAGGGGGTGGGACGGCATGTAGACACTGTCTACCATATTGTAGACAGTGTCAACAGTGGCGATCCGGACTCTTCGAGCCCTAGACCATGCCGCCGTTGACCGAGATGGCCTGCCCGGTGATGTAGGCCGCGCCCGCCGAGAACAGGAACGCGATCGTGGCCGCGACTTCGTCGGGCGTCCCGAACCGCTGCAGCGGCACCATCTTCGCGATCTCGGCCAGCTTCGGGTCGGCACTCATCTCGGTCTCGATCAGCCCCGGCACCACGGCATTCACCGTGATCTTCCGCTTGCCGAGTTCGAGGGCCAGCGACTTGGCGGCCGCGATCAGGCCCGCCTTCGAGGCCGCGTAGTTCGTCTGCCCGCGGTTGCCGGACAGCGCCGCGACCGACGACACGACCACGATCCGGCCTCCGGCATGCGCGCGCACCATCGGCATCACGAGCGGATGGAGCACGTTGTAGAAGCCGCCCAGGTTCGTATCGATGACGCGGTCCCAGTCTTCGCCGCGCATCCCGGGAAAAGCCGCGTCCGCATGGATGCCGGCATTCGCGACGACGCCCCAGAACGGGCCCGCCACTGCCACCGCTTCAACGAGTGCGGCCTTTGCCGCCTCGCGGTCCGCAATATCGAAGCCGACGAGTGCACCGCTTCCGCCAGCGGCTTCGATCTCGCCTAACGTCTTCGCAGCGGCCTCCTGGCCCGATCGATAGTGGAGCGTGACCGGGTGTCCCGCGCGTGCGAGGGCGAGCGCCGTGGCTCGGCCGATGCCTCCGCTCGCTCCCGTAACGAGTACGCGGCCGCTCATCGGAAGTGCCTCCTCAGGAGTCGCGGAATCCGGAGCAACATGCCGCCGACCAGGCGCACGTGCGCCTTCGCGATCAACCAGGTGTCGTACCCTGCGGCGAAGTGGGACACACCGCCTTCGCGGTACACGACGTCGGTCGGGACGTTCACGATCTCGAGCCCTTCCCAATAGAGCCGCACCGCGATCTCGGGGTCGAAGTCCATCCGGTCGCCCATCGGAGCGTGTTCGATCAGGCGCACGGTCGCACCGAGCGGGAAGCAGCGGAATCCGCAGAGGGGATCTGCGATCGCGAATGACAAGGTCTCCACCCAGACCCAGAACTGCGACAGCATTCGGCCGTACAGTCGAAGTGCGGGTGCGGAATCGTCGAAGATCGGGCGCCCGAGGATCAGGGCGCCGGGTGCTTCCTTGGCCGCGGCGAGCAACCGCGGAATGTCCTTGGCCTCGTGCTGGCCATCCGCATCGAGCTGCAGGGCATGGGTAAAGCCCCGCTCGTAGGCGGCACGGTATCCGGTTCGCAGTGCCGCGCCGCGGCCGCCGTTCTCGGCTCGGTGAACGACTTCGACCCAGTCGTAGGCGGCGTCGACCCGTTCGAGCTCAGCGCGGGTTTCGGCGTGGCTTCCGTCGTTCACGATCAGACACGGCAAGGCTGCGAACGCGATCGAGTCGAGGACCTCGGCGATCGTGCTGCCGTGGTCGTAGTTCGGAATCAGCAGGCACACGTTCACGGCGTAGCGTCTCCGGCAAGGAAGAGCGGCTCGAGCCCCTCGAACGTCACCTTCCCCATCGCATTCTCGGGGAGCGCGTCGACGAAGCGCCACGCCCGAGGCAATAGGACCCGCTCCCAGTCATGGGCCAGCCGCTCGGCCAGGGCGCGCCCGACTTCCCGGCGGCTGCTTTCGGCGAGCGCCTGACGCCCTTCGGGCGTCAGCACCACGACGCCGGCCACGCGCCGCTCGCCCCCCTGTGACACCGCCAGCAGGGCCGCACGTTCGACCCAGGGATGCGCTTGCAACTGGTCCTCCATGTCCGGCAGCGAAAGGCGTTTCTCGCCGATCTTGAGCACACGGTCCCCGCGACCCAACAAACGAAAGCGGCCGTCGGAAAGGGACTCGATCCGGTCCCCCATCGCGAAACCCTCGCCACCATCGCCCAGGCTCACGAACGGCGAGTGCACGCGCATGCGTCCATCGGGTTCGTCCTGAGTCACGCGCACGGCCTCGAGTGGCATCCAGTCGGTCGTCGCGGTGGGCCCTTCCCCTTGTCGACGCATGGCAACGCCGCCCGTCTCGGTCGAACCGAATAGCTCGTAGGGCGCCTCGCCCATCGCCGCTTCGAAGCGGCGCGCGGTCTCGGGATCCAGTGGGCCGCCCGACGAGAACACCGCGCGGCAATGCGTCAGCAGCCGCGGCAACCCATCCCGCTCGGCCAATCGCTTCAGATGCGCGGGCACACTCGCCAGCACGCAGGGTGCGTGAGGCGCCATGCCGGCTTCGAGTTCTTCCGCGTGCAGGCGAATGCGCGCGTCGAACGGGCGACCCGACGTCAAAGGCCAGAGCACGCGAAACAACATGCCGTAGAGGTGCTGGTGGGACGCAGACCCGAAGGTCGGGGACCCGTCGATGATGCCCCGGAAGGTTTCGTCGAGATGTGCGACCTCGCTCGACAAGTGGCGCACACGCTTGGGTACCGCCTTGCCTCGGCCCGTGGTTCCCGAGGTAAAGAGTTCGAGCGCAAGGGCCTCCGGGTCGAGCCTGGGGAAATCCGCCGAGCGAGCCGAACCCGGCGGGACGGCCAGGTTCGTCGAAAGCCGCGGCCGGCCCGGGACCGTCGTGTCGATGTCGGTCAACGTCGCGATCACGACGTCTTCCAGTGCCGCCATGGCGCCGGGTTGGGTGTTGGGCGGACACACCGCGACGCGTCCCTCGCTCCAGAGGGCCAGGAGACCCACACCGAACGCGAAAGCATCCTGGGTCGCCAGCGCCACGCGCCCCGGTGGCAACTCGGCGACCGAGGCGCGAACCCCGGCGACGCCGTCGAGAAAGTCCGACCACGTCAGCACAGACGCGTCGCGCCAGGCCACAACGGCTTCGGGCGCGCGATCGTGCGCGAGCAGATCTTCGAGCGGCACGAACGCGGTCCCAGGATCAGCCATCGAGATCCAGGGCCTTCTCGAAGGTCTGCCGAAGTTCAGCGTTCAGCCGACGAGCCGCGCGCGCGCGTGGTTCGCCTTCGGCCATCGCTTCGAGGTAGGGCGCCATGGGCAGGATCGGACCGAAGCGCAGCGAGTAACGGAATGGACGATCGGGCACATCCCACCAGGGTTGGTCCTTCATCAACGTGGGCGGGTCGCAGGTGATGATCACGGGATGGATGTCGCGGCCGGATTCGAGCGCGACGCGCGCAGCACCCCGGTGAAACTCCCCAAGTCCACCCTTCGGCGAACGCGTTCCCTCCGGAAAGAGCACCACGGGGTGCCCCAGTGCAAGCCGCTCCGCACACTCCGAGATCATCGTCTTCGCGCTCTGGTTCGAGATGTAGCCGGCACCCCGCACGGTTCCACCCATGAAGAAGTTGGTCTGATTCGCATGTTTGGTTACGACCACTGCGCGAGACATTCGCGAGAGCACGGCCACCGCGTCGATCAGTGTCGGGTGGTTGGCGATCACGAGAATGCCGGGCTCGCGCAGCCGTTCCAGATTCTGCGCGTCGAACTCCATCAGTCCAAGACCGACCATCAGTCCGATGAAGTGACGGAACGCACGATTCACGGTGGCCTGCACGCGTAGCTGGCGCTCGACCGGGTCGCGACAGACCACGCGCAACCAGGGCACCGCCGTCGCAAAAATCCCAAGGGAGTAGAGGCCGAAGACCGCGAACGCGATTCCGGTGCGCAAGATACGCGACACCCGTGCGATCATGGAGAACCTGCTCCTCTTCGCGTGATTTACTACCGACCGACCACCCGACGAAATCGCCCATCCACGGTAGGCGAAGCGCCCTGCCCTTGCATCCAAGAGCATGTGGCAGCACGCCCCAAGCGCTAGAGGAAACCGCGGCGGCCCATGAACCGCGTCAGCGCAAGCGGCGCCCGGGGCTCAGCCTCCATCACCTGCAATGCTTCGTCACGGAACTTGTTGAACAGTTCGCCCATTCGTTCGAGCGTCTGCATCTCAGTTGCCTTCTGTCCGATGTCATCGAGGAACCAGAGGCTCTCTCGGCCGTCGATGTACTCACCGAGATTCCGGCGATGATAGGTCCCGGCCCCCTCCAGGTGCCGTGCCACCTTCGACATCGCCGAGCGAACATGGGCGAGCGAACGCAACACCAACGGCTGCTGGGCGATCTGCGACTCCAGCCACGCGCGATCGAGATGCTGGTCGCGCATGTAGGCATCAACCCAGATGTTGTAGTAGCTGCCGATGTCGAAGTTCCACTTGAGCTTGCCGAGTTCGTAACTGCCGAGGAAATCGTACTGGCCGCGGTAGAGGGCCAGCGTCGCCTCCTGACGAAACCGCATGAACGCGTCGTACAAGGCGGCGCGCTCTCCCACCGCCTCGAAGGACTCGCCTGCGGCGTCTCGCTGGATGAGATCTGTCAGGAAATCGTTTTCGAGCGCAATGAAGTCACTGCCGGGGCTGTAGAGCGGGTCCGCAAAACACGCCGCCTCCCCAGTGAGGCCGAAACGATCGCCACTGAAGAACTGCTTCGTTTGATAGGCGAGGTGCGTGTAGCAGCCGTGGTCCACGGGCTTGGCGCGCTCGAGCAGCGATGCGACCGCGCGGTGCTGCCGCAAGAATGCCAGGAACCCGTCCTGCGTGCGGGCCTCGGACGGAAACCGGCCCGAGTCCGACACGAGGCCCACGCTCGTCACGCCATCGCGGAGCGGAATGAACCAGATCCAGTATCCGGGGTAGTGGAAGTGCAGGGTGGAGAGACGGCGGGCCGTGTGCCGAACCCGCGCCCGAAACGGCTCCGATCCGATGAGATCGACATCGGCCACACCCTCGAAGCGCCCCCAGGCCGAGGCATTGTCGAGCTCGGTCTCACGCTCGGTCAGGTCGAGCTGCTTGCCCAACAAGCGCGCGCGGCCGCTCGCGTCGACGAGCCAGCGCGCGCGGTACGTGCGCGTCTCGCCTCCATCGACGGGGACGACGTCGAATCGGTGCAGAGCGCCGCCCTTCCCCATTTCGATCTTGCGAACCTGGCCTCCCCGGTGGATTTCGACACCGTCTTCGGCGTTCATCGCCGAGAGGTCGGCGTCAAGCCTCGCGCGGTCGATCTGGAAGGCCGGGTGGTAAGGCAGCGATTCCGACCCGATCTCGCTCATCTCTTCGAGCGGCGTGTTCCGCTCCGGGTCATCGTAGAAGTAGCGGAGACCGTTCTTCGGATAGTGCCGATCGTACAGGTAGGACGAAAGACCGAGCTTTCGGACGAAGTAGTGGGTCGCAATCTCGACCATGGACTCGCCAAGCTTGTGGGGGTCGCGGTGCGTCTTCTCGAACACGGCGACGCGGAGTTCGGGCAAGGTCCGCCGCAGCTGGCGCGCGAGCAGATGGCCGGCCATCCCCCCACCCAGGATCGCAACGCTGAATTCGTCTCCGCCGGCCACGGGACGTCGGCTGTCCGATTCAGGCGTCATGATCGGGGGCTCTCCAAGCACGCGGGGTTCGGTTCAAGTTAGCAAGGTTGCCGCGGCCGGTGCAGCCGATGGGGGGCATCCGGTACCCTGCGCAGATGCCGATGTCGTGCTCGCTCTCTGCACTCGGAATGGTCAACGCACTCGGATCGGACACCGCGCGCATCTGGCAACGGGCGCTCGCGGGCGACACGGGCGCGATGGCGCGGCGCCCTGATCTCACGGCAGGGAGCCAGGGCCTCGTGGGTGCCGTCGATGACACCGCGCTACCGCGAATCCCCGCACACCTTCAGCGCTACGACTGCCGGAACAATCGTTTCACCCTGCAGGCACTCGAACAGATCGAGTCCGAGGTGACGGAGGCCGTGCGTGCAGTTGGACCCGCGCGCGTCGGTGTGGTGATGGGCACGAGCACTTCCGGGAGCCGAGAGTGCGAAGCCGCCATTCTTCACGAATACCTCCATGGCGAACTGCTGCCCGAGTTTCGCTACGAGCAGCTGGAACTCGGCGGTGCCGCAGGCTTCCTCGCCGAACTCCTCGAACTCGGCGGCCCGGCACTCTCGGTCTCGACCGCTTGCTCCTCAGGGGCTCGGGCATTGGCATCGGCGCGCTCGCTACTGGCCCTGGGGGTCTGCGACGTGGTTCTCGCCGGAGGCTCCGACTCGCTATGCGGGCTCACGAGCCACGGCTTTGCCTCCCTCAAGGCCACGGCCGGGGGCGGAACCAATCCGTTTTCGGCGAACCGTGATGGACTCAATCTCGGCGAGGGAGCCGCCCTGTTCCTCGTGACGCGCGAAACCACCGGAATCCAGGTTCTGGGTGTGGGCGAGACCAGCGAGGCGCACCATATCTCTTCGCCCGATCCGGAGGGCTCCGGCGCGGCCGCATCGATGCGCGAAGCGCTCGCAGATGCCGGTGTTGGCGCGAACGCGGTCTCCTACCTGAACCTCCACGGAACCGGCACCCGCCTCAACGATTCAATGGAAAGCCTGGCGGTCTCGAATGTGCTCGGAGACGCCCTGCCCTGCTCTTCAACCAAGCCTCTCGTTGGCCATTGCCTCGGTGCCGCTGGCGCAATCGAAGCTGGCCTTTGTTGGTTGGCGATTGGGGCCGCGTCGGACGACACGCTCCCGCTCATTCCGCACCGCTTCGACGGTGTCCGCGACCCCGAGCTGCCCCCGATCCGCCTGGTGAATGACGGCGAGACTGCGGCACCCGGCATCGTGCTGACCAACTCGTTCGGGTTCGGCGGCAACAACTGCACGCTGGCTCTCGGAAGCGCGCCGTCGTGATGGATCTGGTCATTCGCCGCTTCTCCGCATGGTCCACGACCGGGGACGAGACCGAGATCGTCTCCGACGAAGATTGGAAGACGTGGGCCGCAAGCCCGGCCGCATTGGGGCGCGAAGGAAAGCCGCCTGTCGCGTTCCTGCCACCGGCCGTCCGGCGGCGCGCGACGCGCCTCACCCGCCTGATGGTCGAGACGGCCTTCGCGTGCACCACGGACGAAGAGCGCGGAAGTGTGCGGACCGTGTTTTCGTCCCGGCACGGTGCCATCCATGTCGCGATCAAGATCCTTGCGAGCATCGCAAAGGAAGAAGCGGTGTCACCGCTCCAGTTCAGCCACTCGGTCCACAATGCTCAAGCCGGGTTGTTCTCGATCGCGTCGGGAAACCGCGAAGCCTCGAGTTCTGTCGCGGGCGGCACCGACACGTTCGCCCACGGCTTCCTGGAAGCCGTGCTTCACCTCGAGCGGCGGCCGGAGCAGGCTGTCCTGCTCGTGACCGGCGACGAACCGGTTCCCGACAATGTGGCGCACCTGGTCCACGAGCCCGAGGCCGCGTACGCCACGGCCCTGCTCATTGCGCGCGATGGCCCCGGAACACGGCTGCACTTCTCCCTCGACCCGAAAGGGGCCAACGCACAGCCCTGCGCATGGCCAGACGCCGTCGAGTTCATCCGCTTCCTACACGCGGGAGACGACGCCCTGTCGATCGGCCGTGGCCGCAGTCAGTGGCGTTGGGTGAGGGCAACGGCCTAACGAGCCGGCGAATCCTCGGACGGCTCTGTCCCGTCGGCCCAGAAGTCGAAGAAGTTGAACCACTGGTACGGCGCTTCGAGCACGGCCGCTTCCAGTGCCGCGGCGAACCGGTGAACCATCTGTTCGACCGCCGCCTCGCGTTCGCGACGGCCCACCCGGCCCCCGGCATACAGGGGCCAGGAACGCACGCGGTAGCTGCCATCCGGCTGCCGCAGCGTCGTGGCCATCAGCACCGGGCAGCCGATCGTGGCCGCCAGTTCGAAGGGGCCGCCGGTGAACGGGGCTTCTGCGCCCAGAAGAGATGCACGATACGGCGTGGTCGAATCGAGGCCGATGCGGTCCCCCATGATGGCCACGAAATCCCCGCGCTCGATGGCGGCGCGAATTTCGAGCGCGGCACCCGTGCTTCCCGGCCGGACCTCGATCAAGTCGAGCTTCAACTCCGGATTCAGCGCTTCGAAAAAGCCGTTGATCGTGCGCGCATTGTCGCCGTACATCACGACATGGACGGGCACGGCCTGCCCCATGCTCGCCGCCCGCATCATGTCGAAGCTGCCGACGTGGGCGCTCACGAGCAACGCACCGCTGCGCCCGAGCGCGTTGCCGCCGGCTCCGGGCGCTCGCTCCGGGAGCGTGGCGAAGTGTCCCTCGCCGTCATGCGTCACGTCGATCCCGCCGACGTCGGCCCACGTACACAGGCGATCGAAGATCCCGACGGCGAACTCGTGGATGTGGCGGTAGGTATCGCGCCAGGTCGGTTCATGGCCGAGGGCGAGGCGACCGTCAGGCTGCGCATACAGCCGCGCGAGATAGGCACGCGAGACACTGCGCGCGCGGCGGTCCGTCAGCCAGAAGTAGAGGGCGATCGGATGCAGCAGGACAGCGCTGGCGCGTCGGCCGAAGACGCCGACCAGCCGCAACATCAGCCGGAGCGCTCCGGCCGTTCCGCGCTCGGCCCGGGCAGCCCAGAACGGGCGCGCGTCAGCCGAGGGCCGCGAGGACACACTGTGCGAGCGCTTGCGCGCTCTCGAGGTTCTCGGGCGTGAGTTCGGACTCGTCGACCCAGGTCCCGGTGCGCTCCTCGATCGTCAGGAGCAACTGGGTCAGGCCAAGTGAATCAAGCCCCGCCTCGACCAGATCGGACTGCGGCGTGAAGGAGTCGTCGACTTCGAGAAGCTCTTCGCGAAGCACGTCGTAGATCAACTGGGTCAATTGCGGCAGGGTTTGCGCTTCACTCACGGGACGGGGCTCCTTCCGACGGAGAATTAGCAGATTCAGGTGCGGCCTCGACGAATGCGCCGAGCGTGCCCAGCGCGAGTGCGCGGTCCCGGGCATCGGGCTCATCTTGCGGAGCCGCACCGTTCCCGAGCGTGCAGCGAAAGGCGACCATGCCCAGCTCTCCACGCACGTGGTCGGCACGCACCCAGAGCGGCTCGCCCACACGCAACGCCGGCGTCCGCAATTCGATCTGGCGCGCACTCACCAGGAATCCGCGGCGCGGAGGGGTGCCCGCTTCGGCCGCGCACCCACCGTGGGCGGCCATCGCTTGCGCCAGCAACTCGATCACCACGCTCGGATCGCAGCTCCCGTCGGCGCCGACCCAGGGTGTGTCCGAGCGGAGCATTGCGGTCGCCGTCGTCGCGGTGGGTGTGTGGGACACGACCCCGTCCAGCCATCGCATCGTTCCTTGATGCGGAAGGCGGAGTTCGGCGCGACTCGAAAGGACCTCGGGCGCCGGCGCAGCTGCATGGGGTTCGAGCCCACTGGCGAGCCGAACCCGGCCCGAGGCGAACACGCCGTCATCGCCTGACAAGGAGAAGCGAACCACCCCGTCACCGTGGCTGAGTTCGAGCGCCATCGCGGCGCCTGGGAGCAGCGATGTCGGGAACCGCAGCGCCTCGAAGCCCGTCACCGCAGCGTCCCGCGAGAAGGCGCGGTTCGCCTCGGCAAGGGTCCACATCACCTGGCGGAAGCCCGGAACCACGGGGTGGCCGGGGAAGTGGCCATCGAGATCGCCCAGGTTGACCGGGACCTGGGCTTCGAGGCGAACCCGATCGACAGCCTCGGAGACGCGGACGAACGAAGGCTCCGACGGCTGCAACAGCGCTATTTCGAACGGTTCGCGTCCACGAACGAGGCCAGGCTCGCGACCGACGCAAAGATCTGTTGATTGCGATCCGGGTCGTCATCGATCGTCACGCCGAAGCGCTCTTCGAGCGCAATGGCCAGTTCCAGCGCGTCGATCGAGTCGAGGCCGAGGCCGGTGTCGAAGAGCGGATCTGCGGTCACGATGTCCTCGACCGCCACATCCTCGAGCAAGAGGGCTTCGATGATGATCGCCTTGATTTCGGTCTCGAGTTCAGTCAGATCCGCCACGGGGTCCTCGTTTGTTGGGTCCACCGCCGGGCCCACGGCGCACAGCGGGAGGACGAGTCTAGCAAGACGCGCCGCACGTTGGCGCTAGACTGCGACCCGGAGGACGGATGACGCTGGCTGCAGACATTTCAGGGCGAACGCTGGCCGTCGGTCAAGCAGCGCTCCGGATCGAGGACGTCGTAGCGATCGCCCGAGGCGACCGACGCGTCGAAATCGACGCCGACCCGGCCCTCCGTGCGCGCATCGAATCCTCCCGGCGCCTGCTCGACGACCTCTCGCGCAAGGGAGAGGCCATCTACGGCGTCCGGACCGGTGTCGGTGCCTCGGTCGAGAACGCGATTCCGGACGCGCAGCTCGAGTCCCTCCCGCTCCAGCTCCTGCGTTTCCACGGCTGCGGTACGGGACGCATCCTCGAACCCGAAGAGGCAGCCGCCGTCGTGGCCACACGTCTGGCATCGCTGTCCCGGGGCTATTCGGGCGTCCGCGACGTCCTGCTCGACCACCTCTGCGCACTGCTGAACGAGCGGGCGCTGCCGTGTATCCCCGCGGAAGGCTCCGTCGGAGCGAGCGGCGACCTCACCCCACTTTCCTATCTCGCTGCCCTGCTCGTCGGCGAACGTGAAGCCACCCATCATGGCCAGCCGATGTCGGCCGCTGATGCCCTGGCACGGGCCGGCCTCCCGCCACTCACCCTGGCTCCGAAAGAAAGCCTCGCCTTGATGAATGGCACCAGTGTCATGTCCGGGCTGGGCGCACTGGCATTCGACCGCGCGCTTCGACTCGCGCGGCTGGCATCGGCCCTCACCGCGGTGGCCAGCGACACGATGCACGGCAACCCGGGGCATTTCGATGCGCGGATCGCCGAGCTTCGTCCGCACCCGGGCCAGGTGACCTGTGCGCGTTGGATTCGCGACGACCTCGATCGCGACCGGGATGCCCCGGAGCAGGTTCCCGCCAGCATCCAGGACCGTTACTCGCTGCGCTGCGCGCCGCAGATCATTGGGGTCCTGCTCGATGCGCTCGCGATGGCGCGGCAGATGATCGAGATCGAGATCAATGGGGTGAACGACAACCCCATGATCGACCCCGACGCCGGCGAGATCCTGCACGGCGGCAATTTCTACGGCGGCCACATCTGCTTCGCGATGGATGGCCTCAAGAATGCCGTCGCCAACGTCGCCGACCTCCTCGACCGACAGCTCGTGCTGCTCTGCGGTCGCGACACCAACGGTGGCCTGCCCGACAACCTCGTCGCGCGGACCGGAAACGACCGCGTGATCCACCACGGCTTCAAGGCCATGCAGATCTCGACCTCGGCCCTTACGGCCGAGGCCTTGAAGCTGACGGCGCCCGCCAGCGCCTTCAGTCGAAGCACTGAGTCGCATAACCAGGACAAGGTCAGCATGGGCACGATCGCGGCGCGTGAGTGTCTGCGCATCCTCGAACTCACCGAGACGGTGGCGAGCATCCACACGCTCGCCGTGTGCCAGGCGGTCGATCTACGCAAGGGCACCGCACAGGCGCGCCGCAGCGTCGAACTCCACAGTGCGATCCGCAAGCATGTCGCGATGAACGATGCGGACCGTCGTCAGGACCACGACATCCATACCGTGCTCGCGCTCCACCAGGCCCAGGAACTTCCGGTTGGCGGCCTCGAAGGCGCACCGTGAGTGCGCGCCGCGGCGAGACCGCGGCCCACCACACGGTTCCGTTTCACGACGTCGACATCACGGGACGTGTCTGGCACGGCAACTACCTCAAGTACTTCGAGATCGCGCGCTCAGCCCTCTTCCGCGCACATGGCCTCGAAGACGCGAAGCTCATTCCGGGCCAGTTCGCGCTCTACGTGGTCGAGTCGCGCTGCCGTCACACGGCCCCGCTCCACTACGGAGACGAACTCCGCGCCGTCGCCTGGTTTCGCGAAGCGACGCACGCGCTCTCCATCGACTACGAGGTGGTGAACGTCACGACGGGCAAACGCGCGGCGACCGGTTACACGAAGATCGCCGCAACCGACCGCGAGGGCCGGCTCCTCCTGCGCCTCCCGGATTCGATCCGCGAACGCATCGAAGAAATCTCACCCGCTCCCTAGACCGTTGCTAATCCGTGCCGGTATCGAGCACGCGCTGCTTCGCGATGAACGCGGCTGAGCGACGGCCCATCTCGGTCTTCTCGGCGGGGAAGACGGCCGCGAACACGGCATCCACGGGGCCGCCTTCGTAGTGGCGGAAGTAGATCTTCCGAACGAGGAACTCGCCGACGCCGAGAATCGACATCGCGACGAAGTAGGTCCAGGTCGTGAAGCGCACCCAGGCCGCGTGGTCACCCCCAAACGCCAATACGACGATGACGAGAGCGCTTGCAATGAAGAACCCGCCCCAGATGACGGTCGAGAGGCGGCAATAGGGCCGGGTGAAATCGGGGAGGCCCGGTTGGATCAGCCGGGCGCCGACTTCGACCATCGACTGTTCGTGGAACAGCGTCCTCAGGAACACGATCGCCAGCGTCGCATTCACCACCCCTGGAATCAGTCGGATCGGCAGCGCCGCGTCGAAGACGGCGGCCCAGCTCAAGAGGGTGACCCCCGGCACCGCAAGCAGCAGGAGTTCCACCCAAGCACGGCCTTCGAGCCGACGACGCACGGCAATGCCGACGGCGGCGAGGCCGAGCCAGATCAGGCCGATCACGCGCGGCGAGAAACGATCGAGAGCGGCAGCGGCCACCACTGGGTAGAGCACCAGGAAGATGCCCGCGGCTGCCGCGGCTAGACCAGCCCGCGGATCGCGCTTCACCACCTAGCGTTCCGAACCCGTGTCTTCGCCGGCGGGGCGGTTGCTGCCGGCCCAGCGGCGCACCTTGCCGGTTGCCGTCATCTCGAGATCGGTCACCACGGTGAAGAAACGCGGGATCTTGTAACGCGCGAGGCGCCCCTTCAGGTGGTCGACGAATTCTTTGCGAGACGGTTCCTGGGCCGCATCCACGAGGACGACTTCGGCGGCTGGAATCTCACCGAGATGCGGGTGCTGTTGCGCGAAGACCCGGCTTCCCTTGACGGCAGGATGGCAATCAAGGGCTTGCTCGACTTCCTCGCAGAAGAACTTCATGCCGGCCATGTTGATGCGATTGTGGCGCCGGCCCGCGAGATAAAGGTCACCATCGGCGTCGACCCATCCCTGGTCGCCCGTCCGAAAGGAGCCGCGATCGAGAAGATCGCTCGCTCGCACGAAGGGCCGGAGGTAGGCGTCGAACAAGCCGCGGCCACGAATGCAGATCTCGCCCGTTTCATCGTCAGAACTCCGGGTTCGCTCGCTGCCATCTTCGTTGCGCAGCCAGACCTCGTAACCGGGCGCCGGCCGACCGAGCGCGGTCGGCTTCGTCGCCGCCGATGCCGCATTCAACACGGGAAGCCCGACTTCAATGATGCCAAGTGCCTGCACGAGCGGAAAGCCGAACCGAGCCTGGAAGGCCTCCGCGACGTCGCCCCGCAGACCGTCGGCCGTCGATACGGCGAGACGCACGTCCGGGAGTCCGACCCCGGACGCATCTTTCGCGAGCAAGCCGTAGTGATAGGGCGAGGCGTAGAACACCGTGGCCCGCGAGCGAACGGCCAACGCCAGCACTTCTTTCGCGAGCGAGCTGCGCGGCAGAACGATCGTGGCGCCGAATCGCAGATAGAGCAGGATCGACACCAGGAAGTGATGCGCCATGGGCAGCAGCCAAAGGACCCGGTCCTCGGGTCCAATTTCCAGGTGCGCGTTCGCATTGTCGAGCCGGTCCGCGATGGAATCCGCACCGACGATCACACCCTTGCGTTGGTCCGTGGTCCCGGACGTGAAGCGCATGTACGCGGGGTCGACGCTTCGGAACGCCGCTTCGTCCACGCCTTCGGAACACGACGCCTCGAGCGGGGTGATCGTGCGATCCGGCACCGCTTCGACCAGGTGGTGAAGCGCACACTCACGGGTGGCATCGACCAGCGCTTCGCCATCCGTATCCTCCGGAATCGGTACGAGACAAGCCCCGGCCGCAAGGATCGCGAGCGCGTTCTCGACGAATCGTTCACCTTGCTGAGCGCGCAATCCACAGCGCTCACCCGGCCGCACGCCGGCCGCGACCAACTCTTTCGCGATCGCGTCCATACGAACGACGAGTTCGCCGTAGGAGATGGTCCGATCGTCGTCGGCGCCGACCCAGATAGCCGCATGCTCGGGACGATCCTGCGCGTGGGCACGAAGCGCGTCGAGCACCTTCACGGTGCCGGCTCGTCGACCGGCCCTGGCCCGAGGAGGTCGGCAAAGAGCTGCTCCCGGAAACGCTGAAGCTCGGCTTCGGAGAGCGCTCCCTCCTGATGAACGTGCGCCACATTCAGGCGTCCATCCCGGAGGCTCATGATCGCGCCGCTTCCGGGTGACGCCGGCACCGAAGGCACATGGAAGCCATTCACGATCGGCGCGCCGAGAAAGGTGTCCATCTCCGGCAGGAACTCGCCCGTAAACGCGAAGAAGAACGAACAGAGCTCACCGCCGAAGCTCCGTCGGGCCATCATCGCGTAGACACGGCCCGGCGCATAACGTGCGTAGTCCATGGCCGCGACGCCGTTCTCGATCGCACCCCCCTTGATCATGTCGCGGCGCTGGCGCTTGAGTTCGGCCACCAGTCCGTCGAGGTCGGCCGTATGCTCGGGCAGTATCTGGAACCACATCATCGAGACGCGCGTACGGAAGATCGCACCCTCGGCGCCCTTGGGCCGCAGGTTCACCGGAAGCGGAACCACGTAGGAGACGGGGTCGACGCCGCGCGCCTCGAAGACCGCCCGGTGGGCCCGGATCGATGCCGCGAGGTAGAACAGCATGGGGGTGAGGAATCCGGCGCGTTCCTTCGCTCGCTCGACGATGCGCGCGGTCTCGTCTTGTTGAGCGGTGTAGACAGGCGCACGCAGCGCCTGCGCCTCACGCTTCGCGGGCCCGGAGAGCGAGCGTGGCGCGTGCGCCGCGAAGCTCTCGATGTGGGCCTGCCATGTTCGCGCCTTCGCGCCGCGCTCACCGGCCGTTCCCGGGATGGGCGTGGGGGTCCACTCGCCAGCAGGGAGATCTGACGGCGCGCGTCCGCCGGCAGCGCAGTCATCGAGGAGGCGCACGAAGTTCTCACTCCCGGATCCATCGAAGAGCAGATGGAGCCAGGTGAAGGCAACGTCGGTTCCGACCGCACCGCCCTCGTAGGGCACCACGTCGACCTTGAGCAACTCTCCGCGGCGCGCATCGAAGCGGGTATTCAATCGCTCGCGGAAGATCGGCGGGAGCGGCGCCTCGTCGTGACTCGCGCCGGGTGGCAACTTGCCCTCGTGGACGAAGACCGGCGGAAGCGGTGACCGATCGGCCCGATCGATCACATACTCCGGGGGCGCAACACCGAAGCGCCGACGAATCGGCGCGCGCATGATCGGATTCGCACGAACCACCTCCTGCAGCACCGTTTCCAGCCGTGCCGGATCAAAGCCTGGCCCCAGCCGCAGGACCAACTGCGAGAGATGGGAGGAGCCATTGCGGCGCCGTGTCTCTCCGTCGAATGCGCGGAGGAAGCAGTCCGCGCCCGTCAGCGGGACCGCGGCGGTGGGCAGACTCAAAGGACGGCCAGTTCTGCCGGATCGTTGTCGACAAGCCCGCGTCGGCACATGAAGTCGAGCAACCACGGGCCGTAGCGCCCACGGCTCGCTTCGCCGGTGAAGACGCGCGGCATGTAGCGGCCGAAGTGGAAGTCGAGAAGTGCGCCGAAACGGGTTGAACGCGCGATCTCACCGACTTGCAGCAACGTAAAAAGACGGCCGTTGTAGAAGTGGTCCACGACGCGTTGCCAGGTTTCGAGATGGTGGATCACGTGCTTCTGGTATTTCTCGAGCGCGGCTTCACCCGCGCCCGACCGGATCGCCTTGGCCAGACCTTCGGCACCGTCCAGGCCGATCAGAAGACCACTCGAGAACACGGGGTCGATGAATCCGAAGGCGTCACCTAGCAATGCCCAGTTGGGACCCACACCACGACGTGTCGTAAGTTGATAGTTGTTGTACTTCATGACGCCGGTAATGCGCTTGGCGCCTGCACGCCACTGCGCCGTGACGCGATCGTTCGCGAGGTATCCATCGAACTGCTCTTCCGCAGTGGATCCGAACTTCTCGAGCGCCTCCGACGGAACGACGAGGCCCACCGAAACCTTGCCCTGAAGCGGAATCCGCCAACTCCAACCCCGTTCCAGGATGTCGGTGTGGACGTTCCCGCACTCGATCAGGTCGACGCCTTCCATATGTGCGTGCAGCGCAGCATCTCGTCGCGGACCGGTCTCGGTCTCGAGGTCGAACATCCGCGCGACCGTACGCCGGCGGCCGGTCGCATCGACGATGAAATCCGGCTGGTGTCCGCCGAATACGTCGCGCGCGGCTTCCAGCGACTCGGCGGTGAGGCGAAGACGTTCACCCTCCCCGGTCGTTTCGACGCGGCCGGTTGCCGGAACCACGACCGCGCCCGCGCGCCTGGCCGCCTCCAGGATCGATGCGTCCAATCGGTCGCGGGGCACGTTGTAGGAGTAGGTCGTCCTCGCGCCCCGGATCGTGTCGAAGCGGAGGTTCATGATCTCTTCGCCCCCGCGGAGGACAAACGTCGCTCCGGGCTTGAAGATCGAGTACTCGCGCACCTCGTCTTCGATCCCGAGGTCTTCGAGGTAAGGCACGATCGCGGGCACCAGCGATTCGCCGACGACGAGATCGGGCCGCTTGCCCGCGTCGAACACGGCAACAGCAAGGCCCGCGCGCGCTAGACGTGCGCCCAATGCAGCGCCCGACGGGCCGGCGCCCAGGATGGCAACGGATTTCACCTGCGACATTCGAACGAACATACGAGAGCGGCGAGGCGCGATCAACGCGCCCGCGCAGCGGAATCAGCGCAGCTTGACGTAGGTCCCGGTCAGGTTGACCCGCGCCACCGCCCCGCCGGCGGCACACACGTACGTCGAGGGGCTGCTGTGCTGGGGCCCGCCGGTATTGGAGCGGATTCCAACGATGGCATTGGCGCCCAGGCTCTGGGCCTGGCTCTCGAGCGCGATCAGCGCGGACAGGAAGGCGATCTCGCAGGCCTCTTCGTCCGAGCGGAACATCGACCGTGTGGCCTTGTGGCTCGACCCCTTTCGCAGGGTCTGCGCAATCGCCGGATGCCCCTGGTCCCCGAAGTACGTGCGCAGGCCCAGCAGCTTCTCCTGAGCCAAGGGGCTGTCGAGAGCGGACTGGATCGACAGTTCGTGCGGCGTATTGCGCGCGAGTGCCGGTAGCGGCGCCAGCAGCGCGAGGGAGAGACAGAAAACGGTGAAAATGCGAACCGACATGGCTTTCTCCAGTCGCCTCAGGGTAACGACTCGCAGGCGGATCAAGCCACGGGCGACGGGCCGGGCTTCAACCGGAAATCGTGGCATCGCGCCTCAGCCGGACGTCGGCAGGCACCACCTCCGCGAGGGCAATGCCCCGGTCCGCTGCCAGTGCGGACGCGATCCCGACCGCTTCCCCCGTGGCGAGCGCAGTCCCGATGACGCGCAGCGCTCCGAGGGCCTCGTGGCTGGCGGAGAGGCAGCGGCCGGCCGTCCCGAGGCGAGGATGCGACGCACTCACCAATGCACCGAGCGGAATTCCGCACGGAGCACCAATGTGGCGAAATGTCGCGCGTCGGTGGTCCTGCCAGAGCTCGATCGGCCAACTGGAAAGGGCGACCTCGTCTTCGCTGCGGGTGCCCGCCAGCACGTCTTCGGCATTGACTCGGCTCCGGCCCCGCATCCGGGTTCCTTCCCGGCGCCCCTCATGGCGCGGCGACGCAACGACTTGGCAGTCGCTGTAGCCCTCCCGGTTCGCACGAAGGTGGGCCACGACCGCGTCCACGGTTCGTCCCGCTTCCTCTGCCAGGCGCTCACGCGCTGTCTCCAGGACCAGTGACCGAGACAAGTTCAGCGTCAGGAAAGCGTCTTTCGACCCGGGTACGGGGCGCAGCAGCGCCGATTCGGCGCGTGGGTCGAGGGCGCCTTTTCGCGCAGCGCGTGCCAACGCGGCCGTCCAGCGCAAGCGGCCGTAACCGGCCGTGTCGGCGGCGGGAACGCCCGCGAGCCGCGCGATGTACGACGGCAGCTGCCGTTCCGAATCCGGATGCCCCTCGACGGACGCACCCGCTTGTTGCGCCAGCGCTGCGTCGCCGGTCGTATCGACGACGATGTCGCTGGTGATCCGGAAGGAGCCCGTCGCGTCTCGGCCCAGGAGTGTGTTCGTCCTGACATCGGCCAGCGCGAGGCTCGCTTCGTGAATTCGCACGCCCAGGCGAACACGCAACCCAGGGCGCGCCGCACACCATTGCTCGATGACCCTGCGGATGCGGCCCGGGTCGGTTGGAACGACGCGGACCTTCCCGACGGTTTCCGCTTCGCCGGCCGCACCGACAGCCTGAAGCGCGGTCGCGAAGCGAGCGGGAAGGCCCGGGTTCACGAATGCGTGCGAACCCGTCTCGGCAGGCGCGTACAAGCCACAGATCGTGTGGACGAATGCGCCCGTGATGTTGCCACCGGTCTCACTTGCCGTCTCGAGCACGACGACGCGGGCCCCCTGGTCGGTGGCCGCCCAGGCAGCTGCGAGGCCCGCGGGCCCGCCGCCAACGACGACGACGTCGCAGTGTTGTGCCGGATCTTCGACCGGTTGCTGCAAGCCATCCTCCGTACGCGCTGCGGCCCTGCCACGAGTTTGCCAGCTGTGCCGTCAGAACGCGCGTTGGGCTAAACCCTCCAGAGGCTCCCAGCGCGGAAATCCGCCGCGGGCCGAGGCCGAAGGAGCCCGATGCGCTTCCACATCGAAGCCGAGCACGACGCGTACGATGCCGTGATCATCGGCAGCGGCGCCGGTGGGCTGGTGTCGGCCGCCCTCCTCGCCCATCTGGGGCGCAAGGTCCTGGTCGTCGAGCGACACGACCGGCCCGGCGGGTACCTGCATTCGTTCCGACGCGACGGCTGCCTGTTCGACTCCGCCGTCCACCTCGTTGGGGGCTGCGGCGAGGGGCCGAACGGCCCGGGCGTCGTCCTCCGGCTGTTACGCGCACTCGGGGTCGAAGACGAATGCGACTTCGAACGCGTCGACCCGGTCTACAGCGCCATCTTCCCCGGCATGCGCATCGATGCCCGGGGTGGGCTCGCCGGCTTCACTGAAACCCACATCGAGAAGTTTCCGGCCGAAAAGGCCGGGATCGAGGCGCTCGTCGAGTGTTGCCGGCGCATCCGGCTCGAGACCGAACTCGTGAGCGGACTCGAACGCGGTGCATTGCGCAGCCTTCAAGCAACGGCGCCCACCTTGTTCCGATACCGACGGGCCACCCTCGAAGCCGTCGCCAAGGACTTCATCGAAGACCCACGGGCGAGGGCCGCCTTTGGCGCGCTCTGGCCCTACCTCGGCCTGCCGCCGTCGCGCGTCTCGTTCCTCTATTTCGCGACGATGCTGATGAGCTACGTCGAGGACGGCGCCTACTATTGCCGCGGAAGCTTCCAGCGCCTCGCTCGTGCATTGGTCAAGTCGATCCAACGGGACGGCGGCGAAGTGCTCTTGCGCAGCGAGGTTCGACGCATCCGGGTCGAAGACGGCCGCGCGCAAGGCATCATCCTGGAAAACGGTCAGGTGATCGATGCACCGCTCGTGATCTCTGGCGCCGACGCGCGGCAGACCTTCGAGGAGTTGATCGGCAGCGAACACGTCGACCCGCGCCGCCTGCGTTCACTGCGCGCGATGCGGCCGAGCCTCTCGGCCTTCGTCGTCTATGGCTCGACAACCATGGACCTGCCGGCCGCCGGCGCAACGCACGAGATGTTCTTCTACGACACCTGGGACCACGACGAAGACTATGCGGCGCTGCACCGAGGGGAGTTGTCGCGGATCGGCTTCACCGTACCGACGCTGGCCGACCCGTCGCTGGCGCCCGCGGGACGCCACGCCTTCCAGATCACGGTGCCGCTCCCCTTCGACTTCACCTCGTCGTGGAAGCGTGACAAACAGCGCTGGACCGATCACTTGATCGAACGCGCGAACCGCGCGTTCCCGGGCCTCGACAAGCAGTTGGGCGACATCCAGGGCGGCACGCCACGCACGCTCGAGCGCTATACCCGGAATACTTCCGGTGCGATGTACGGCTGGGAGTTGTCTCCCGACCAGATCGGGCCGAAACGCCTCGGTGGGCAGACTTCGATCCCCGGGCTCGCGCTGGCTGGCCACTGGACGCAACCCGGCGCCGGCGTCTACGGAGCGTTGACCTCGGGTGTCGATGCCGCGCGGAGTGCCGTCGGTACGGACTCGCCCGCCGAGTTCTGGCGCGCGCTCGAGAGCGCGTCCGACTGACTTTCCGGCGTCGGTATGTCCGCCACGCCGAACACCAGCAGGTACTGACGCGACAGGAAGTCGTCGCGCCGGAGCAGGCGAAAACCCGCGCGCGCGAATTCGTCCACGACCTGGGCCGCGGCGAGCCGGGCGCCCGAGGGTGGGCCCGGACCGTGGACATCGGACCGAAAGCCCAGGACCACGACGCGCCCGTCGCTCCGCAGCACGGGTCGCAAGCGTTCGACATACGGAACGCGGTCTGAGATTTCCTTGTAGACGTTCGCGAAGAACACGACGTCGCAGCAATCCTGCGGAAGTGTCGGATCGGCGAAACCGCTGTGGACGACTTCGACGTTCGCGAGCGCACTTTCCTGCACGCGGACTTCGAGGTCACGGACCATCACGGCCTGAACGTCGGTGGCGTAGACCCGGCCGTCAGGGCCCACCGCGCTGGATAGACGCTCGACGAAATAGCCGTTGCCGGCACCGACATCGGCGACAACGTCCCCGTCCTGGAGGCCGAGCGCACGAACCACGGCGTCCGGTTCCTGCCACCAGTCGCGCGGTGCCCATGTCAGGAATCCGCGGTAGTCGGGGTTGAAGACCTGGTGCCCCTCGGTCTCGACCATCAGCGGTGCGCAACCGAGCCCCAGGCTCGCAGCCAGGAGCCCTCCCAGCATGCGGATTCCGAACGTCATGCGACGCATCATGCGTCCTCCGACCCGGCCGCAGGCGGCGGAGGGACAGTGAAGAAATCGTAGAAGTTGAACCAGTTGTCCGGGGAGGCGAGCACCTGGACTTCCAGGCGCCGCGCAAACTCCGTCACCGCATCGCGCGTCCACTCCGTACGGGCCTTCCGGGTCCGCTCGAGCGGTGCTTCGAGGGCTTCGCAGTGGATCACGTATTCGTTGGAGCCGCGGCTCATGCAGAACGAGATGAGGACCGGGCACCCGACTGCGGCCGCGACCGAGAAGGGCCCGATCGGAAACACGACCTCGCTCCCCAGGAACTCGACGGAAACGCCTTCGGCGCCGGGCGCCATCCGATCGCCGAGGAAACCCACCAATCCGCCCTCCCGGAGGCGCTGGCGGATCTGCATCATGTGGCTCACGCCGTGCGGATCGATCTGGATGACGCGCGCGGCGAGTTCCGGCGCCAAGGCCTGCAACAAGGCATTGATCCGTTCAGCGTTCTGGAAGTTCCCCACGATCGACAGCGGGTAGTCATGGTCGACCGCGGCTGCCCTTAGCGCCTCGAACGACCCGACGTGGGCGCTCACCAGGATCGCTCCGCGACCCTGGGCAAGTGCCGCGTGGATGCATTCATCACCGTGGGTCTCGAAGCTGAAGGGCTTCGTCCGACCACTCAGCAGGAACATGCGGTCGACGATGCAGAAGCTGAAGCGCAGCACGTGGCGATACACCTCGCCGAACGTGCCCTTCCGACCCACACGTTGCTGAAACTCGCGGGACACGCGGCGGATTTCCGAATCGCTCAAGACGTAGTACAGCGCGACGCCGCGGATGACGAAACGCACGGGCCCGCGCCCCAACGTCCGGCACACCCACCAGATGAACCGAAGTCCCCACTCGCTGCCCTTCTCGGCCACCCGGGTCCAATCCCGGCGACCTTCGGTGCCATCGCCGAAGCGTCGGCGCCGGGTTCGCAGCTCCAGCAGGAAGACGGCCGCGATCAGCACATAGGCCACGACGCCGGTGTAGGCGGCCCAGACGGCGGGCGGCGCCAACAGCGCGAGACCCGTCGTGACGAGCGCGTTCGCCAGGAAGAAGCCACACCAGACCTTGGTGACCGCGCGGCAGTAGCGCCGCTTCTCGGCCGACAGCGCGCCCTCCATCTGGGTCGCGATCCGCTCGACCACCGAGGCTCCGCGCAGGGACCCCGCGAATGTCAGCAACAGCGCCACGTTCACGAAGACGGGAAAGAGCAAGGCGAGCCGACCGTCCCGCCAGGCAAAGAGCGAGGCTGCGAGCAGGCCGAGCCCCAGTGCCTGCGTCGGGGCCACCCAGCTGCGTTCCGCCGCCGGACGCGCGTACCAGCCCGCAACGCGGAGCCCTCCGAGTCCGGCCAGAAGACCCGCCGCGATCGCGGGCTCGGATCGAGCCAGCGCGGCGGAGACCACGAACGGGTAGGCGAGAATGAGGAGGACCTCGATCGCGTCGAGCCAGCGCCCACGCCCGCTCGCCGACATCCACGGGACGTCAGCCGGGATCCCCGAACTTGCCTCGACCTCCTGCAACCCGTCCTCCACACCGAAGAGCGCAGCGCCTCGGCGGCACGCGTTCGACGCGAGGCGATGATAGGGAGCGCGGCCGCATTCGACAGCGTGGCACGATCGCAGGACGCCGGCGGCAGATGCCACCGGATTTCACCGCTAGGATGCCGGGATGGGTGGTGAGGCGGCGGTAGAGGCGCGCGGGCTCTCGAAGAGGTTCGGCGGCGAGACCGCGGTGCATTCCGTTGATCTGGAAGTCGCCGCCGGTGAGATATTCGGCTTTCTCGGACCCAATGGGGCCGGCAAGACCACCACGATCCGGATGCTGCTCGGCCTGATCCGGCCCACGACCGGAACCGCTTCGATCTTCGGCAAGGACATCGGGCGGGAGTTCAAGGCCGCCATCCGACACGTCGGCGCGTTCGTCGAGGGGCCCGCCTTCTATCCGTTTCTTTCGGGGCGCCGAAATCTCCGGCTCTTCGGCACGCTGAGTGGCGGTGCGTCTGAAGACCGGATCGCCGAAGTCCTCGAATGGACCGGCCTGACGGCTCCCGCCGACAAACGCGTCAGCGGCTATTCGCAGGGAATGCGTCAGCGGCTCGGGATCGCGATGGCGCTCCTCGACGAACCGCGGCTGCTGGTACTCGATGAACCCACCAATGGCCTCGACCCCCAGGGCACCCGGGAGATCCGCGAGCTGATGGTACGAATCCGCGCGGAAGAGAACACGGCGATCCTGGTATCGAGCCACTTGCTAGGCGAAATGGAGCGCGTCTGCGACCGCGTCGCCGTGATCGCGCGCGGACGGATCCTGCAGCAGGGAACACTCGACGACATCATTGGCGACGCCAGCGAGCGCGTCGAGCTTGGCGTCTCGGCAGAAGCGACCGCACAAGCCACAGCCTTCTTGCGAGAGCGCTTCGCGACGGAAGCGACTTCGACGCGCGCCGGCATGATTGAATTCTCTCGCGGCACCCTCGATCTCGGCGTCGTGAATCGCGCCCTCATCGAGAGTGGACTCGATGTCCACCAGCTGACTCCTCGGCGCCGCAGCCTCGAACAGGCGTTCGTGACCCTGACCGGCGAGCACTCGAGCATCCGATGAGCGCACAAACAACACCCGGATTCCTGGTCACGGTCGGCCGCCTCGTGCGGGCCGAGATCCTGAAGCTTTCGCGCTATTGGGTCGTGCTCACCGGCTTCGTCGCCATCATCGTCGTGGCCATTCCAGGCGCCGTGCTTTCGTACCGCGGCGAACAGGCCATGAACGTGACCTCGGCGTCGGGCTACGAATTCGCATTCAGCCTGATGGTCCGCAGCCTCGAGTTCTCCAGCACGATCCTGTTCGTGATCCTGTGCATCCTGTTCTCGATCGACGTCGCGAACTCGACCATCAAGGTGATCCTCACGCGCCCGGTCACGCGGGTGGAGCTATTGGTCTCGAAGTACGCGGTCGCGATGTTGATGGTGCTGGCGACCCTGGCCTTGCTCTGGACCGCGTGCCTCGGCGCCGGCGCCTACTACTACGGCCTCGGCGACCTGCGCGAGAACGAATACATCTTGTTCGGTGCCGACATGATGTTCCGCAACATCGCGATCGCCTCCGTCTTCCTGGCGCTCGCCTTCGGCGCGCAAGCCGCCCTGGCCGTGACGATCTCCACGTACTCGAGCACGATGGGCGGCGCGATCATCATCGGGCTCATCCTCCACTCGTTCATCAATGCCCTGAACGTGCTTCCGAAAACCCTCGGCTTCACGATCGGCAGCGGTGAAGACGCAACACTGATTCCCTACGCCATCGTCGCCTTCACGTCGCAGCTCCACGTCCCCCTGGGACGACTCGACGACCTGACCGCCGGCGTCCCGATTGAATCCTGGTGGACGCCCGACGTCCAACAACTCGTCGTCGTGTGCTCCACGGCGAGCCTCCTCTTCTTCGTGCTCGCGCTGGTGCGCGTGCGCAACCGGGACTTCACGCTATGAGTCGATCGCTTCGGGCACTTGGCTGTCTGGCAGCGCTTTCATTCTTGACCGCGGGCGGAGCTGCGGCTGCGGCTGGCGCCCCGGCGGAAACGCAGTTCCAGGTCGCCAACCTCGAGTTCCCCGACCGTGCCCTCGGTCGGAAGCTGACCGACGTCGATGGGGATGGCCGTGCGGACCTCGTGTGGATCTTCCACCCGGTCGACGAGCCCGAAGCCTTCGGTCTGCGCACCTGTTTGCAGGGCGACGCGGGCGCCTTCGACCAGTGCAGCGTGCTCGACCTGCCGGAAGAAACGCGTGCCTTCGACATCGCGCCCATCGACGCGGTCCCTGGCGCGGAACTGGTCTTGCTGACCCGAACCGGCGGCTCGCGCGCATCTTTCACCGCGGGACGCTTCGGCGCCTTGAAGGACGTGCCTGGAATCCGCTCGGCGCTCGGCGACACGGACTCCCTGCGCCCCAGCCCGCTGCCCTTCCTGTTCGACCTCGACGGTGACGGGCGCCACGAAGCCGTGCTCGCAACGCGCTCAGGCGTCGACATCCATACGTTCGCGGCCAGCGGCACGTCCTCGGTCCATACCCTCGCGAGTGCGGCCCACGTCGAGATCTCGCGTCGTCGCCGCGAGATGGACTTGAGTGCGTTCCTGGGCCGCGAGTACATCCCACACGTCACGACGCAGACGACGACGCCGGCCGTCTTCGTCGACGATCTCGACCGCGACGGACGCAGCGACATCGCCACCATTTCGCAGAACGTGTTGTCGGTCTTTCCGCAACGAACTGATGGCTCGTTCGGCCGAATGCCCGATGCCACGATCGAGCGTTCGATCATCACGGACAAGGAAGAGGAGAGCGGCTTCACGGGCGAAGCGCTGACCTTCGCCGAACTCGACGGCGACGGGGTCATGGATCTGATCGTCCTCAAGTGGGGAAGTTCCGAGGAGCGGACCCAGATGGATCGCCACATCTTCCTCGGCCGTGGCGGGTGGGAGTTCCCCGAGAAGGCGGACCAGATCGTCCGCTCGGAGAGTTTCTTTCCGAACTTCGAAATCGCCGATCTCGATGACGATGGCCGACACGACCTCGTGATTCCGTATTTCCATTTCGCCCCGAGCCAGGCCATCAAGGCCGTCACGCAGAACGTGTTGCGCTTGCAGCTCCGTCTGTTCCTGATGACGCCCGACGGTCGTTATGCACAGGACCCGGGGAAGACGTTCGCCAAGGTCGACCGACGCGTCGTACTCGACTACCACGTCGACGTGATGGGCCTGATCTTCGGCGGTGAAGGTCGTCCGCAATCTTTCGACCCGCTGCTGAGCCTGGGCCACGACTTCAACGGAGACGGCAAGCCCGACCTCGTGGTCGACAAGGGAAACGACCAACTCGACCTCTACTGGGGGAACGCAGAAGCCCTGTACGACCGCAGCCCCGACGTCTCCCTCGACCACGAATCTTCGCTGGACTCCGATATCGCCGACCTGAATGGCGACGGCAAGGCCGACATCGTCAGTGCCTACGGAAAACGCGTACTCGGGTGGGCCGACACGCGGGAACC
>JAJDAQ010000064.1 GCA_029261815.1 Deltaproteobacteria bacterium
GGAACTCTGGCCAGGCTACCGGGTGTCTCGCGCGGCCTACGTGGCCGGACTGCTGCGTCCCGCCGTGATCCGAGAACTGGCGCTCGAGCGTCACGGCTTGAAGCTGCTGCGTCGCGACCCTTCGTCATTCACGCCCCTCCCGGATGGTCGGGGTCTGCTGATGGGGGCGGATGGCGCGGCGACGCGCGCATCCATCGCCCAGTTCTCGGCCCGCGACGCGCAGCGGTACCTCGACTACGAGCGTATGCTGGATCGCGCTGCGCGCGTAATCGAACCACTTCTCGACTCGCCGGCGCCGGATCCAGCAAGACCGCGGTGGGGCGACCTCGGCCCGCTCCTGCGTGCGGGCCGCGCGGCGGTCGGCCTGCGTTCCGACATGGCCCGCGCCGCAGCCTTGTTGCTGGGGCCGGCGCGAAGCACGCTCGAGACCTGGTTCGAGAGCGAGCCCCTCCGAAGCACGCTCGCGACCGACGCCATCATCGGGGCGTGGGCATCGCCTTCGACCCCGGGAACCGGTTACGTCCTCTTCCACCACGTGATGGGGGAGACCGGAGGACAACGCGGGGTCTGGGCCTACGTGCGCGGCGGGATGGGCGCGCTATCGGAGGCCATCGCGTCGGCGGCACGGTCTGCTGGCGCCGAAATCCGCTGCGACACCGCAGTCGCCGAAGTGCGGGTCGAGCGCGGCCGCGCGACCGGCGTAGTCCTCGCCGACGGGAGGGAGTTGGCCGCGGACGCCGTCTTTTCTTGCGCGGATCCCCAGGTCACCTTCGAAAAGCTCGTGCCGCAGGCGGCTCTGGACGCGGACTTCCGTCGCGCCGTCGCCGGGATCGACATGCGGAGTCCGGTGGCCAAGTTCAACCTCGCACTCGATGGACTCCCGATGTTCCGAGGACGCGGGAACGGGCGCACGCCGGGGCCGGAGCATCACGGAACGATCCACATCGGAGCCGCGTCACTCGACGCGCTGGACGCATCGTTCCGCAGCGCGGAGCAGGGCCGACTTCCAGACGACCCGATGATCGAGATGACGATTCCGTCGGCCCTCGACCCGACCCTGGCTGGGCCGGGAAAGCACGTGGCGTCGCTCTTCGTGCAGCACGTTCCGTACGCGCCGCTGGAGGGCGGATGGGAAGCCTGTCGGTCGCGTTTCGCAGAGCGCGTCTTCTCCCGCATCGACGAAGTGGCGCCCGGGTTCTCTGACCTCATCCAACACTGGGAGATGTTGGCTCCGCCCGACCTTGAGCGCGTCTTCGGTCTGACAGGGGGCAATATCTTCCACGGCGCGATGACGCTCGACCGGTTGGCCTTCATGCGTCCGGTCCCCGGTTGGGCACGCCACGCGACACCGATTCCAGGGCTGTACCTGTGCGGCGCCGGCTCTCATCCAGGGGGCGGCGTCATGGGTGCTTGCGGCCGAAACGCCGCCAGGGTGTATGAGGCGGATCGCCGTCGTTAGGCGCGGCTGTCGCCATCCACCATGCGAAGATACATGCGCGCATCGTCACGGGTCGGGTCGGCTTCGAGGACCGAGGTCCACTCCTGGACGGCCTGGTCCGTGCGACCGAGCGTGTAGTACGTCAGTCCGAGTTGGACGGCGGCTTCGCGGAAGGTCGGATTCGCTCGGAGCACGCGCTTGAACTCGGCCAGCGCCTGGCTAGGGAGGCCTGCTTCGCGGAGCACGATGCCGAGCTTGTATCGGATGTCGTGGAACCGGGGGGCACGGTCGATGGCCTTCCGGTACGCCTCGACCGCTTCGCGGAGTTCGCCAGCCTCGCGGTACGCGTCGCCGAGAGCGGCCTGCAGGTTCGCGAGCTTTCCCCGTGTCACATGGTCGAGCGGGCCCTGCTGGGACTGGAGTTCACCGAGCTGGTGTGTGACTTCGCGGGAGCGGTCGAACTGGCCCTGCTGCTCGTGCACGCTCGCGAGTGCGATCAGGCACTCCGCGTACCGCGGGTTGATCGACAGCGCATGTTCCAGGCTCGAGGTGGCTTGTTCGAGCCGCCCCTGGCGCTCGTGTACGAGACCGACGAGATAGTGGACGTCCGCGTAGCGGGGGCACGTCTCGAGGAGCGATCCGAACGCGCTGAGGGCCGCGTCGTCTTCACCCGCCTCGTAATACTTCTGGCCGAGCAGGAATGATTCCCGCTCCGCCCCCGTCATCCTTCCAGGATGTCGCAATCCGACCCACCCCCCAGTGGAACCAAGACGCTAGTTCGCGGCCGGTACCAGGTCTTGTGCGGCGGCTGCGATCTCGCTGCCCTCGTAGTTCCGCAAGATCACTTCGAAGATGTGCCGAGCTTCTTCTTCCCGGTTCATGTGCGTGTAGCAGACCCCGAGCTTGTAGAGCGCCTCGGCATCGAGGCCAAGACCGGGGTAGTCGTTGAGGACGCCGCGATAGCGGTTCGCGGCGCTCTGGTACTCGGTCTGATCGAGGTAGAAGTCTCCGATCATCAGGTCGTGGCGCGCGAGTTTGGTGCGCAGCTCCATCCACAGGGCCTCGGCTTCCATGACC
This sequence comes from Deltaproteobacteria bacterium, assembly GCA_029261815.1. GTDB lineage: Bacteria > Myxococcota_A > UBA9160 > UBA9160 > UBA6930 > JAJDAP01. The sequence goes on from JAJDAQ010000064.1 coordinate 2,516, forward strand.
TCGGGTGCGCGCGGGTAGCGCGTGATGAGCCGGTCGAACGTGTCGAGGGCTTCCTGGGTCGCGGTCTGGTCGCGATCGGGAGACTTGCTCTGATGGTAGTAGGACATGCCCGTGCGGAAGACCGTGTAGGGCACCTTCGGATGGTCCGGGTGGAGCTCGGCGAATTCGCGGTAGTAGGAGAGGGACTCGTCCCAACGTTCCTGGGCAAAGTAGGCGTCCGCGATCCGGAGTTCGGCATCCACTGCAACGCGGCTGTACGGATAGTTGTCGATGACGTCCTGAAAGCGATCGACGGCTTCGTCGTAGTCGGTCGTATCGAGACCCCAGAAGCTGGAGCCGTCCTGGAGCAGCTCCACGCCCTCGGCGTAGAGTTCCTCGGCCGGCGGGATTTCGACCAGGTCTTCGTTCGGCGCAGAAGCGCACCCTGCGAGCAGGAGTACGGAGAAGCTGGCGGCCGCGATCGCGCGGTGCTGGATCGGCATCGGGATCCCCCTTGAAGTTCCAAAGCCAAGGCCAGCGAAGGTACGGGACCCCCCAGGCCATGTCCATTTGGGAACCGTGTCCATCCTGCGCCATCTGCTAGGGTCCGCCCTCGCGCGCCTCAGGGCGCCCGATGGAGGAACGATCGTGCGAGACGGCAAAGCCCAACTTCGACTCGACCGCCGGCTGGCCACGCGCCGCGGCTGGATTTCCAATGATGAGCTCGCGAAGGAGCTCGACGCCCTGCCCGATGTGTCGGAGAAGTGCGAGGTCATTGATCTTCCCGGCTCGCCCGCCGATGAAGCGGCCGACGCGGTCGAGGACACGCCCGGTCTCCACTGAGCCTTGCCGGCTCATGGGGCTGCGAACGTGCGTCATGCCTCCGGCGGTGGGTGAACGATGATCAAGTCCACGCTCGGGTCCGACCTCGATGCCAAGGTGGACCGGTTCTTCCCGTTCCTGGTCCACATCCGCATCCATCCGAACTGGTTTTCGATCGCCGGGCTTGCGGTTTCATTGGGTGGCGCCTGGCTGTTCGCCATGGGCTCGTTTCAATGGGGCGCCATCGTGACGGCACTGGGAGGTTTCTTCGACCTCACCGACGGCGTGATCGCCCGCCACCAGGGTCGTACCAGCACCTTCGGCGCATTCCTCGACTCGACGCTCGATCGCGTCGTCGACATGGCATTGTTATTTGCCATCGCGATGTATTTCCAGGGGGCCGGAGAGCCGCTCTGGGCATGGGTATCTGGCTTCGCCCTCGTGTGCACGGTCGTCGTCTCCTACTCCAAGGCCCGGGCGGAGTCGGTTCTGCCCGGTTTCAAGGGCGGCTGGTTCGAGCGTGCCGAGCGTCTCGTGGTACTAATGATTGGCGCGGTCGTGGGCTTCCTGAAGCTCGCGCTGGTGATCGTGGCGGTCGGATCGGCCATCACGGCTGGGCAGCGGATCGCGCTGGCCTGGCGCGGAATGAACGCGTTGGACGCGGGCGCGAGCGCCCCCGATCAAGGAGACACCGATGTCCAATGAAGAATCCGAGGATCGTGGCTTCACGATCGTGGACAAGCGAGATGACGGCGAATCACCCGAGAGCGGCGCGTCCGAGCCGGCACTCCCGCCGGTTGATTTCCCCGGCTTCCTGATCTCCTTGGCGACGTCGGCGCTCTTTCACCTCGGACTCGTTCCAGACCCCGCGACCGGGGAGCCCGGCGAGAAGAATGTTTCCCTTGCGCGGCACACGATCGACACGATCGAGCTGCTGGCCGAGAAGACGCAGGGAAACCTCACGACCGAAGAGGAGACCTTGATCCGAGAACTCCTGACGGAGCTGCGGATGCGCTTCGTCGAAGCTTCCTGAGCAGGGCGCAACGTGGGCGCAGTCCGGGAGTTCGCGCCCGCGAAGGTGAACCTGGGTCTGCGGGTGACCGGCCGCCGTCCGGACGGCTACCACACGCTCGAAAGCCTCTTCGTCCCTCTCTCGCTCGGTGACGAGATCACGGTCACACGGACCGAACCACCCGGAATCACACTGGCGGTGGACGGCGATCCGCTGGTGCCGGATGACGAAACCAACCTGGCGTGGCGGGCGGCGCGGGCATTCCTCGATGCATCTGGAGCCACGGGCGGAGTCGCGCTGCGGATCCAGAAGCGGATTCCGGCACCTGGGGGGTTGGGTGGGGGCTCCAGTGACGCCGGGTCGGTGCTCCGGGCGTTGGCGGCTCTCGAGCCCGGTCGGGTCCCCCCGGTGCGCCTCGAAGCCCTCGCGCTCACCCTCGGCGCAGACGTCCCCTACTTCTTGAAGCCCGTTGCGGCGCTGGTGGAGGGAATTGGGGAGCAGATCACACCGGTGGCCGGGGTCGCCCCGCTATGGCTATCCCTGGCCCATCCTGGCAAGACGCTCTCGACACCGGCGGTCTTCGCGGCCTTTGATGCTGCCGCGGCTTCCGGCAGCCCCGATTCGTTGACTGCATCAGACCCACGTCCTACGATCCGCCGGCTTCTGGCCCTCCGGGGGCAGGATGCGCGCACCGGGTTCTTTGACGAGCCTCGTGCCGCCGGATGGACGCAGCTCCTGGGAAACGACCTGGAGTCCGCAGCCATCTCCCTGTGTCCCGAAGTGGCTGAGTTGCGGGAGGAATTCGAGGCGACCCAAGCGTTGGCGGTCGGGATGAGCGGAAGCGGTCCCACCGTCTATGGCATCTACTCCGAGGAGGAGGGTGCCCGGAGAGCAGCCGGCCACATCGAGGGTCGGACAGGTTTCCGAACCTGGGTCGTTAGGACAGCCCCGTAAGCCCGGCGCCGTGAGGGCCGGGACGACGGACACGCTCGATGGGGCGTCGCCAAATGGTAAGGCAGCGGCCTTTGGAGCCGCCATTTGCAGGTTCGAGTCCTGCCGCCCCAACCACACACATTGACCGGGCCCATCCCGGAGAACTTTCGATCGAGGAGAATCACGTGGCCGAGAACGCACTCGCCGCAGAAGAACGAACCGCAACCGGCAAGGGCGTTGCCCGGAAGCTGCGCGCCGCCGGTCGGATTCCGGCCGTGGTGTACGGCAGGGGGGTCGACTCGAGTTCGATTTCGGTGGACCCGGATGCGCTGAACAAGTTGCTCCACGCGAGCGGCGCCGGACTCAACACCTTGATCGAACTCAAAGTGGGAAGCGCCACCGACACCGTGCTGCTGAAGGATCTTCAGCGCGAGCCGGTGACCGGCGCCTACGTCCACGCCGATTTCTTCAAGATCGTCCTGACCGACCTCGTCACCGTGACGATCCCGCTGCACTTCATCGGCACCCCGAAGGGCGTCGAGCTGGACGGTGGCATCCTCGATCACCCGGTGCGCGAAGTGGAAGTCGAGTGTCTTCCGAACGCGATTCCCGAGAACTTCGAAGTCGATGTGTCGGACATCGCCCTCGGCGACTCGCTTCACGTCAGTGACGTCACGCTGCCCGATAGCGTCGAGATGAAGACCGAACTCGCGTTGGCGGTGGCCTCTGTCGTTGCACCGCGTGCCGCGACGGAAGAAGAGACCGAGACCGAGACGGAAGTCGCCACCGATGAGGCGGCACCGGACGCCGAAGGCAGCGAGTAGCGCCGGGACCCTTTGGGTAACGGGGCGGTTCCGTCGGAGTTCAACACGATGAAGCTCGTGGTGGGCCTCGGGAACCCGGGCTCGGAATACGCACGGCATCGCCACAACGTGGGCTTTCGCGTCGTCGACGCGGTCGCTGATGCGTCCGGAATCCCGCTTGCATCTGCGCGTTTTGAAGGCGTCTGGGGACAGGGGGTCTGGAACGATCGGGAGATCGCGCTTCTCCAGCCCGAAACCTGGATGAATCGATCCGGCGCCGCGGTCGAAGCGGCGATCGCGAGCTTCGAACTGCCGTTGGCCGACATCCTCATCGTGGTCGATGACGTCGACCTCCCGGTCGGGCGCCTGCGTTTGCGTGCCCGCGGCAGCGACGGCGGTCAGCGAGGACTCCGCGATATCCTCCAGCGGACGGGCCCTGAACTCGCACGGCTTCGCTTCGGAGTGGGCCGGCCGCCCTTTGGTACGGACACGCGCGACCATGTCCTGACCGCATTCACCGACGACGAGGAGCCGGCGCTGCAACGGGGTCTGACCCGAGCCACAGAGGCGGTGGCCTGTTGGGCGCGGGAGGGGATCACCCCGGCGATGAATCGATTCAACGCACCTCCGGATCCCGAAACAGAACCCGATTCCGACGGAGAGACTGGCGGAGGCTCGTGGTAAACTTCGGAGCCCTGTTCGCGCCGGAGATTCATGAACGACCATTCGCTGCCGTCCCTGCCGCCGCCGCGCCAAACGAAACTGGCCGACCGGATCGCGCGTCCGTTCGTGCGGTTCATGGAACTCGAGGTGTCGAGTGCCGTCCTCCTGCTGTGGATGGCGCTGTTGGCACTGGCGTGGGCCAACTCTCCATGGTCGGGCACCTACCACTATCTGTGGGAAGAGCTGACGATCGGGTTCACGGTCAAGGATCTGCTGACGATCGAGTTGCCGCTTGGCTACTGGGTCAACGACGGGTTGATGGCGATCTTCTTCTTCGCCGTCGGCATGGAAATCAAGCGCGAGATGGTGCTAGGCGAGCTGTCCAAGCGCTCGAAGGCCATGCTTCCCATCTTTGGCGCGATTGGTGGAATGGTCGTCCCGGCGTCGATCTATCTGATGTTTCACATGGGAGGCGTCGCCGAGCACGGTTGGGGCGTGCCAATGGCGACGGACATCGCATTCGCGGTTGCGGCACTCTCTGTGCTTGGGAGTCGTGTCCCGCCGGGGCTACGGATTTTCCTGTTGGCGCTAGCGATCGTCGACGACCTCGGCGCGGTGGCCGTCATCGCGATCTTCTACACCGCCGAGATCCACTACGACGCCCTGGCCTGGGCGGGAGCGGGGATCGCATTCTGCATGGTCCTGAACGCCGTCGGTGTGCGGTCGTTCCTGGTCTACGTGTTGGTAGGCATCTTCGTCTGGTTCGAGACACATCACTCCGGCGTGCACGCGACGATCGCGGGCGTCGCGCTCGGTCTCGTGACCCCGACCAACCGCCCCCACGACAACCTGACCCTGGTGCAGCGGGCCCGAGAAGGTCTCGACCACTGGGCGGAGTTGCTCCAGGGGGAGGACGACGAGGACGAGGTCGATCTCGGTGGCCATATCCGCCACCGCGCGTTCCAGGTGCTCTCCGGCGCGGGACGGAACAGTCTGTCGCCCCTCGACTTCCTCGTGAACGTGCTCGAACGGCCGGTGGCGTTCTTCATCATGCCAGTCTTCGCATTGGCGAATGCCGGCGTCGTACTGGACGCGGCGACCCTCGGTGACCCCATGGCGCAGGAGGTCGGCGTGGCCGTCGCGCTCGGGCTCCTCATCGGGAAGCCGCTGGGTCTGGCCATTTTTTGCTACGCCGCCGTGAGGTTGGGCATTGCCGAAATGCCTCGTGGCGTGACCTGGCCCATGCTCATCTCGACCGGGGTCCTGGCCGGAATCGGCTTCACCGTCGCGCTCTTCGTCACTTCCCTGGCTTTCGGCGACCCCATTCATGCTGCGGGCTCGAAGATCGGCATTCTCGCGGGCTCGGTCCTGGCGACCGTGATCGGGATCTGGCTCCTCAGCCGGGCGCTCGCAGCGGCTGAGAAAGGCTGAGTGTCCGGATATTGTCCGGGTCTATTCGTTCGAATCTGTCTCTGTATGTCCTGATATCTCGTGATTGATCCCTGATTGTCTGGGGCGTATCCTCGGGCAATGAACTTCGAGGTCGCGCGCGCACCCGCCGGGAATCCGGCCTTGCCCGTCTACCAGCAGATCGCGAACGAGATCCGCGCTCAGGTGGAACGGGGTGAGCTTGCGCCCGGCGATCGGTTGCCACCCATCCGGGCATTGGCCCAGCAGCTGGGCGTGAATCGCGACACCGTGAGCACGGCCTACGAGCAGTTGGCGGCAGAAGGCGTCGTCGATGCCCGCGTTGGCCGCGGCACCTTCGTCCGCGGATTGCGTCCGCGGCCGACACCGCGAGCTGCCGGCCCGCTCGAACTCCCGCTCAGCGAGGGGGCCGAGCGACTACTCGACTTCGACCGCGCTCGCGTGCACTACGGCGCTGGCCGGGATGCGATTCCCATGCACGCGCTGAAGCCCGACCCGGCGCTCTTTCCGGTGGATGCCTTCCGGCGTGCGCTCGCGCGCGCGTTCCAGGAGCAGGGCGGTGACCTGCTCGGTTACGGAGATCCGCAAGGTTATGCGGGCCTGCGCGAAGTCTGGGCCGAGCGCCTGCGGGTCGGAGGGACGCGCGTTGGCGCGGAGTCGATCGTGCTCTGCCAGGGCGCGAGCCAAGGCATCGCACTCGCACTGCGGCTCTTTGCCGATGCCGGCGACACGGTGGCGATCGAAGAACCCACCTACCACAACGCGCTGGCGGCTTTGACCGGCCTCGGGCTCCGGCCGGCAGCCGTGCCGATGCGCCGGGGTGTGGCCGACCTCGACACACTCGATGCCGTGCTGGCGCGACGCGACGTGCGCGCTTTCTACACCATTCCGACATTCCATAATCCGATGGGGACCTCGAGCGATCTGGCACACCGGACGGAGGTCCTCGCGATCGCGGCTCGCCATGGCAAGCCCGTGATCGAAGATGCCTACGAAATGGATCTGCGCTTCGCCGGTCGCCCGATTCCGTCGCTGATGGGCCTCGACGAGGACGGGATCGTCGTGCAGTTGTTGTCGTTCTCGAAGTCGCTGTTCCCCGGGGTCCGGTCGGGCGCGATCGTGGCGCGCGGGCGTCACGTCGATGCCCTGCTGGCCCTGCGCAATGCGACCGATCTGGGCGGCGCGCTTCCGCTCCAGGTCGCGCTGTCGGATTTTGTCGGAAGTGGTGCCTACGACCGGCATCTCACCCGGCTACAGCGCAGGCTGAAGTCGCGTAGCGCCGCCCTCGCAGATGCCCTCACGGCCGAGATGCCCGAGGGCACTTCGTGGACGACCCCTGAGGGCGGATACCAGACGTGGGTCGACCTGCCGGAGTCCATGGACTCCCGCGAAGTCTTTGCCGACGCGCTTCGCGCCGGTGTCCTCGTCGCGCCGGGCTTCCAGTTCCATTTCGATGGGCGGCCGTCCCGCGGTCTGCGACTCTCCATCGCCCTGGCAGATGAAGCGGCGCTCGCGACCGGCGTCGCCAGGCTCGCCGAAGTGGTACGCGAGCGTGTTGCGACGCCCAGCAATTTTCGCGGACGGGCCATCCAGGTCTGACGCTTTCCCAACCGTTCCATGCGCCGCCCGACGGACGGCCCTGACAAGGAGAACCCCATGAGTGATTCCCAGCGCGAAGGCGCCCAGAGCTACGAGATCAAGGTCGGTCTCGCCGAGATGATGAAGGGTGGTGTGATCATGGACGTCACGAACCCGGAAGAGGCAAAGATCGCCGAGGAGTCCGGCGCCACCGCGGTCATGGCCCTCGAGCGCGTGCCGTCGGATATCCGCAAGGAGGGCGGCGTTGCGCGGATGTGCTCCATCGCCGTCATCGAGGGGATCCAGCAGACGGTCTCGATCCCGGTGATGGCCAAGGTTCGCATCGGTCATTTCGCGGAAGCCCAGGTGCTCGATGCGATCGGCATCGACTTCATCGACGAGAGCGAAGTGCTGACACCGGCGGATGAGGAACACCACGTCGACAAACATCCCTACCGCGCGCCTTTCGTCTGCGGTTGCCGCAACCTCGGTGAGGCTTTGCGGCGCATCGGAGAAGGTGCGGCGATGATCCGAACCAAGGGCGAGGCCGGGAGCGGGAACATCGTCGAGGCGGTCCGTCACCTGCGTCAGGTGAACGGCGACATCCGCGCGATCCAGTCCCTCCGCTCCGAAGAGCTGTATACGACGGCCAAGGATCTGGGGGCTCCGGTCCAGCTCGTCCAGTACGTGCACGAGCATGGCAGGCTCCCGGTTCCGAACTTCGCAGCGGGTGGGATCGCGACACCGGCGGATGCGGCGCTTTGCATGCAGCTCGGTGCAGAGGCGGTCTTTGTCGGGTCCGGCATCTTCAAGAGCGAGGATCCGGAAGCGCGTGCCAAGGCCGTGGTCCACGCCACCACGCACTGGAACGAGCCAGAAGAGATCCTGGCTGCGTCCCGGGGATTGGGTGAGGCCATGGTCGGCATCGAAATGGAAACCCTGTCCGAGAGCGAGAAGCTCTCGAACCGCGGCTGGTAGCACGCGCGGTTGATGTCAGGCGGGGTGCGATGAAGACCGTCGGAATCCTGGGCATCCAGGGAGATGTCGAGGCCCACGCCCGCGCGCTCGAGCGCGCGGGCGCGGCGCCGCGTCGCGTCTTGAGAGCGGCCGAGATCGACGCCTGCGACGCCATCATCGTGCCGGGTGGCGAGAGCACCACCATTTCGAAGGGCATGGACCGCCTCGAACTGTGGGAGCCGATTCGCGCATTCGCTGCAAGCGGGCGCTCTGTCCTCGGCACTTGTGCCGGTGCCATCCTGGTTTCACGCGAAGCGCGTGCAGCCGATGCGCACGAGCCGGTCGCGACACTCGGTCTCCTGGACGCGGTCGCTATTCGAAACGCCTACGGCACCCAGGTCGATTCCTTTGCGGCAACTCCGGCCCCGGGCAGCGATCCGGCAGTCGCCGACTTCCGCTGCGTCTTCATCCGCGCTCCTCAACTCACTGAACTTGGCGCCGCGGTCCAGGTCCTCGCCAGCGTCGAAGGCCGTCCGGTCCTCGTCCGAGAAGGGAACATCTGGGCGGCCACCTTCCACCCGGAACTCACCAACGACCCCGCCGTCCACGCGGCATTCCTCTCCTACTAGCCCCACCAAGGCGCCCGGCTGTTACGCACCGTAAGCGCGGATGCAGCCCATCCGGCCCCGGCAGCGGCGAAGTCAAGCGGAACTCGTAGTCGTGGCCGAAGCCTGGTCGCGTCCGGGCCGCGAGGCCCGGAGAACGCGAAACCCCGTCTTCCTGCAAGCAATCGCCCAAGAACGAGTGAGCCATTCGCCGCCGCCGGGGCCGGATGTCGCGCCAACTCTGGTCGGGATTTCCCTTGAGATTTCGACTGCTTGGCCGCCTCGCGAATCCTCTGCTAACACTTCTCGCCTTCACCACCTCGGCCCCATTACGCCTCCCACCCCCCGCGGTGGCTGGCTACAGACGGGACCCGGCGTGATCCCAATTCCGGGGCGCCGTCCGAGAGGAGGAAACAAATGCGGGAATACGAGACGACGTTCATCGTCCAACCGGAGATCAGCGAGGAGGGCGCAAAAGAGCTCTTCGATCGCATCGACGGCATCCTGGAGAAGGCCGAAGCCACGCGGCTTCTGCATGACGACCAGGGCAAGCGCCGCTTGGCGTATGAGATCCAGAACTTCCAGAAGGGTCGTTATGTGACGACCTACTACCTCTCGGAAGGCACCGCGGTCGAACCCTTCGAACGCGCACTGCGCCTCGAGGAGTCGGTTCTCCGCTACCTCACGGTCATGAACACCGAGGCCGTGGCGGATGTTGACGCCCGCAAGGCCGAGGCCAAGGAAGAAGAGGCCGTTCGGGCCGAACGCGCTCGCGAGCGCGCCGAGCGCGAGGCCGAGGAAGAGAAGGCCAGGCAGGAATCCGCCGCCCGGGCTGCCGCCGAAGCGCGCGCCGCCGAAGAGGCAGCGGCTCAGGCAGCAGCAGCCCAGGCAGCCCCGGAAGACGAAGACACCTCGGACGAAGCTGCGCCGGCCAAAGAAGAAGCGGCACCGGCCGATGACGCGGCACCTGTCGCTGACGCCGCCGCTTCGGAGGACCCGTCATGAGTGATTTCCCGAATACGCCGCCCTCGGGTGGTGGTGACGATCGACCCCCGCGCCGCGACGACGCTGGTGGTGGCGGTGGCTACGGCGGCCGTCCTGGCGGCGGCGGCGGCGGTGGTGGCGGACGCCCGGGTGGCCCCGGCGGCCCGCGTGGTCGCGATGGTGACCGCGAACGACGTCCCATGAGCGTGAAGGGCCGCCTGCGAGCGAAGGCGCGCAAGAAGGCCCGGAAGGTCGCAAAGAAGAACGGTGGCGGTTTCCTTCGCAAGAAGGTCTGCCGCTTCTGCGCCGACTCGAACGCCGAGATCGACTACAAGGACCCGAAGGGGCTGCGCTACTTCGTCACCGAGACCGGAAAGCTCATTCCGGCACGGATTTCGGGGAACTGCGCCAAGCACCAGCGGGCGATCACCACGGCCATCAAGCGCTCGCGTCAGCTCGCGCTCATGGCCTACAGCTCGCAGCACGGAGGCTAGTCATGGCCCAGGTACGTGTGATCTTGCGAAACGACGTCGGCAATCTTGGCCACGCTGGAGAACTGGTGAGCGTGAAGCCCGGGTACGCCCGGAACTATCTCGTTCCCCATGGCCTCGCCACGCTGGCCACCGAGTCGAACGTCAAGGAACTCGAGCACCACCGTCGCGCCATTGCTGAGAAGGTCGAGAAGGAGGTCAAGGGACTCCAGGCCGAGAAGAAGAAGCTCAGCAAGGTGAAGCTCACGGTCGAGGCCCAGGTGGGCGAAGAGGGCAAGCTCTTCGGTTCCGTGACCTCGCAGAACATCGCCGACCTGCTCTCGGAGCAGGGCATCGAGGTGGATCGCCGTAAGATCGATCTGAAGGATCCGATCAAGACGGCGGGCGACCACACGGTAGCGGTGAAGCTCCACCGCGAGGTCGTGGCCGAGATCAAGGTCAAGGTACTGGCCGTCGGCGCGCCTCCGGTCGTCGAAGACGATGTCCAGGATGAAGACGAACGCGAGCCGAACGCGGTGGACGACGACGACTCCTAGGAGCGTGTGTCGACCCAAGATGGACACGGGCCTGGCGCACTCAGCGCCGGGCCCGTTTTCTTTTCGCGCTTCGCTAGCGCATTCCCACCGATGGAACGGGTGCAGTAGAATGGTCGTTCTCGGTCCTTCGGCCGGGTTGGGAGCCACGGGTGAGCACTTCAGGTGATGGAGCAGGGGGACCGCCCCCGCCGGACGGAGTCCGAAATCCGTCGGACCAGGTCCGAAATCCGTCGGACCAGGTCCGAAATCCGCCGGACGGAGTCCGAAATCCGCCGGACGGAGTCCGAAATCCGCCGGACGGAGTCCGAAATCCGCCGGACGGAGTCCGAAGTCCGCCGGACCAGGTCCCGGATCGGCTGGAAAGCCTCGGCGAAACGCCTAACGACTCTGGACCGCCGCCCGAGGACCTTGGACCCGTGCCGGCAGATTTTGGGGGTGAGCCCGCCGACTTTGCGGTTCAGGCTCCCGACGACTTTGGCGGCCGCCAGCGGGGGGATGGACGACGCTCCCGCCGACCGCGACGTGACCACCAGGCATCGAGCGAGGCGATCGGCGGCCGCGTTCCGCCCCAGGACCTGGGTGCCGAGCGCTCTGTCCTCTCGGCCCTGATGCTCGACTCGCGCGCGTTCCACGATGTCTATCACGAGTGCAAGCCGGACGATTTCTACCACCCGGCGCACCAGACTCTCTACCGCTCGATGGCGTTGTTGCACGACTCGGGGAAGCCCGTCGACCTCATCACGCTGTCCGAGTTCCTGCAGACGCAGAAGCAGCTTGAAGCGGTCGGGGGTCCCGTTTTCCTGGCCGAGATCGCGGACGTGGCGGCGACCGCGGCCAACGTCTCGCACCACGCTCGCATCGTGCGCGACAAGGCGGTCAAGCGTCGCCTGATCGGCGTCGCCACCGAGATCGTCGAGACCGGATACGACGAATCCGAATCGTCCGACAAGCTGCTGGACTTCGCCGAGAGCAAGATCTTCGACGTGTCGAAGGAGCAGAGCCGGTCGACGTTCCAGAGCGTCCACGATGAAATGCCCGGCACCTTCGACTACGTCGAGCAGATCATGAACCGCGGTGGCGACCTCACGGGTCTGCCGACCGGCTTCGACGACCTCGACTCGATGACGGGTGGCCTTCAGCCCGGGGAACTGATCGTGATCGCGGCGCGTCCTTCCATGGGCAAGACCGCGTTCGCGCTCAACCTGGCGCGCAACGCCGCCGTCGACCATGGCCGGAAGATCGCGGTGTTCTCGCTGGAAATGACGACGCGGTCGCTGATCATCCGCCTGCTCTCGTCAGAGGCCGCCATCGACTTCTCCAGCCTGCGTAAGGGCTTCCTGCCCATGAGCGATTACCGCCGTCTCCAGGACGCCGCGGACAAGCTTTCGGGCGCCGAGATCTGGATCGACGATTCGGGCTCGGCCACGATCCTCGAGATCAAGGCGAAGTGTCGCCGGCTCCACGCAGAAAGTGGTCTCGATCTGGTGATCGTCGACTACCTCCAACTCGCGCACGGCGAAGGCAAGGAACAGCGCAAGGATCTCGAGATCGCCCAGATCTCGCAGGGACTGAAGGCGCTGTCCAAGGAACTCGAGTGTCCGGTGGTTGCGTTGTCCCAGCTCAACCGCGGCCCCGAACAGCGCGACCCCGACAAGCGTCGGCCGATGATGGGCGACCTGCGGGAGTCGGGCGCCATCGAGCAGGACGCCGACGTCATCGCATTCATCTACCGGGACATCGTCTACAACAAGGACACCGAGGACCCGAACAAGGCCGAGATCATCATCGAAAAGCAGCGGAACGGCCCGACAGGGACCATCAACCTGACCTTCGAGGGTCGTTATGCGCAGTTCCGCAACTACAGCGGACGCATCGACGAGGTGCAGCCGCCCTCGGTCGGCGGTGGCTTTGCGGGCCCGGAAGACGGGCCGCCGGGCAGCTCCGAGTTCGGACACTCGGGCGTCGAAGACGACGTCTTCTAGCTTGCCCGCCGTCCTGCGAGCCCTGGCGCTGAGAAAGGCGCCGCGCATCGCCATTGCGGCACCGAGTTTCGCACTCGATCCCGCGCGGCTGGAAGCCGGCTGCGCAGTTCTCGACGCGGCCGGCTACGGGCACTGCCAACGCGACGATCTACTCGCCGCGGAAGGTTACCTGGCCGGTAGCGATCAGCGTCGCGCCGAGGAACTGATGCAGTGGATCAGCGATCCGACGGTCGACGCGGTTCTGTGTGCACGCGGCGGCTACGGGGCGGCGCGCCTGCTCGCGCAGCTGGACCCGGGACGCTTCGCCGAAGCGCGAAAGCCTTTGATTGGTTTCAGCGATGTGACGGCGCTGCTGCTCTGGCAGCGAGCCAAGACCGGGCTCATCGGCATTCATGGGCCGATGTTTGATGGCGAGTCGGGACCCACCCCCGAAGAGATGACGCGTTTGGGTCAGCTCCTCCGGGGCGAAGACGTCGCGCCGCTCGAAGGGCAGGGAGCCGCTGGCACGTCGGCGGAGGGTCCATTGGTGGGTGGCTCGCTCACGCTGGTGGCCAACAGCCTCGGCACGGACTGGGAGATCGACACCCGCGGCGCGATCCTGATGATCGAAGAGATCGGCGAGCGACCGTACGCATTGGATCGACATCTCCAGCACCTGCAGGACGCGGGTAAGCTCGATACCGCGGTCGGGTTCGGTGTGGGACACCTCGTCGGGTGTTCCGACCCGAAGCGGGAGCTGCCGACGGCGATCGGGGTCGTCTTGGAGCGGCTCGCGACGCTCGGAAAGCCCGTTGTCTGGGACTTGCCGTTCGGTCACCAGAGTCCGAACCTTGCGTGGCCCATGGGGGCACGCGGCCGCATCGATGGGGATGCCGGCAGCGTGGAAGTGCTGGAGCCCGCCGTCGATGCGCGGGTGCCGAGTGGAGAGGAAGCGAGATGAAGCACGCGCTGATCGAGCGCAAGCTGGCCAAGGTCGACCGCGCGCTGGACAAGGCGATCGATAGCGCCGAGATGCCGGGTGCCGTGGTCCTCGCTCGGATGCCGCGCGAAGGAGAGGTGCTCGAGCACGTCTCGGTCCGAGGCGCTGCAGTCACACGGCCCGAACGCATTCCGATGGCTCGCGACACGATCTTCGACCTGGCTTCGCTGACCAAGGTAATGGCGACGACGACCGCGATCCTGCTTCTCGCGGAACGTGGGGCGCTTTCGGTGGATGACCCGGTGGCCAAACATCTCCCTTCCTTCGGCGACCGCAACAAGGGCGACGTGACGCTTCGTCATCTCCTGACGCATTCGGCCGGGCTGAAGCCCTGGCGCGCCTATCATGAGACGTTGCTCGACCGGGAGCGCAAGAAAGGAGAGCAGTGGATCGGCACGCCGCAGGCGCGAGCGTGGGTGATCGATTCGATCTGCCGCTCGAATCTGGTGCATGCGCCGGGGACCGCCGCGGTCTACGGAGACCTCGACTTCATCGTGCTTGGCGCGGTGATCGAGGCGATCACGGAGACCTCCCTGGATGTCTTCTGCCAGAAGGAGATCTTCGAACCCTTTGGGCTGAAGGACACCTTCTTCGTGCCGATGTCCGAGGACAAGCAGACGGCGCCAGAGGAGTTGCGCCGCCGCATCGCAGCGACCGAGAACTGCCCGTGGCGTGGGCGAATTCTCTGGGGGGAAGTCCACGATCCGAACGCGTCCGTCATGGGCGGAGTTGCCGGACACGCGGGCCTGTTCGGAACGGCGGACGACGTGCTTCGCTTCGGCCAGGTGCTGCTCGATGTCTGGCACGGACGCTCTGACCTGGTGTCGCGCGATGTGCTGCAGCAGTTCGCGACACGTCAGGACCTCCCCGAAGACAGTGACTGGGCGCTTGGCTGGGATACGCCGACAGATGGCGCCTCTTCCGCCGGTCATCATTTCTCCAGCAACTCGATCGGGCATCTCGGGTTTACCGGGACCTCGCTGTGGGTCGATCTCGACGCCGAGGCCATCGTGGTGATGTTGACCAACCGCGTGCACCTCGTGGCGAAGAAGAGCAAGTTCACCTTGCGGCCGCAGATCCACGACCTGATTCGCGAAGCCTTCGCGGCCTGATCCCATGCATATCCATTTCGTCGCCGTTGCCGGGACCGGGATGGGGTCGTTGGCCGGGCTCCTCAAGAGCAGGGGCCACGAAGTCACGGGCTCGGATGAAGGCGTGTACCCGCCGATGTCGACGGCGCTGGACGGCTGGGGCATTCCGGTCGCGATCGGGTTCGCGGCCGAGAATGTCACGAAGAAGCGGCCCGACCTGGTGGTGATCGGGAACGCGGTGCGTTCCGACAACGTTGAAGCACGCGCCGCGATCGATGGCGGCATGCAGACCTCGTCGTTTCCCGATGCCCTCTACGAACACGCGATCCGGGGGAAACATTCGGTCGTCGTGACCGGAACGCACGGCAAGACGACGACCACGAGTTTGATCGCGGCACTCCTGCACGCCTGCGGCCGCGAGCCGTCGCTACTGGTGGGCGGGATCACGGAGAACTTCGACGGCTCGTTTCGCGACGCGGATGGGCCCGAGTTCGTGGTCGAGGGTGATGAATACGACACGGCGTTCTTCGACAAAACGCCGAAGTTCCTCCACTACCACCCCGACACGTTGGTCCTGACCTCGATCGAGTTCGACCATGCGGACATCTACCGGGACCTCGCCCATATCGAAGGACAATTCGAGCAACTCGTCCGGGGTCGCGCGCCGGAGGCCACGATCCTGGCCGCCGCCGACTGCGAGAGCATCGATCGGGTCCTCGCGCACGCGCCGTGCCGCGTGCGGCGCTACGGCGTCGAGACGACGGCGGACCTGGTCGGGCGGCGACTCGTTCCCGATGCGGAAGGCACGAGCTTTGACATCGAAGAGGACGGGGTCCTGCTGGGGACCGGCCGAGTCGCTGCCCACGGGCGAATCAACGTCGCGAACGCGCTGGCCGCTTTCGGTGTGTTGCGGGCGCGAGGGGTCGCTGTCGGGGAATCACTCGCTGCGTTGCCCTCGTGGAAGGGTGTGAAGCGTCGACAGGAAGTTCGGGGCGAAGCCGGTGGCGTGACGGTGGTCGACGACTTCGCGCACCATCCGACGGCGGTGCGAGAAACGTTGGACGCACTGCGCCAGCGCTTCGCTGGGCGGCGGTTGGTCGCCGTGTTCGAGCCGCGTTCCAATACGAGCCGTCGAGCGGTATTCCAGGATGCCTATGCAGAGGCCTTTGCGAACGCCGACCACGTCGTGATCCAATACGTCGACGAAGCGCCGATCTACAGCGCCTTCGACGAGGTCACCGAACGACTCGACGCGGTGCGCCTCGCAGAAGCGATCGAGGTGGGTGGAACGCCGGCAGTCGCGTGTCCGGATGTCCCGGCCATCGTGGAGCATCTCGCAGTCGAATGCCGATCCGGAGACGTGGTCGTGACACTCAGCAACGGAGGTTTCGGCGGCATCTGGGACGCATTGCTGAAGCGACTGGCTTGACACGCCGTCGTTAGTCGACGGGGAGGCCGATCCCGCGCATCAGGTCGAGCGCGTTGCTGCGCTCGACAATGCCGTCGCGGACGCGGTAGTCGAAGTGCATCTCGCCGTCTGTGAGCTGGTCCTGGAAGTGGACGTTCGCCGCACGGCTGCCGAGTCGGTCCGCGATCCCCGCGAGTGCGAGGTCGTGGGTCGTGACAAGCCCGATCGCGCCACGTTCCACAAGTGCGGTGACCACGGACTCGGCTCCGATCGCGCGGTCACGTGAGTTCGTTCCGTGGAGGATCTCATCGAGCAGGAAGAGGGCCGGGTGGCCCTCTTCGACCAGGTCGAGGATGGCACGAAGGCGCTTGATTTCGGCGTAGAAGTGGGAGGCGCCCTCCTGTAGCGAGTCGACGATGCGGATCGATGCACCGACGCGAAGGGGAGAACATGTC
>JAJDAQ010000065.1 GCA_029261815.1 Deltaproteobacteria bacterium
GAACGGAGCATCTCGCATCTTCTCCGCTTCGCGCGCGAAGAAGACATCGCGATCACCGAAATGCAGCTCCGCGATGTCATTGAGAGCGCCGTCGAGACGTTCCGCGATCGGCAACAGAAGACCGGCGCGGCCATCGACGTCCAGTGCAGCGACATCGGTCCGATGCGGGGCGATCCCGAGCAACTGCGTCGCGTCGTCATCAACCTCCTCGGCAACGCGCTCGACGCGTCCGATGAGGCCGCCACGGACGGCCCGATGATTTCGATCCAGGCCGGCGAAAACCTCGCGGGCAACGAAGTCTGGGTGCGCATACGCGACAACGGGCCCGGAATGGAACCGGAGCGTCTGACACGCATCTTCAGTCCCTTCTACACATCAAAGACCGAAGGCACCGGCCTTGGGCTCGCGATCTCGAAGAAGGTCGTTGACGCTCACGGGGGGTCGATCGAGGCCCATTCCGAACCGGGACAAGGCACCGAGTTCGTAATCACGTTCCCGAAGCCGTCGGGCGAGAGCAGCAAATGACCGCGCCCCAGGCCCAGACGCATCGGCGCCGTCTTCGACGTGCCGCACGTAGGCGCAGTCGACGCCGCGATGCGGATACCAGCCCGTGGGATGAAGAAGAACTCGCGTTCGAGGACGAGGCCGGGGAAAGCACCCTCGAGCAAGAGGCCGAGCGCCGCGTTCGCGTCGTTCGCGAGACGGTCCACTTCCTGATCGTGATCGGAGTCCTCGCCCTCTTCTTCCGACCGGCTGCATTCTGGGTCGGACTCTTCTGGGGCTTCGGCCTGGCCAAGAAGTGGTCGCGCCTGTTCATCGAGCCGGAGCTTCGACAGCGCTGGATCGACCGCGAAGTGCATCGTCGGCTGGACCGCGAAGTCGGTGCTCACCGGCGAGACGTCGAAGGCCAGCACTCCCGCAGCATGGGAGAACTTGCTGCCGGCGTCGCCGAGGAGATTCGCAGCCCGATCCATTCCGCGAAGGCACTGGTTCAACGAATGGGAGAGGACCCGGCCTCCCACGACAACGTCGACCATGCCGGCGTCGCATTGGAAGAGCTCGGCCGGGTCGAGCGCAGCATCTCGCACCTCCTGCGTTTCGCGCGTGAGGGAGATTTTCGCTTCGAGCCTGTCGACCTTGCAGCGCTGATCAACGACGTCGTCGATTCATTCGACGAGCGCGTCCGAAGCGAAGGCATAGCGTTCCGAATCGAGCTGGCGACGCCGGGCAAGATCTCGGCCGATCGGGACAAGCTCCGCCGCGTGATCGTGAACCTGATCGCCAATGCGTTCGACGCCGTTGCCACGGTGACCCGCCCCGAAGTGCTGCTCGAAGCCGGCCACGATCTCGCGGGCGCAGAGGTCTGGATTCGTGTGCGTGACAACGGGCCGGGAATCCCGACCGAGCGCATCGAAGAAATCTGGAGCCCGTTCTTTACCTCGAAAGAGGACGGCTCTGGCCTCGGGCTCGCCATCACCAAGAAGCTGGTCGAAGGCCACGGCGGCCAGATCGAAGTTGCCGAACCGCCTACCGGCGGATCTGAATTCATCGTTGTACTGCCGCGCGACCGCGCGCGCCTGGAGGACTCCCGATGAGCGTGCCGCGCATCCTGATCGTCGAAGACGAAGCCGCGATCCGCCTGGCATTGAGTGGGCTTCTCAAACGGGAAGGTTACGAAGTCGACCAGGCGAGCGACGGACTCGCGGCCCTCGACATCCTCGCGAACGAGCGTTTCGACTTCGTACTGACGGACCTCGCTCTGGGAGATGGCGCATCCGGTATGGATGTCCTCCGAAAGGCCAAGGAGCTCCACGCGGAAACGCCCGTCGTCATGATCACGGCGCACGGCAACGAGAAGATCGCGGTCGAAGCCATGAAGCTGGGAGCGGACGACTACGTCCCCAAACCGTTCGACAACGATGAGATTCGCCTGGTCGTCCGCCGCGCCGTCGAGCGCAACCAACTGGCTCGCGAGAACCGGATCCTGCGCGAGCGCGTCGAACGAGAGTTCGGGATGGGCAACCTGATCGGACAGGGTGCCGGGATGCGCAACGTCTTCCAGACCGTGCAGAAGGTGGCCGAGACAGATCTCACGGTTCTCGTTCGGGGCGAAAGCGGTACCGGGAAGGAACTCGTTGCGCAGGCGCTTCATGAAAACAGCGCTCGCAAGTCGGAGCCCTTCATCGCCGTCAACTGCGCCGCCATCAGCGCCGAGCTGGTCGAGAGCGAACTCTTCGGCCACGAAAAAGGAGCGTTCACCGGCGCCGACGCGCGGAGAGCAGGACGCTTCGAAGCAGCGAGCGGAGGCACGATCTTCCTGGATGAGATCGGCGACATGGCGCCCGCCACACAGGCCAAGGTCCTGCGCGTCCTGCAGGAGCGTTCGTTCGAACGCGTCGGCGGAACCGTCCCCATCGAGGTGGATGTGCGCGTCGTCGCTGCGACGCACCGTGACCTCGAAGCCGACGTCGCTGCCGGCCGCTTTCGCGAGGACCTCTACTACCGATTGAAGGTCGTGGGCGTGAACATGCCGCCCCTGCGCGAAAGACCCGAAGACCTTCCCGCCCTGTCGAGTCGCTTTCTCGAGCAGGTCGCGGTGCGGCTGGAGCGGCCGACGAAGCAACTTGCACCCGGGGCCCTCGCAGCGCTCGCCCGACATGCCTGGCCCGGCAACGTACGCGAACTGCGCAACGTCATCGAGCAGGCGGCCGTCCTCTCGGCCGGTGATGAGATCCAGGCCTCCGAGCTACAGATCGACACCGGTCGCGGTGGAACCGGGGCGCCGATCCCGGTCCCTGACGTTGCCTTCAGCGAGGCCAAGCGCGAAGCCGTGGAAGCTTTCGAGCGCGCATACCTGCTGCGCGCGCTTCGCGATCACGATGGCAACATTTCCCGCACCGCCGAATCAATCGGCATGGTCCGCCAGAGCCTCCAGCAGAAGATCCGCGAACTCGGACTTCGAGATGAGGACTGGAGCCGGACCCCGTGACCCATCAGCGCCCAACATTCGTGCCGCATTCCGCGGCCAAGGAGAAGCCATGACCAATCGACGACCCGGAATCATCGCCCGCTTGACGGGCCTCGTACGAGGCCTCCTCAGCGGATGGATGCGGGACCGCGAAGAAGACAATCCCGCCGCCGTCTACGAGAACGCAATCAACGAACGCGTTCGGCATTACCGCCAGCTCAAGGATGCGGTCGCGGGCATTCTCTACATGCGCAACAAACTCGAAGGCGAACTCCAGGAGCGCCGCCAGGAACTGGCGCGCACACTCGAAGACATCCGCAGGGCCGTACGGAACGGCGACGACGAAGTTGGGCTCGCGCTCATCCAGCGCAAGACGGTACTCGTCGCAGAGATCGATCGCGCCGAGAAGGATTACGAAGCCCTGAAGAGCGAGGCGGAAGAAGCGAAGGGAAACCTGGTTCGCTTCCGTGAGGAAATCCGTTCGCTTGAACGCGAGAAGGGCCAGACCATGGTCCGCATCGCCAACGCGGCGGCACGTCGCCGCATCAAGAGCGCCATCGATGGGCTCTCGGTCGATGCCGACATGAAGGCGCTGGAGAACGTCCGAGCGCACGTCGCGAAACTCACGACGGAGAACGACCTCGACAAGGAACTCGGCGTCGCAGATGAAGTGTCTCAGCGAATCGCCGCGATCCGCCAGGAAGCGACCGACGATGGCGCGCGACGCGAACTCGACGAACTCAAGCGGGAGATGGGATCCATGACCATCCCGGTGCGCGCGAGCGACGTGAAGATCACGTCCCCGGCGACGCACTGACATGGAGCGCACCATGAATGCCCGCCCGACGCATCCGCTACGCGCGGACGAGGATGAATTCGCAGCTGCGGTCTCTCGAATCGAGCGGCAGGAGCACACCGAGCGCCGCGTTCGCGCGGTCGGGTGGTTCCAGGTCGGGCTCTCGTCGCTCGGAATCCTCGGAGGCATCGGCCTGTTTGGCGCTATCGCGCCCTGGGGACTTCTGAGCGGCGACGCCACTGCGGCCTTCGTGACGGGCACCGTCGGCTCGGTGCTCGCAGCCGTGATGTTCGCCCTGTCGCTTCCCGGGCTCATTGCGGGCATCGGACTCTTGCGGCGACGTCCCTGGGCACGGTCGGCCGCGATGCTCGTCAGCGCCCTGCTGCTCCTACACGTACCGATCGGCACCGCGATCGGTGCCTTCTCGCTCTACGTCCTCCTCCAGGAAGACACGCGTGCCTACCTCGAGGGATGGATCTAGGAGCCAGTGGCCACGCCCGACTGGCTAGCGCTAGCGCAACCGGATTCGGATCTCGGCGGGAAGCCGGAGGGACTCCTCGCCTGCTTCCTCCATCGCAAGCCGTAGGGCCGGCGGAAGCGCATCACGAGACAACTCGATCTCCACGCGAACGGGAGCATCCGAGTCCTCCTGGACACTGAAGGCCGTCGCCGCACCCTGCGCGACGCCAAGCATCTCGAGATCCTTGTCATCCTCTTCCTCGGCCTCTTCCACGAGGTCGACGAAGACCGGAGCATCTGCGAGTACCGTCCGCTCACGCGGATCGAAACCTTGCGGCGCCGGCTTGGGTGACGGTGATTTCACTTCGCTGCCGAGCGGCTGGTGATCGAGTACGAACGTCAGCTCGAAGTCTTCGATCTTCACGACATCGCCAACGCGCAACGGACGCGTCCCGCAGATTCGCTCACCGTTGACCCGGGTACCGTTGACACTGCCTTCGTCTTCGACCGCATAGCCGGAGGCGGAACGAACAAACGTCGCATGCTGCCGGGAGACGCCGGTGTCTCGGAGCACGATCTCACAACTGTCCGAACGACCCACGACCAGGCGGTCGTTGTCCCACGGGACCACGCCATCGAGCGTTCCGCCTCGCTGAACGATCCACCCTGCGTGAAGGTTCGCTTCCGGTCGCGCGCGATCGGCCGCATCCGCATCCGGGCTCCATTCGGTCGTGAGGCCTTCGTCTTCCTCGACTTCGACGGCGCGAGCAGCCGTATCGGCACCCGTGATCGTCGAGTCGTTCTGATCCACCTGTGTTTCGGGCTCGCCAGCGAGATCCGTGTCACCGCCGAAATCGAACAGAGCGGTGTGCTCACCCGAAGGCGCGGCAGTGACGCTCGCCAGATTCGGATCCGTCGTATTCAGCGCCGCGATCCCCGAAAGGCTGTCATCAAGGAGCGAGAAGCCCGCATCGTCCGCGACCTCGGCTTCCGCCGTGATCTCATCCTCGCCAAAAGAGAAAGCCCCGCTCGGATCCGGCGAATCAGCAGGTGCAGGCGCAGCATCCAGCAGCGCGTCCACCTGGACCGATCCCGAGTTCTCGTCGTTCGGCGCGAGCAAGTCCGCTTCGGGCAGACCCACTGGCAGAAGCTCCAACTCCTCCGGCATCAGCGATTCGCCGGTTCCGAGGGGAGCCATCGGCTCCTCCTCGATCGTCGCCTCAGCCACCGGCTCTTCGGTCGCCGCCGAGGCCAGGTCGCCCGGGCCCTCAGCAAAGTAGGTCTGCGCCGAGTCCCAGGCGTCACTGACACCGGCTTCCTCGCCCGTGACGACGGGTTCGTCGGTCGCCATCGGAACCACGACCAGCGTGTGCTTGCCCACTGTCAGCGGGTCGCCCGGCCCGAACGGTGCGGTTCCGTCGACGCGAACGCCGTTGATCTCGCTTCCGTTCTCGCTGCCGAGATCTTCCAGTTCATACACGCCGTTGCCCCGTTGATGCAGGACCGCATGGAATCGGCTGACGGCGAGGTTGTTCACGACAAGGTCGTTCTCCTTCATCCGTCCGATACGCAACGCATCGCCCGCGAAGGGAACCTCGAGAATGAGTCGATCCTTGAGCAGGAGTTGGACCTTGGGAACGCTTGCCATGGGTGCCTCTGCGTGCGGCTCGCCGTCCGTGGGCCGCTCTTGGCCAACAGGTTCGGAACCGGACTTCTCAGGGAGACTTTTCGCCCATCGGGGCACGCAACTTGAACCCCACGCTACGGCCCCAGCATCGGCCCTGGCGGGACCCGACAGCCATTCCTCGCGCACGGGTTGATCGAGCCCCTAGACGCCCTACGATGCGCTGCGTCATTTCGCCCAGAAACGCATCGGATCCATGGCCGGATACAACTACGAAACGCTCAGCCCGCTCGATCACTCGTTCCTGCTCCAGGAGCGTCCCAACGCGTTCATGCACGTGGCGTCAGTCGCCACCTTCGATGGAACGGCCCTCCGGACGCCGGATGGTGGCATCGACATCGAGCGGATTCGGCGGCGAATCGCCGGCGTGCTTCATCGCGTTCCTCATTACCGCCAGAAGCTGGACCAGGTTCCGATCACCGGCGCGCCCATCTGGATCGATGACGACGCCTTCAACCTCGAGTTCCACGTCCGCCACACGAGCCTGCCTCGGCCCGGTAACCGCGCGCAGCTGAAGCGGCTGGCCGCCCGGGTGATGGCCGGTCACCTCGACCGCGAACGCCCGCTCTGGGAACTCTGGGTGGTCGAAGGCCTCGAGGACGGCCAATTCGCCATCATCAACAAGACACACCACGCCATGGTCGATGGCACGACCGGTGTCGATCTCATGAACGTGCTGATGTCACGCTCGGAGGATGTCCAGGACGACGAACCGCCGACATTCGTGCCGCGTAGACCGCCGACGCCGAGTGAACTGGCCTGGGACGAGGTCGGTCGCCAGGTCCGACTGCCCTTTGAGATCGTTCAGGACGCTTCGAACCTGTGGCGCGCTGCCCGCAACACGCGCCGCGGGCTCTTGAACCGAATCCGCCAGATCGCCGAGTACACCGGCACCTCATTGCGCCCGGCAACACTCACTCCGCTCAACCAGCGCATCGGTCCGCACCGTCGCCTCGATTGGACCACGCAGCCGCTCGGGCAACTCAAGGAGATCCGCCAGCAGCTTGGAGGCACCCTGAACGATGTGGTGCTGACCCTGGTCGCGGGCGCCGTCCGTCGTTTCCTGATCTACCGACGCCTCGATCTCGACGCCATCGACTTCCGTGTCCTTGCGCCCATCAGCGTCGCCGGCGAAGAGCTGGGCGTCGGCGCGACCCAGCCCCGGGTTTCCGCCTGGTTCGTACCCCTTCCGCTGGCGGAGTCCGACCCGGCAACACAGCTCAGTGCGGTGGCGGATACGACGCGCGACCTCGAAGCGAGCAAACCTGCCGTCGGGGCGAGCCAGCTCACAGGGCAACCCGGCTGGACACCGTCGACGCTGCTCTCACTCGGAGCTCGCAACGCGACGCGACTCAATCCCTACAACATGGTCGTCACGAACGTCCCCGGCCCACAGGTCCCGCTCTATCTCCTGGGAAGCCGGATGCTCGAAACGTATCCCGTTGTCCCGCTCGTCGAAGGCGTCGGACTGAGCGTCGCGGTCTTCAGCTATGACGGCGACGTGCACTGGGGCATCAACGCGGACTACGAACTCGTGCCCGACCTCGACCGCTTCATCGCGTTCCTCGACGAGGCATTCATCGACCTCGGGAAGGCCGCCGCCGACAAGAAGCGGCTTCGGGCCAAAGCTCGAAGAGCCCGAAAGGCGCGAAAAGCCCAGCCGGCGGCTCAGTCTTCCGCGAAGGCGTGAGCGCGAACCCGCGCCTCCAGCGCGAAGACGTGCGTGTCCATCGCGTCCAGCTCCCGCAACGCGCGGGCCAGTTCCAATACGTACTCGTCGTTCCGTCCGCTCGGCCCCGATGACCGGACGACGGTGCGCGCGATCGTGTCGAGTGGTTCATGGCCGACGAAGTGTGGATTTCCGTCGGAGGCGACGTACACGAGCCCCTGACTGATCGTCTCATGAGGCCCGCGGAGATGGAGTGCGATCCGGTGCCGCTGGTAGCCGCCCTTCTCTCGGTCGTCCAAGCCAGCCAGGACGACTTCGAGATCGTCGGAAGCCACTTGATAGGCGGCCCCTTCGCAACGTGCGCCGGGCGACTCGATGAGCGTCACGACCCGCCCAGGGGCTTCGGGTGTCCCTCGGTGATCGGTCGATGCCTGCCAGAATCGACGGGCCCAGCCGTCGATATGAGCCGGGCGGCGGTCGATGTACGGGAAGGCCGGCCGCCAAACGAGCGACCCATACCCGAACACCCAAACGCCCTCTTTCCGTGCCGTCATCGGCGCGCAGGGTGGCACCGGTGTCAGTCGTTCGCCAGCAGGCCCGGCCAGTTCGCGTCCGCCTTCGCGATGTAGTCGGCCCGCTCCGCTTCCCACTTCTTCTGAACGGAGCGGCTGTAGTTCAGATACAGCTTTCCGTCCACGATGCGCCAGGCCTTGGGATCGATACTGGCGGTGTATCCGTTGCCGACCGCGTATGCACAGTAGCCGCCGTACTGCGGCGCATAGCGGTCGGGCTCCTTCAGGAACGCCATCCGATTCTGGGCAGATGCGAAATGCCAAGTCGCACCGTTCCACTCAGCTGAGTGCGTTCCAGAACCGGCCACATAGGCAGAGTCGGTGAAGTAGGCGACCGGGTCCGCGCCGTCGATCGCAACGGGACTGAAGAACCCGGCGCTGTAGATCGGGTCGATGGCAGCGGCCGCAAGCGGCGAAAGAGCGACCAGCACGCCCACTACCCAGGAAAGCACTACACGCTTCATCGGAACCTCCTTGTGCACGGGGTAGAGATCTCCGAATCACCCCGAGGCGCGTGCCGGGACAGGCACTTGGTTCTCCTACGTTCGCTGCCAACGACGGGTTACGGAACCCAGAGCCTCATGGCATCAGGTCATGGCATCGGGTCATGGCTTCGGCTCATAGCGGACTCCGATGATGACGAGCGTGGCATCACCACGGGGCCGCTTCAGGCGGACTTCATCGCCCTCTTCCTTGCCCATCAATGCCTGGCCCATGGGCGACTCGAAGCTGATCCGGCCAGCAGACGGATCGCTCTCGTCCGGCCCGACGAGGCGAATCTCGCGCACCGTGCCATCGACTTCTTCGACATGGACCCACGCTCCAAAGAAGACCTTCCCGGTGCCTTCCGGCGTGGTGTGGACGATGGTCAGCTCGTCCATACGCTTCGACAGGAAGCGGATTCGACGGTCGATCTCGCGTAGCCGCTTCTTCCCGTAGAGGTACTCGGCGTTCTCGGATCGATCGCCCTGTGCGGCCGCCTCGGAGACTTCGTTCGTCACCTTCGGGCGCTCGACCGTCCAGAGGTGGTCGGCCTCCGCCTGCAGCTTGAGGAATCCCTCGGGGGTGATGTAGCTCGCCATTGCTCCGGAGGGATCGCTTGCGGGCGGCGCCGGGTCAAGGGCGGGCCGACGACGCGCGCTGGGGCGGCTAGATTGCGGCCCTTGCAGGCCCTCTTTGACACCGTGCAGGAATCAGCGGTCCGCTCCGCCTGGAGCCAGGGCGTCGAGTTGGCGCGCACGGGCGCCGTCTTTGGTGAATCCGCCGATGCCGGCGAGGTGATCGTCCGCGTCCGGCCCTCCGGCGGCATGATCCACCCGACCGTCATCCTGTATCCCGAGGACGAGGAGTGGGAGTGCGACTGCGCCAGCGAGGACGACCCGTGTGCACACGTCGCCGCGGCCGTCATCGCCGTCCGCAAGGCGAACCGCGAGGGCCAGCCCTTGCCGCCAGCAGGCGGCGCGCAAGGCGGCGTCCTGAAGTACCGCTTCGTTACCGAGGGCGCTGAGCTCGCGTTCGAACGAGTCGTCGTCCACGACGGCCAGGAGACGCTACTGCGCGCGACGTTATCGGCCGCCACCTCGGGACGCGTCGATGCACCGCCGGTGAGTCCGACCCAGCGCGACATCGCCGTCGAACGCGCACTCGGGACGCGCCTCTACGGGCCGATGCCGCGCGGCGTGTTGCGCGCACTCGTTCAGGCCCTCGACGGCAACGAGCATCTACAACTCGATGGCGAATCCATCCGCGCCTCCCGCGAACCGATCGGCGTGCGCGCGGTGTTTCGCGACGAGGGCGATGGCTTTCGCCTCCGCGTCGAACCGGATCCTCCGATCGAGCGCCTGCTAGGCGACGGATTCGCCATCGCGGCCGGTGAACTCCGGGAGATCGGCCCCACTCGCCTCACCGGGCGAGAGCGTGCCGAGTTCGGCGGAAAGGGGCGGCACGTGTCCGCGAACGAGGTCGCCGAGATCGTCTCTGATCTCCTGCCGTCGCTGGAAAGCCGGATGCCGGTCGTGATCGAGACGGACCGACTTCCCAAGAGCGAGCGGCTCCCCCCACGACTCGTGGTCACGAGTCAAGCCGACGGAGACGGGCTGCGTCTATTGGCCACCCTGGTCTACGGCGACCCGCCGGTC
Organism: Deltaproteobacteria bacterium; assembly: GCA_029261815.1. Classification (GTDB taxonomy): domain Bacteria; phylum Myxococcota_A; class UBA9160; order UBA9160; family UBA6930; genus JAJDAP01. The sequence goes on from JAJDAQ010000065.1 coordinate 10,287, forward strand.
GCACGGGTGGACGGGGGCCAGCTGACGCATCTTTCGGGAGCCGTCCCCGTTCGTGATGAGAAAGCGGAGCAAGCGCTCATCGGTCGACTGCGCGAACAGCTCGGCCTGCTGCCCGGCCGAGCCGAGACCTATCGCGGAGACGCGGCCCTTCATGCCGCAGCACAGCTGGCCCGCCTGAGCGCCACGATTTCGGGGGACGCACACGATCGCTTTCGCGAAGCGGCACCCCTGGTTCCTTCGTTGGCGATCGAGGGAGACGGCTTCTCGATCTCGTTCACCAGTCCCTCGGGCGACGGCGCCTCCCTGGATGCGGACCCGGCCACGGTCGTACGTGCATGGCAGCGGCGGGAATCCCTCGTCCCACTCCAAGCGGGCGGTTTCGCGCCGCTCCCGGCGGATTGGCTCGACCGCTACGGCCCGTTCCTGCAGGACCTACTCGCCGCCCGGGACCCGAGCGGCGCCGTCACGCCAGCACTGCTTCCCGACCTCGCACGCCTCGCGGCCGCCCTCGATGAGCCGCCGCCTCCGGGATTCGACCGTCTCGCTGCACTTCTCGAGGGCTTCGACCGACTCCCTGACGCCCAGCTTCCGGCCGACCTGGATGCCGTGTTGCGCAGCTACCAAAGAGAGGGTGTCCGCTGGCTCCAGTTCATGGGGAGTGCCGGTCTCGGTGCCCTCCTCGCCGACGACATGGGCCTCGGCAAGACCCTCCAGGCGCTCTGCGGTCTACACGGCCGAACCCTCGTCGTCGGCCCGACCAGTTTGCTGGGTGGCTGGCAGGACGAAATCACCCGATTCCGCCCGTCCCTGTCGTTCAACGTCTACCACGGACCCCAGCGTCGTCTGGACCCGCATGCCGATGTCACACTCACCACCTACGCACTGCTGCGACGCGACCTCGAGGCCCTCCAGGCCGACACCTGGGAGACCGTGATTCTCGACGAAGCGCAGGCCATCAAGAACCCCACGAGCCAAGTTGCACAAGCCGCCTTCCAGCTACGCGCAGAGCGTCGCATCACGCTGACTGGAACGCCGGTCGAGAATCGACTGGAAGAGCTCTGGAGCCAGCTTCACTTCCTCAACCCTGGATTGCTTGGCGGCCGTCGCGATTTCGATGAACGTTATGCAAGACCCATCGCCCAGGGAGACGACGGCTGCGCGGCGCATCTTCGTGAACGGATTCGCCCGTTCGTCCTGCGACGTCGCAAGCACGAAGTCGCGCCCGAGTTGCCGCCCCGCACCGAGGTCGTGTTGCACTGCGCCCTCAGCCAGGAAGAACGCGCCGTCTACGATGCGGTCCGCGCCGCGACCCAGGCGGACGTTCTGGACCAGCTCGAGGCCGGCGGCAGCGTGATGCGGGCCCTCGAAGCCCTGCTTCGATTGCGGCAGGCCTGCTGTCATCCGCGACTACTGCCCGGCCAGACACTCGATTCCTCCTCCAAGCTCGAGCTACTCGTCGATCGCCTCGAAACCGCTGCGAGTGAGGGGCACCGCGCGCTCGTATTCTCCCAATGGACATCGCTGCTCGATCTTGTCGAACCGAGACTTGCCGCCGCGGACCTTGGTTTCGTGCGACTCGACGGCACGACCCGAGACCGCGCCGAGGTCGTTCGACGGTTCCAGGCCGACGATGGGCCCCCTGTCTTCTTGATCTCCCTTCGGGCGGGCGGAACCGGCTTGAATCTCACGGCAGCCGATCATGTCTTCCTGCTCGATCCCTGGTGGAACCCGGCCGTCGAAGACCAGGCCGCGGACCGCGCGCACCGGATTGGCCAGGAGCGCCCGGTGGTCGTCCACCGGATGGTGGCCGCGGACACGGTGGAGGAAGGAATCCTCGCTCTCCAGGAGCGCAAGCGGTCGCTGGCCGACGCTGCACTCGAGGGAACCGCCGGCGCCTCCCAACTTTCGCGCGAAGAGCTGCTGCAGTTGTTGCAGTAGCTTCTGGCGTCTCGCGAGGAACCATGAGCGACGAACAACGAGAGCGCGTTGAGCACGACATTGCGACGACCGGCTGGCACCTGGTCATGGTGCCTCCGGAGCAGGGGACGCCAGGCTGGGCGCATACGATTGGCCTCACGCAACGTTATGCGCACCCGGAGTTGATCATCTTCGGGCCCGATCTCGAGCAGATCGGCCCATTGGCGAACCACCTCGGTGCTGGTGTCAGAGGCGGACGAACGTTCGAGCCAGACACCGACGAGGACGGAATTCTCCAGGGGAATCGGCTGGCATTTCGATCCGTGGCCCCGAAATGGGTGCCGATCTTCCTTGGAAACGCCGCATGGCACTATGAACGAGAGAACCTCGCCGTACTCCAGGCTTTCTGGCCCGACCCGGGCGGTAGCTTTCCGTGGGAGGAAGGTGCCGACCCATCGTGGTCAGACGATCAACCGAGACTCGCCTCCGCCAACACGGTCGAAGCGCTCTCGGAGAGCATGATCGACGTGCTCCGGCGCGAAGGTGCGCTGTAGTCGGGAGCGCCACATCCCCTAGACTGGGTGCGCCCGAGTGGAGGTGGACATGCGGATCGTGGTCATAGGTGCCGGCGTTGCCGGACTGGGTGCAGCGCTCGGCCTCGGGAGAGCGGGACATCACGTCACCCTTCTTGAGCGGGATGCGACGCCCTTCCCCAAGGATCCCGTCACTGCCTTCGAGAGCTGGGACCGACGGGGTGCGCCCCAGGTGCGGCACTCGCACGCATTCCTGGCACGCCTCCGCAATCTCCTCCGCGACCGGCTGCCGGACGTCCTCGAAACACTGCTCGCACACGGGACCGAAGAACTTCCGATCAGCAACCTGCTGCGCGATCCGATCGACGACCCGTCGCCCCGACCCGGGGATGACGATCTCACCCTGCTTGCCTGCCGCCGCATCACGTTCGAGTGGGTCCTGCGCCGCGCTGTCCTCGACGAGCCTGCGGTCACGTTCCTGGACGGTGCCACCGTCGACGGTGTTGTCGCGACCGAAGGTCGTGTCACAGGCGTCCGGTACAAGCGCGAGGGCGATGCCCAAGCGCTCGAAGCGGACCTGGTGATCGACGCGGGAGGGAGAAGGTCGAAGCTCTCGTCCTGGCTCGAAGCGGCCGGACTCGCGAAACCGGACGAAGAAACCGAACCGTGCGGGATCTTCTACTGCTCACGCTTCTACCGCCTTCGCCCCGGCGCAACTCCGCCGGAGCGCGAAACCACGGTCGGCGCCGACCTCGGCTACCTGAAGTACGCGATCTTCCACGGAGACAGCGGAATCTTCTCGATCACGTTCGCCGCCGCGCCCGAGGACAAGCCCCTGCGAGCCCTCCTTCACGAAGGGCCCTTCGAAGAAGCCGCGCGGGCTCTTCCGGCCACCGCACGGTGGATCGATCCGGCGGTGGCTGAACCGATCACACCCGTCCATGCCATGGATGGCCTTCGCAATACGCGTCGCTTCTTTTTCCGCGACGGCGAACCCCTTTCCCCTGGCGTCATCGCGATCGGCGACTCGGCGATTCACACCAATCCGCTGTATGGACGCGGGTGCTCACTCGGCTTCATTCACGCCTTTGCCCTGATCGACGCGATCGCCGAGGCGGGCGACGATGTCGTCGCCGTGGCCACCGCAACCGAAGCCGCCGTGGAGCGCGAGATCCTTCCCTGGTACCAGTTCGCCGTGACCCAGGACCGTGATGCCGCGGCGACCGCACGTGCGCAGCGAGAAGGTGACGCTCCAGGGAACGACGACGGCGCGGCGGACGGTCGCGTGGACCCGCGCGCCTACATGCGTGACCTGCTGCGCCGAGGACTGGTCCCCGCGCTTCGGCTCGATGCCACCGTGCTCCGCGCCTTCCTGCGCAGCTTCAACCTGCTCGATGCGCCCGGGGACTTGTTGCAACGCCCCGATGTCATGCAGCGCGTCCTTGCGGTCTACCAGGATCGCGACCAACGAGAAGAACCCGCGGCGGGACCGACACGGTCCGACTTCATCGCACGGCTTGACGCCCACACCGGAGAACCATCCCATGCCTGAACCCCGAGTCGCACCCCTTACCGAAGACGAATGGAACGACGATGTTCGCGCGCTCCTGGGACCGCTCCGCGACATGGGCGGCGGCCGCGTCCTCAACATCTTCGCCACCCTGGCGCACCATCCGGACCTGATGCGTCGCTGGCTCGTTTTCGGAAATCACGTCCTCGGTAAGTCCACGCTGCCGCCCCGTGAGAGGGAGATGGCCATCCTGCGCATCGGCTGGCACTGCCGAAGCGCCTACGAGTGGGGACAGCACGTATTGATCGCGCGTGGCATCGGAATGACAGACTCCGAGATCGCGCGCATCGCCGAGGGGCCGGACGCCGATGGTTGGACCGCAGCGGAAGCCCTCGTTCTCCGAGCGACCGACGAACTCCATGCGGACGCTCGCATTGGCGACGAGACCTGGGCCGCACTGAACGACCATTTCAGCACCCAACAGGTGATGGATCTCGTCTTCGCCGTCGGCCAGTACAATCTCGTGTCGATGGCCCTCAACACATTCGGCGTCGTTCCGGACCCCGGAGTCCCGAGCTTCGAGGAATCGACCTGAGGCGACTACCACCGGCTGCGCGAGCGCAGGGTGAACTGGAGCGCGAGACGGGATTCGAACCCGCGACCCTTGGCTTGGGAAGCCAATGCTCTACCAACTGAGCTACTCGCGCGAAGGCTCCGAAGAGTGACACGCGGACCCAGAGGGGTCAACGCGCGCCCGGGCAACTCAGTCAGCCCGCTGCCTAGTCGTCGACGAGGTCCGCGAACAGGTCGTCGAGTTCGCCGTCGGTGTTCTCGTTCAGATCATCGAGGATCGCGATGGTCTGGTCCGGCGCCGCGGACGGCCCCGGTGTTGCCGGCGGAACGTCATCGAAGATGGCAATCGTGGCGTCTGGCGCCTGCGGTGAGCGCGCGGCGGGACTGGGTTCGGCAAAGCCCGCAAATGGCGTCTCATCCAGCAGAGCGACCGTGGCTTCGGGCGTCGCTGGCATTCCGGCCTCCGGCTCGTCAGGCATGATCGCGATCGTGGCGCCCGCATCGAAGGTCGGGTTGGTATCGGCGGCCACGACTTCCGAAAGTTCAAGTTCCCGACTCGACTCTTCGAACATATCGTCGAGCGCACTCGGGCCGGGATCCGGCCGTACGGTGGCGGCGGCGATCGGCGGCAACTCGGGCGCTTCCACAAGCTCGGGCGTCGGTTCCGCGACCGGTGACGAGAGCACCGGCCGGGGCGCAAGAGGCGCTGCGACCGGTGCGGCGGGGGCGACCGGAGACTCGGTCGCACCGTCAACGCCGAGATCGGCAGCCGCGCGTTCGACATCCTCGGCGGTCGCACTCATCCGGCCCGCGAGGTGGGCTTCGAAAAGTGAATTGTCTGCAAGCGTGTTCAAGCGGCGCGGGAGCCCCCCGCCCCACTTGACCAGGGACGACATGGCGCCGGACTCGAGGATCGCGGGCGTGCCTTCCACTGCGCGGATCCGATGGGCCACATACTGGGCAGACTCGTCGGCCGATAGCGGTGTCAGCTTCAGCCGCAGTTCCACCCGATCGCGCAACGAGGGTTCCGCATCGACCGCATCCCCCAGACTCGGCAAACCGACCAGAACGAGAGAAACCAAGCGCTTCTCCTCGTACTCGAGGTTCAAGAGCCCGCGGAGAACGGGCAACAAGCCCGCGTCGGCCAGGACCTGGCCTTCATCGATGAGGAGCACGGTATGGCGCCCATCCTCGCGGACGATCGCCATCTGCTCATACACCTGACCGAGCAGTTCACCGAGGTCATCGGCCGGCTCTTCCACGCCCAGCTGACGCGCAAAGCGAGAGAGAATCCAGCGTCCGTCGGTGATCCCCGGAACTGGAACCAACATGCAGGCTTCGAAGACTTCCTCTTCCAGCGATTCCAGCAACTGACGCACGACCAGGGACTTACCGACGCCCCCTTCTCCCGTCACCAGACACAGGCCCTTGCCCTGCATCGCGGCGCGAGCGAGACGGCGCTGCACATCGGCGGCCGTTGCCGTCGGAAATGCGGTACCGGGCTGGGGGTCACTCGCGAAGGGATCCCGCGTCAAACCAAAGGTAGACAGATGTTCCACGTCTTCTCCTAGACGAAAGAGATTTTCTTGCGCTTGCCGCGCTTCGGTTTCTCGGCCATGTCCGCGTCAGGCGAGGGATCGGCGACCGGTTCAGCGACCGGCTCGGCCTCGACGGGTTCGGGCGTCGCATCCGCAACGATCTCGGGCTCCGCCCCGGGCGGCGTTTCCATCGCACTCCCTGCGTCTGCGCCTTCGTCGTCGTCGTCGTCGTCGTCCATGAACTCGTCGAATGACTCGTAGTTGCCGCTCGTGGTCTCGTCTTCCGCTTCGGCATCGGACTCATCAAGCAGGTCGTCGAAGCTCTCGAAGACCTCGCTGTCGGCATCGACCGGCGCCACTTCGCCACTATCGAGATCGGCGAGCAACGACCCAACATCACAGAAGTCGGGATCGACTGCTTGAACGGCTTCGAAACACGAGCGCGCTCGGGCGACATCGCCAGACTGAGCGAACGCTCGACCGAGGTCGAAGCGCAGCGCCATCTGTTGGTCTTCGGGAAGGTCGGGCAGCGAAAGGGCCTGCTCGAAGTTCGCGACCGCGTCGGTCAGTCGACCGAGGTCGAAGGCGCACAGCCCCATCATGTGGAGGCAGGGCAATGCGCGGCCCGGTGCCTGCATCGCCTGTTGGAATTCGCCGATCGCATCCTCGATCAGACCCATTTCCTTGTAAGCGATTCCGAGGTCGTAGTGCGCCTCGTGGTCGCCCTCACCCAGTTCGCTCTGCACACCTTGTTTGAAAGCGGCGAAGACCTGCTCGAAGCCCTCGTCTTCGGTCCCGCCGAGATTCCCAGACGACGAGCCAGCGCCGTGTGCATCGTCGTCATCGAATGCATCGGACAGCTGCGCTGCAAGGTCGAACGTATCGCCGGCGTCAGCGACCGAAATCGATGCCGGCGCCGATTCAACGACTTCCGTCGGAAGCGCCGGGACTTCGACGCCAGGGACTTCGACTGACTCGTCGGTGGCCATCGGCACCGTGGTGTCGGGCAGAGCCGCCGCTACCGGCGCCTCAGCCGACGGAGGGCTCCCGCCAACCTCAAAGACTTCGTCCTCGTCGTCGAGAACCTCTTCCTCGTCGAAGGCATCGTCTTCGCCAACCACGAGGGCCTGCTCGTCCGGCGGCAACGTCGCGACGGCCGCGGGTTCAACGACGGGTTCGGGCTGGGGTTCGGGTTCGGGTTCGAGCTTGGTCGGAGCAACAGTAGGCGTCGCGGCTTCCGGCTCGTCGAAGTTGAACTCAAGCGGTTCGTCGGCGCCACCGTCTACGGCTTGCTCGTCAGCGTCGTTCGCAAACTCGAAGTCGCCCATCGCATCATCGGAGCCGCTCGTCGAATCCTCGAAGTCGTCGACCGTCGGAAGCGGGACATCGTCAGACCGCGCTTCATCCGCGGGGGTTACATCGGGAAGAGCCGCCGATGCCTCGATCTCGCCAAGACGTAACATCGCCTGCGGATGATTCGGCGCGACCTGGAGAATCCGTTCGTAGATCTCGCGGGCTTCGTCGAACATGCCCTGCTCGAAGTAGAAGCCGGCTTCGTCGAGTTCTTCTCGGACCTGAACCGACGTCGTACTTTCGCCCATGGTCGCTGAATCGTCCGATTCGGCGTTTGGCGTCTCGTCTTCGATGCCATCGAGATCGAGTTCAGCCACCGCATCGAGCCCGTCCGACTCTCCTGTGCCCGCTTCGGCGGAAACGTCAAAGTCTTCATCGACCACGGTTTCCTCGAGGTCGGCGCCTCGTGCGGCATCCTCGTCTGCGGGAACCTCGACGTCGACCTCGGCTTCGTCGCTCTCGACTTCGACGTCGAGGTCATCGAGTCCATCGTCGATCTCGATTTCGACATCGTCGAGCGATCCCGACTCGGACTCGCCCGACAGCGCGGCTGCCGCCGCGGGATCGATCGCTTCGAGTTGGTCGCGTGCGCTTTCGAATAGAGCGACATCGCCGTCAGCGCTAGCCGCCGCTCGCTCGAACGCGGTCACGGCGTTGGCAGAATCGTCGGTCGCGACGAGCGCTTCACCGAGCTTGAGGAGTGCACCCGCATGGGCCGGTTCGACCGCGAGGATCCCGCGAAGTGCCTCGATCGCTCGATCATGCTTCCCGTAGCGGAGATAGACGCCGGCCTCGGCCAGGGCCTGATCAATGTCCTCGGGAGGCTCGGGTGCCGGCACTGGCGCCATCGGCGGGGTTTCATCCGCCACCACGGGTTCCAGCGTCATGTCGCCGGCCACTTCTGCGTCCAGAGACGGCTGCTCATCGAGCTCATCGAGGTCGTCGACCCCGGAGAGATCAAGTTCCAGGTCATCGGGCAGATCGGTCTCGAGCGCAGCCGCGTCCAGGTCGCCAGCGGCGTCGCCATCGTCGCCGCCTAGCGACTCCCCGATGTGCATGCCCTCGGGATTGAAGCCGGGGTCCTCGAATGCGGCCGCGGCCCCACCCAGGTCGCCCATCGGCGCGTCGCTCTCGATCTCCAGCGCATCCGCGTCGACCGGTTCATCTGTTTCGAGGATGGGGTCATCGGTGTCGTCCACCGAGAATTCCGCTGCGCCACCAAACCGTTGGACGAGATCTCGTGCGCGCTCATCGTCACCACGTTCGCGATACGCTGCGGCCACATCGCGCATGATCGCGGCACATTCCTCGCTGCGGCCCAGGCCATCGAGTGCGAGGCCAAGGGCCTCCCTCCCTTCGAGGTTCTCGGGTTCGCGGTCGCAGAGTGCTCGCGCCGCCGTTTCGGCCTCCGCCAGGCGACCCGCATGGAGGTGTGCCTGGACCAGCTCGAGTGCGTTTGTCGAGCTAGAAGGATCGACCTCGACCAGCCGCGCCAGGACCTGGGCGTGCTCTTCGCCAGCCCCCTGGCGTTCGAGTTCGGCCAGCACCTCGCGGTATTCAGTGATGGCTTCGGACGTGTGCCCTTCCTGGTTCAGGAGCTCGGCCACCTTCAACCGGTTCGTCGTGTTCGCGGGCTCGAGCGCGGCCATGCGGCGCAGCAGATCGAGCGCATCGTCTTTCTCACCGGCTTGATAGGCGGCATCGGCCGCGCTCTGAAGCGCCGCCATTGCATCGGGAATCAGGCCCATCCGCTGATAGAGCTCAGCGAGCGGAATGCTCACCTCGTGGCACTTCGGATCGAGCTTCGTGATCTGCTTGAAGAGCGCGACGGCCTTCGCGTCGAAGCCGTCCTTCATGAACTGCTCCGCAACCTTTCGATAGGCGTGCACAGCATCTTCATTCTTGCCGAGCTTCAGGTAGATGTCGCCGAGCTTCAGGCGAACACTCGTGTCCTTCGGATCCGCTTTGCAGACCTTCTGGTACTCAACAACGGCTTTATCGAAGTTGCCCTTCTGGACGAACTTCTGCGCAGCATTCAAGATCTTCCGCTTGTCGATCGCCAAGGAGGCGCCCCTCTCGCAAGCGGCCGCAGAACGGCCGGACGATGGAGGGGAATCCCCCTCCACTCCTGCGTATCGGCGAGCGGGGCCTGCGCTTGAGCCGCTCACGCCTCGCTCTGGCGCTTCTGAGTCGACGCGCACAAGCTGCCGGAGGGCTGCCCCGAGGTTGCCGGTCAGGCGCCGAGGCGCTCCCGAACGGCTTCGAACGCCAGGCGGTAGCTGGTCGCGCCGAAGCCGCAGATGACGCCCAGGGCGATGTCTGACACGTAGGAGTGCCGACGGAAGGCCTCTCTGGCGTGCACGTTCGATAGGTGGACCTCCACCACGGGGAGATCCGAAGCAATCAAGGCGTCTCGCAAGGCGACACTGGTGTGGGTGAAACCGCCCGGATTGATCACGATCGCATCGGCCCAGGTCCGGGCCTCTTGGACCCGATCGATCAGGGCGCCTTCGTGGTTGGACTGGAAGCACTGCACATCAATGCCGTGTTCCTTGCCGAGGGCGCGCAACATTCCGTCGATCTCGTCGAGCGTCGTCGTGCCGTAGATCTCGGGCTCGCGAACACCGAGCGTATTGAGGTTGGGCCCATGCAGGACCTGAACGCCGAACGATTCCGCCATGAACTGAAACCTAGCGACTGGAGCGCCTGGCGCCCTAGAGCTGCTCACGCAGCGCCGACAGGTGCCTTCGCAGCAGGAACCGGCCCTTGCCCAGATTGCCGGCACCCGTCAACACCATCACCAGATAGGTCTCGGCGTCCACCGTGCGCAATGCCACTTGGACCGTGCCCATGCGCACGACGAGCTCGTCGAGTCCCCCGCCGCTTACCGAGTCGGCGGCCTTGCGACTCTCATCGAGGATACGACCGAACTCGATCCCCATCACCGAGACCACCTCGTCCAGTTCCTCGTCACCGTCGGCGACGACCTGGGCGATCGGAATCCCATCGTTGCCCATCAGGGCGACGCCCTGGCATCCCGCACAGGAACGGACGATTTCATTCAATACGGCGTCGAAGCTCATGATGCTCTCCGCAAATTATCGAGCCAGCGCTCGAGGGTTTCGATGATCTGTGCGCGCTCCGACGGAGAATCCACCGTTGGCGCGTCACCGATCGCGGCCCGCAGTGCGCTGGCCTCGTCGGCGTGTCCTTGTTCTTCGAGGAGTCCGGCCATCGTCGCGGTTGCGAATGGCGAATCTGCCGCGAGCGGGATTCCCTCGGGAGCGCCCTCTTCGACCTGCGCGAGCGTGGCTTCAGCCACGTGGTTCGCGTTCCACATCTCTTCGGGGTGGCTCTCGGCTTCCAAGAATGCGTTCTCGAGTTCGGCCTCGTCGAACTCCCCAATTGGGGACGACGTCTCGGAAGGAAGGGCATCGTCGAGCTCAACTGGCGAATGCGCGGGCGGCGGGAACACAGCCTCGAGTTCGCGAATCGCGCCATCGGTTTCGCCCTGGTCGAGCAACGCAAGCGCCAGGATGACCCGCAGTTCGTGGGCGTCCTCCGCTCTCTCGTGGTCGCCGTCGATGGCGAGCGCCTCGGTTGCAAGCTTCACAGCCTCAGCCGGATGGCCTTCGCGACGTTGCCGCAACGCTTCTTCAACCGACGCAGACTGTTGTTTGTTGTTGGCATCCACTCCACGCCCTCGCTCGTGCTCTGGTCCAATCACCGGCTTTTTCCAAGTACGCCAGCCGGCAGGATTTCCTCTGGCTTCAGGGGCACTGTTTCCGCCCGACCAATCCCTCGCAACGCCACGAAATGGATCCGGGCGTCCCTCTTCTTCTTATCGACCGAGATGGCTCGGAGATAAGCCCTCCGTTCGAATCGAGGCAAGGCCGTGGGCAATCCGATGCGGTCCAACAGGGCCTCAAGCCGCTCACGGGTCCCCTCGGGCGCGAGACCCAATCGCTCGGAATGGGCCGCTGCGTACACCATCCCCATCGAGACGCCTTCGCCGTGGAGCACACCCCGATACTGTCGCAGGGCCTCGACCGCGTGTCCCAGTGTGTGGCCGAAATTGAGCAGCATCCGCAGCCCACCCTCCCGCTCGTCCCGACTGACCACCTGCGCCTTGATTCGGCAATTCCGTTCGAGCACGGGGAGCAGGATCGCTGGATCGAGCGCCATCAGGGCGTCGACTTCGCGCTCCAGTCGTCGAAACAGGCGTTCGTCCCAGATCGCGGCGTGTTTCACCACCTCAGCCATTCCAGCGCGGAGCTGGCGGGCCGGGAGCGTCTCGAGCGTGGCGGCGTCGATCCACACGAGACTCGGCTGGTGGAAGGCCCCGACCAGATTCTTGCCCTGAGCGACGTTGACCCCGGTTTTCCCCCCAACGCTCGAGTCGACCATGGCGAGGAGCGATGTCGGGACCTGCACCACCGGAATCCCACGGAACAGCGTCGCGGCCACGAAGCCACCGAGGTCGCCGACGACGCCTCCTCCGAGGGCCACGATGACCGTGCTCCCGCGGTCGGCCCCTTGATCGAGCATCTCTCCATACAAGCGCTCGGCCTGCCGCAGCCGCTTGCTGCGTTCGCCGTCAGGCACCAGGAAGCGCTTCACGCGAAAGCCGGCGGCGCGCAGGGAGCGCGCGACGCGGGCGCCGTAATGCGCATCCACGGGCGGAACACTGAGCACGAGTGCGCGGGTCGCGTCCGAATGCTCGCGGACAGCCGCCCCGACACCGTCAAGTGTCCCTCGGCCCAGCCGGATGGGGTAGCTCCGCTTGCCAAGCGACACGCGTACCGTTCGCGTACTCATTCCGAGCCTCCGAGAACGGCCACCACCGCGGCGGCAACGCCTTCCGGCGGCAGCCCTTCGGTATCCACCACCAAATCCGCCTGGGCGTACGCCGGGGCGCGCTCCTCCAGCAACGCAGCCAGCTTCGCCTCGCGCTCGGCGGCGTCGAGGCCCTCGAGCAGCGGGCGGCCGCTAGCATCGGCAATCCGCTCGGACAGCACTGCGGCGGGCGCATACAGGTAGACCACGCGTCCTGCCGCTCGAAGCATTGCGGGCATTCCCTCCTGCGCCATGGCGCCTCCCCCCAAGGCGACGACGCCGGGCCCCTGTGCGAGCGCATCGATCACGGCGCGTTCACGGCGCCGAAACCCTGCTTCGCCTTCGGTCGCGAACAACTCGGCGATGCTGGCCCCAGCATCGGCTTCGATCCGCGCATCGGCGTCGACCGATTCGACGCCGAGCCGTTGCGCTACCAGGCCGGCCACTGTCGACTTGCCAACGCCCATCATGCCCACGATCCACACGGTCTTCTGCTCCACCCTGGAAAAGGTAACGAACGGGCGTCAGGGGTTCCGTGGCCACCAAAGAGAAAGGGGCGGAAGAGGTTGCCCTCTTCCGCCCCCATTGCCTGGTGGCGTTCCCGATTCGGCCTAGCTGCCGAGGTCGGGGTTGACCACGATCCGCGGGGTAACAAACACCAGGAGTTCCTGGCGGATGTCACGCGTCTCGTGGTTCCTGAACGCGCGACCGACCACCGGGATCTGGTGGAGGTACGGCACACGGCTCTCGCGGTCCGAGCTCCGTACGACGTAGATGCCACCGATCACGAGGGTCTGACCGTCCCGAACCAGGGTCTCGGTCTTCGCTTCGTTCTTGGCGATCGCGGGCGAACCGGTCGGCGTCGGGACGGAGTCGTCCGGCGCATTCCGCTGCACTTCGATCTGCATGATGATCGACCGATCGGCCGTGATGTGCGGCGTCACGTCGAGGCTGAGGACCGCGTCGATGAACTCGAGCTTGGCGTCACCGTTCTCGAAGGTCTGGAACGGAATCGACACACCCTGCTCGATGCTGGCCTTTCGGTTGTCCAGCGTCACGATCCGGGGGCTCGAGATGACCTTGCCTTCACCGTGGCTCTCAGCCGCGGCGATCTGCACGTCCACATCGAAGCGTTCGTCCAGGATGAAGGCACCCAGATTCACTGCACCCGTCGCCAACTGCGTGATGGGGTTGGATACCGCCACGTTGTTGCTCTGGAGACCGAAGGCACCCGGCACACTGTTCAGCGCGAAGTCCTGGCCGCCCAGTGCGGACGGGTTCGTCGAGTTCGTGCGGTCTGCACTGCCCTCGTCGAATGCGTCAATCCGATCCTGCACACCCAGGGCCCAGGTGGAACCGATCTCACGGAGGAAGTCGAGGTTGGCCTCGACGATCTTCGCTTCGATCATGACCTGCGGCGTCTGGGTATCGATCGCCTTGATGAGCGCCGTGGCTTCGTCGATGACGGCCGCGATGTCCTTCAAGATGATCGTGTTCGTGCGAGCGTCGACGTCGACCGTGCCGCGAGATGTCAGCAATCGCTTGATCATCTTCGACACTTCAGTGACGTCGGCGTAGTTGACCGGCTGGAGCTTGACCACGAGGTCTTCCAGCTTCTCCTTGGCGCGCTTCTCCTGGAGTCGTGCCTCTTCCTCGTTCTTGAGGAGTTCGGCGGGAGCGATGCGCAGGACGTTTCCGACCCGCACGAAGCCCAGACCCTTGGTCAGGAGGATCACGTCGAGTGCCTGGTCCCAGGGAACGTCAACCAACCGGATCGTGACCGAACCGGCGACTTCGTCACCCGCGACCACGTTGAGGTCAGAGACCTCGGCCACGAGACGGAGGACGTCATCGATGTCGACGTCCTTGAAGTCAAGGCTGATGCGACGACCGGAGTAGACCTTGCCGTCCACCAGGCCACCCTCGTTCAGGATCTCGATCGCGTCACCCGACTCCGGAATCGCAGCCGGTACCGGAGCACCTGCAGCAGCCGGAGTGGCTTCCTGCGCCAACGACAGCACCGGAATCAGTGCGGCCTGGGCGCCGGTCTTCGGGAAGTCGATCAGCAGCATCGGACCCTTCTGGGTCACCGTCGGCGCAACACCCGCGGCGCGCTGGATCACCACGCGCACCTCGGGAACCGTAGCCTCGGGCTGATCGAACGCTGCGACCATCGACACGACACCGGGCTGCGACGGCGTGATTCGTGCCGAAGCCTCCTCGTCGATCACGGCACCGTGCAGCTGCACGATGACGGTCTCGGCGTCCGGGCTCAGCGTGGTGTAGTCCGCTGCTCCCTCGGTGACGATCACGACACGGTCGTAGTCGGTGCTGGAATCAAGCTGCACCCCGTAGACCGCCTTTGCATTCGTCGTGGCCGTGACGTCGTCGTCCATCGCGGCCGGAACGATCTCGGTCTCGGTTTCAGAAGCGAGCGCTTCATCCGTCCACGGATCCTGCGCTTCGACCTCGGCGGTCTCGGAGACCACCGCGGCTTCTTCGTCGACCGAAGCCGGCACATCGTCAGAGGTCGGAACCTCCTTCGACGCGACGGTCACTTCGACCGGCTCGATCTCGTCGAGCTCCGTGTCCTCAGAGACGTCCGCCACGACCGAAGCCGCCATCGGTGCGACCGCGCCACCCAGACCCAGGGCGATGCCCGTCGTCGTCGTGGTGATGGCGGTCTCGCCGAAGCTCTCCGTACCTTCCGCGGCGTCCACAACGACGCGGACCTTGTCTGCGTGCTGTCCGACTCGGATGCTGGACACGACGGTTCCGTCGACCTGCGTCTTCGTCGGCGCTTCGCTGGCGAGACCGGGTAGGTCGAGCACCATGCGGAGCGGGCTGTCGAGCACGAAGTGGCTGACGTCATCGATGGCGCCATCCGCATTCAACTCGACGATCATGCCGTCACCGGAGACGGTGGCCGACACGCCAATCAACTTCGTAGCCGGCGTCGTGGACGCCGTTACGACGCTGGGCGCCTCCTGCTCCGTCACCGCCGGCGAAGTCGCTGAGGTGCCCTCGGGCGCCTCATCCACGGTTGCCCACGGATCATCGACATCGGCCGTTTCGATCTCGTCGTCGGCGCCCATGGACGCGGTGTCCTGACGCTCGAGGCGGACCTGGATGCTCCCAGCACCTTCCACGACCTGATAGGTCGCGAACGTGCCGAGTGCGATCTCGATCCGTGCCCCTTCCGAGGCCTCGGAAACCATGATCTCATCGATCGTGCCGTCATAGACGGCGATGGCCCCTGTGGCCGTTCCGGCTTGGACACCCGGGATGTGGACCACGACACGTGCCGGGTCCTCTTCCTGGAATGCTTGTGCCGTGGCACTGCCTGTTCCCTCAAGGATCACCACCGAGGCGTCCCCATCGGTCTCCACCCGCACCTGGCTCAGACCGGTTTCGGTCTGCTTCGGTGCAGGGGAGTTGGCACATGCCACCGTCAAGATCAGCAGTCCAAGGACTGCAAGGACGGCTGCGCTCCCGCGCTTCTGGTTGCTAGTAACTGCATACATCGAGCTCACCCTCCCTGGCTCTGCCGAATACGCATCTCGATTTCCTTCTCGGTCTGTTCACCGTGGAAATCGACATACTTCTCTTTGACCAACATCGAACTGTCGTTGATCGCGAGGATCCGACCGGAGTTCTTTCCGATCACATCCCCCTCTGAAACCACATACGCCTGCCCCGATGGATCGAGGATCAGCGCCCGGCGACGATCACCACGCCAGACAACGCCAGCGACTTCGAGCTGCCCGAGGTCGAAACCTTCGAGCGGGCTCTCGATGCCTTCGTCGAGTGCGCGGTTGTCCTGGATGAAGGAGCGGAACGGGTCACGCTTCCCCACCGGGTCGTAGAAGAACCCGTCCAGGCTGCCGAGTACCGCACCTTCGCCGGATTCATCCGCCGCTTCCGTTGCCGTATTCGCCTGGGCTGTGGCCGTCTGACGCTTGTGCTTGTCGAGAATCTCGGCCCGCTGCTTCTGATAGTCAGAAGCACTCGGACCGGCGACATCCTGGCTGCACGCCGTCAAACCCATGATCAACGCAGCCATTGCTGCGAGGCTCACATGCGTTCGAGTCATTACTTCGCCCCTCCACCGGCTGCCGAGCCCGGGTTGGGCTCCACAAACCGGAACGTCGTCGCCTGCCCCTTCACGGAGAGCCAGGTGTTCGTCGCCGTCTCGCGCTTCACGTCCACGGTGAGTTCACCGATGTTCACGATTCGCGGCAGCCGCGAGACCTCGTCGAAGAACGTGGCGATGTCGTGGTATTGGCCCGTGAATTCAATATCGATCGGAACCTCGGCGTAGAACGCCTTGGTCACTTCGCTGCCCGGCCGGAACGCCTTGAACTCGAGACCCGAGTTCTTGCCGAGGCTCGTCACGTCCGTGAGCAACACCGGTAGTTCCTTGGAATCCGGGAGCTGTCGGAGCGCGACGGCGAGCTTCTTCTCGAGAAGCTGGATCTCATCCTTGATCGCCTGCTCGTTGCTGGCGACCGCGCGAACCTCAGAGAGCTTGCGCTGAAGCTGGAGAACATTCTCCTGCGCCGTCGCGAGCTGCGCCCTGGCCGGCATGAAGAAGAGGTAGCCGTAGAGTCCGACGACGAGGATGGCAATGGCCGGAACCATGGCCATGCGCGCTGCCTTCGGCAGCTTCGCCAGCTTGTCGAACTGGGCCTGGTACTTTTCGAGACCGAGATCCATGCGACCCCCTTAGTTCGTGTGGCTAGCCAGCAGACCGAAGTCGCTGGCGCTCTGGGTTTCGTTCGAGGCGGACTTGGTGCCCGCCGCTTCGGCCGCGCGGAGTTCGGCGGACGGAGACGTCAGCACCGCGCTGACCTCGAACTGGTTGAGCTTGAAGCCATCGCGTTCGCGGGCCTCCGTCTTCACCAGTTCCACACCCTTGAAGTAGGGCGACTCTTCGAGGCCCGTCAGGAACAACGCCACGAGTTCGTTGTCCAGGCTCATGCCCTGCAGGGTGATCGAGCCGTTCTTGATCGAGATCTGGCTGATCCAGACCCGCTCCGGAACCTGGCGAGAGAGCTGATCGAACACGTGCACCGGACCCGATCGGGCGTCCGACAGCTGGTCGATGACGTCGAGCTTGCGCTCGATATCGGCCTTGACGGTCCGGTACTCTTCGACCTGCTTGAGCTGCGGGCCGAACTGATCGATCTGCGTCTGCGTCTGCTTGCCGGCATTACGGGCAGTGTCGATGTCCGATGTGATGCTCCAGTGGAACAGCGCGCTCAGCGCCACCGAGACGACGAGGGCCGCCGCCATCATGGCGACGAGCTGCATCAGACTCGCGCGGCGTCGCTCTTCACGAACGGGAAGTAGGTTGATCGTGATCATCAGTCGTCCATCCTTCGCAGCGCGAGACCGAGGCTCACGGCGAGCGCCGGACCGGTGTCTTCGAGGAACTGTTCGTCGAGCTTCGACGACGGCGTGACCCGGGCGAGCGGATTGAACCGCTCGACGGGAAGGTTCGTCTTGCCCTGGAAGGCAGCTTCGAGGCCCGAGACCTTGGCGCCGCCACCCGACATCACGACGCGGCTGATTCGGCTCTCGGCCGCAGTCGCGGCGAAGAAGTCGAGGGACCGGCTGATCTCGCCGAGCACCGTGTCGGTCACACTCCGCATCGCGTCTTCGACTTCCTGGGGAACCACGTCCTGGCTCTCCTCAGGTCCGGTTCCGCCGATCTTGATCCGCTCCGCTTCTTCCCAGGAGACCGAAAGCGCCTTCTGGATTTCTTCGGTGTAGACCGATCCGCCAGTCGAGATATCTCGTGTGAAGGCAGGAGACCCGCCGGCCACGATGTTGATGTTGACCACCTGCGACCCGATGTTGACGAGGGCAACCACTTCGTCCGGTTCCGAGTCGTAATTTGCGAAGAAGGCGTTCTCCACCGCGAATGCGGCGACATCGATCACGGCCGGCTGGAGGCCAGCATCCGTAATGACGTGCACGTAGTCGTCGATGAGATCCTTCTTGGCGGCAACCAGGAGGACGTCCATCTGGCCCTCGACATCGGTCCCTTCCATGATCTGGAAGTCGAGGTTCACCTCGTTGATGTCGAAGGGGATGTACTGCTCCGCTTCCCAACGGATCGATTCCTCGAGCTCATCGCGGCTCATCGCAGGAAGACTGATCTTCTTCACGATGACCGAGTGGCCCGAGACCGCCGTGGCGACGTTCTTGGTCTTGATGTCCGCGGTCTCGATCGCTTCCTGGATCGCCTCGGTGATGGCCCCCGAGTTCAGGAACGCGCCCTGGACGACGGCTTCTGCCGGCAGCGTCGCGACGCCCACCTTGGAAAGCTCGACGTTCCTGCCCTTGACCGTGCACTCCACCGCCTTGACGGACGAGGAGCCGATATCGAGGCCGACAATCGACTTGGTCTTTCCGAACGACAACAGCATGCTGGTAGTTCCTCCTCGGGCCTAGGCCCGGTCCGGGTCGGCCATTGCGGCCTGCTCGGACATCGCCGCCGAAGCGGCTCCAAAAACCTTGTCGCGGTCGGACACCTTGAGTCCGAGAGCGAGCAGGATCTTTCGCTTTGTATCGAGTCGACAGGGACGACCCGCTTCGATCCGGTCGATGGTGAGCGTTGACAGTCCGGCCTTACGGGCCAATTCCGCCTTGCTCATCATGAGCGCCTCGCGATAGCGCTGGACGTGGTTATCGGGCACGCGGGCTTCCCCTCCCTGTTGGTCGGTTGCGTGCTCCGGACGTGATTGCCCGGACGAAACAGCTATCGGCCTGCGGTTCCGGGGACTTGAGTCACCTTCCGCAGCTTCCTTGTGTGGCAGGTCACATTTCGGGCGAATGCAACGAGTCGGAAGCGCACCTGCGACTCATTCACGGGCTCGCGCAAATCCGTGGACCGCGATTTCTCGCGTAGGGCTCAGTTCAAGCACGGGCGTGGCCGAAGAACCCCGCGTGAGCGAACGCATCCTGATCGTGGACGACGACCCCGGCCTCCGGGAGAGCCTCGAAATCTTCCTGACCCAGGAAGGCTATGAGGCCAGCGTCGCTATCGACGCCGACGGCGCGCGAGAGCGCGTAGCCAGTCAGACGTTCGACCTGATCTTGTGCGACGTCCGAATGCCGGGAACGAATGGGCTCGACCTTCTGCCCGAACTCGTGCGTCAGGCGCCCGGAACCACGGTCATCATGATGTCGGCCTATGGGACCGAGGACCTGGCCATCGAGGCCATGAATCGCGGCGCCTACGACTATCTGACGAAGCCCTTTCAGCCCTCAGAGGTCGTACTCACGATCCGCAAGGCGCGCGAACGCGAACGCCTACGCAGGGCCAATGCGCTCTTGCAGCGAGACGTGACCAAGGCCGTCGGCGAGTCTCCGATCGTGGCCGCGTCCGACGCCATGGTCGAGGTTCTCGACGTCATTGAGCGTGCCGCCGAGTACAAGGCCACTGTTCTATTGCTGGGCGAGAGCGGTACCGGCAAGGAAGTACTCGCCCGCGCGATCCAGGCGCAATCCACGCGCAGGGAAGAAGCCTTCGTTGCCGTAAACTGCGGCGCGATCTCGGAACATCTCCTCGAGAGCGAACTCTTCGGCCATGCCAAGGGGTCTTTCACCGGCGCCGACCGCGCACGACGTGGCTTGTTCACCGAGGCCCATCGCGGCACGATCTTCCTCGATGAGATCGGAGAGCTGCCCTCCCCTCTCCAGGTCAAGCTGTTGCGCGTCCTGCAGGAAGAAGAAATTCGACCGGTGGGCGAAAGCAAGCCGCACCAGGTCGACGTCCGCGTCATCGCAGCCACCTCCCGGAATCTCGAGAGCGACGTGCGCGAAGGCCGATTCAGGGAGGACCTCTTCTACCGGCTCGACGTGATCCGCGTCGATGTGCCGCCGCTCCGCGAGCGCGTGGAAGACATCCCGCTGCTCGTTGACCACTTCGTCTCTCACTTCGCCCGCACACTCGGGAAGCCGGCACAGACCGTGACTCACGAGGCCCTCGAGCGGCTCGTGGCGCACTCCTGGCCGGGAAACATCCGCGAGCTGAAGAACGTGATCGAACGCGCACTCATCCTCTCCGAGGGAGAGCGCGTCACCTTGGCGGAGTTGCCGCGTGCGCTCAGTGAAGCAACCAAGGAAGCTCCGACCACGCGCGGCGGCCTATCGTTGAAACGCGCACGCGCACGTTTCGAGCGAGACTGGATCCAGCAGGCCCTCGACCAGACCGGCGGCAACCGGACTCACGCCGCCAAGCTCCTCGAGATCAGCCATCGCTCACTGCTGTACAAGATCAAGGAGTACGGGCTCTAGCACCGCCTCCCAGAGGCACTCCGAAACGAGAAGGGCCGGCTCGATCGAGGATCGAGCCGGCCCTTTCGGTTTATCGACAGATCGGGAGCCTCGTTAGAGATACTCGATCTTGATCGTGATCTCGCGCGGCCGCGTGGTCGACACGCCGACCGCCCACTCGACCATGATGTAGGACTCGGTCCCACCCGGCTCCGGAATCTCGGCGAACGAGATGCGGTTGCCTTCTAGCCAGATCACGGCGCTAGGATCGACGTGCATCCGCTCGCCCTCTTCCAACACCAGGATACGGGTGGCGTCGATCTTCTCCTGGATGACGGAGGCATTGATCTCCGTCTGACCGCTGGCCGAGCTCGCCATGAACAGGCCGAGTAGCGCGACCATCCACAGGATCCGGTTGTTCTTCATGATTCGCATCTTCGCGTCCTCCTAGAATTCTCGCCAGTACATCTGGCCGACGCCCTTGAAGCCCTGGGGCAGCGGGCAGTCCGGGTTGGTCGCCTTGTCGCAAGACGGCTTGCACGGCGGCGTGGTGCACTTCGGTCGACTCGGGTCGATCAGGTCACCGTTCTGGTTGTTGATCACGATCGAACTCTTGCCCGAGGGGTCCAGCGACATCGTGATCTTCGGCGCGGTCGGGAGACCGGAGCCAAGGCTCACGTTCGTGACCGGGTTCCCGGTTCCGGCATCCGTGAAGAGGCCCTCGCCACACTGCACGCTGAAGGCGTAGAGGTAGGCATCGCCCGTTGCGTCGCATGGATTGGCAGCCACGGTGGGCACGTAGGACGCCGCGAATGTCACGAAGAAGAAGATGTCCGTCGGCGTGATGAACTTCTCTCCGTCCTGACCCATGATGAAGAAGCCCTTCTTGCCCGTCACACTCGCGCACTGCGTGGCACCAAGCGGTGTCGTCAGGTCAACGAGGTCGGTCTCGACAAGGGCGCTAGCAGTCCCGAGCGAGTTGAACGGGTCGCTATCCACCACCGAGTAGAGGCGGTTGTTCTCGGCCGTCGTCAACGGGTCGCCCATGTACTGGAGGTGCGTCCGCTCGCCACTTCCGACCGTCACCCACAGCTTGCCACTGTCGAGAACCGCCGTCGGGGCGAAGAAGAAGCTCTTCCAGCGCCGCACACTGGCTACGGCATCGAAGTGCGAAGGTGCCTCGAAGAACTTGCTGAACTTCCAGGTGCTGTTCTGGTCATAGTCGGTCGTCGAACTGTTGACCGAGTCGTGCCCGATCCCCTTGACCACCCACTTCCAGATGTTGCCACCCAGGTCGGCCATGTAGATCGTGTCGATATAACCGTCCGTGTCGAGGTCGAACACACCGGGCGTGCCCGCCATCGCATAGTGCATGCTGCGTTCCGGGTTCAGCGGGTCATACGCCACCGACGTCGGATCGGTCGTACTCGCCGCCGTGGTCGTCGGGTCGAATTCCTTCTTGGCGATGATCTCACCAGTCTGGACATCGATGATCAGGAGAGCACGGCCTTCCGTGGCCAGCGCGTCGTAGCTCGCGTAGTCGTTCGGGTCGCTCTTGCGATCGAATCCGGTACCGACAACCGCGACCCAGCGATCGAAGCCAGCGCCTCCGTTGTCGTTGGCGTTGACCTTGACCCGGATCTTGCCGATGACGGGTTCCGACCAGGTCTCGCCCATCATCGACTTGATGGCCGCTGTCGCGTCCTCGCGCGGGAACTCCCAGAGGTAGCAGGGGTAGCCCGCATCCGGGTTACTGCGCGTATTCGGACATGTGGTCGAAGCCGTCGCACTCGGATTCGAAATGTCGAGTGCGTAGAACGAACGTCCACCCTGCCGCATTCCGCTCACCAGCACCGTTCGCCATTCCGAACCGCTCGCAAGCTGCGTATTGATCGTCGGGTTCGTGTAGAACCATGAATCGGACACGCGGGGCGATCCATCGACGGTGTAGAAGTCGCGTGCGCCCGAGTCCCGCGCCAACTCCTTGGCGTTCTGGCGCACCGGGTACGGCATGAAGCCGATCACTTCGTCGCCAGTGCCGTTGTTGTACGCCGGCGGCGTGGTGCTCGTCTGCCAGGTGCCCGCGTCGAAGAAGCGCAGGAAGCCGTCGTTGGCACCCGCAATGATCATCTTCTGCCGCGTGGCATAGGTGGCATGGAATCCTCCGTGGCCGGACTCAGCCAGTCCCGCAGGCGGTCCGGGAACCACGACCGGGTCGGAGTGGAAGATGTCGCCGAGCAGCCACGGGCGCTTGACACAGCCCGCCCCGCTCTGTCCGAGTTCGCAGCCGCGAATGTTGTCGACGACCACAGTCTTCAGTGCCGTCGCATTCGCGGGCACCGGATTCGCGCCGTAGTTGTACGTCGGGATGTCGGCCGCCGTCAGCGCCAGATCCGTCGGCGTGATCGTCGCGTCGTCGAATCGGACCTTCGTCGAGCCGATCGCACCCGTCAGCCGCGTCGTAAACAGTTGCCGGGTCGCGGGGTTTCGCGCCGTCAGCACGTTCCCCGAATCCCAGAACGGTGTCGCTGTCGACTTGAAGGAACCCAGCGAGCACTCGTTCGGCTGCTCCGGGTCATTGACGGCGCACAGGCCGCCCGAGTCCAGGATGTGACCCTTGACGTCAATGTCCCAGCTGCGCAGATGCCCTTCCCAGAAGCTGTCCTGGTCCGAAGGCACGAAGAGGCTGGTGTAGAACTTGCCACCGGCCGCCGTCCGCGCGGCCGGAACGGTCGCGGCCGTGAACGACTGCGACTTCTGGATGATGTCACTCACCGCGGCGATGATATCGGCCGCGAGCTTCTGCGGATCGTTCGAGAAATAGAACTGGCCGTTACCCTGCGCCGCGGTCTTCGCGAGCAGCGCGTTCGCGGCTGGCGACGTGGTGAATCCCACCGTGTAGACATCGATCACCTGGGGGAAGCCGTTCTGGTCAACCATGTCGGGCCGGAAGTCGACTTCCTGCATGAACTTGGCAACGTCGTCGAGATAGAGAGCGCCTTCGCTCCCGTAGCCGGTCTCGACCTCGGCGTCCGGGTTGTAGTCCCCGATGAGGGTTCCGAAGTTTGCGAAACCGTTCGCGGTGTTCGTCGGCGTCTCGGTGTCGAAGTCATCCTTCGTCGGCTCACCGTCGGTGATCACGATGACGAAGTTCTTCTGACACGGGAACTGCACCGGGCTGTCAGGGACCACCGGGGCGCCGGACGTGCTGTGCGCTCCGCTGCGGGCCGTGTGGATGTCGGCCTTGTACGTGTATTCGGGGAAGGTCCCGCTCGTGGCCGCGGGAGGGCGATCGGCCGCCGTGCGGCTCATGAAGTACGTGTAGACCTGGAAGAGCGTCTCGGCGAGAGGCGTCCACGCCTCGCCGGTGAGGCTCTGGATCGCGTCATCGAGGTGCTGCCCGTGCGACTGCGAAACACCATCGAGTGTGTAGACGTTCGGGTTGCCGGTGTTGTCGAGGTAGTCCTCGATCGGCACCGTCACATAGCCACCGTTCGGGTCACCACCGCGCCGGTACTGGGCCATCCCGAAGCGGACGGCACCCGATGCATTCACCTGGCAGATGACCTCCTGCAGGACGTTCTTCGAAGCCGAGATGCGCGATCGCTTGTACAGCGAGTACGTGCCGCCACCCACGCAGGACGACCACGTTCCGTTGTTCGAGCTGACGACGTCGCTGTAGACCGCGTTCGAAGCGGGACTGAACAGCCAATTCAGGTAGTGGCCGGTCCAGCGCGTCGAGCTACCGCTCGCGGTGACGACCGGGTCATCAAAGATCAGGCGCGGGGTGGTCACACAGCCCGTCGATGCGAGTGTGTACGCCTGGGCCTTGAACGTGGTGTCCGTTCCGCCGTTCAGGGTTACATCGGTGTAGGTCGACCGCACGTTGTACGTGGTGCCGTCCTGGAAGAAGTTGCATGTCGGGTTCGACGTCGGGTCGTAGGTGGGGTGCCACACGACATTGTGCATCGAGCCAGAGTTATCGACCTGGAGCATGACGTTGGGCGGCACTGCGGTCGAGAAGAGCGCGGTGTCGTCCGTCGTCTGCGCGGCGCTGCCGAGCGGCAAGAGCACGCCCGCGATCGCGAAGAGGAGGAAAGTGAGAAGCGTACGTCGATGCATGTCGATCTCCCGAATCAGGGTCGGCGTCTTACAGAGCAAGCTCCGTGCCGACCCAGGGACATTCTCTAACTGTCTGGATTCATGAAGGTTTCTGAGAACCCACGCGGTGCGACGCAAGCTCTGACACTGCACCGCATTGCGAGGTCCGCAAGAACCTGCAGACCGCGCCTAGCGCGCGTTCGCGGGCGGCGAAGCTTCGGTCGTCGTATTCACGGTCACGTTGAATTCGAACTTCGTGCCCTCGCCGAAGCCATCCTTCACACCGACCTGGACCGGATGGACCCCGGCCTGGTCCGCGCGCGGGCGCCAGCTGAGTTCACCGGAGAGCGAGTCCATCTGCATACCGTCCGGGCCGTCTTCGAC
Source organism: Deltaproteobacteria bacterium (assembly GCA_029261815.1). GTDB lineage: Bacteria > Myxococcota_A > UBA9160 > UBA9160 > UBA6930 > JAJDAP01. The sequence goes on from JAJDAQ010000065.1 coordinate 35,318, forward strand.
CCAGAAGCGGAGATTGCGATCTCCATCGGCATCCTCGGCCTCGAACGCGTAGCGAAGCTCGCCACTTTCGACTTCCATCCGCGGCAGCTGCGTGATCTGCGGCGGCGAGTTCGACATCTCGATCTCGAGCGATTGGCGCGGCGACGAGTCGGTCTGGCCGTCGTTGGCGACAACCTCCACCTGGACCTTGTCACCGCGTTTCAGCGAAGACGTGTCGAACGAGCGTTCCTCGCCGACGAGCCGGCCATTCGCCTCCCAACGGTAGGTAAAGCGAAGCTTGTCATTGTCGTCATCGTTACCTTCGGGGTGCGCAAGCAGTACCTCACCGCGACGAATCAACTGGTTGTCGGGCGTGACGTATACGTTCGTCAGGTAGGGGACACGGTTTCCGGCAGCGCTCGTCGCCGAGGCGATCTCGCTCGTGCGGCGGCCGTCCGACGCCACGACCCGTACCTCGATCCGATCCGATTTGGCGAGTGTCGGGAACGTGATCGTCCCCTTGCCGCTTTCGGTCACCAACTCACCGTTGCGGTACCACGAGAAGGTCAGGCGCACGAAGTCACCGTCCGGATCGTCAGCCTCGACCACGGCCCGCACGGGCTGTCCCGGGAGCGGCGCCGAAGGGCTCAACGTGACGCGTCGTACGACGGGCGCGCGGTTCGTGCCGTCGTCTTCGAGTTCGACGGCGTCCGCTTCGGCCCCGAAGCCGTCCGCCGCGAACTGCTGATCGACCGACCCCATTGCCTGGACGGCGGAGTCCGTCGACGTTTCTTCGCCGCAACCCGCCGTCAATGTCGCAAGCGCGGCCGCTGTCGCCAGCGCCGCCCACTTCCGATTGCGTCCCATCATCCCCCCTCCCGGCCCACGCCGGATGTCAGTTGTAGCCGGGCCCACCGGTCATCATCTTGGCTTCGATGATCTCGATCCGAGCCGTCGACGGCCGTCCATCGATGCCGATGCCATTCTGGGCACTCGTGCCCTGGACATTGATCTGCCAGAGCGAGTTCAAGAACTGGGTCGAGCCCAGGTTCGCCTTCACGCCCGGCGCCGGACCATCGCCTAGATAGGCGATCCCATTCGGAAACGTGGCGGCCGCGGTCGGGTCCGGCCCGTAAGCAGGCAGTGCGTTTTCGCGGTCATAGAGCGCTGCGTCTCCGAGATTCTGCGGCAGAAGGACCAGGACGGCGTTGCGGTCCTGGACGTTCAGAACCTGCTGACGTGCCTGGGCAACGCCGGCCTCGGCCGCGTTGAAGGCGCTCTGCGAGCGGTTCTGATAACCGGCGATGTTGCGATCCTGGGACGAGGTATCGAGCGCGGCGAGACCGAGTGCTCCCATCATCATCAGGACCAGAACCGCCACGAACATTGCGGCGCCCCGCTGATGGCGGTGCTTTCGCGAGTCGAGGGTCATCATCTTTGACTCCGTCTGATGGCAGAGATGGGTCGGCACTAGAGCGAGCCTGAATAGGCGTTGCCGCGCAGCCCGACGTTTCGGGGGCGCACGGTGCGGGTCTGGACCCGGCGTCGGAATCCGTCGGCAGCCGCGACCGGTACCGGCGCATTCTCGAGCACCGGTCGGAGACCGAATGCCAGGTTCGGGTCCTGGACCACCGTAACGTCCTGCTGCGCCGAACGGATCACCATGCTGAAGCGGATGGCGCGCAAGAAGGTGTTGTCGACGAGACCGGACGTGTAGGGCGTTGCGGCCGTGTCGCCGCTCCACTCACCCGGATCGACAATGCCGTCGTCGTCCGCGTCATGGAAGAATGCGACCTGTAGGTCCTCGACGTCGTCGGCCAGGATCGTGCCGTTTCGCCACAAACGCGGCTGATTTGGCACCGTGCGATCCACCAGGTACATGTTGGCCGGAATCATCACGAGTTCGGGTGCGCCGCCACCGAGCGGCACCGGCCCGAGGCCCGCTGGAGCGGGAGCGTGGGTGTTCGCGCCGATCCGAATCGTCCAGTCCACATCGACCGTCAGACCCGCTAGCCCCGTCTGGACGACTCGCGTGATCATGCCGCACTGCGCACCACGCTCCGGGTTCTTCTTGTCGGTCACGATGACACCGCCGCCCAGACCGACGCCGGGCCAGAAGAAGTCGCTGTCGCTGGCACCGTTCAGGGGAGAATCGTTGTCGTAGGCCAGTAGCGTCTGGTCAGGCTCCAGGGCCCGTCGGCTCAAGGTGACGTTGTCGGTCCCGTTGCCAGAGTATCCGGCCACGATCGTCGAGCCGAGGCCGGCGTCCTTGAGGTTCGCCGGATTGATGGCCTGCGAATCGGTGACGAACAGGATGTCGGAACCCTGGAAGTCATTGTCGATGGCACAAGCAGCGCCGCCTTCCTGCACCAACATCCCCGTCGATCGCACTTCCCGCTCGACCAGGTCACCGATCGCGCGAAGGTTCTGTTGGACCTCGGTCACGTCGTCGACAACCTCGTAGCTACGCGACTGAAACACGAGCACGTTCGTGAGGTAGAACATGATCACGGCGAGGACGGCCGACGAGACCATCAACTCGATCAACGTGAAGCCGTGGCGGCGCTTCTGGTGGTTCGGATTCAGCACGCACCAACTCCTACGGATTGTACCGTTGACTTGACGCTGCATAACGACGCAGCGGCATGTTCGGGGTGTCATTGGGCTCGGCCCACGTCACGCGCACATCGATGGTGCGCAGCTTCACGACGGGGGGAGCCCCTGTCGGCGGGCCATTCGTGACCCGCCAGCTGACGTTGAAGATCTGCGGCGTCGGTGCACCAGCGCCCGCCCCCGCACGTGCGGCCTCCACCGAATTCACGGCGACGGGGGCCGTAAACCCACCTGTAGGCGCAGTGAGTGCCCACGCCTGGCTCTGCAGGGCTTCCATCTGGCTCTGGCCGACATGGGCGGCCTCGGTTACATGACGGCCTACGCGACTGCTTTTCATTGCCTCGATCTGCATCGCGAGCATGCCAAGCAAACCGATCGAAAGGATGACCATCGCGACCATCAGTTCGATGAGCGTGGTGCCGCGCTTGTGCTTTCGCGGGTGCGTTCGGCGAATCATTGCGTCCATACGACAGCTCCGGGGTTCCATGAGTAGACCTTGGTCGTCCCCAGCGGCGACAACACAACGGCGAGATCGCGCCGTGCGGCGAGGCTGACGCCAGGGCGTGCGTTGGTGAAGTAGAGCCCGCCCCCACCGGTTCCGATCTGGCCCTGGGTGCAGGTATTGTCGAACGTGATCGGGACACCATCGGGACGGAACGCGACCCCGGTCACGGCGTTCCCGCCGTTATCGAGGAAGGTCGAACCGGTTGCGAAGGCACCCACACCCGGGTCTTCCGGAACCGGCGCGATCGCGTTGTTGATGCCCCAGCCAACGGTCTGCAAGAGCGGTGCATCCGTCATGTACTGCCGGATCTCCTCGCCCGGGTTCCAGCAGCAGTCTCCATTCAGATCGTCGAGTACGACGACGGGCGACGGAATAGCGTTGCCGCACAGGTCGGTGCCGCCACCGGTCCGAAAGAAGACGATGTGCGACCGCTCGACGTTCACGGACTGCTGGCGGGCAAAGCTCATTGCGTTGGCAACTTCGCGTGCCCCCTCTCGGAGCCGCATGTTGTCGTTCATGCGTCGCCAGTTGGGGTATGCGACGGCCGCGAGCGCAGCCGCAATCGCGACAACGATCATCATCTCGATGAGCGTGAAACCTGCGCGTCGGATTCGCTGCAAAACGGTTCTCCTTCGACAGGGCTCATAGAGCAAGCCCCGTGCCGAAGATCTAGATCGGCTGTTTCGTCGCCCCGCTTGAGCTTTCGCGTGCAATTGCACATCGAAGGAGCGCAACTTCCTGCGCACCCCGCAGCGCTTTGCGGTGCAGCCCTCGTCAAACGCCGCGGATCTCGCTCCGTTCGCCAGCAACCAGCGTGCACGAAAGGCGCAACCGGAACGCGGTCACGAAACCATCGGGGGGATCCACCCACTCGAGCGAGCCATTCAGCTCCTCGGCGAGGCGAACCGCATTCGCCAGGCCAAGGCCCGTTCCCAGCCCCGGATCCTTGGTCGTGAAGAACGGTGCGAAGATCCGTTCGCGATCCTCGTCGGGAACTCCACAGCCGTTGTCGAGAACGACGCAATCTACGGCGACCGGTTGACGCTGCTCGACGTCAGCCGGGTTGATCTCATCGCGTCGGGTGGGTCCGAATGCCGGCGCGACCCGAAGCGCAACACAGCCGTCACTCCTACCGGACACCGCATCGACCGCATTCAGCACGAGGTTCAGCAGGATCTGGACCAACATGCCCTCATCTCCCTGCACCGGCGGGAGCCCGCTCGCAATCGTCGATTCGATCCGGACTCCACGCGCGCGCTCCTGCGCCTCGACGAGGGCGCGCGCATCCTCGGCCACGCGGCCGAGATCGAGGGCCACCGGTGTCGGACGCGGCGGCCGCGAGAAGTCGAGCAGTTGACGCAAGATGCGGCGTACGCGCTCGCCTTCGCCGCGCGCGCGCTCGAGATGGTCGCGACCGACATCGCTCAGGCCGGCGTCTCGACCCGCGAGCTCGAGATATGTCAGCAATGCACCCATCGGGTTCCCGACCTCGTGTGCGACACCGGCCGCCAGAGTGCCAACGGCCGCGAGCCGCTCCGCGCGGTCGAGATGGGTCCGTGTCTCGCGAAGCTCGGCGTTGGTGGTGCGCAGGTCTACAACGGCCTTGGTCAGTTCTTCTGAGCGCCCTTCGAGCGCCTCGGTCATCTCATTGAACGCGCCCGCGACTTGTTCGATCTCCTCCGGGCCCTCGGCCCAGATTCGCACGCCGACCTCCCCTTCCGCGATCTGCCGGGCTCCGGATGCCAGCGACTCGAGTGGCTTCACGACCCTTCGCCGCATCAGCCACGCACCAAACGCGGTGAAGACGGCGACATTCGCGAGAGCCAGCACGGCGACGACCGCGAGCGGAAACACGCGAAGCGCGAACGACACGTTGACCGGAACGCGGGCAGCAGCCACGCGCCCTTCGCTTCCGACGGGCATCGCGAAGCGGATGGCCTCACCGACGCCACCGGGCTTCAGGAGAGGAACGCCGCGCTTCCGTGCGTCCGCCACCAGATCCGCAAGTTCGGGGTCCAGCGCGCCAGGGTGCCCGCCGCGCGGCTGCACGCGGCCGTCGCGTTCGACCCACCACCAGTCCGTCCCCGGGTGCAACGGCAGTGCATCCATCGTCCTCGCCTCGGCTGCGAGTGCGCGTCCGAGCGTGCGCCGGAGCAGGTCTTCTTGCTGGAAGGCAAAGACGGTGACCAGCACGAGCGTCGCGAGGCCCATGACGAGCGCCAGGCTGAGAAGGACTTCGGTCTGCAGCCCGGTGTTCCGCAGCCGTTGCCACATCGGTCAGTCGCTCTGCGAAGAATCGTCTTCGAGACCCAGCTTCTCCAGCCGATATCGAAACGACCGGAAGGACACGCCGAGTAGTGCGGCCGCGCGCTTCTTTACGCCACCGGTGCGGCGCAGCGCCTGTCGAAGCAGCGAACGCTCGTACCGGTTCACGAGATCCTCGAGATCCGCCCCCTCGGTTGGCAGGTCCAATGGCGCCCCACTGCCTGCACCCAGCGATTCCACCGGTTCTAGGACCGCGGCCGGCAACACATCCACATCCGCAAGGTCTTCCCGAGACAATGCGACTGCGCGCTCGATCGTGTTCTCGAGCTCTCGAACATTTCCGGGGAACGAGTAGGCCTCGATCCGTTGAAGTGCCGCGGCGGAGAAGTTTGGTGCGGGGCGCCCCATGTCGGCCGCGTATTTTTCGGCGAAGTGCTGGATCAGTAGCGGCACGTCTTCCATGCGTTCTCGCAGGGGCGGGATGGCAATCTGGATGACGTTGAGCCGGTAGTAGAGATCTTCGCGGAAGCGACCCTGCGCGACTTCGGACCTCAATTCGCGGTTCGTCGCGGCCACGATCCGCACATCGACCGACACATCCTCGCTGCTACCGACGCGACGGATCTGCCTCTCCTGGATCGCACGGAGCAACTTCACCTGGAGTGGAGCGGGCATCTCTCCAATTTCATCGAGGAATAACGTCCCTTTCGAAGCTGCTTCGAACAGGCCGGGCTTGTGATCCACGGCGCCCGTGAAGGCACCCTTCGCGTGACCAAAGAGCTCCGACTCAAGGAGGTTCTCGGGAATTGCTCCACAGTTCACGGCGATGAAGGCTTCATCCGCTCGGCCGCTCTGGTCATGAATCGCGCGGGCAACAAGTTCCTTGCCGGTGCCACTCTCGCCCGCGATCAGGACATTCGTCTTAGTTCCGGCCACCTGAGCGACGAGGTCATAGACCGCCTGCATCGCGTCGCTCGTGCCGACCATGTTGCGCTGGCGCTTCTCGCGCCGAAGCTCGCTTCGCAGCCGCTCGTTCTCACTCGACAGCTCGCGCTTCTCGAGGGCTTTCTCGATGATCAGTCGAACTTCGTCCGTCTTGAAAGGCTTGTTGATGTAGTCGTAGGCACCCTGCTTCATCGCCTCGATCGCCGTTTCTGCGGTCGCAAATGCAGTGATCATGACGACGACGGTGTCGGGCGTATGTCCCTTGACCCACCGAAGCACCTCGAGTCCGTTTCCATCGGGCATCTGGACGTCGGTGATGACCACGTCGTAGTCATCTGCATCCAGTGCGAGTCGCGCCGAAGCCACGCCGTCCGCGGTGGTGACCTCGTAGCCCTCCTGCCGAAACAAGATGTCGAGGAACTCCCGCATACTGCGTTCGTCGTCGACGATGAGGATGCGCGCACCCGGCATCAACCGTTCTCCTGTTGCGTTTGACGGAAGTTCAAGCGAAATGTCGTCCCTTGCCCCAGGACGCTTTCGACCTGGACGGTCGCGCCATGGGCTTCGAGGATGCGGTGAACGGTCGACAGACCGAGACCACTTCCCCCTTCCTTGGTCGTATGAAACGGATCGAAGATCCGGTCGAGCCGGTCCGGCGAGATGCCCTCTCCCCGATCGCTGACTTCGACCTCCACCGAGCCGCATCCCCCCACCGGCGCGTTTCGTCCGCCGGTGCGCACTGCTTGAGCCGCTTCGCGCTCTACACGCGCGCGTACGCGGACGATCCCGCGGTCCCCCGATGCCTGCCCAGCATTGCGGATCAGATTCCAGAAGACCTGCCGCAGTTGGTCCTCGTCTGCGGTGACCTCGAGTCCGGCGACGCCATCGAGCTCGACCGTCCAGCCCTCCGCGGTCGCGAGCGCTCGAATGTCCTCGAGTAGAGATCCGAGTTCTACGCTCGAGAACGAGGGCGGCGCAGGACGCGCAAACTGCAAAAAATCAGCGATCAGCTGATCGAGTCGCCCGATTTCGCGCAGCACGATCGCCATCAGTCGATCGCGATCTTCGCCGTGCGCATCCTTCGAGAGCATCTGCACCGAGCCGGAGATCGCGGCGAGTGGGTTCCGGATTTCGTGCGCAATGCTTGCCGACAACTCGCCGATACCGGCCAGACGCGCACTTCGTTGCAGCTCATTCTCGAGTTCGACGACCGCGGTCACATCCTGGAAGATCACGACATGGCCATCGTGGCCGCCGCTCTTCGTCTTCAAGGGCGAGACCGCCACGCCTAGATGTTGGACGGGAGCACTCGCCGTTTCGCGTGTGAGTCGGCTCCGGGACCGTCCGCGTGCCTCGGCGCCCGGCTCCGCCAGCCGTTCCGCACCTGGAATCACCGATCCAAGTGGCTTTCCGATCCACTCGGCCGCGTTGCCGCCCAGGATCTGCGTCGCCTCGGGATTGCAGCTTCGCACCTGACCCGCGGAATCGGTGGTGAGGAGACCACTCGTCAAGCTGTCAACGATCCGTTCATGGAGATGACCGAGGCGTTCGAGCTGGACCCGGCTCCGGTGCAGATCCTCGCCAGCGCGGCGAAGCTCGTGAGCCAGCGTGGACGACAGCAATGACACGAGCAGCAACGCGCCGGTATGGACGCCCCAGATCGCGACCTTGACCTCCATCGGGTCCGGGAGCCGCGTGTCGAACGGCGAAGGCGGCGCATACGCGACCACGGCTGCAAAACCTGCGGAGGCGAGGATCGCGGTGCCGTAGCCGCCGCGCCTGCCGAACAGGATCGCGCCCATCACGACGATGGGCAGATACAAGAAGCTGAAGATCGACCGGCAGCCGCCACTGAACAGCACCACCGAGGACACCAGCGAAACATCGACGAGGATCTGCAGCGCCGCATAACGGGGCACATGCTGTACCCAGCGGAGAGCGCCCGCGAACATCACCGTCGCCAGAAACGCCACACCGAGCGTGCCATAGAGGCCGCGAGCCGCTTCTTCGGCACCGTCACCCGGCCCCACGAACACCAGTGCGAGGCACAGCACGGCGAGCGACACGGCAAGCCGTGCCGCCATCAGGCGAGCAAGCCGACCGCGCCCGTCGTCCGCATTCTGCACGGGCGAGGTCGTCGCGGGCATGGACGCGTGCCTACTTGATGTTTTCAGCGATCTTGAAGATCGGGAGATACATGGCCATCAAGATGCCGCCGATCGCGCCACCCAGGAAGACCATCATGAACGGTTCCATCAAGGATGTGAGGCCATCCACAGCGGTATCCACTTCGTCATCGTAGAAGTCGGCGATCTTTGCCAGCATCGAATCCATTGCGCCCGTCGACTCACCGACCGCGATCATCTGGACCACCATGCCCGGGAAGACGTTGGACGCTTCCAACGGCTCCGCGATCGTTCGACCTTCGGAGATCGCGGCTCGCGTCTTCATCAGGGCACTCTCGATCACCTTGTTGCCCGCGGTTCGCGCGCAGATCTCAAGCGCATCGAGAATCGGCACACCACTCGAGATCATCGTCGCCAGGGTGCGGCTGAAACGCGACACCGCCACCTTGCGGAGTAGCGAACCAAAGACCGGCAGCTTCAAGAAGATCGCATCCGTCTGGAAGCGGAACTGAGGCACTTTCTGTCGCGCCGTAAGGAATGCCCAGACGACGGCAACGGTCACAGCCGCGATCAAACCAATCCAGGTCTGCAGGAACTCTGACATGTCCACGACGACCTGTGTCGGCATCGGAAGCGCACCGCCAAAGTCCTCGAACATCTTCTTGAAGACCGGGATGACCTTCACCAACAGAACCACGATAACCAGGATCGAAACGCCGAGAATGGTCGACGGATAGATCATCGCGCTCTTGACCTTGGCCTTGAGCTTGTTGGCCTTCTCCATGTACACCGCGAGCCGGTTCAGGATCGTGTCCAGGATGCCGCCCACTTCGCCGGCGGCGACGAGGTTCACGTAGAGATCATCGAAGATCTTGGGGTGCTTGCGCAGCGCATCCGCAAAAGTTGCGCCCTGCTCCACCTCGTTCTTGATGGCTCGTAGCGCGTCCTGAAAGACCTTGTTCTCCTGCTGCTCGGCCTGGATATCCAGGCACTGGACCAGCGGGAGTCCAGCGTCGATCATCGTCGCGAACTGACGTGTGAAGATCACGAGGTCCTTCGCGTCCGGACCACTGCCCGGGAGCGTGATGCCCTCGAACATGTCCTTCGACTTGGCCTTGACGCCCACCGGCACGATCATTTGCGCTCGGAGCTGTGCCATCACGGCGGCTTCGCTCGCCGCCTCCATCACGCCCTTCTTGGTCGTCCCCTGTCGGGTCCGCCCTTCCCATGCGTATACCGCCATGGGTTCCCTCCCTAGGCCGCGCTCACCGGTCGGCGGTTGCCGGCGGTGACGGGGCCCTGATTGATCAAGTTCCGGAGTTCGTCTGCATCGCTACTTCGTGCCAGTGCATCGTCCATCGAGATCAGACGCTTGTGGTACAGACCCGCAAGCGACTGGTTCATCGTCTGCATCCCGAACTTCTCCTGGCCGATCTGCATCTGCGAGTAGATCTGGTGGACCTTGTCCTCGCGAATCAGGTTTCGGATCGCCGAGTTCGGCACCATGATCTCGAGTGCAAGGGCGCGGCCGGGGCCATTGGCGCGCGGCATCAGTGTCTGGCTGAGCACGCCTTCCAGGACGAACGAGAGCTGAGCGCGGACCTGTGACTGCTGAAACGGCGGAAACACGTCGACGATCCGGTTGATCGTCTGCACGCACGAATTGGTGTGAAGTGTCGCGAACGCCAGGTGGCCGGTCTCCGCCACCGTCAGCGCGGCTTCGATGGTCTCGAGGTCTCGAAGCTCGCCGATCAGGACGCAGTCGGGGTCCTGACGCAGGATGTATTTTAGCGCCGTCGTAAAGCTAGAGGTATCCGCGCCCACTTCGCGCTGATTGACCACGCAACCCTTGTGCGGGTGCAGATACTCGATCGGATCTTCGATCGTCACGATGTGCTCACTGCGCTCGGTGTTGATCTTGTCGATGATCGTCGCGAGCGTGGTCGACTTCCCGGATCCCGTCGGGCCGGTCACCAGGATCAAGCCACGCGGTTTCTTCGTCAGCTCGGTCACGACCGGCGGGAGCCCCAGGTCGTCGAACGACTTGATCTTGTACGGAATCGAACGGAACGCGCCGGCGACGGCACCGCGCTGTGTAAAGATGTTCGCGCGGAATCGGGACAGGCCACGCACACCGAACGAAAGGTCGAGTTCGTTCGCCTCTTCGAACTTGTGCTTCTGCGCGTCGGTCAGGATCGAATAACAGAGTTGCTTCGTCTCCGGCGGCGATAGCGGCGGCATCTTCAACGGATGCAGCTTGCCGTCAATGCGGAGCTGAGGCGGGCTGGAGGTGGTGATATGGAGGTCCGAACCACCTTTCTCGATCATCGCCTTCAAGAGCTGATGCAGATTCGCCATGTTGTCGTGGGCTCCTAGAAGTCCGCCGCGGAGACGCGGTAGACCTCGCTCAAGGTCGTGGTGCCCTCACCGAGCTTGTTGAGGACGCTGCGGCGCAGGGTGGTCATGCCGAGGCGGATGGCTTCGCGCTTGATCTCGGTCGCCGAGGCACCGTTGAGCACGAACTCTTTCAGCTCTTCGCCGATTCGCATGACTTCATAGAGCGCGACCCGGCCCTTGTATCCGGTGTCGGAACAGTTGCCACAGCCGCGACCCTTCATGGGCGTGCACCCGGTCGCCTCTTCCTGGGTCATCCCGGCCGCCACCAACGCATCGACGGTCGTGTCGGTGTCGGGCTCGGCGCATTCCGGGCAGATCTTTCGCGCGAGGCGCTGGGCAACGATTGCATTGACCGAGGACGCGACCAGGAACGGCTCGATCCCCATGTTGAGCAAACGGTTGACCGTGCTCGGTGCATCGTTGGTGTGCAGGGTCGAGAGCACCATGTGGCCCGTCAGCGCAGCCTTGACCGAGATCTCGGCGGTTTCGAAGTCCCGGATCTCACCCACCATGATGATGTCAGGGTCCTGGCGCAAGAACGAACGCAGCGCGGCCGCGAAGTTCAGGCCGATGTCCTCGTGCATCTGTACCTGGTTGATACCGGTGAGATTGAACTCGACCGGATCTTCGGCGGTCGAGATGTTCTCGGTGACCTTGTTCAGTTCGGACAGCGCCGAGTACAGCGTCGTGGTCTTTCCCGAACCCGTCGGCCCCGTCACCAGGACCATGCCGAACGGCTGGTGGATTGCGTCCTTGAAGACGTCGAGCTGTTCCTGCTCGAAACCAAGCTTTGTCATGTCGAGCTGAAGATTCGACTTGTCGAGCAGACGCATGACCGTCTTCTCGCCGAACAGCGTCGGAAGAACTGAAACCCGATAGTCCATCTCTCGACCGCGGCCGAGCTTGAGCTTGATACGACCATCCTGCGGCAGACGGCGCTCGGCGATGTCGAGTTCCGACATGATCTTGATGCGCGACGTGATGGCGTTGCGCAGCTTCATCGGCGGCCGCATCACCTCGTAGAGCACACCGTCGATCCGGTACCGAACCCGGAATTCCTTCTCGTAGGGCTCCACGTGGATATCCGAGGCGACCTTCTTGATCGCGTCGGTCAGGATCAGGTTCACGAGCTTGACGACCGGTGCGTCCTCGGATTCCTTGGCCAGTTCACCGATGTCAACGTCATCGTCGTCCTGGACCAGCTCCATGTCCGAGTCGTCGAAGTCGCCCATGATGTCGTCGAGACTGGACGTCTTGTCGTAGTGGCGATCGACCGCACGTTTGATCTGCTCTTCGGACGCAACAACGACTTCGATGTTGTATCCGGTCAGGAACTTGATGTCGTCGATCGCGAAGATGTTCGAGGGGTCCGCAATCGCCAGGATCAGGGTCGAACCCGCGCGATTCACGGGAATCACCGTGTGCTTCAGTGCAACATCTTCTGGAATCAGCTGGATGACCGACGGGTCGATATCGAACTCATCGAGATCGATATCGGGAACGCCATACTGCTTTGCCACGAACTCGTTGAGTTCGTTCTCCTGCAAGAAGCCCAGCTTGGTGATCTGGGCGCCCAGGCGTTCACCGCCGTCTTTGGCGCCCTCACGGGCCTTCCGAAGCTGCTCAGTGGTGAGCAGGTTCTCCTTGACGAGAAGTTCCCCGATCCGCTCGTTCAAGACGTCCTCTCCGATCCGCAATGAAGCGGGTCCCGAAAGGCCTCCGTACGCACGCACCGGGCGGGCAAGAAGGCCTGTGAACCCGCCCGGTTATCGGCGGACGCCTCGGCGAACTTGACCAGGGATGGGGATCGGCCCGATTCGCGGCTAGGACGCGGTCTCGGAGCGCGCGCGGACCAGCAGGTCGCGCAGGCCCGTGCCAACGGCCCGGAGGGCCAGGACGCCACAGATCACGAAGGTCACCCAGAACACCACGTGCGAGAGCGTGCCCATGGCGAGGGCCATGTCTGCAGACACCCCCAGGGGACCCAGGGCCTCCCGGCACGCTGCGTGATACACGCCGAAGAAGCCCGGGGCCGATGGGATCGCAACGGCGACCGCGACATAGAGCATCGAGAAGTAGGCGGCCGTGACTTCCTGCATGGGACCCGCAAGCCCCAGGGGAAGCGCCCAGATCGGCCCCAGGAAGGTGAGCGGGACCGCGACGCCCCACAGTACGATCGACCAGCCAACGACGCCGGCGATGCGACGGACGCCCGTCAGTCCCGCGAGCCCGGCTGTCAACTCGGCCAGCAGCTGATCGATCCCGCTGGCGATCCTCTCGGGCAGGATGGCGTGTCCGACCGCGTGGGTGATGCCCAGCGGGATCCCGGGCCACCACTTCAGTAACGCGATCCCCACGATCGGTACGGCCGCGATCAGGCTCAGAAGGCCAAGATCGACGGCCTGCCCCAGCACAATGGATGCGATCACCAACAACATCACCGCGTCGATCACGCGTTCGAGCAGCACCGTGCCGAACAGTGCGGTCGTGTTCCCGCCACTTTCCTTGGCGAGCACCCAGGCACGAACCAGTTCGCCAATCCGCAGCGGAAGGAGGTTGTTCACCAGGTAACCGATGGCTGTCGCGCGGTACGCCGCGGTCACCGTGATCGGTGCCACATGAGAACCGAGGTACTTCCAGCGAAAGCCTCGCGCCCACAACGACAAGATGTTCGCCGGCACCGCGACGCCCAAGAGGCGGACGAGGTCCGCCTGGCCGATCGCGCGACCGACTTCCACGAATGAAATCCCACGCAGCGTGAAGACCACCGCACCGACGGTAACGATGACTCCGACCCAGAGCGCCGGTGCCTTCCACAGGGGTGTCGATGCTTCGTCGGTTCCCGGTGCCGGGGACGTCACGGAGTATCGCGAAGTGCGGACCGACCGGCTTCGATGTCTCGGGCGATCTGGGCACGGAGAGCGTCGACACCGTCAAAGCGCTGCTCCGCGCGGAGGTGGCGCTCGAACGTCAGTTCGATCCGACGACCATAGACATCGCCCTCGAAGTCGAGCACATGGGCCTCGGCCAGGACCGGGTCATCGGGCTTGAAGGTCGGCCGCTTGCCCACGTTGGTCACCACCGGGAATCTCGAATCGCGTGCCGGCTCACCATCGTCCAGAAATCGCACATGGCCGGCATAGACACCGCGTGCCGGGAGGATTTCGTTCTCGGGAGCCAGGTTCAACGTCGGAAAGCCGATCGTGCGACCGCGTCGGTCACCTTCAGCCACGGTCCCGCGCACCGTATAGGGACGACCCAGCAAGGTCGCGGCCTCCTCCACCTCTGCATCGCCCAGCAATGCACGAATGCGCGTCGAGTTCACGTCGCGGCCTTCCAACTTAACCTCGGGGATGATCGTCACCGAGAAGCCCAGATGCGGACCCAGCTCAGTGAGCGTCTTCATCGACCCTTCGCGATCGCGGCCGTAGCGAAAGTCGTAGCCGACGTAGACTTCGGAGGGCCCGATCCGCTGATGGAGGATCTCGCGCACGAAGCCTTCGGCCGGGAGCGCGGCAAAGGCCCGATCGAACGGCTCGAGGATGACCACATCGACGCCGGCCGCCTCGAAGAGTTCCAGCTTCTGCTCGAGCGTCGTCAGCAACCGCGGCGAGTGCTCAGGGTGGAGAACCCGGCGCGGATGGGGCTCGAAGGTGTACGCGGCCGCAGGCCCACCAAGGGCGGCCGCGCGCTCCGAGACCGTGCGCATGATGCTCTGATGGCCCAGGTGCAGACCGTCAAAGTTCCCCACGGTGAGGACGCCATGCTGGAGCGGCTTCTCCAGCGCATCGCTGCCCCGCACCACCCGCACTCGCTAGACTCCCTCTCCCATGAGCACCCTCTGGCGCTACTACGCGGCCCGCTTCCTACAAGCGTTCGCCGGATCGCTGCTGATTCTCGCGCTCCTCGTCGTCGTCGTCGACATGCTGCTCAATTGGGGCGACATCATGGACGCTGAGGCCTCGCTCGCGGGCGCGTTCCGTGTTCTGCTTCTTCGGACCGCGGCCAACTACCTCACCTACTTGATCCCGGTTGCCGGGTTCGTGGGCGCATTCCTCTGTGTGGGCCAGGCCGCGCGCGCTTACGAGGTCATGGCCATTCGAGCCGGTGGCATCTCGCCCATCTACGCCTTCGTGCCCATCATCTTGATCGCGCTCGTGATCTCCGCTTTCACGCTCTGGCTGAACGAAACTGCCGGCCGGAGTGCCGCGGAGTGGATGGCCAAGGAAGCTGGCCTGATGACCGACCGGCTCGAACTCGAGTCCGGAACCATCTGGTATCACTCGGGGCGCGTGATCTACAGCGGGCGCGAACCGGAGGACGCGAAGATCCGGGATGCGCGGATCTTTGAGCGCAACGATGCGGGCCAGCTCATCCGTACCGTCCATGCTGCGGTGGCCCATCGCTTGAGCGACGACGCCTGGCGCTTCGAAGACGCCATCGTCCGCACCTTTTCACCCGGAGAGCCAGCAGCACCGCCCCAAGTCCTCAAGGCTGCCGACGTCACACTCGGACTCGCCTCGGTACGGAGTCCGCGACTCGATTCCCGGGAACTCTCCGCGCAGCGGCTCCCCGTCCTGATGACCTACATCCGTGCGATCGAGGCACGGGGTTCCGATGCCGGTCCTGCACGGGCGATCCTGCACAGCCGACTCTCGGCACCCTTCCTGGCGCTTCTCTTCGTCTTGTTCGCCATTCCACTCGCGCTCTCGGTGGAGCACACCAAGAGCCTGGCGATCCCGACGCTCCAGGGCGTGGGCATCCTGAGCGCGTTCCTGGTCCTGCGCGAGTACGCGGGCGGAATCGCCTTCCAGCTGGGCGGACCCGCGGCGATTCTTCCTTGGGCACTGCTTGCTGTGTTCGCGCTGTGGAGCGTATCGCGCCTCGTGCGCATGCCGCGCTGAACTAACGCGAGCCGGTCTCCCCAGACATCACCCGGAAGAACGGATGGTCCGGCGGAAGGACCATCGTGGTGCCTTCACCGATCGTATTGCGGTATGCCTCGAGGCTTCGCACGAAGTCGTAGAACTCAGGGTCGGCACCGTACGCGTCTGCGTACACGGCCGCCGCACGAGCATCGCCCTCGCCGCGTGCAATCTGGGCACCGCGCTGCGCTTGCGCAACGAGAACCTGGGCATCGCGGTCGGCATCCGCCCGGAGGCGACGGGCTTCTTCCTCGCCCTCGGCGCGATGCTTGCTCGCGAGTCGTTGTCGCTCGGATCGCATCCGCGCGTAGACGTTGCTCTCGGCCGCCGGCGGCAGCTCTGTACGGTTGATCCGAACGTCGAGGAGCTCAACTCCGAAGCGTTCGACCGCCTTCGCGCTGCGATCGGTGATCTCGGCCATGATCTCTTCGCGTTCGTCCTTCAAGACCTGCGCAAGGGTGCGTTGGCCGACGACGGCCCGGACCTGGTCGCGCACGTCCTCGTTGATCTGGCGCTCGGCCTCCGCCTGCTGATCTCCGAAGGTCTGGTAGAAGCGCTCCGGATCGACGATCCGCCAGACCGCATAGTGATCGACGATGATGCGTTCCTGGTCTGCGGTCGGCACGCCTTCCGTTGTCGCGCCGGAGCGAAGCGCCTGACGGCGAGCGTCGAACGTGTAGATCACGGCCCAGGGAGCGGTCCAGTCGATGCCGGCACCCGTGTGAGCACGCGAGAGGCCGAACAGCACCGAAAACTTGTGTTGCCCCTCTTCCACGACGACCAGCGGCCCACGTCCAATGGCATAGAGGCCTCCGCTCACAAGAGCGAGCACCAGGACCAGTGTGACGAGCCACTTCATTTCGAACCCTCGCCGAGGTTGAGCAAGGGAAGGACCGGCGTGTTGCCACTCTCGATCACCACGATCTCGACGTTCGGCAGCACCTTCTCCATGGTTTCCAGGTAGAGCCGCTTACGCGTGATCTCGGGCGCCTTCTGGTACTCGACCAACAACGCCTGGAAGCGCTGGGACTCTCCCTCGGCTTCGGCGATCTTCGCGTCCCGATAACCCTCGGCCGACGCAATGAGTTCCGCCGCCTCGGCGCGTGCCTGGGGCAACACCTGGTTGGCGTACGATTCGGCTTCGTTGATCTGGCGGCTGCGGTCCTGGCTCGCAGCGAGCACGTCGTCGAACGCGTCTCGCACGCCCGCTGGAGGCTGCACGTCCTGGATGGCGACCCGTTCGATCTCGATCCCCGCCTCGTAGGAGGTCAGGATCTGCTGCAGCAGGCGCCCGACCTCGATCCCGATCAGATCCTTCTGCTCGGCAATGATCGCGTCCGCATTGCTGCGGCCGACGACCTCGCGCATCGCAGCCTGTGCAGCGTCCGCAAGCATGCCGTCCAACTCCGCGACCCGATACAGGGCATTGAACGCGTTCGTGATGCGGTACTGCACAACGAATTCTGCATGGATGATGTTGTTGTCGCTGGTCTGCATGGCCGTCTCGACCAGCGTCTTTGCATCCGTGGCGTCCACATCGCCGAACTCACGACGACGACTCTCCTGAATCCGCACTGTTTCAACCTTGGTGATCGGCCACGGCGCCGGCAGGACGTGGATGCCCTGCGCCTTCAGCGTCTCATGGTGGCTGCCCGCGAGAAGGACGACCGCGTGCTCGCCTGGATTCACGGTCACGAGACCCATCGTCGCGTACCACGCGCCAATGGCGCCGACGACCACCACGATCAGCGTCACCCGCCGGAGCCAACTCCCGGCCTTGCGCTCGACCTCGTCGGCCATCTACGCGTCCGCACCTTCGTTGACAGTGACTTCGAGGGCTTCTTCCGCTGCGGCTTTCTCATCTGCGGCTTCCTTGTCGTCCGCTTCGACGAGGTGCTCGTAGAACGGCCGCAGGATGTCGATCGGAATCGGGAAGACGATCGTGGAGTTGTTCTCCGTCGCGATCTCTGACAGCGTCTGCAGGTAGCGAAGCTGCAGCGCGCTCTTCTCGCCCGACAGGATGCGCGACGCCTCCGCGAGCTTCTGCGCGGCCTGCGCTTCGCCCGCGGCATGGATGATCTTCGAGCGCTTCTCACGCTCCGCCTCCGCCTGCTTCGCCATCGCACGCTGCATGTCGGGCGGAAGGTCGATCTGCTTCACTTCGACCGCGCGCACCTTGATGCCCCAGGGCTCGGTCTGGTCGTCGATGATCTCCTGGAGCTGACGGTTGATCGCGTCCCGCTCGGAGAGGAGTTCGTCCAGTTCGGCCTGGCCACAGACGCTCCGCAGGGTCGTCTGCGACAGCTGCGACGTACCGTACAGGTAGTTCTCGACGTTGATGATGGCGTGGTTCGGGTGCAACACGCGGAAGTAGATGACGGCATTCACCTTCACCGACACGTTGTCGCGCGTGATCACTTCCTGGGGAGGTACGTCCATCACGATCTCGCGAAGACTGACCTTCACCATGCGATCGACGAACGGAATGATGAAGCGAAGACCTGCATCCTTCACGCCGACATAACGACCCAGCCGGAATATGACGCCGCGCTCGTACTCCTGCAGGATGCGCACACCCATTACCAGGAACCCGGCCAGCACGGCGATCGGGATCAATATTGCGGTCATTCGTTCCCCTCCATTCGAACGTTTTCCGATCCCTCGGGGTGGGCCCCCGGCGTCGGTCATTCAGACGACTCAGTCCTGTACGCGTTTCACTTCGAGACGAAGACCGTCCACGGCCACCGCCTCGACCCTCGTTCCCTCAGGAACGGATTCGTTCGCGATCGCCTTCCAGTGCTCACCGCGCAGGAAGACCGTGCCCTCTGGCGAGAGCGCGGACTTCGTCACGCCGCGCAATCCTACCAACTCGTGCACGCCGGCCACCTGCCGGATCGATCTCGTCCGCCCCATGGCCACGACGATGGCGAACATGCACGCCGTGAACGTACCGACGAGCGGCACGAGGAAGGACCAGAAGTTGATGTTGAGATTGGAGACGTCGGGGCGATCGAACACCATCGAGCCACCCACAAGGAGCATCGCGGCACCGAGTAGGACCAGCACGCCGTACGCGGGAAAGAAGGCCTCGACCGCCATCAATCCGATCCCAACGGCGACCAGCACCAGACCGGCTGCCGACAGGGGAATCGTCTGCCCCGCGATCAGGCCAAGGGTGATGCAGACAAGTCCGATTGCACCCGGAATGATGCCGCCGGGGTTGTTGTACTCGAAGTAGAGACCGGCCATTCCGATCAGCATGAGGATGCTGAGGATCTCGGGGCTCGAGATCGTGAAGAAGAATCGCACGAGCGGATCCATCGCGATCTCTTCGACCGGCATTCCTGCGGTTCGGAGGATGACCACGCGCCCTTGGAGCGATACTTCTCGGCCATCGAGTTGCGCGATCAGGTCGGCACGATCCTCGGCGATCAGGTCGATGACGTTCAGCTCGAGCGCCTCTTCAGCAGATGCAGCGACGGACTCCCGCACGGCGCTCTCGGCCCATTCTGCGTTGCGCCCCCGCTCCTCGGCGACCGCGGCCATGTAGGCGGCCGTGATGTTCTCCACCTTCTCCATCAGGTAGTCCGTGGGCTCGGTCGTGCCGTCTTCGTTCTTTTCGCCCTTTGGATTCTCGGTGCCCGAAAACACCGGGTGCGCGGCCCCGATCGTGGCACGCGGAGACATCGCGGCGACATGACCGGCGATGGTGATCATGGCGCCCGCGGATCCGGCCCATGCTCCACGCGGTCGGATGAACACGACCACGGGGACTTCGGCACTCAGCATTCGTTGAATGATGTTCTTGGTGTCCGGCAGTACACCACCGGGCGTGTCCATCTCCAGGATGACGGCCGCGGCACCACTCTCCTCGCCTCGATCGATCGTCCCGGTGATGTAGTCGGCCGAAGCGGCATTGATCGCTCCGTCAAGTTCGATGACGAGGATGGCGCCGCTCCGCTCCTCGACGTCCGTTCCCTCCCCTTCCGCCTGAACCGCGCCCGCGAGCAGGATCCACACAAAGCCGAGGACGGCCGCGAGTCTCCGGCTCATTCGCGCGCTCCGCACAGCTTCTCGACGCGATCGAGGATGCGCGACGCGACCTCGGTCTTGGGCAACAGCGGGAGTTCCTCGGTATCGCCATCCGGCGTCAGCAGGATCACGGCGTTCTCGTCCGTCTCGAACCCGGCGTCGGACCGCGAGATATCATTGGCCACGAGCAGGTCGCATCCTTTCCGCGCGAGCTTTCGTCGCGCCGCGGGGAGGACGTCATGGCTCTCGGCGGCGAACCCCACGACGACCCGCTGGTCTCGACGCGCGCTGATCTCGGCCAGGATGTCGGGGTTCCGCACCATCTCGAGTTGGAGGCCCTCGCCGTCGGCCAGATCCTCCTTCTTGATCTTTCGATCCGACGCGTTGGCCGGTCGGAAGTCGGCGACCGCCGCGGACATCACGATGATGCGCGCCGCGTCGAACTCGGCCAGTACCGAAGTCCGCATTTCTAGCGCTGTCTCGACGTCGACGCGCCGAACGCCTGCCGGGGTCGCCAGACCGGTCGGCCCCGAGATCAGTACGACCTCGGCGCCGCGCCGCGCTGCCTCGGCCGCGATCGCATAACCCATTTTTCCTGACGACCGATTCGTGACGCTACGCACCGCGTCGATCGGCTCCCGCGTTCCACCCGCGGTCACCACCATGCGGTTCCCGTGCATCGATCGCGTACCCAGCAGGAGCGAAGTCCGTGCTGCGATCGCCTCTGGGTCGCTCATTCGGCCCTGGCCTTCCCAACCGCACGCCAGTTCGCCCGAGTCCGGGCCCTCGACGAGGACGCCGCGCTCGCGAAGTGTCTCCAGGTTGGCCTGCGTTGCCGCGTGGTCCCACATGTTGACGTTCATTGCGGGGACCACGAGCACGGGCGCGCGGGTCGCCAGCAGGACCGTGGTCGCGAGATCGTTGGCCATGCCCTGCGCCATGCGCGCCAACAGGTCCGCGGTCGCGGGCGCCACGACGACGAGTTCGGCCCAATCGGCCACTTCGATGTGACCGATCTGCCCTTCCTCGCCCGGATCGAACAGGGACTGGCGGACCGGCGCCTGCGTGAGGCTTTGCAGGACGAGGGGCGAAACGAACGAACTTGCGGCTTCGGTGAGGACGCAGCGCACTTCTGCGCCCGCCTTTGTCCACGCGCGCACGAGTTCCGGCACCTTGTAGGCCGCGATCCCTCCGCCCACGACGAGGAGGATCTTCCGTCCGTTCATGCGCAGGTCCCCCTTCCGTCGGGACAGCACACTGGCCCACCGACAGAAACTCCCTGGAAAAACCGGGAGTTCAGGGAGGGTACCCGCATCCCCAACGGGGGTCCAACCACAGAGATGACCGCCTCAGCCCTTGGCAAGGCGTTCCCGCAGTCGCTTCTCGACGGCCGGCGGGAGCCATTCCGAGACGTCGGCTCCGAACAGGACGAGTTCCTTCAGGCGAGAGGAGCTGACATAGAAGTACTCCTGACTCGTCATCAAGAAGAGCGTTTCGATTTCGGGACGCATGTGGCGGTTCATCAGTGCCATCTCGAATTCGTACTCGAAGTCCGCGTTTGCCCGGAGTCCACGAATGATCGTGCCGACACCGATCTTGGTGGCGTAATCCACGACGAGGCCTTCGAACGAAGTCACCGTCACTCCCGGGGTATCGGCGAGGACCTCTTCCAGCATCGCGATGCGATCCTCGGTACTGAACATCCCGTTCTTGCCGACGTTGTGCGCCACGGCCACGGTCAACTCGGGAAAGACATTGCTCGCACGATGCACCAGGTCGAGGTGCCCGTTCGTGGGCGGGTCGAAGCTCGCGGGAAACAGCGCGCGGCCGATTCGTTGCTCACTCATGGGGGGGCGATTCCTCTCCTTGGGGACCCCGAAGGGTCGCATCGGAAACATAGAATGTGACGAGCGTGTCTCCGTAGCGCCGTTCCTGGGTCTGGCGCAATCCGGCGAACTCCCCAGGAGGATGCCGACGATCGCTCTCGACGACCACCTCTCCGTCGAGCGTCAGTATTTCGGCCTCAGCGATCTCAGACAGCGCCCGGCCCGCGACGTCGCCCGCATACGGAGGGTCGAGCAGGATCAGATCGAATCGCTCGCCCGAACGGCCGAGACGTTGCACGGCCGCGACCGCATCCGATTTGAGCACCTTCGCGTCTTCGCTTGCCTCGAGTGCTTCGAGGTTGGAACGCACCTGCGCCACCGACGCGACAGCGCGGTCCACGAAAACGGCCGACGCGGCGCCTCGCGAGAGTGCCTCGATCCCGAGCGCGCCAGATCCTGCACACAAATCAAGCACGGCCGATCCCGACAAGTCGCCAAGCACCGCGAACAACGACTCCCGCACGCGGTCCGACGTCGGCCGAACGTCACGACGGGGAACACCAAGCCGACGCCCGGCCCAATTTCCTCCGGTGATGCGCACGTCTATGGCCTCCGACGCGACAGGCGTCCGGCGTCCCGGATCCACCCGGATCGGGGACGGCAAAAGATTGCCTGAATCGACCGCGAACGCACAGAAAAGTCGTTGCAGCAACGGCGCGCCCTTGCCTATTGTGCGTCCCCCTCGGACGGGAACACTATTCTGTGTGACTCGCCGCATCGATCGAGGACAACCGGAGCCCCCATGGCCAACTCAGTGGAGCGTACAAAGAAGAAGCTGCCGGAACGCCTTGCGCAAGTGCGCGGCGAGCGGTCGCAACGTCAGTTCGCGCGCGAACTCGGTGTCTTCCAGCAGAACGTGAACCGCTACGAGAGTGGCACGACGCCCCACACGGATTTCCTCATTCAACTCGCCCTCACCGAGAACATCTCGATCGACTGGCTGCTCCTTGGCAAGGGCCGCATGCGCCGGAGCCGCTAGAGGCCACGACCTTTCCGAGGAACGGAAGCGCGCTTCCTCTTCTGCCGTCGTGCTGCCGGTCGTCTCCTAGCGGCAACTGCGTCCTCCAACCACGCGCAGGCTCAGGCCGAACCCGACTGTACACCCAGCGCGGCACGCGACTTGCTAATTCGCAGACCGATGACGTACGCGCTCGCTGCCCTCGCCCTGCTTTCCGCGCTCGCCGACCACTGGACCACCTGGCTGTGCTTGCGGGCACCGGTTCCGGGTATCGAGATCGTCGAGGCGAACCCACTCTCCGACTGGATCTTCCGCGAGTTCGGACTGGTTGAGGGACTCGCCCTCGATACCGCGGTCACGTTGATCGCCGTAGGGCTGCTGGTCCGATCGCCGCTGTTCTCGCCACGAAGCAAGCAGGCCGCCCTCTTCGCCGTGTTCGCAGTGACGAGTATCGCCGTTGCCAACAACCTGAAAGCGGTTCGGCTGATCGGCCTCGGGCTCGACGGCCTACCCGCTTGACCCCCGATTCAGGGCGCGTCGGGAACCACTAGCGTTTCGACATAGGCATCGACGGCGTCCATCGCGCGTCCCGCGCCACCGCGGTAGCCGTTCACCAGGAACGCGAACACGTAGGCATCGCCGGCTTGCGAAACTGCAAAGCCGGCGAGCGCAGTCACACCGTTGAGCGTGCCCGTCTTTGCGCGCACCTGGGCGCGCGCCCCTTCGGCCCGCTTGCGCAGGGTTCCGTCAACGCCCGCGATCGGCAACGCGCCAACGAGGTCGGGGCCGAGCGCAAAGTCGCGATCGGCCGCGCGCATCGCATCGACCAACAAGCGCGCCGATACCCGGTTGTCACGAGACAAGCCGGAACCGTCTACCAGGGAAGCGCCCTCAAGAGAGACGCCCATCGCCTCAAGGCGCCGCTGCACTTCGGCCATGCCTGTGAGCCACGTCCCGACTGGCCGCGACGGTTCGGGGTCCTTGCCGCGCGGTCCACGCGCCAGTGCCTTGACCAGGCTCTCGGCCATCATGTTGCTGCTGTGCTTGAGCACGAGCGAGACGATGTGATGCATCGGATGCCCTGCGAATGCCAGCACTTCGACTGCCGAGGGCGGAACGGTTCCCGCCTGGATCGTACCGGTCACCTCGATCCCGTTCGCGCGGAGCTGACTCGCCAGAACAGAACCCGTGTACGCAAGCGGGTGCGAAACGCTTCGCCAGACGTCCGCGGGTTTTCGACCGGGGCGAACACTCCCCGACACCACGATCTGGTCGCGCCCGCTCAACCCCTTGCGTTCGACCCGCAGCCCGCGCCGCGAACGCGCCGTCTGCGCTCGGTTCACCACCTCGAAGTACGGAACCGGCGGGTCGATTCGGACGACCACCGGGTCGCCGACTGCGTCGCCCGGCGTCACGATCACCCGGAACGCACCGTAGTTGGCCGTCAGTGCGCCAATTGGACCGTGATAGGCACGAGATGTGATCGGGGCCCAGCTTGGATGCCAACGTTCACGATCGAACCCACTGTCGTCGAGCACGATACCGTCGACCCGCGACACCCCCTTCGCCGCAAGGTCTGCAGCAAGCCGCCACCACTGCTCAGAGGTCAGGCTCGCGTCGCCAGCGCCCTCCACGAAGAGGGTCTCGAGGCGCCCGGTCGCGTCGAGCGGCCGGTCCGCGAGCAACCGCGTTTCGAACCGATGGCCCGCCCCGAAGCCGTCCAACGCCGCAATCGCGGTGAGCAGCTTCTGGGTGGATGCCGGCACGAGGGCGCGGTCGGCCGAGCGCGCGTGCACGGTCGCTCCCGTCTCACGATCGACGACGAGCACCGAAAGGGATGCGCCCTGTAGAGCCGGTGCAGCAAGCGCTCTTTCGAGTCGCACCGCAAGATCTTCGGCCGCTACGGGGAGCGCGAAACAAAGCGCGGCCGCGAAAGTCGCAGCGAACCCGACGATGAGATGTCGCCAGGAGAGACCGTTCAACTGTAGGCGCACTGAGCCCTCCCGAGGGGGGCGTCGGTTGACGACCGCGAGCTTATCCGGGACGTTGCCGGCCATCAATCGCAAGCCGAAATTGCGCCGAGCGCAAAGATGTAGGTGGGCTTGCCGCACGTTGCAAAGGGGGAGCGCGTGCTGAATGCCATCTGGCTCTTCATGGTTGCGGCGGCCGTCCTTTGCGCGGCCGCGCTTGCTGATGTTCCCGTTACCGGGGCCGACGGCCAGGTCTTGCTGAATTCCCGCGGCGACGAGATCACGCGGATGGCCCACCTATCGAGTGGGATCCTCGTGTCGGCCAAGAGCGCGATCACCCTGGTAATCGGCCTGACCGGCGCCATGATGCTGTTCCTGGGACTCGTCCGCGTGGCCACCGCCGGAGGGCTGCTTCGCCCGATCGTGGCTGCGCTGCGCCCGATCCTGGTGCGCCTCTTTCCCGATGTCCCCGCCGACCACCCTGCCATGGGTGCGATGATCATGAACTTTGCAGCCAACATGTTGGGGCTCGGCAACGCAGCGACGCCATTCGGCATCAAGGCCATTACGGAACTCGATCGACTCAACCCACAACGTGGGTCCGCGACGAACGCGATGGCCCTCTTTCTGGCGATCAACACCTCGTCGATCGTCTTGATGGCACCCACCGGAACCGTCGCCATTCGGCTTGCCACGGGGTCGGAGATGCCCTTCGCGATCTGGATTCCCACGCTCTTCGCGACACTCTGTTCAACGATCACGGCCGTCACCGTATGTCTGGCACTTCAACGCCTGCCTTGGTTCCGTCCCCGGCCGCCCGTGGACGTGGAAGACGCGCAGACGGCCACGGACGACATTGGAGCGCTTCCCGGGATGGATGCTGAGACCGCGGAGTGGCCGCTTTGGCGCAAGGTCGTGGCCGGCGCCGTCGCCCTCGGCGTGGTTGGCTTCGCGGTTCATGCCGTCGTCGTGGCGGATGATCCGACCGCCTACCTCCGCGACGTGGTGGCCGTGCACTGGCTGCTGCCCATCCTGGTCCTCGGTCTATTGGCCTTCGGGTTCCTCTCCGGCATCGATGCCTACTCCGAGGTCGTTGCGGGTGCGCGCGAGGGAATGAGCGTCGCACTGCGAATCGCGCCGTTCCTGGTTGCCATCCTGGTCGCTGTCGGGATGTTTCGGAACTCGGGCGCGCTCGACATCCTGATCGGCGCACTCTCGCCATTCACGACCGCGATCGGCGTGCCGGGCGAGGCACTGCCCATGGCGTTGATGCGCCCCCTCTCGGGCTCGGGCGCGCTCGGCATCATGAGCGAGACGCTCACGACCCATGGCCCGGACTCGTTCGTGGGGCTGCTCACGTCCACGCTGATGGGTTCGACGGAAACGACCTTCTATGTCCTCGCCGTCTATCTCGGTGCCGTCGGCGTACGGGACTCCCGACACATCCTGCCGGCCTGCCTCGCAGGCGATGTTGCGGGCTTCTTTGGTGCCGTTGTCGCGACGCACTGGTTCTTCGGCTAGGCGCGAGCGGAGCCGAGCTGTGACGGAAGACGATCGCGAGCGAATCGAGGCGCTTTGTATCGAGCGGTTCGGCACAGCTCCCGAGCGGATCGACCCGATTCCTGCAGGACTTGGCCTGCGACGCTTCTACCGACTGTTAGTCGGCGCCCGCGACGGCCCGACGACCTCGGTGGTGGCCCGCATCGATGTGCCGGAGGATCCCGCCGGAAGACCCGCCGGCGTCCCCCCCGAGCCGCCCCTTTCTCCGATTCTGCAGGCGATGCGGCGAGCGAAGCTCCCCGTCCCCGAACTGCTTGCCGAGAGTCAGGATGGGCAGGTGTTGCTCCTCGAAGATGTCGGCGACACCACCCTCGACCGGCTGGCCCAACAGGATCCGGCTCGGGCAGAGGTGCTCCTGCGCGAAGTGGTGATGCAGATTCCTGAACTGCAACGGATCTGCGACCCCGGCGGCCTGGCTGCGTTCACACGCCGCCTCGATGCACCTTTGTTCGCTTACAAGGCACGACTCTTTGCGCGCTACAGCCTCCCACAGGTTCTGGGTCGGCCAGCGACACCGTCGGAACACGACATCGTCGCACGTGCGTTCAACCACATCGCAGTTCGATGTTTGGCCGCACCCCAGCGTCTCGCGCACCGTGACCTGCAGAGCCGAAACCTGATGATCGATCGCGGGCGCGTCCGCTGGATCGACCTCCAGGGCGCCTTCCTCGCGCCTCCCGAATACGACCTCGTGTGTCTGCTACGCGACTCGTACGTCACGTGGCCCGAGTCGCTCGTCGATCGGCTCCTCGAGGAAGTTCGTCTCGCGCTTCCAGATGCCCCCGAGGACTCGGTCTTCCGCGAACGATTCGACCTGCTCACGCTGACGCGGAAAGGAAAGGATCACGCGCGGTACCACTACGTCGCGGAGGAACGCGGCGACCCGAGCGCCCTCGGCGACGTCCCTGCGACCACGGCCCATCTAAAAAGGGCAGCCGGACGTTTGCAAGCAGGGACCCCCGAACTCGCAGAGCTGCTCCGGTGGATTTGCGACCTCCCCGACCTGGTGGAACCACGCCGATGAGGGGCATGATCGTTGCTGCCGGTCTCGGAACGCGGCTTCGGCCCCTGACGGCCTGGAGACCGAAACCAGCAGTCCCGGTGCGCGGGCTCCCGTTGATCGCCTACCCCCTCGCCCTGCTCAAGGCCGCTGGCGTGACCGAGGTCGTCATCAATCTCCATCACCTGCCCAACGTCCTTCGGGCCGCCGCGGAGGAATGGGTTCCCCCGGGCCTCACCCTGACGTTCTCGGACGAGCCCGAGCTGCTGCACACGGGTGGCGCCATCCGAAAGGTCGCGGGCTTCTTGCGCGAAAGTGAGACCTGCATCGTGTTGGGCGGCGACATGATCGTAGACCTCGATCTCCCGGCCCTGATCGCGCGGCATCGCGACAGCGAGCGCGCCGTCAGCGCCGTCCTGGCCGAACACCCACGGTCGGCCGAGTTCGGTACGATTGGGCTGGACGGAAATGGCCGCCTTCGCCGGGTCGGTCAGCGCATCGATCGAGGCGGCGAGGAACAAGCCGGCGTGTACACCTGGGTGAACGTTTTGTCCGCCCGCGCATTCGAGACCCTGCCTGAGCGTGAGTCGTT
Source organism: Deltaproteobacteria bacterium (assembly GCA_029261815.1). Lineage (GTDB taxonomy): Bacteria > Myxococcota_A > UBA9160 > UBA9160 > UBA6930 > JAJDAP01. The sequence goes on from JAJDAQ010000065.1 coordinate 63,071, forward strand.
CAACCATCTGGACGATTGGTGGGCACCGTGGTCCGAGCGCGAACCCGACGCCGTGGGCGGCGAGGTCCTTTCAGCCGCCGAGTGTCCTTGGAAACCGGTCGGGACGCCGGCCGAGTACCTCGACGCGAATCTGTCGGTGCCGGACCTCTCGTATCTCGACGTCGATGCGCGAAGCCGCGCGATCGGCGCGCACCTCGCGCCCGGCCTCGTGATCGGGGCGGGTGCATCGGTGCCACCGGATGCCGACCTCGAGGAGGCCGTGGTCTGGGACGGGGAACAGGTACCGAGCGGTTTTCGCGCTCGCCGCGGCGTCTTCGCGCACGGTCAGTTCCACTCGGTCCATGGGGCAGACCATGAGTGAGCTCGTCTGCGTGGGGACCAGCGACGCGTTCGGCGCGGCCGGCCGGCGCCAGAGCGCCTACCTCCTTCGCCTGCCGTTGGGCGCGGTCCTGCTCGACTGTGGCCAGACAACGCTCACGGGCCTCGATGCCTGTGGCATCGAGCGCGATGAAGTCGATGCCATCGTCGTTTCCCATTTTCACGCGGACCACTTCGGCGGGATTCCGCTGTTCCTGCTTGGGTCGATCTATGCCGATCACCGGACCCGCCCGCTCCGCGTGGTGGGCCCGCCCGGAATCGAAGCGCGCGTGCGGGAGGCTGCCCGCGCCCTCGGACATTCGATCGATCATCAGCGCTTCCATTTCGACCTTCGCTTCGAAGAGCTTCCCCATGGCGGTGCGCTCGACCTCGGTCCGGCCCGGCTTCGTGCGTTCGAGACCTTCCATTCACCAGACGCGCATCCCCACGGCGTCCTTGTCGAAGGCGGCGGCATCCAGGTGGCGTATTCGGGCGACACGGGTTGGTTCGACGAACTCCCGGCCCACGTCAATGGCTCCGATCTGTTCATGTGCGAGTGCACGTTGGAACGGCGCGGCTACGAGTTCCACCTGAGCCTCGACGAACTCGCAGAACGACGCGCCGCGTTCGATTGCGGCCGGATCGTCCTGACCCATCTCGGCGCCGAGATGCGCGCGACCCGAGATCCGCGTGGCTTCGATCTCGCCGACGACGGACTCGTGATCAAGCTCTAACGCTGCCGCTGGCCCCGGGAACGAGTTCCCCGAGTACGCGCACACCGGTGGCGCCGGTCGTGCGCGGCAGATGATTCGGCAGGCCGAGCAGCGCGTTGCGACCCATCAGCGAGAACGCCATCGCTTCCATCGCGTCGGCGGGTACTCCGGCCATATCGACGGGCTCGACACGCGCCGGGGCGATTCGTTCGCCGAGCGCATGCATCAGGGTCGCATTGCGAACGCCCCCGCCACCGACGAGGACTCGATCGACTCGGGCCCCGCCAAGGTGGTCGCGCGTGGCCATCGCCACCGACTCCGCCGTAAAGGCGACCAGTGTCGCGAGCAGGTCAGCCACCTCGCGGCCGGCTTCGCTGGAGGCCTGCGCCAGAGCCTCCGCTTCGGCGATGCCATAACGTTCACGCCCGGTCGACTTGGGAGGCGCGCGACGCAGGAAATCGTCGTCCAATAGAGCCGCGAGCAATGCCGCATCAATCTGGCCCGAGGCGGCCAGCACGCCGTCTGCATCGAATCGCTCAGCGCCCGCAGAATGGGTGGCCACCACGCCGTCGAGCAGCGCATTCGCCGGACCCACATCGAATGCAATGACGTCATCCGGTCCTCCACCGGGCGGAAGCCACGTCACGTTGGCGATCCCGCCAAGGTTCAGGACCAGGCGCCCCTCATCGGGATCTGCCAGGACCGCATGGTGGAAGAACGGCGCCAGCGGTGCGCCCTCGCCTCCGGCCGCGACGTCGCGCGTGCGGAAGTCCGCGATGACCGGGCAGCCGGTCTGTTCGGCGATCACCGAGGGGTCGGCGATCTGGAGCGTGGCCTGCAACTCAGGATGATGGGCCACCGTCTGCCCGTGAGAGGCGATTCCTGCGACCGCCGCCAGCGGCTGGTTCGCGGCGGCAGCCACGTCCTTGGCGGCTTCGGCGAACGCCCGGCCAAGCGCGACGTCGAGGCCGGCCAATTCACGAAGCACCTCCGTCCCGGGCAAGCGACCAGCCGCCAGGGCGTGGATTCGGCTCTGCAGTTCGGGCGGGTGCGGCCTCTCGCAATAGCCGTGGAGGACGAATGGCCGCGCGTTCGGCCCGTCGGGCCATTCGACCCAGGCCGCGTCGATTCCGTCGGCCGAAGTCCCTGACATCAATCCAATGACATGCACGGACAGCAGGATAAAGGGGAAACCGTTGACACGCCGGGGGGTTGCGGCAGAATGCCCGCCGGTCCACCCGGCTAAGGGGCGGGACGCAAACCCGCTTCCTGTTGATTTAATAGAGAGGGATCCGTCCCTCGCCTGGACCCGGAA
>JAJDAQ010000066.1 GCA_029261815.1 Deltaproteobacteria bacterium
CGGCACCCTGTTCCTGGACGAGATCGGCGAGACCTCTCTCGCGTTGCAGGCCAAGCTCCTGCGCGTTCTCCAGGAACGGGAAGTCCGACCGATCGGAGGCACCCGCGCGCGCAAGATCGACGTGCGGCTCGTGGCCGCCACCAATCGCGAACTGCGCACCGAGATCCACGCAAAGCGTTTCCGCTCGGACCTCTACTACCGGCTCGCGGTCTTTCCGATTCCTGTCCCCCCTCTCCGGGAGCGGCGCGACGACGTGCTGGAACTGGCGCGCCACTTCCTGGCGCTCCACGGACGTCGGGAAGGCCGGCCGGGTGTCGTGCTGTCCCCCGATGCCGGGACCCGCCTCGTCGCACACCACTGGCCCGGAAACGTGCGCGAGTTGGAGAATGAGATGCACCGCGCACTGGTCCTCTGTGGACCCGACGATGTCGTCCACACCGGCCACCTCACCGCAGGGTGGTCCGACGCCGAGATCCCTGACGCGCTGCTCGAACCCGCAACCGACGACGAACCGTTGCGGGAGACCCTGGCGCGCATCGAGACCTTCCTGATCCAACGCACCCTCGACGCCTACAAGGGCCACCGCGCCGACACGGCCCGGGCGCTCGGCCTGACGCGAGAGGGACTGTGGAAGAAGATGAAGCGGCTGGGGATCGGGTGAGTAAGAGGCCCTTGCGATTCGCAGGGGCCGATGCCGACCTGCCCGGGAATTCTCGGACCGCGACAAGCATCCCCATGACCCCGACTTTTGCGTCACGGAATACGTGGGCGGCGAAATGCTCGACATCCGTATCGCCTGCTCCGAAGCCTCCGACAGACGGGTGTGAAATGACGGGCCGTTTCTGGTTCCGGCCGCTCTTGCCGCCGTGTCCGTTGGAAATCAATGAACTTGACGAATGACAAATATTTCGAGATATATATATGTCATATGGCAAATAAATCAGCGAGCTTGACGGCCCAAGACGGCCCCGGCCGTCGCTCGGCCGAGCACGGTGCGAAGACCCGCGAGCGGATCGAGGCCGCCGCACTCGCGGCGTTTTCGGAGATGGGCTTCGAAGCGGCGAGCACCCGTCTGATCGCCAGCCGAGCCGGAGTGAACCCCCAGCTGATCACCTACCACTTCGAAACCAAGCTCGGGCTTTGGAAGGCGGTGGCCGACCGGACCTTCGAACAGCTTGCCGCCCGACTCGGCGAACGCATGCGCGGCCTCGAAGGCGTCGCGGACGACGAGCGAACGCGTCTGATGTTGCGCGAGTACATCCGGTACGCGGCGGAGCACCCCGAGATCGCGCGCTTCATGGCGCATGAGGGTGCGCGCACAGGGCCCCGTCTCAGCTGGCTGGTCGAACGTCATGTGCGGCCGATCTTCGAGTCGATGCAGCAGGGCATCCGCGAGGCACAGGCCCGCGGTTCCATGCCGGCTGGCGAGTCGATCCTGATTTCCTACGTGCTCATCGGGGCGACGACCATGTTTTCGCAGGCGGCCGAATTCGAGCTGCTCACCGGCCGCGACCCGTGTACGCCCGAGATGATCGAATCGCACGCGGACCTGATCCTCGGTCTTCTGATGCCAAACAGGGAGAACTGACACATGGCGGCCTTCTTCATCGCGCAGGTCGAGATCCGCAACCGCGAAGCCTTTCGCGAGTACGAGCGCGGCGTGCTGCGCACCATCCGTCCCTACAAGGGCTGGGTGCTGGCGGCGGGACCCGGTCTACACGCGGACGGTGCGACACCGCGCAACCACAACGTGATCATCCGCTTCCCCAGCGTCGAACAGGCGCAGGCCTGGTGGGACTCGACCGACTACCAGGCGATCGTCCCGATCCGCATCGAGCACGCGCCGGGCGCGGACGCGATGATCATCCCCGGGCTCGAGCCCGACTCGGACGTCTCGGGACTCGAGCGCTACCCCAAGCGCCACATGGACGTCCTCGGCAAGCGCATGGCCTGGGTCGAGGTCGGGAGCGGCGCTCCGATCGTCTTCCTGCATGGAAATCCGACCTCGTCCTACCTGTGGCGAAACGTCATCCCTCACCTCGAAGGACTCGGGCGCTGCATCGCTCCTGACCTGATCGGGATGGGCGACTCTGATCCGCTCGATGTCACGGGCCCTGGTAGCTACCGCTTCGTCGAGCACCGTCGCTACCTCGACGCACTGCTCGAAGCACTTGGAGTCGACAGGGACGTCGTGCTCGTGATCCACGATTGGGGCTCTGCGCTCGGCTTCGACTGGGCGAACCGACATCGGGACGCCGTCCGGGGCATCGCGTACATGGAAGCGATCGTCGCGCCGATCGCAGACTGGAGCGAGTGGCCGGAGGCCGTGACGCCGGTCTTTCAAGCCCTCCGCTCGCCCGCCGGAGAGAAGCTCGTGCTCGAGAAGAACGCCTTCGTCGAGCAGGTGCTGCCCGGGGCGATCCTACGCAAGCTCGGCGATGCCGAGAAGAACGCCTACCGGCGTCCATTCCTCGAAGCCGGCGAGAGCCGCCGCCCGACGCTGACCTGGCCGCGCGAGATTCCGATCGGCGGCGAGCCAAAGGACGTGCACGAGATCGTCTCGGCCTACGCCGAGTGGCTCGACTCGGCGCCCGTCCCGAAGCTCTTCGTGAACGCCGAGCCCGGCGCGATCCTGCGCGGCGCGCAGCGTGAACGCTGTCGGCGCTGGCCGAACCAGACAGAAGTCACCGTGAAGGGCTCCCACTTCGTGCAAGAGGACTCGCCCGATGAAATCGGCCAGGCGATCGCTGCCTGGCTACCCAAGGAGACCGCATGAGGCTCGTTACGTTCCAATCCCCCACTGGTGCCGAAACTCCTGGCGCGCTGCTTGCCGACGGACAACGCATCGTCGACCTCAGCGCCGAGTTTGCGAGCTTGCAAGCGCTGATCGAGGCTGGGGAGCCAGGGCTAGACCGCGCGCGGAAGCTCTGCGAGCTCGCCGAGCACGTCCATCGACTCGACGAAGTTCGCCTCCTCGCGCCGCTTCCGCGCCCGCCGCGGATGCGCTGCTTCAGTGTCTACGAAAAGCACATGACGCAGGCGATCGAGGCCGTCGTGCGTTCCCGCGGCGGGAACATCGCGGTTGCACTCAACAAGGTGGTCGGCTTCTTCAAGGTTCCGAAGGACTTCTACCGAGCGCCCGCGTACTACAAGGGCAATACGAGTAGCGTGATCGGTCCTGAAGACGAGGTGCCCTGGCCGACGTTTCCCGAGACCAAGATGGACTACGAACTCGAACTGGGTCTGGTGATCGGTCGCGCAGGGCAGGACATCCCCGAGGACCGCGCGCGCGAACACATCTTCGGATACACCGTGTACAACGACTTCTCCGCGCGCGATCGACTGTTGCAGGAAATCAGCAGCCCGCTCGGTCCGCGAAAGGGCAAGGACTTCGAAGGCGGCAATGCGATCGGTCCCTGGATCGTGACCGCCGACGAGATCCCGGATCCGTCGAACCTGCGGATGGAGGTGCGCGTGAACGGCGAGAGCCGTGGCGTCTGCCATACCGCCGAGATGTACCACTCGATCGACGCGATG
>JAJDAQ010000067.1 GCA_029261815.1 Deltaproteobacteria bacterium
GCGGTATGACAGGATTGCATCTCGCGGGTGCTCCCTCGAACCGGTTGCTCGATCCCTCAGCAAGATCGATCATCCCAGGTCAGGGGCACCCGCGTCCTCAACCCCGACCAAACACACGCAATTCGTCGGTGGATCCGGGCTGAGTTGGCGAAAGATCTGCGTATTTCTGAGTCGTGTCTGCGGAACTGGATCGCGCAATCCGACGTCGATGACAACGGCAGCCCCACCGAGTTGAGCAGCAAGGAGAAGAAGGAACTCGCCGAGCTGCGCCGCGACAAGCGCCGACTCGAGATGGAAGTCGAGATCCTGAAACGCGCGGCCGCGTACTTCGCCCGGGAAAACGTTCTCCCAAACTAACATTCCCGCTGGTCCGTGAACTCGCCGACGACAACATCGATGTCGCGGTGGCCTGCCGGGTCTTGAATGTATCGCGCTCGGGCTACCACGGCTGGCTCGGTCGGCCCGATTCGCCACGAACCCAGGAGAACGAGTTGTTAGTCAAACACATCGAACGCATTCACGCCGAGTCCCGTCGGACCTACGACTCGCCCCGGATCCACGCCGAGCTGACCCTCGGGCTCGGGCTACCGGTCAACCTCAAGCGGGTAGCCCGGCTGATGCGCCAGGCCAGTATCCAGGGCCTCTACCGGCGCCGACGCCACGGCTGCACCGTGCGGGACCCGAACGCCCAGGCCAGCTCGGACCTGGTCAACCGGCACTTCAGCGTGGAGGAACCGAACCGCCTGTGGATCACCGATATCACCGAGCATCCCACGGCCGAAGGTAAGCTGTATTGCGCCGCGGTCATGGACGCCTATTCACGACTCATCGTCGGTTGGTCGATCGCCGACCACATGCGAACCGAACTCGTCCTCGACGCGCTCGGCATGGCCACCATTCGCCGCCACCCCGAGAACCGACCCGACGGCGACCGCACTATTCTACATTCCGACCACGGCTCACAATACACGTCCTGGACATTCGGACAACGCCTACGAACCGCCGGCATGCTCGCTTCGATGGGAACCGTCGGTGATTGCTACGACAACGCCATGATGGAGTCGTTCTGGGGCACGATGCAACTCGAACTTCTCGACTCGAAAGCGTGGTCCACCCGCGACGAGCTTGCCACGGCGATATTCGAGTGGATAGAGTGCTGGTACAACCCGAACAGACGCCATTCCAGCATCGGAATGCACAGCCCCATCACCTACGAGACCCTCCACACCCGGTCAGCTCAAGATCGCTGACCCCACACCCGAGGTGTCCGTGCTGCGGGGGGAACCTCACCACGAGTCCGGCCTGGCCGGCTTGGAAGATCGCCCGGGCAGGGGGCGACCGCGGTCGTTCGCCCCGGAAGTGGTGGCCGAGGTCAAGGCGATGGCCTGCGAGCCGCCCTCGGAACGGGAGGTTCCGTTGTCGCGGTGGAGCTCGGTCGAGCTGGCCGCGCAGGCGGTCGCGGAGGGCCTGGTGGTGGCGGTGTCGGCCTCGACGGTGCGACGCTGGCTGCACGAGGACGCGATCAAGCCCTGGCAACACCGCTCGTGGATCTTCCCGCGTGATCCCGAGTTCGCGGTCAAGGCCGCCCGGGTGCTCGATCTGTACGAGCGGACGTGGTGCGGGATTGAGCTGGACGAAGACGAGTATGTGATCAGCGCCGATGAGAAGTCCCAGCTCCAAGCCCTGTCGCGGCGCCATCCCGAGCTGCCGCCCGGTCCCGGACGCACCCGGCGGGTGGAGTTCGAGTACCGCCGCCACGGCACCCTGGCCTACTTCGGCGCCTACGACGTGCACCGGGCCCGGTTGATGGGCCGGGTGGAACCCAAGACCGGGATCGCCCCGTTCGGCGCGCTGGTCAACCAGGTCATGAGCACCGAGCCCTACGCCTCGGCGAAGCGGGTGTTCTGGGTGGTCGACAACGGCTCCAGCCACGCCGGACAGCGCTCGATCGACCGGATGGGTCAGGCCTGGCCGAACGCGCAGCTGGTCCACCTACCCGTGCACGCCTCCTGGCTCAACCAGATCGAGATCGTGTTCTCGATCATCCAGCGCAAGGTGATCAAGCCCGTCGACTTCGCCGATCTCGACGCTCTGGCCGCGCGGCTGACCGCGTTCGAGCCCCGCTACAACGCCACCGCCACCCCCTTCGACTGGCGCTTCACCCGCGCCGACCTGACGGCCCTGCTGACCCGCATCGAGGCCCGGCAACTCGCCGATCCCTCACCCACCACCGAACTGGCCGCCTGACCCGGGAGGATGAACCGATGCCGACCCCGCCCGCGTCCACCAGAAGCAGTCTCGCGCAGCGCGTGCGCGGCCACGCCCGCAGCCGCTGGCCCGTGCTGGAGGAGGTCACCGTGCGATTCCGCGGCCAGTTCGCCTACCTCGACGCCCACCTGCCCGACGGCGAGATCATGCCACTGTGTCGACTGCGCTACGGCGGATCCGCGAGCAGTTGGGGATTCGCGATCTACCTCGCCAGCCGCGACGGCTACCAAGACAGCACCCTGCCCACCGGACACACCGCCGGCAGCCCCGAAGACGCCCTCGACTGCGCCTGCGGCCTCTACCTCAACGACCCGACCGCATGGACCGACCAAGCACCGGCGAAATAGCAGGCAGGACCACTAGCACGTCGCCGACACCGCCCGCACACCACTCGATGAGGGGAGTCCTCAGGTTTCGGTCACAGATTGCGCTACCAGCGTCGCACTCGGTCGTTGACCGATCGACGGAAGGTGGACATCACGCGCCGGTTACCGGTGGGGGTCCGCCACATGGCTCGGAAGGAAGCGCGTTGAGCGGTGGGATGATGAGCAGCCGGCGTCGGGTGGCGATCGTGGCGGGGGGCGTGCTCTCGGTGACCTGCGCCCTGGCCACCTATCTGTCGGTTCCGGCGTTCGCCGCGAGCGGCGGGAAGCTGCCGGGCACCCCCTGCACCACCAGCGCGCGGGTCTGCATCGACCTCGACGACCAGACCGGGTGGATCGCCGAGAACGGCAAGGTGATCCGCGGCCCGATCAACATCAGCAGCGGCGGCGAGGGCAAGCAGACCCCGCTCGGCACGTTCAACGTCAACCGGAAGAGCAAGGACCACAAGAGCAACGAGTTCTTCGTGCCCAAGGGCTGTAAGAAGGGCGCACCGGGCTGCACGGGCGCACCGATGCCGTTCGCGGTGTTCTTCGCCCCAGGAGGCATCGCCATCCACCAGGGCACCCTGGACAACGCCTCCGCGGGCTGTGTGCGGCTCGCTCAGGGCACCGCCGAGGAGTGGTTCAACCTGCTCAAGATCGGTGACGAGGTCCAGGTCGTCACCTCGCCGGACGAGGACTACGACGGCCGGGCGCCCAGCGGCCTGACCGGCGGCAAGGGGGCTGTCACCTTCGATGACGGGGACGACTCCGACGACGGTGGGGACGACAGCGACGACGGAGACGACAGCGACGACGGGGACGACTCCGACGACGGGGACGACAGCGACGACGGCTCCGACGATGACGACGGGGACGACTCGGACGACTGAGCCGTCCCCGAGCCCGGTGCTCATGGTAGGGTCGGGGACTGGCCGGTGGCGTAGGTTGCCCCGTGTCCAGCCCCCGCCCGTCGAACCGTGCATGCGGTTCTCCCGCACACGGCTCACCGACATCGTTCGCCGTCAGGCATGCGCAGCCGGGTAGCGCACCGTTCCAGTGAGTCGGTAGATCCCGAGGGTCCCGATCCATTCCCAGGAGTAGCGGTCGGACCAGTTGAACCCTCTGCGGCGGTGTTTCCTGCTGGCCAGTATGGCCATCCGCTCATGAACGTAGGAGTCGATCGCGCCGAACTTGGCCGACGAGTTGCCCTGTCGGAAGTAGGCGCCCCAGCGGTCAAGCCCTGAGGCGTGGTGTTTGGGCGGCGTTCGGGTGATCTTCTGTAGTTGTTAGGCGCTGAGTGCGGGGATGTCGCTGGTGGGGACCTCCTCGGGTGCGGTGGTGGGGTCGGGGACGGTGGTCAGGCGTGCTCGTTTGAGGACGTCGAGTCCGAGGTAGCGGCGGCCTTCGATCCACTCGTCGTGTTGTTCGGCCAGCACGGCGCCGACCAGCCGGATCAGCGCGTCGCGGTTGGGGAAGATGCCGACGACGTCGGTCCGGCGTCGGATCTCCCTGTTCAGTCGCTCCTGGGGGTTGTTACTCCAGATTTGGCGCCAGATCTCCTTGGGGAAGGTGGTGAAGGCCAGGACGTCGGCGCGGGCGGTGTCGAGGTGCTCGGCAACCTTAGGACTCACGACGAAGTAACGTAGGTTTTCGGGTCCGGGGACTTACCGTCTGTGCTATGGCGATCGATGGGCAGGTCGGGCAGTCGGTAGCGCGTAGGTATGCGGTGTTGCGTCCGTATCTGGACGAGCGGCAGCG